>NZ_JBVJFK010000018.1:0-137590 GCF_055587885.1 Streptomyces sp. NPDC046349
ACCAGGCCCTCCGCGTATCCGCCGAGAACCAAGCGGCGCACTTCCAGGTAGCCCGGCCGCCAACGCGGGTCCAGAGGCCGCGTTGCGTCGGCGATTTCTCGCACCACCCGGTGGCCTTCCCGCTCGGCAAACCGGCGCGCGGCCGCCAGCGCCTCCACCGTGGACCCCCCGGCAGAACGACGGTCCCATGTGCCATGTCACCCGGCTCTGCCTGTGGCAACCACCGTGCTTCGGCACACCCGGGCGCACACCGTCCGGGCGGGACGCCTTGGTCGAGCGCATCAAAACCAAGGCACTGCCCGGAAACGGGGTGAGAGGCCGCCTGCGGGGAGCTGCTTTCGGCCGGGAGGCTTCCGGACCCGTGGCGCTGCCGACCGGGGGGAGGGAGCCCGAACGCTGCACCCGGGGCGGCGGCCACGCGCGACAGCGGCCGGGAACTCCGGGCGGCCGCGATCCGGGCCCTGCTCGCCCGCATAGCTCCCGCTGACCCGACAGAAAGCCCCCATCCGGGCCGCGTCCCGCACAGTGTCGCGTTCGAGGAATGCAGCCGCACGGCCCGCGCCGCCCCGATTGGCCGGGAGAGAGCACTCTGTCCGGGTGGGGTTCACTGCTCGCCCCGCGCGCCAACACCCGGCCCCACACGGTCAGGGGATGCGATAGCGACCGCTGCGGAACGACCATCGGACGGGCTCCTCCCAGCCCCCGTGGCGCTGTCGACCGCGGGCAGACCCGGCAGCCGTCACACGTCGCCGGCACCGCCCCCGGTCGGCAGCATCCCAACCACGGCCCTTCCCCGGCCGAGGGGCCCCTGCTCGCGGGCGTCGATGCCGAACAGGTCCGGTCATCCCCGAACCCCTTTTGAGGGTGGCACTTCCCCCGCACGCAGGTGGGAGGCCGGACAGGTGCGGCACGCTGGAACTGGCCCGCCCGGATGGGCCGCAGGCCGGTTCGAAGGGGTGGGTGTTGTGGACAGACGCTGAGGGACCTGGGGGCTGCGCACAAGGGTGCGGTGGGGGTGCTCCGGGAGGACGGCAGCGAGCCGGGGCCGGTGTACTTCGACGTGGGCAGCGGCGGGCACATGCCGTCGTCGACGGCGTGGCACGCGTACGACGGACGGTTCGGCCGGCCGAGGGCCGCCCGGCTGCGGGGGCCTGTGCGTGTGGGTGGCGCGGGGCGGCCGAGTACCCGCTCGAGTGGACCGTGCTCGACGACCAGCGCCCGCTGTACGAGGCCGACGTCGACCTGACCGCGCCGGTCGCGGACTACCAGGCCCACCTCACTGTGGTCCGGGACATGGTCGTCCCGCTCTCCGAACCGCTCCATGCCCTGTTGTCCGCTCTGAAGGAGAGCCTGGAGGCCGCCGCGGTGACGGACCCGCTGGTGGCGTTGAAGGCGCTCGCGGACCTGCGGTATCTGATCGCCGAGGCGGGAGCGGACGCGGCTGTGGCGGTGCGGACCGGCAAGATCCCGATGGAGAAGGTCGCCACCGCGCTCGGGACGAGCGAGGCGGCCCCGCCCGCCGCTACGTGAACGGCTTGTTTCACCTCTTCTGAACGAGGGCGTGAAGGGTCCTGCCCGGGTTCCGGCAGCACGCTTGGAAGGCGTGTACAGAACTGGGCAACAGCCTGGGGAGGCGGGCTCGTTGGACTCCTCGACGGGGAAGAAGGGAGCAGCATGATGGACAGCCGTGCGACCGCCTCGACCACCGCCACGGCGCTGGAGTGGCAGCTGGCCCCCGCGGTGCGCGGGGCTCTGCACGAGGTGGCCGCCCTCGCGGCCGCGCTGCAGGAAGCCGGTGGGATGCCGCCCACCACGCGGTCGCCGACCTGCGCGACGCGCTCTTCCGACTCGACGACTTCCTGCCCCACGACTACGCGACAGGCCACGACCAGCATCAGGATTTGCAGGCTTTCCCCCCGCCCGAGCGTCTTGCTGCCCTGCTCGCGGCGGCCGGCCACCCCCTCGCCCTGGTGCGTACCCTCCTCGAGCAGGGCAGTGTCGACGCCCTCCGCGTTCAGGCGCAGGACCAGCTCCGCGCGGACCTGCGGGAGTTCGCCCGGACCGTGGGCGGACGCGATGACCTGCTGCGCCGCGCGGGCAGGCTCGGACTGTCGGAGAGCGAGACCGCCCGCGTTGCCGGAGTCTCCCGCACGACCGTACGGGCCGCAGAGGGCAAGGGCACCGCACAAAGCTGCGATGAGGATCTCTGACATCCAGGCAGCATCGTCACTGTCGGTGGGCATCCGGCCTCAGCACCACAGATCAGCTCGCTGGTAGGCCGGCCCAGTACGTCGGCGTCCAGTCAGGATCGACCGTCGGCACCGATGCGTGGGCCTGGTACGCCGAGCCGTCCGAGGGGGGCCTGGTGGGGGAGCGGGAGCACTGGCAGTCGCACCGACGATCTGAGCGACCCTCAGCGCGCCACGGCCGAACTCCTCAACTACGCGGCCGCCACCTGGAACAAGCAGGACCTGCCGCTGCGCGAGCATGCCCAGGCCGTAGCCCGCACCTTGCGCAGCCGGCAGGAGGGGATTTGTCCCTCTCAGTTCATACGGACTCGGCGGGCCTTGGCAACGAGTCTGCGAGGCAGCTTCGGACCCGCACATGCGTATTCGACCAGTAGGTCCCGATAGGTGGTGTTCGCGAGTTCCGGCGCCAGGGTGATCAGGGCACTCAGGTCGTCGGACGAGCCGGAAAGGCGTGTGCAGTAGGCGGCGCTCGCGGCGCGCAGGGTGACTTCGTGAGGCTCGTATTCCAGGCCCTGATCGGCGAGGCTCGCGGCTGCGGCGAAGTTGCCCTGCCCGGCGCGCACGTCGGCTAGGTCCAGGTAGAGGGACCAGTTGGCGGAGTCGAGGAGCAGCGCGCTTTCGAAGGCAGCAGCAGTCTGGTCCAGGTCGCCCATCACACGCCAGGTTGCCGCTCGTGCGACGGCCGTCCACATGACCCGATCGTCGGCATCGGCGCGGTCACACAGCGCAAAGGACAGTTCGTACCGACCGCAGGCCCGCGGCAGCCGGGCCATGGCCGCCAACGACTCCGGCACGGGGTCCCGTTCGGACACCACGTCGAGGGCATGGAACCCGGGCGGGAACCGCTCCCGCATCTCGGCGGTGTCCACGCCGCTGCCACGCCGCCGCGGCCAGGTCGGGTATGCGGTGTCGTGACGCCCGCCCACCCGCACCGGCCCGCTCAGCCGGATCAGTCGAAGAGGCCGAGGTCTGCCAGCTGCTGCCGCTGCTCCGGCGGGAGTGGCATGCGAGCGGGGAATCCTTGCTGCTGTCCCTTCCCGGGGCGGGCGGGGCGGGGTCGTGATCGCCGGAGTGATTGTCGGCAGACGGTCTTTTCACGAGCGGGTCGGCCGGTTCGGGGGGATTGCGGCTTCGATGTGGGCGAGGTGGGCGGCGAGGATTTCTTCGAACGCGGCGCGGCGATCCGCCCCGAGGGGCCGGACGGCGCGGGCGAAGTGGGCCAGAGCGGGGAAGCGTTCGGGGTCGGCGCCGAGGACTGTGACGCGGAACAGCTCCATGCCCTGTTCGTGTTCTTCCGGGGTGATGGTGCTGACTCCGGCCTCGGCAGAGATCAGCGCGGCGATGAGGACCGCGAGCCGGTGGTAGCACGCCGGGATTTCTTCGTCGGGCAGTCCCGACGCGCGCAGGGCCTGGAGTACCGCTTCCACGACCAGCCGGGAACCGGCGCCTCCCGACGCGTAGCGTCCCCAGACCGCAGCGAGCTGGGGTTGCTGGCCGAACGTCTCTCTCATGCGCAGGGCCAGGGCGGTGATGCGCTGCTTCCAGTCGCCTTCGGCGCGGTAGCCGTCCATGGAGGTCAGGAGGATGCGGTCGGCGAGCGCGCGCAGCAGTTCGGTCTTGCTGCGGAAGTGCCGGTAGAGGCTGGAGGAATCGGTCCCGAGCGTCGCGGCGAGTTTGCGCACGCTGAACGACTCCGTGTCGCTCGTGCGCAGCAATTCCCCGGCTGCATCAAGGATTTCCTCGGTCGACCAACGCCTTCGGCCTGCCATCTCGCCCCTCTCGTCGGACACATCCTACCGTTGCACTTGGTGTTGCACGCACCGCGTGCATAATGAGGTCTGAGCGTGCCGAGCGACCCGCAGGCAACGGGGCCGACGAGGCACGCGTTGCCCTGTCACTCGGGTCGGGCAGCCGATGCGGAGCTCGCTCCTACCGATGCGAAAGGACGCACCGTGAGGAAACCCCTGGATCCGGCGGCGCTGGACGCCGCCATCGAGAACGTCCACCACGCCGGGATGCCCGGCCTGTTCGCCGAGGTGCGCGACGGCGACCAGGTATGGCGAGGCGCGGCCGGCGTCGCCGATGTCACGACAGGTCGCCCCATCACCGCCGACATGCGACACCGCGTCGGCAGCATCACCAAGACCTTCACCGCCGCAGCCGTTCTCCAGGAGGTCGAAAGCGGCCGGATCGGGCTCGATACACCGATCGGCCGGTACCTCCCGAAGCTGGTTCCCGGAGAACGCGGCAACGCGATCACGGTACGGATGCTGATCAACCACACCAGCGGCCTCGCCGAGTACCTCCCGTACGCCTACCCCTCCCTCAGGGCAATGCCCGTCGTTGCGGACACGAGTCCCCAGAGCCTGGACGACCACCGGTTCACGCGGTTCGACCCCGTGGAACTGATCGGGATGGGGGTCACGGCGCCTTCTGTCGGTGTTCCGGGCGCTGCTCCGGGGGTGTACTCCAACACCAACTACCTGCTTCTCGTCGAACTCCTGGAGCAGGTGAGCGGCACTACGGCCGAGCAGCTCATCACCCGGAACGTCATCGAACGCGCCGGCCTTCGGGACACCGAGCTCCCCGCGGAGCCGTACGTGGACGGGCCGCACTCACAGCTCTACGAGGCGTGGTTCGGCATGATCGACCCGCCGCGCGACTACAGCGTCTACGACATGTCATGGGTAGGGCCGTCGGCCTCGCTGATATCCACTGTCACGGACCTCAACCGCTTCTTCGGCATGCTGATGGCCGGCGAGATCGTCAGCCTGTCGTCGCTGGCGCAGATGCGGCGCACCGTCCCGATCATCTCCCAGGAGGGAAAGATGATCGACTACGGCCTCGGCCTGTACCCGATGGAGGCTCGGAACCAGGGCCAGGGCGCCTTCTGGGGCCACGGTGGCACGGTCTGGGGAGGTGGGGCGCTGGCCATGATCCGTGCCGACGGCAAGCGGCAGATGGCGGTCGCGGTGAACCTGCAGAGGTGGAACAGGCTCGACTCCTCCGGCAAGCCGCAGCCCCATCCCATCGACGACGCGCTGGCGACCCTGTACCGCGTGGCGATGTACGGCTGACCGGCCGCCTGACACAACCGCCTGCCTCGCCACGGGCCCCGTCATCCGCGCAAAAAGAGAAGGCTCATCGACCGCGTCGAGCGCCGCGCCGCTCGGAGGACCTTTTCGCGGAGTGTGGCCCTACGCCCCCCTGGAGCTATGAGTTCCGTCCGACAGAACGACAGCCCCAGCCGGCAGTTGCATCGTTTGGACCGGTGGTTGCCGGTGCGGCAGACGGAGTCCGCCGTGTCCCCACGCTTGGGTGTGGGGTGCGGCGGGCACCCTCCGGAGCTGTCGACCTCGCTCGGTCCGACCCGTCAGGCACTCCTGCGGGCGTGTATCCAACACTGCGGCGCCGGCTTTTCCGACGGGCCACTGGCGAAGAGTGCGGCGGTCTCTGCGGAGGTCCGTGGCGCAGGATCCCGGCTCGGGCGTATCGATCCCCTCATAGTGATCAACGCATGCCACTGTGGCGTGCCGCTCGAGGTCGGGCGACTCCATCCACGTCCCGGTGCGCTGGAGGCGACGCCGCGACGGGCGAGCAGGGGCCGTAACGCCTCACGGCCCGGGGCCGGATCCAGCGGCCGCGGCCTTTCCGCAGGTAGCCGGCGAGCTGCGGATGTACCAGCGGTCGGAGGGTTGCCGAAGCCTGGTCGGGCGGGTGGTGGCTGTCTGGACGACGAAGTCCCCGTCGTCAGGACGGAGCACGCGCGGACGGTCTCCCGTCCAACGAGTGAGCAGACAGGGGGAGGCCGATCATGTTGAACGGCTGGACCACGCCGCGGACGGTGTCCTCTTCGGCCTGCAGCCGGTACTCGGGCACACCTCGGCCGTGCCGACGCCCGGGCAGCTGGGCGGGGCGGTGCAACTGCTCGGCCCCCGCAACAAGAACCCACGCCTCACCGTGTGGAAACTGCGCAGGTCACCCCGCATAGGACGCGGCCTGTCCTCAATGGAGGGCATGCTTCCGACAGGGCTTCTCGAGGCAGGCTGTGTGCTTGTGAGAAGGCCCGGCCCTCCTGCCCGCATCGGAACCCGGCCGCCGCCATCGCGGTGAAGTGTGCGGCCTTCTACACCGCCGAGTCTTCAAGGCACCGAACTGGCCCGCGGACGAACTCGTCTCCCACCTCGACCTGACCTTCGCGGTCTGCGCGGTAGGGCGGGTCGTCCGTACGCCGCGCCTGACCGGAGAAGGGCGGGGCGTCACGCTGCCGTGGGTACGGGGGCGGCGTGGAGGCTCAAGGGTTGAGGTGCCAGATGGACGCGTTGAGGGCGCTCGCGAAGGCCACCCACAGCATGTAGGGGACAAGAAGGAGTGCCGCTGGGAGGCTGAGGCGCCGGAAGTGGATCACGGTCGTGCCGAGCGCGGCCAGGAGAAGCAGGATGTCCAGCAGCGCAAGTCCGTACTGGCGGGCCGTGAAGAACAAGGGGGTCCAGGCGAGGTTGAGCGCGAGCTGGATGGACCACCAGACCAGTGCCGTTCGGGCGCGGTCGCGGTCGGGGTGGCGCCAGACGAGCCACGCCGCGATGCCGATCGTGGCGTAGAGGACGGTCCAAACGGGACCGAAGAGCCATGCGGGAGGAGCCCACGCAGGCCGGTCCAAGGCCTCGTAGACCATGCCCGCGTCGGCGGAGGCGAAGGCGCCGAGAGCAGCAACGCCGTAACTCACGGCGAGGAAGAACAAAAGGGCCCCAAGGCTTCTCGCCCCGCGCCGGCGCAACGGCGGCGTCGCAGAAGTTGCCACAACCTACTCCTGGTGACTCGGTGAACTGGGCGTCCGGATGGTGGGTCCGGACCCGGGGGCCTTGCTTGGCGTCTGTCCCCTGTTTCGTCTTTCACGCGGTCATCGGATGCATCCGAGGTGCATCCGGCCAGGATATTGCCAGCGCCCGCTGGCTGGCCGGCGCGGACCCGGAGAGCGCCGAAGCGGTGGAGGCCTTCTGCCACGCGGCCTCCCTGCACACGCTGGGCCAGGGCGCCTCTCCCCGTCCGGCGTTCCCAGATCCTGGTTGACGCCTCGGGGCAGGCCGGCACGTGGTGCAGCGAGCAGCCGGCGTTCGCCGCCGCATGCGACGCAGTAGCCGCCGCGACCGTGCGGCGCGCGGAGCGCCGTCTCCCCGGTTCGCACGGAGCGGCGCCGAAGTTCCTCGGGCATCTGCGGGCCGGGGCGGCCACGACCGAGGCCGCGGCCGACGCCGGCATCACCAGCGCGACGGCCTACCGGCATCGCCACCGCGATCCCGACTTCGCCGAAGCCATGGACCAGGACCAGGGCACGGCCGACGAAAGCACCCCGGAAACTGGCGTCGCCGCCACTGACGCACACGGGAGCGCCCTCTACGAGCCCCACCCACTCATGGCGTGCTCCGCCAGGGGGCCCTCGCCGCGGGGGTCCCGCCGGAGGCGGCCCACGATCGGCGTGGATCAGACACGGATTTCGTGGTGCATGCCAGACGACGCGCGTCTTTGAGGCGAGGCCGCGCCATCGACGGGCACGGCTCGGTGCCGGGGGTCGGGCGAGGCGGGAGCCGGCCCGGGACCGCATCTCGCCCGCGGCCCTGCGGATGTCCTCGCTCGGGGTGGTGGCGGTGACGCCGCCGAGTGGGGTCCAGAAGGTCCGGTGTCTCGTCGATGCCGGGCACAACCCCGTACGCGCGCGTCACGGCACAGTTTTCCTGGCGCACCGCACGGTCCGGGCGGCTACCCTGCCGTGTCCGGCTGTGGGACGCAGCAGTGGGCCAGGCCTCCGGGCGTCCTCGACGACAAGGCCGGGCGCATCCTCGCCGCGTACGGCACGACCCTCGTCGCGGGATCGATCGCCTGAGGCATGGTGCCAGCGGCTACCGACCCGGCCGCTACGACGTTATCGGCGCCCTGGCCTGCCTCGCAGACATTGCGGTGATCAGGCGGGCCCACGCTCGCACTGACTGCGTTCCAGCCCCGGACCGCCGGCTCAGGCGATTCCGGACATCCGGGACGAGTCGCGCCGAGGTCGTATCGAAACCCGATCGGCACCATAGGCCGGAGAAGCAGGCTGTGCTGTTCGGCCACTGCCGGTAGCTGAGCTGAGTGACTCGGTTCGGCCAGGGGCGTGGCGGCCGATCCAGGTCGGGTAGGCCGGGCGCCCCGGGTGGTACTGGTCACGGCGCCAACTCGCAGCGGCGTCGCAACGCCGGGAGGAAGGGAAAGCGCGTGAGTCGCGTCTTGATCGTCGCAAGTCATGACCGGTCCGGCCTGCGGCCGGTACTGGAGGCCGCCGACGCGATGGTGGTTGTGGGTGAAGCGGCTGACGCCGTGGAGGCCGTCAAAGCCGCCAAGGAGTATCGGCCCGATGTCGTGATCATAAATCTGCCTTCCCTTGCCGGCCAAGGCGCGCTTGAGGCCACCCGTCAGCTGTTGGGGCTCGGCTTCCCTCCGAAGGTTCTCGCGATGACCACCTCCAGCCCCGACGGGAGGGTCCTTGAGGTGCTCCGCGCCGGAGCTTCGGGCTTCGTCGTGCAGGAGTGCAGTCCCGACGAACTGATTCACGCCGTGCGGATCGTGACGGGCGGCGGCAACGTCCTCGATCCGGAGATCATGCAGACGCTGACTCGAGGCCGTCCCTCAGCGGGCTCCCATGATCTGTTGGAGACAATGGGCCGCCTCACGGACATGGAGCGGCAGATGCTGGCCCTCATCGGTGGCGGGCACACCAACCAGCGGATCGCAGATGAGTGCCGTCTGTCCATCACCACTGTGAGGAGACACGTCTCGCGGCTGGTCCAACGACTTGGACTGGACCATCGGATCCAGGCCGCGGTTTTCGCCTGGGAAGCCGGGATCGTCGGACGGGACTGACTGCCGCAGACGGCAGGACGGGCCGCTGCGAGAGGCACAGATACCCGGCCGACGCTCAGCCGTCCCAACGAGGCGGCCTACGTCACCGACCCCGGATCAGGCTGTGATCGAGGCGGAGCGACGGACCCGGGCCGCTCGCCCTCGCCCGCAGGGGCAGTGGCGCTGGCAGCGGTGGCCGTGGCGGAGGCCGCCGTTGGACCGGGCCGTGCTGCGGGGGTGTGTTCTACGGATTCCTGTCGATGGTAGGCACTACCGGGCGGCGTTGAACGAGTAGGTGGCGGTGCCTTTGAAGAACTTGTAGTCGTCGAGTTTGCCGAGCTCGAACTCGTAGGTGCCCGCCGGGGTGTCTTCGAACTTGGCCGTCCGGCCTGCGCGGCACTTGATCTTCTCGGTGCCGGAGACGTAGTTGAAGCCGTCGGTACGCCGCAGCAGTACGGTCATGTCTCCGTTGGGGTGGTCGCACTTCTTGACGGTGAAGTGGATGCGGCCCCGAATGCCCGTCTCGAACTCGGGTGTCAGCCAGATGTGCTGGTACTCGAAGTTGACGGTCCGGCTTGCCGCGTGGGCAGGCGCCGCCTGTGCGACGGCGAGGACCGCAGAGCAGCACAAGGTCGCGGCGACGTGCGACAGACGTCGCGGTGGGGTGCGATGACCGGGCATATTGCACACTTTCCCTCGGTGTGTACGATTCGTTACTCATCTTCCCGGAGAGGGCGCGGCCGAGGGCATCGCACGTCCAGGTGACGACGGCGCCGTGAGATTGACCGGTACTGGCATGCCCCGCCTAATGCTGCCCATACGTCCTGGTTGAACAAGTTCATCGGTGCGGCGGCGGTGCTCGCCGGCGGGACGATCATGCCGCCGGACCATGGGACCGAGCCACTGGCGCCGAGCCATGCCGGCCCCATCCGGGCTACGGCCGCGGTGGCGGTGCACCTGCTCTGCCTCGGTCGCGCCAACCGCTGGGCGGCCGACTCCGTGCGCTGTGGCGGCGAACCGGAGGCCGAGCAGGAGGCGGACCGATGAGCACCCCCGCCGGCTTCGATGAGCTGATCCACCCCGCCCTCGACTGTCGGTGGTCGCTGCCGGCCGCCAGCGAGTGAGCGGACTTCACGTTCGTCCGCGACAGCCTCTCGCTCAGCGACTCCGCGCTCTCCCAGCAGCAGCACAGCTTGGAAGGGGTCGGGTGCGTGCAGCTCCAGAAGGAGGGCGGCGGCCGCAACCGCCGTACGAAGGTGCGGCTGACGGACCGCGGTCGCACCGCCTTCGAGGGACATGTGGCGGCGCTCCGGGCCATCGTCGACAGCGCCGGACCGGCGACCGGCGCGGCACGACGCCAGCCCCACGCGGAGGCGGGCCGATGGCGACGTTCGGGCGCACGGGTGTCCAGCCGGTGATCCGGGCCCGCGAGCTGACTGTGGCGTACGCCGCTGTCGCCGTCCTGCACGACGTCGACCTGGACATCCACCGTGCTGAGGACTTCGCCGCTCGGGCCCTAGGGTGCGGGGAAGACCACGACCCTCGAAGTCACGGGAAGACCGGGCCGGTCGCGCCCGCAGTCCGTCAGAGGCCGGCACACAGTGACGGGTCAGACAGGGGACCGACCATCCCATCCGTTTCGCTGACGGCAGTCATTTCTGCAGGCACCGACGGCCGACCCGGTGAGGAGCGACGTCGTCCCGGAAGCCGTTGCCGTCGAGCGCCTTGCCGCGCTCAGGGGCGCGCTTGGGGCGCTACGGGCCCTCGACGGGAGTCTCACACGGAGTTGCTTGCGCTCCGTGCCGTCGGCCACGGTCACAGGCTGGAGCACCGGGACCTCACGGACGGCATCCTGACCGAGGCGGGCGTGAACCGGGGGACAGCCCTGCGCGCCCACAACGGCTGATGTCCGGCTGCTGAGCCTGAACCTTGGGGTGGCACTGACGCTTGCCGTCCTTCGGCGGCGACGTGTGTGACCAATTCCGAGGTCAGCCCAGGGCAGGCGAACACAGAGCCGCGAGCTCCAGGGACCTCAACATCGCTTCCCGGTCCGCCGGCACGTACTCTTCCGCAGCGGCGGCCGCGTCCAGGACCTCCCCGATCTCCGAGGCCGTGAGGCTGCGCGCCTCGGCCGCGGCCAGCAGGCAGTCCGCCCGCCCTCGGGGCAGGCCGCGCTCCGAGGCGATCAGGTCGCGCAGCGCTTCCTCGCGCACCGCGAAACGGCTCATTCCGCAGTCGAGGCCGTCGTCGTCCAGCTCGTCCGGGTAGGGCGCGCGGGCCCAGGCGCCGTTCTCGTACCAGTACACGCAGCCCAGCTCCCAGCCCTCCAACAGCTCCCGCAGGCGCTCGTACGGCAGCCAGTCCGGCGCCTGCGCCAGCATGTCGATCGCGGGTTCGTGCCATTTCACGGCACTGGACTCGTCCTCGCCGTACAACAGGAAGCGGCCCTCTCCCATGTGCTGCAACGTCCACCAGGTGCAGCCGCGGTCGTCGAGGTGCAGACCCTGGCCGTCGATCCACGTGCCGCCGCGGCGGACGTCCCGGGTCTCCGCCTCCGCCGTGGCCTCCAGTACGGCAACCAGGGCCCAGCGCGCCCACAGCACTTCGGCCGCCGGCAGGTCCTCCGGTCGGCCAGGCCTGTCGATCGCCATGTCGTGTCCCCCGGTCCGTCCAGTCCGCGTACGGCGTCTGCGTGATCGCCGAACCGCAATCGTAGAACAGCACCTGGACGATCCGGACTTGGTGCTTGTCAGCGCCCCCTCGCGGACAGCACCTGCGGTGCTTGCCCGGCGTACTCGGCCCGGACGTGCGGGCAAGAGACGTGGGCGGGCCCGAGCGGGCAGCTCGCGATCGGCGAAAGCGATCGCGAACTCCGGCGGCGGCGCCCTGCTGGCTGCGCCGTCGCCGCTTGGGAGCGTGCGCAGACCGGGGGAGTGCCGGCCGTCAAAGTGATGTTGATGGTGTGGCAGGGTGAGGGGTATGTGGGCCTTCGGGGCCTGTGAACGCGAGAGAGGTATGTCATGAACGAGGCCGAACTCAAGGCGCTGTTCGACGAGATCGACACGGACGGCGATGGGCGGATCAGCATCGTCGAACTGGCGGAGGGGTTCAAGGCCGAAGGTGCCCAGGAGCACCTCGCCGAAGAAGTGGAGAAGGCCATGGTGGCCGATGTGAACAACGACGGGGTCCTCGACTTTGAAGAGTTCCGCACCCTGCTGAAGTAGCGGCAGGCCTGACAGCCTGAGCCGTTGGGCAAGCCCCCGCGAGAATGGGTGGCGCAGGTTGTGTCGTTTCGGGCTGTCCAAGCCCGGGCGCAGGACGTCGGCGCAGGTCCGGGCCCGGGCACCTGGCTCGCCCAGATACCTGCGCACCGGGCCGATGCCCGAGGCCGCCCAGTGCTCGCCCAGCGCGGCCGGTACGGATCGGTGGAAAGTGTGCGGAGCTGGGGGTTGGACCGGGCGGTGCAGGGGCCCGGGCCGTTCGTGGTGGGCGGTCACGGCAGCGGCGTCTGTCAGGAGATCCGATCGAGACCCGCCGGGGGACCGGCAGCTTGGGGTGTCGATGACGCCGTTGCGGGGGTTACCCCTGGCCGCACGTGCACGTGCGGCGGCTGGTACCCGGGCTCACCCGGTTGCTGTCGGCCGCACCAATGACCCTGGTGGATGACAACGGCGCCACTGGGCAGCTCGTACCACTCTTCCCTGTAGAAGATGGGCCGACGGTCCGGTCCCATCAGCCGACCGCCACCCTGCCGGTCGGGCTTCGTGGCCGGCACCCGGGCGTCCACGTGCCACAGTTCCTGGCCCTCCGGTACGCCCGCGTCGCGCGCTGCTTGGGCCCTGGTCCCGTCCCTGCCACGGCCGAAGCGGAGCGTGTGCAGGCCTGCGCGCCGGTGTTCCAGGTCGTGGTGCCCCACAAGGTGCTGCGGGTACGTCAGGCAATCCGGCCCGCTTCGCCGGCGAGTTCTGTCGGCGCGTCGCTGAGGTCGGTGACGATACCGAAGAACGGGCGGTCGATCTCATTGCCCTCCGGGCCAGTGTGTCAGCTTCTCGGTTCGGGGCAGAGGGTGAAGGCCGTCGTGGTCCCAGGTGAGGGTGACGGCGTGCGGTTGGTCCGGCGTGGTGGTCGTCTGTTCGCATAGGGTCATGCCGTCCCGGGCGAAGACGGAAGGCTCTGTCGAGGGAGGACAACTGATGGTCTGGCTGGCGACCGCGACGGGTGCCGCCTTGGTGCTGATCGTCCTCCGGGACGTCTTCCACACCTTGTGGCACCCGACGCGCCACGGTGGGCTGAGCCGACTGGTCATGACCGCCGTGTGGCGGTGTTCGAAGATGCTGGGACGCCGCCGCGGTGCCGGCCTCGCCGGCCCGGCCGCAATGGCGGTGGTGGTGGCCATGTGGTCCCTGACGGCGGTCGTCGGCTGGGCCCTCATCTATTGGCCCCACATGCCGGAAGCCTTCACCTACACGTCCGATCTGCGGCCCGCCGACCACGCCTCGTTTCCTGACGCGCTCTACGTGTCCATGGTCCACATCTCCACCCTGGGCCTCGGCGACATCGCGCCGGGCGAGGGCTGGTTGAGGATCGTCGCCCCGATGGAGTCCCTCGTCGGCTTCGCCCTGCTGAGCGCGACCGTGGCGTGGACCCTGGGGATCTTCCCCGCCCTGGCGCGGCGCCGCTCACTCGCTCTGCGGATCTCGCACCTGGTCCGCACGCATCCCACGACGGAGCAGGTCGACACCGACGCGGGAGCCGCGATGCTCGACGGCCTCGCCACCGCCGTATCCGTCATCTCCGTGGACTACCTGCAGTACGCCGAGTCGTACTACTTCCTCGACGGCGACGATCAGACCTCGCTCGCATGTCAGATTGTCGGCGCCATGAACCTGGCGGATCAGGCCTCGGCCGCCCGCCACCCCGACGTGCGATTTGCGGCGGGCGTACTGAGGACCGCCCTGGACGACCTCGCGGGCGTTCTCGACAATCGCTTCCTGCATACCGCAGCGAGAGCGCGTCAGGTCTTCCAGGCCTTCGCACGCGACCACGGTCACGCAGGATCCGCCTGATCCTCCGCCCCCTCGTCCGCCGCTGCGGCGGTGCGGAGATGCGGGGGTGCGGAGATGCGGGGGTGCCAGCAGCCCGGCGGCTCACCGGCGGCTCGACCACCCTCATCGGTGTCGCCCTGTACCCCCAGCCCGGCCCCGGTTTCCCCAGGCGGCCCCCAGGCAGTGCTGCGCTCCCACACGGATTTCCTGCTGCTGTTTCCGCACGACCGGCGCATCGTCCTCGAAGTCGACGGATCCCAGCACTGCACCCGCGCCGCGGCCGATGGCTTGGCCGCCCTGTTTCGGCCCCGCTTTGCCGGTCTGCGATGGCTTCAATTTTCTCGAGCCGCACCCGACAGCCTCCCGGACGTGTCTCGGCCCCGGGACCTGCGCCGGCTCCACGCCCTGCTGCTGCCTCAGCCCGACCTGCCCCTGCCGTTCGCGACCAAGCCCGCACCATGCTCGACCACTAGGAGTTGTCGTCAAAGTGTCAGGCCCACATCAGGAGCGAGGCGAGGGTGACGTCCTGGCACGGCACGCCTGTACCCAGGCCGCGCTGACACAGCTCACCACCGACCTGCACCGACGTCTGGGCGGTGCCCCACATCAACGGGAAAATGGTGTGGGCGATGCCGCGGCATCGCAGCCAGGTGCGGATGGCTTTCGCGCTGTAGCCCTTGTCGCCAATGACGTGATCGGGCCGGATGCGCGGGCGGCCAGGCCCGACGCCAGGCACCCCGTATCGCGTTCTCCCGCAGGTAGGCCGGCGACCGGCGACGACCTGTCCGAACAGCACCACCGGCTCGTCAAGAAGTATCCGGACCCCCGCATGGGGCGTCCCACCCCTTCGTCAAGGGCGATGGGCTGACGAGCAGTCATTGATCTCCAGGCGCTGTCGGGGCACGATGCAGGAATGACCGACCAGCGCTGCGACCACGGACTGATAGTCGGCCAGTGCGGACACTGCAAGCCGGTGCCGCACGGGCTTACCGCCACTGTCTGGACCACCCGTGGCGGTTCCGTCTTCCACCGGACAGTCGCCTGTGAAGCTCTCGCCGACGGCCAATCGCGCGCCGCACGCTTCGGCCGGGACGTTCACCAGCCGACCCGTACCGCACTTGCCGACGCCATGGCCCAGGGCCGCGGCGCCTGCATTCCCTGTTTCCCCGCTTACAGGCCGTCCCGCACCGCCAAGCCCTGCCTCGTCCGTGACAACGGCCGGTGGCTGCCCGGGCTGCTCACCGAGTGGCGGCGCGGCGGGGACGGTCGGTGGAGCGGCGTGGTCTCGTACGCCGCCGACGGCGATCAGGTCACCGTCCTCAAGGACCAGGACGACTTACGCCCCGCCCCTTGAACCGCCAGCCGCCGCCTCCCACGCCCCCGCCCGCAGCCCCAGCCAGCCTGGCCGTCGATGGGTGATCGGGGGATGCACCTGACGGCCCCAGTCGGATGCGGTAGGTCTGTCCGGGTGGGTGAGATACGCGCAGGGCGGCGGGCTGACCGACGCACAGAGCCGCGCGGGAGCGAGTCCGGTTGCAGGCCGTCGCCGCGCCGATCGACGCGTTCGGTGTGCGCGTCAGGCGCCCCTGCGGTCCACCCGGATATCGTCCCGCTCGGCTACAAGGCAGCCATCTACTTTCACCGAAAGCGCACCTCGCCACGGCCCGTCACAGCGTGCCCGCCCTCACCCCGGACCGTCGCCGGATAAATCCTCCGCCGCCCAGAACCTGTCCCGAAACCGAACACCTCCAACTGAAGAGCGTCCGGGCCAACTTCCCGGAAATCGACGCACTCACCAGGCATGCCCGGTCCTTCGCGATCACGCTCACCGAGCGACAGGGCGAGCGACTGCCGGACGCTCTCCGCTGTCAGACGGGAGACTTCGCCGGCCCCCACACGCTCGCCGCAGGCATCGGCCGCGACCGCGAAGCCGTCATCGCCGGCCTCGGCCTTCCCTGGAACTCGGGCGTCGTCGAAGGCCCGTCAACCGCATCAAGATGATCAAGCGCCAGATGTTCGGCCGTGCAGGCTTCCCACTCCTCCGCAAGCGAGTCTTTCCATTGTGACGCAGAGTCACGACTCCAGAGAAGCTGAGCCATAACCGCGAAAGGGAATCGTTCGCCGACGGCTTCGGGAGTCACCGCGTGACCCCCATCGCTTGATCGAATTCGATGAAGTCGGAAGTCGCTGACGGCTGGGTCGAAGTCGTGAGGGAGCTCCACGATGCGGTCACGGCGTGCGGATTGATCGACGTACTGGGTTACTGCAGTGAGCACTGGCGGTGGCGCGGAAACCCCATGGGGCGGTCGCGATGGTTGCCGGGGAGGTCAGTCCCAGCGCGCGGTTGTCCTTACCGTCCCGCATGTGGTCGAGCCACCGTTCGTACCACCTGAGGAAGTCCTGTGCGGAGGAGACGTTCGGGGGCCAGAAGCCGTCCGCGTTGCCCGCGACCACACGGCCGGTGAGGGGGCCCGTCACTGCGATCAGGCACAGATCGGTGCAGCCCATCTCGACGATGTGGAGGAACAGGTCACCCTGCAGCGCGTCCGGGTGGTCGACATGAGTGAATCCCCGCTGGCTGCCGTCCGCCGGTTTCCGGTTCATCGTGAACAGCCTGCACTCCTCGAGCGGGAGGAGACCGTAGAAGGGGCCGGCACCGCCGCCCCCGAGTTCGATGAGAAACGCTCGGTAGGCCGCAGGGAGGACGATGCGGTGCTCCGCCTCGAAGGCGTCGGCTTCCCAAGCGCTGATGCGCGGGCCGAGGCGGAACTGGTGGCGCTCCGCACCCACCGAGTGGCTTCGTTGCGCCTGGTACGGGATTTTGGCCAGCTTGGAGCGTATGCGGGTGATGCGGGAGTCCATCGGAGGATCTCTTCTCTCGTCCCTGGGACTCTACCGAGTGCTCCGGCAGAGACACATCCAAGGGTGTGGAAAGCTCCTGCTTGCGGGCGCGGCCGCCGACCTGGTCGCGGCTGGCGGCACGGTGCGCAGTGCGCGACGCCTGAGGGTCGCAGTACATGTCCCCACCCGGCCAGCGGCACACCTGCCGAACCCGTGATATCGACTTGGCCGCCTTCGGGGTGCCTCCCGCGCCCATCGACAAACGACTCGCGTTATCGGTACTGGCACAGATGGCGACCTGCAGAGCATCGGGGGCACCGCGCCGAGCGCCCTCGGCGTACGCGCCCGCCCGGTCCCGGCAGATGATCTTCACGCCGGGGCGGCGGTCCAGCCAGGCGGCCAGCGGCCCGGTCTCGCGCGTCGGGAGCAGATGGACCACGCGACGGTCTTCGACGCCGGTGAAGACCGTGGAGGAGGTCTGGCCTCGACGGATCGCGAAGTCGTCCACGCCCAGCAGCCGCGGAGTACTGGACCGCGGATCGGGCAGGGCCATGACCCTGCGCAGCAAGGTCGTCCTTCCCGCACCGGAGCCGAGGTGGGCCGCCAGGCGGGCGCCGACCCGCCGCCGGCCGCCTCCCCGGGCGAGTCCCACCCGCTCCAGGGCTCCGTTGAGACGCGTGGTGAACCACGAGTACGGGACAGTCGGCCGGGAGACCGCTCGGCGAACGTCCGGCGCGGGCAGTCTGCCGGCCCGCAGAGGGAACGCCTGACCGCCTGCCGGATCACAAATTGCTGCTCAGCCAGCGCAAGGTCCTCCAGCCTGTGCTGGTAAAGGTCGCGGACCCGGTCCGAGAAGCGGAGGCAGTCCGGACATGCCGCCCTTGCCGCTCGACCTGTCGCCATGACCTCGACCGTGCCGAACGCGGCCGTAGCCGCCTCGACCTTTACCTCGTCGATCCCGTCGAACACCAGTGAGTCCCAGAACAGTGCATCGGTCTGCATGACCAGCACCGTCGCCGTCCACCGCCGACCATGGTGCAAAGGAGAGAAAGCCGATGGAGCGTCAGCTGTGAGTGCCAGACGGCACGGCGCACGCCGTCTTGCACGAGCTGCCTCCTCGCAATCGAACCCGCGATAACTCTCCGAGACCGCTCCCTGAAATCTGTGCCAGAGCCGAGAACGACAGCAGATGTTCACGACTTCGAGCGGCGTGGGTCGGGGGGCACCGTGCATGCCATCGGCAAACGACAGCCAGAGTCGGAACGCGATGTGATACCCGATCCACCCGAGGTCACACCGGCCAGGAAGAGGGTTCGCATCATCGAGCGATCTTGCACCCGACATGGGCTTTAAATGGGCTTTGGTGGCGATTCGGTGCCTACTCTCGGGGCGGGCGCGCCGATGCGCCCCTCACGTCACTCCCGCGAAAGGGCGATCATGGCTACCGTCACCGCTGACCCGATCACCACCAAGCTGGCCCGGCTGTTCGACACCACCGACAACAACAACGACGGCTACATCGACTGGAACGACTACCAGCGCATCGTCGACCGCTACCTGAGCGCCTACAAGATCGACAAGAACGACCGCCGGGCCCATGCGCTGCTGGCCGCGCACCAGATGCAGTGGATGGAGCTGCTGAGGCACGCGGACGGCAAGGACCGCCTGTCCAAGGAGCAGTACCACCACGCGAGCCGCGCTGCGAGCGTGGACACCAGCCGCTTCAACATGGTCGAGGGTCTTCCGCACGCCATCTTCGACGTCATGGACACCGACGGCGACAACACCATCAGCAAGGCCGAGTTCAAGAAGCACCTGGAGGTCTGGGACGTCACCGATCCCGCCGCCATGGACGCCTTCAATGAGCTGGACGTCGACGGTGACGGGGCCATCAGCCGACAGGAGTTCATTCGCGCGATCAGGGAATTCTTCTACTCCTCGGACTTGCACGCGCCGGGCAGCCTGTTCTTCGGGCGCCTGTCCCGCTGACACGCGGGCTGTCGACCGGCACGCAAAGCCCCGGCAGTCTGGTCCCCGCTCTACGGGGCCCCGGGCTTCGCACCCTGAACGCGGTCCGGGTCGGGAACCATGGATGGTGGCTCCGGACCCGGACCGCATTCGACTGTACGGGGGAGGGCCTTCGGCCTCGCAAGCGTTGTCCACATCGCATCCGGCGCCGACACGACAGGACCGGCCAGAGCAGGCCCGCCCCACGACAGGATCGCGAGCTGCACGCACCGCCGATGGGCGGCCTGCCCCCGCCGATAGAAGCGCTCCCACAACCCGGAATCGCGCTGTGCCAGCTTGTACTTCGCTTTGGCAAGCTGGGCTCGCAGGGCCGTCGATGCAGTCCCACGGCCTGGCGTTAACGGTTCGAATTGGCCCCACGTTTCCGGTCTGGGGTGGCCCCACTTCGTGGCTAACGCGACGACTGTTCCGGCCCGAGGTAGCCCCGGGTTCCGGCCTCAGCCGGCCCAGCCCGGGGGACTCGGTCGGGGAGGCTTGATGTCGCGGGGCGGTCATGAGAGAGAATGCTGCGCATGACGACTTGAAGAGCACCGGCCGGGCGGCAGCACTGGGTCAAGGTCGCGTCCTGGGACACGGTCAAGGATGGTGATCGCCGAATCTGCGCCGCTTGCGAAACCGAGGTCTGCTCCTACCGGTTCCGCTTCTATCCACCTGAGTCGGCGATGTTCGAGCGGTGCGTCGGCTTGGCCTGGTGCTCCGGATGCCGGATCTATTCCGGTGCGATGGTTCACGTTCCCCGAACACATGTCGTCGTCGACGCGCTGGCTTCCCTTGCTGCGGACGAGCGCGATCGGCTGCTTCGCAGCGAGGTGAAACTGATCAGGTATCTCGAGAGCCGCGGCGGCCGGCAGTGATCGATATCCACCGGGTGACCGGTGATCTGTGAGAGCTACTTCTTCGTCTGCTGCTGCTTCGCTTTGGTCTGCGCGAGGCGGTAGGACTCAGTGCCGGTTTCGATGATGACGCCGATGAAGATGAGCCGGTCGACGATGGCCGCGCTAAGACGTGGGTCGGTGAACGTCTTTGTCCACCCTCCGAACGATTCGTTCGAAGCGATGGGGGCACTGTTCTTTTCCTCCCTCTCGGTCAACAGGGGCTTCGGTCCAGTCTCGCAGGCGACGCCAGGCGGTCACGCCCGAGCAGCCAACCACACCGGCGGGCACATCCCGCCAGGCCACACCTTTACGCAGCACGTAGACGATGCCCGCCAGTGCGACACGGTCAGGCACCCGAAGCCGGCCTGGGTGTCGGTGCCTTCGCGCGGGCTGGGGTGGCAGCAGTGGGGCTATGCGCTCCCACAGGTCATCTGGGACAAGATCATCGGACACCCCGAAGACCCTGCCCACGAATATCACCGGCTGCCTGCCGACACGACGATCTCATTGTGAAACGATCAGTCGGTTGAGGCGGAGGCCTGTCCGGCGTGCTCATGCAGCTCCGTCGTCTCCTCCACGACGGCCGTCAGCCGCACAAGCTTGACCGTCCGGCCTGGGCGCTGTGCATAGTGTGCTCATGGATCGATTCGCGGGTCAGGTCAGCCTCGAATGGTGGGCCAATCGCGAGGTCTGCCTTGAGAAGTACGGCATCGACATCATCGTCACTGTCGACGAGGTCGGTACGTGGCAGGCAACCGGGCGGCATGCCAACCTCCTCGACACGACCCAGCGACAGGGCTGGGACTTCCTGATGGAGACGGACCCCCACTTCTCCGTTGTGTTTCCCGGCGAGGACAACAGTGGAATCTTGGTGAGAGTCTTCGAAGCAGAGGATGGAACCCTCACGCTCATGGAGGCGCCGAACGGGCACGGTTCGGTGAACATTACCTTCGACCTCACCTGAGCTCAGTTCCATGGGCAGGAACCGACTTGGCCGCCCTACCCCCCAACATGTCGCTCCTCGCTGATCTCTCAGAAGGAAGTTCGCAGACGGCGAAGGCATGTGAAGCTGCAGGCCAGTTCGAGCAGGCCTTGATGCAGATCCGCGCATCGTTCGTAGCGGACGCGGAGCCGCTTGAACTGATGCAGCCAGGCGAAGGCGCGCTCGACGACCCAACGCACCATGCCCCGGCCGGAACCGCGGGTGACGCCGCGTCGTGCGATCAACGGCTTGATGCCGCCCTTCCACTGGAGGCCGCGGTACTTCGAAGTCGTAGTCCCGGTCGGCATGCAGACGTCGGGGCGTGCGCCGGGGGACGTCCCCGCCGACCCCGAATCGGCGGAACGGCGTTCAGCACCGGCAGGAACTGGGCGACGCCATCCGTCGTCCTGGTTCCCGCCGGTCAGTGTCACGGAGAGCGGCGTTCCGTGGCGGTCGACGATCAGGTGGTGCTTGGAGCCGGGGCGGGCGCGGTCGACGGGCCCGGGGTCGACGTGATCCCCCCTTTGAGAGCCCGGACGGGCGACCCGTCCACGGAGCAGTCGTCCAGGTCCGGTCCAGCACGTCGGCGCGGCGAAAGTCGGCCAGCAGGGTGGTGTGCAGGCGCGGCCGGACACCGGCCTCGGTCCAGTCCCGTGGCGGGGCCCGGCCGTTACCCCGGAGCAGCCCACGGTCTCGGCGGGGACATCGCGCCACGCGACACCGTTCCGCAACACGTACATGACGCCGGCGGGTGCTGCCCGGTCGGGAGAACGCAGCCGCCCGGGATAATGGCGGCGCCGTTCGGGAGTGGGCGGCAACAGCGGGGCCACCCGCTCCCACAGGTCGTCAGGACGCAGGGACGGGGGAGAAGGGAGTGGCGGCGGGGCTGGTGGTCAACCAACCGTCCACTTCTGATTGGCGGCGCCGGTGCAGGTCCAGGTCTGCAATCGGGTGCCGTCGGCAGAGGAGTTGCCCTTGGCATCCAGGCACTTGCCCGCCCCGGTGTTGATGAGGTCACGGGCGGCGGTGTACGTCCACTTCTGGGCGTTGGTGCCGTTGCAGGTGTAGAGCTGGACGACGGCGCCGTCGGCGGTGGAGCCGCCCGCGACGTCCAGGCACTTGCCGAGGGCGCGGATGGTGCCGTCGCCTTCGATTGTCCACTGCTGGGCCGCGTTGCCGGTGCAGTTGTGCAGCTGGATGGGGGTGCGGTCGGCGTCGGAGCCGCCGGCCACGTCGACGCACATGCCGCCGATGCCACGGATCGGGCGGGCGGCGGGGGCGCTCGCGGAGGAGGCGCGGACATAGTCGACGGTCATCGTCTGCGGGAAGGAAGTGGAGGCGTCCGGGCTGCCGGGCCAGTCCCCACCGACCGCCAGGTTGAGGATGATGAAGAACGGGTGGTCGAAGACCCACTTGTTGCCGCCGGTGTCGGCCGGGGTGAGGGTCTTGTACGTGGTGCCGTCCACCGACCAGACGAGGGAGTGCGGGCTCCAGTCGACGGCGAACGTGTGGAAGTCGTCGGCGAAGGCGCGGCCGCCGGGCAGGTTGTACGCGGCGCCGAGGCCGCCCGCTCCGGAGTAGCCGGGGCCGTGCACCGTACCGTGCACGGTGTTCGGTTCGCGGCCGATGTTCTCCATGATGTCGATCTCGCCGCTGTTGGGCCAGCCCACGCTGCCGAGGTCGTTGCCGAGCATCCAGAAGGCGGGCCAGATGCCCTGGCCGCGGGGGATTTTGATGCGGGCCTCGAACCGGCCGTATGCCTGGGTGAAAGTCTTGGCGGTGTTCAGTCGGGCCGAGGTGTATTGGCACTGCCCGTACCAGCAGCCGAGGCCGGCGTCGGTGTTCTTCCGCGCGGTGATGACGAGGTTGCCCTGGCCGTCGAGCGCGGCGTTCGAGGTGCTGTTGGTGTAGTACTGCAGCTCGTGGTTGCCGAAGCCCGAACCGCCTGTCTCCAGTGTCCACTTGGCGGGGTCGGGAGCGCGGCCGGCCGGGCCGTCGAACTCGTCGGACCAGGTCTGCGCGACCACTGCTGCACCGGCGGGTGGGGTGACCGAACGAGTGAAGGACATGAGAACCGCCGCGACCAAGGCGATGGTCACGAGGAGCACCACTCGGCCGAGAGAACGGCGACGTGCGCGATGAGCAGCAGCCATGGGCATGGTTCCTTGTCTGGGTGGGGGAGGAGGGGGCAGGACGGGCGGAGCCGTGAAGAGTGACCGGAGGAGGTACGAGAGCGCTCTCAACCGTGACGCCATGTCACCCGCGGCAATGAGTCTTACGGAGGGGTGACCGTCAGGGCAACATCAGACGTCGCTGCTCGCACGCCTCTGAGCTGCGTCTTTCTCTTGCGGCCTTCGGCTTGACGCTCTCTTAAGGCTGGCTTGAAGCAGAGACGTGTGAAGAGGAGCCTCACGTGATCGTCGGCCGGACGGCCGCCTCGGGCACTCCGCGCGGGCATCCGGACTGCGTGCTGCCGGCCACGAATCCAGCCCGGCCGAAGGCTCCTCGTCCCTGCGTAGGTGTGGGGCGTCGCGCCGCCCGTCGATCGGTGCACCGGCGTCGGTCCGCGACACACGGGACACATCGACGAGCAGCGCCGTCGGCCCCGTACGGGGCCGGGCAACAGGTCCTTCCGGGTGCTCGCGCCCGGAAGGACCTGCTGTCGCGCCGGCCTCAGGCGGTGTGCAGGGTCAGGCCGTAGCGGCCGAGGATCTCGTTGATCGGCTGGAACCACGTCTGGCCGCCGGACGAGCAGTTGCCCCAGCCGCCGGAGGTGACGCCCTGTGCCTGGTCCCCGCTGAGAAACGAGCCGCCGGAGTCGCCTCCCTCGGCGCAGACGCTGGTCTTCGTCATCTGGTGGACTGCGCCCTGGCTGTAGTTGACGGTCTCGTTCTTGGCGAGGACGGTGCCGCAGTGCCAGCGTGTTGTGGACCCCGACCGGCAGATCGAGGCGCCCACGGGTGCCTCGGCGGAGCCGCGTACCAGCCGGTCAGGGACGGTGCCCCAGCCGAGCACCACCGGTACGGTCCACCAGCCGCTGTGGATGCCCACGTAGGCGTAGTCGTTGCCGGGGAACGAGGATCCCTGGAAGGTGCCCATCGCGGACCCGTCCCAGCCGCGCACGGCGGCCCCCGCCTGCCCGCAGTGCCCAGCCGTCACGAAGCCGCCGTACACGGAGAAGCCGATCGAACAGCGGACGTTGCCGGTGTAGTACGGGTCGCCGCCGACGGTGCCTGCGGCGTACGTACGGGGCGCCTGCGCCGTCTCGGCGACGGTGACGGGGCCGCCTGCCCGGGCCAAGTCGACGAACGCCCGTACGGCGGGAGCTTCCCGCTCGGTACGCACGACCGTGACAACGACGCTGTTGGTCTTCGGGTCGACGTGCCAGCCGGCCACTCCGGTGGGGGCGTGCAGCGTGTCCAGGCGCGCTTTGGCGCGGTCCAGCGCGGCGGCGCTGTGCCGGACGAGGCGGGTGTCGGCGCCCAGTGCCTGCACCGCGGACTCCTCCGCGCGGTCGGTCACCGCGACAACGAGCCGGCCGGTGGACGGCTCGTACCACGAGCCGCCGTACGCACCACCCGCGGCCTGCCGTGCGGTCTTCTCCACGGCGGCGGCGGCCTTTTCTGCGCTCAGCCGTTCCTCGGCCTGGGAAGCGGTGAGGCCGAGGTCCCGGCGCATCGCGTCGAGCAGTCCGGCCGAGGCGGACGGCGCTGTGGCGGACGATGCCGCTGCGGGCTCCCGAAGTGGGACGGCGCTCGCCACGCCGGCGTGGGCGGCGCCCAGGCCGACGGTCAGGAGCAGGGCGCCGAGGGCGGCGCGTAAGGGGGTGGTGTCTTTCACGAGACCTCCTGGTGTGGGGGATCGAGCGCTTGAGAGCGCTCTCACAGAGAGTCGGGAGCCACGCTAACCGACGTCTCTTGTCAGGTCCATACCAAAGGCTCCGGTCGAAGAAGTTGGTCAGCGCGATCCGGATTGACCGGCCGTGCAACGGGAAGACGTCCGGCCATGGGCGTACCGCAGATGCGGCCGACCGTGGAGGGCCGGTTCCGCCACCGCGGGGCCGAGCTGGCGTACGACGACACCGGCTCGGGACCTCTGGTGGTCTACGCCCACGGCGGTTTCGTCAGCCGGGCCGTGGAACGGCGCATGGACCTGTTCGACTGGGCGCCGGTCCTTCGGGCAGGGTGCCGCTTGGTCCGCTTCGACGCACGGGCGCACGGCCGTTCCACCGGCCGGCCCGTGGAGGAGGACTACACCTACGCCTCGCTCGCCGACGACCTCCTCGGCCTGCTCGACCACCTTTCCGCCGTGGGGCCGGTGGACGCGATCGGCATGTCGATGGGCTCCGGAACCTGTCTCCACGCCGCCGTTCGGGCGCCGGACCGCTTCTCCCGCCTGGTGCTGCTCCTCCCGCCGACGGCCTGGACGACCCGGGAGGAGTACGCGCGGGCCAACCGGGCTGCCGCCGCCACCATCGAGCGGCACGGCCCGGAGAGCTGGCTCGCCGCTCGGGGCCGGGCGCACCGCCCCGCCGTCGTCGCGGATGTCCCCGCCTTCCCTCCCACGCCGGCGGAGCCGCTCCTGCCGTTCGTCCTGCGCGGCCTGGCCCGCTCCGACCTGCCGCCGCCGGCCGCGCTCGGCTCCCTTCGCTGCCCGGCCCTGGTCATGACCTGGGTGGACGACCCCGGCCATCCCGTGTCGACGGCGGCCGCCCTGGCCGACTACCTGCCCCGGGCCGAGCTCCACCTCTCCCGCACCCGTGCCGACGTGCGGACCTGGGGACTGCGCATCGCGGACTTCCTTACCGGCGCCCGCCCCTGACGCGCCACGTCACCGTCGTCTGAGCCGCGGCGGAACAGCCCCGCGGCAGGGCACCTCCGGCCGGCCCCGCGTTGTCGCGCCGGGATCGCCCCATCACCACGCACCGCGGCACCGAACCCGTGGCCGACGCGGCGCGGCCGGCCCCGCGGTCGCGCCGCAGTTTTTTCGGTCGACCACCTGGTGCAGCGCACCTCACCCACCTGCCGCGCTGCGCCAGTACGCCAGTGGCCCGATGGACATGGGGCGACTTCATCGAGGACGTGGACCCGCTGGTCCCGTGCCGCGGAGACCTGATGGCGGCTCGGTCCGTGCTGGCCTCGCACCGGCTCGCGCTCGGCGAGCCGACCTTCCGTCTCGCCATCTCAGAGGCGGGCACGCGGGGCCAGCCCGCGCCGATAGCGCGTGCGCGGGTGAGGCCCGGTGCCCAGAACGCTCTGGGGGCTGCCTACCGCGCCCAGTAGACCCCGAGCCGGGCCAGTGCCTTCAGCTGCTCCCGGGTGAGCCGGTCGCGGGGGGCTTTCTGGTTGCCGATCCAGATTCCCACCCGGTGTTCGGTGCCGTCGGGCGGCTGCTCGACGACCGTTCGTCCCGGCAGTCGGCTTTCCAGCGCCGTGTACTGCTGGAGGGCCTCCAGCTCCATCAGGAAGGCCGTACCGCAGGCTGTAGGTGCCTTCACCGCCGTCGTGCGGGGCTGCATTCGACGATTTCTCGCGCAGCAAGCAGTCTGCTGGGGTGGTCGCCGATGAGTCTGCTGGTGATGAGCAGTGCGCTGATGATGGGGACGCCTTGATCTTTCAGGTGCTGCTGGACGGAGTCCATGTCGATACCTGCGGCGAGGAGGGCCCTGCACTCATCGATGTGGTCGGCTGTCCGCTGGGCCTGCTCGGGGGACAGCCCGCTGACTGAGGCGAGTAGTTCTTCTGCGGTGGGGCTCGGCATGGTGGGGATTTTTTCAAAGATCGTCTGCAGGCTCCACGGGGTTTCAGCTGCCGCCTCTTGCGCCTACCGCGCCCAGTCCATGTCGGCTTCGGCGAGGGCTGCGAGTTGGGCGGCGTTGAGCTTGTTGCGTCTGCTTTTGGCGTTGGTCAACCAGATGCCGAGCTACACGGCGTGCTCGTCGCCGTCGAGGTCCACCGGTCTCGACATGTGCCCTGGGGACCGTCACCGACCCCGTACGCACCGTGTACTGCTGCAGGGCTTCCAGGCCCGTCTGGAAGGCTGTCCCACCCGCGCGTGGCCCGGACGCCGCCGCCGTCTTCGCCGGCGTCGTGCGGGCCGGAGTGGCCTTCTTCACGCCGAGCGCCTCGAGCCGCTGCTGCTCGGCGTTCAGTCGGTCCGAGTTCCGGCGCTGCGATGCGAGCCACCGTCCGACGCCTGCGCGGCCCGCCTATACCCGGCACCCTCACTGGTCCACGGCCCGGTCGTCGACACCGCCCCACTGCATCGGTTGTTGGGGTGGCCCGGTGTGGGTGGTGATGTAGGTGGCTTTCTGGAACGCCTGTTGTTCGGGGGAGAACGCACTCTTCGTCGAGGAAGTGGTGTTGCCGAGGCTGAGACCGCCGCCGTGCTTGCCTCAGGGCCTGGGTGCTGGGTACGACGCACGTCGACAGAGGCATGCTGGTTTCTGCTGGTCGCCCTGCAGCGCGGCAGGGAAGGGCCCGCAGACCGGCTTCTCGGGGGCAGATTCGTGTTGCGTGACTGAGTCGGGGTGCATCGAACGCGACGGGGCAGCAGGGCTGGGGAGGCTGGCGGGTCGCGACAGGTGTTGCGCTCACCCTCGCGGAAGTCGGAAGACGGAAGACGGGCAGAGCCCGCTCTCAGAACCACGCCATGCACGCGACGTGCCTGGATACCGGAGCGAGTGAAGCCGCTGTCAGAGCAACAGCCCGCCCTGTCCCCTGAGCGTATGCCGTTGGTGGTGCAACTTCGTGATCTACGCCCGTACAACCGGATTGCGCCATCGTAGGTCAACGGGTCATGCTTTCATCCCAAGTACTCGTCAAGGGCGACTCAACCGCCACCCTCCGCCGCGACCACGTGAGCATCGAGCTTGAGGGCGGCCGGGTGCGTGTCGCCATACCTCTCGTTGCCATCCAGAGGGCGGGTCTTGATGGCGAAACGGCCATCAGGATCGTCCTGACCGACGGGGAGCCTCGCTCGATCCAGGGCGGCAACCCCACCGCCACCGAGGCGTTTCTCGCCGCCCTGAACGCTGTGCTCCCCGAGGAACGGGACCCGGCCGGCAGCGCCCTGGTCACCACCGAGGAGGATTCGTCCCCCTTCAGGACGTGGCACGTGGCGGCGGGGGGCGGTGCCGTCCTGCTCGTCTACGTCGGCTATGTCTCCTGGATCGGCGGCACGTACGGCATCCCCCACGCGGCCCTCTCCACCGTGTCCATCCTGGGGGCCCTGTTCGGCGTGCTGTGCACCGGCGCCGTTGTGGGCAGCTTCCTCGACCGGGTGACGCTCGCCCGACGCGGCATCACCGTCGTCGCCACCCGAGGCCACTACCCGAACGGAAGGCGGCAGAGCTACTTCACCTACACCGACACCAGCGGCAACGAGTACTACAACCACAGCAGCCGCTCGTCGCTGACTCTCCACCTCGTCTACGACCCGCAGAGCCCGGGCACCAGCGCCGTCCGGCAGACATTCGCCTGGATGACGGTGAAGCACATCCTTGGACTGACCCTCGCCCTCGGCCTCGCCTGGCTCTGCGTGCTGGGGATTGCCGCCCCCTTCCGCTGACGCGTGAGCGCGCCGGGTCCGTCGGACGGCTTTCCCGGGCGCGCAGCAACGCGCCGCAGGGCCACACCTCCTGTGAACGCATCT
Source organism: Streptomyces sp. NPDC046349 (assembly GCF_055587885.1). Taxonomy (NCBI): domain Bacteria; kingdom Bacillati; phylum Actinomycetota; class Actinomycetes; order Kitasatosporales; family Streptomycetaceae; genus Streptomyces; species Streptomyces sp. NPDC046349. The sequence continues at coordinate 28,547 of NZ_JBVJFK010000018.1, forward strand.
CAAGTAGCCAACAAAGGCTCATCACCTCGCGTCACACCACACCTGATGCGTCCCGCGAGTAACGGGTTCCCGCCCGTCCCGTAGCGGTACGTGGACGCGGTGCTCGCCGATCCCGAGGCAACGGCGGGTACGGTGCGTGTCGGCTGGAGCGAGGAGTACGCATTGATCACGGTCGATGTCCAGCACCGCGGCAGCACGGCCCTGCTCAGCGCCAGCGGCTCGTGGGATGCGGGGAGGAACATGGGGCGGCGGGGCGCTCACCCACCGACCGTGGGGCAGGATGGACGCGATGCCCGGCCCTGTCCTGCGTTGAGGAGCAGCCCATGAACCACTCCGCCCCCACGACCGCGCTCGACAGGGAAGCCCTGCGCGCGGTCATCGAAGCCGCGATCGTGAACTACCTCGACGGTGCCGAGGAAACGGATACCGCCGGCCTCGCCGCCCACGTCACGGCCGCCGTCGAACGGCTGCTGGCTGCCGGACCGCCAACCGAACCGGTTCCGGAGGGCGACGAGATCTGAACCTTCTCCGGCACGAACGCCAGCACGGGCACGCGCCGAAGGACTGACCGAAGGCCCGCCGCCGACAGGCTGCGCTGCCCGGCTGCACCTCGGCTGAGGCGCTCGGGTGTACGAAAGCGCGTCAGTGGCTGTCAGTGGCTGAGGCGCCAGTCGACGGGTTCGCAGCGCACCCCGGGCGCCGCTCACGCACCGCCGACGGCGGCAGCGGGGCCATCCCGACGGGCATGGTCAGCCCTGGACCGCCCGGACGGCCGGGGATCGGCAGCACATACCGCGCCGCTTCGCCGCACTGCCCGCCTTCACCGTGACATCGCTGTTCCGATGGCCCGGCCGTGCGGATCGCCGCAGGCCAGCGACACCTCGCCGTGGGGCACGCCAACGACGTCGGCTGGTCCTGCCCGCAGCGCACCCGGCGCAGTTGCTGCCGCGCGAACCCCGCGAGCGGCTCCGGGGCCGCGAAGGCCGTCGCCGTCGTGAGCGCCACCGACACGGCCGTCCGGACGGAAGTCGTTCGTCCAGCTCGCAGCGCCGTGCAGGCCTGCAGGAGGTCGCCACACCTGCATGCTGCCGGTCAGAACGCACAGCAAGCTCATCGCCTCGTGCGCCTGAAGTGGGCATCCGAATTGTCGAATCCGAGATAGGGCCCGAGGCCGACCGCTTCGGGAGGGTGCGAGCCGGTGGCGGCGCCCGAGCCGGCCGGACCGTGTCCGCAGCGACACGGTGCCGTACGGGGTGCTCCTGGCGGGCGGGGACGCCGAGGCCGGCGAGCGGGTTGCTCTGTCCTGACTGTTCAGGGTGACGTAGCTGCACGAGGCCGAGGACCACGGTGAGTGAGACATCGCCGGTGCTACCCGGGTACCGCCTTCCGCCCGTCCGGGCGATCGCGGAGGTGAGCTACGGCCCTGGTGCGGGCCCCACCTCACCGGGCGTTCAGCGGAGTGCGAGGGCCATGTCCGCCGTCCGCCGTCCGCCGCCCACCGTTCCCCTTACCCAGCCACCACGTTCGCGAGCAGACCACCCGGCCGCAGGCCATCGTGTCGGCGGGTGTTGGCCAGATCCGACAAGGGTTCCTTCGATCCGGGTATTCCGGTGGATGCCCTTCGGCGCGGCGCAGGCCGGCCATCGGCCGGTGGACGGCCTGCGCCGCAAGGGGATGATCAGCGAGCCAGGAAGGCGAGGATGCGCTGGTTGACTTCCTGCGGCTTCTCGGCGAGGAGATGGTGACCGGCGCCTTCGATCATCGCACCGTCCGATCCGGGGGGCAGTATGGCGATGATGTCGGCGAGTGTCGCCTCGTCGACCACGGGGTCCTCGGTTCCGTGCAGGTACAGGGTGGGCTGGGAGGGCAGCTTGTCCAGCACGCGGGCCATGTCCCATTGCGGGGTGCCGAACGTCGCGGCCGGGAAGTTCTGCCGGTAAAGCTCCAGGCCGAGGTGGAGCCTCTCCGGCGTGTTGAGTCCTTCCTTCATGGCCTTGCGGTCCTCGGTGGAGTCGTAGCCGGGGACGGTCCCCGTCCAGTGGTCCCAGAGCCAGTCGAGGTAGGCGAGGTCGTTCGCTGCGACGAGTTGGTCGGCTATGGCCATCTGGAAGAAGTAGAAGTGGACGTACCGCTCGATCCTGGCGGGATCCGCGCTGTCGCGGTCGTAGAACGGCAGGGGCGGGACGTCGTTGACGACGACCTTGGCCCACCGCTCGGGTGCGGCCGCGGCGGCTCCCCAGGTGGTGAAGCCGCCCCAGTCGTGCCCGATGAGGACCGCGTCGGACCCGCCGCCGAGCGCCTCGTGCAGGGCGTTGGCGTCGGCGATCAGATCGGGAAGGCGCATGCTGCCGTCCGGCGGGATCTGGGAGGGGGCGAAGCCCCGCATGGTGGGGACCACGGCGTGGTATCCCGCCTCGGCCAGTGCGGGCATGAGGTAGCGGTAGAGCCTTGGTGTGTCGAAGCCGTGCAGCATCAGGGCGAGCGGCCCTTCTCCTGCTTCGACGTAGGCCAGCTCCAGACCGTTGACGGTGATCCGCTTGTGTTCCATCTCCAGCTCCTTGTTGGGCGAGAACCTCTAAAAAGAACGTTCTAACTAGTCGGAAGCTAGCAGATCGTTCGCGTGATCCACAAGCTAGAACGAACGCTCTATCCAAGGCGTTCAACGGTGTATGCGGCGGGCCCCCTGATGCGGTGTCAGGCGGCGGCACGGGTCTGAGGGGACCGGCATCAAGCAGGTCGCCCAGGGAGGCCCAGGCCGCGCTCGGTTCGGGCCAACACGTCTTCCCGTGGTGGGCGGGCCGGGGGAGTGGCCGCAGTCCAGTTGCCGACCAGGAGTTCGCCGACCTGTGTCGGCGTCACTGTTCAAAGAGGCCGACCCGGCGAATGCCGTCACCGCCTGCGCCCGCGCGCTCGCTCGTCAGCTGCGCGACTCCGAGTGGGTGGACGCTGCCCGATGAGCGAGACCACACTGCAAGTCGCGGGCGGTCCCACGCTGTCGAGTAGCCGTCCACCGAGTCTCCGGTACTGGCGGGACATGGTGGTAGACACCCTTCGCGAAGCCGAGTCACCGGTGACGGTCGCGGAGGAGCACCTGGCCCGGCTCGTCGACGCCTGCACGGGGCGAGAGCCACCCGCCGTGCGGACCGTACGCATTACCGGCTCGAAGTCATGTGTCAACCAGCCCTCGTCGCCGGCCTCACCGCCAAGGCCGGGCCGGACCTTCGGCCTTCATGCCCGGCCATCAGGCGTCGAGGATCAGCGCTGGGTCGGGGCCGTCGGCAGTGGCTTGGGCGGGTAGTTGCGCAGGACGAGGGAGGTGGTGACCGGTCCGTAGCGGGCGAGCGAGTCCACGACCTGCTCAAGGCGTTCGGCATGAGAACAGTGCACGTCGAGCAGCAGGCAGTCCTCGCCGGTCAGGCGGAGGGTCGAGACGACCTCGGGAGTCCGGGCGGCAGCGGTCAGTGCTTGGCTCAGCTGTGCGTGGGTGGTGCGCAGCCGGACGACGGCGTGAATGTTCAGTCCGACCGAGGCTGGGGCGACGACGGCGCGGTATCCGGTGATGATCCCGTTCTTCTCCAGGCGTTGGATGCGGGCGCTCGCTGCCGGCTGGGACAGCCCGACTCGGCGCCCGACCTCGGCTCCGGTGAGCCGGCCGTCGGCCTGGAGCAGGTCCAGGATGGCGCGGTCGATCTCGTCGAGTGATTCCATCGTTGTCGCCACCACTTTCTTTGCGATCACTTGCCGAGCCTTCTCATCGGCGCTGATCCGTCAAGAATCGCCCCCAGGCGTCCCCGTGAACTGACCGGGGCCACGATCGGATGGGCGGTGGACGATGGCTGCGTACGTCATCATCCCGGGAATCGACGGTTCGGATGACCGGCACTGGCAGAGCTTGTGGGAGAAGCGATGGGGGCGCTCGGCGGTCCGGATCGCACCGGACTCGTGGAGCAGGCCGGACCTTTCGGACTGGGTTGCCGCGATCCAGGCTGCCTACGAGGTCGTATCCCAGCGGGACGAGCGGGTGGCGTTGGTGGCTCACAGCCTTGGCTGCTGGGCGGCCGCGCACTGGCTGGAGCGGACACGGCCCGACGCGGTGGCGGCGTTCCTGGTCGCGCCTCCCGATCCCCGGGGGCCGGCGTTCCCGCGTGGGGCGGCGCCGACGTTTCTGGACCTGTCCGCTCGCCCCCTGCCGTGCCCGAGCCTGATGGTGGCCAGTGACGACGACCCATACTGCGACCCGAAGGCGTCCGCCTCCTTCGCGCAAGGGTGGCAGGCGCAGGGCCACCTCGTCGAAGGTCGAGGCCACGTCAATTCCGCCAGCGGCCTCGGTGAGTGGCAGGCAGGCCTGGAAATGCTTCGCGGGCTCGTCGACTGCTGAGCTGACCCATCCGACGCGGAGGCCCCGCGTCGGTGCCGGTCGCAACCCCCGTTCGCCAAGCCCGCGCGCGGTCTGATCGACCCCTGCCGGAACCACCCGTTCTCCCAGGTCACCGCAAGGCGGGAATCGCGCGCGGGTGTGCGTCGAGCGGGTCAACCGCTGCCGCGGCAGGCCTGTCGTTTCCCGTCGATGAAGGCCCCGTCGGGGGGCGTCTTGCCCACGCAGGAACTGGGCGCGGGGGCGGGCCCGTCGGCGCCCGGTACGGCACGGCGGGGTCAGGCGGCCTCGAGGGAGTCGATCCAGGCGATCAGGCGAGCGCCCTCACGGTCCATGACCCCCGGGTCCCGCAGGGCGTTGGCCAGCAAGGACATGCCCTGATAGGCGCCCACCAGGGCCAGGGCCTGGCCCTCGGGATCCGGCTGGCCGAGCTCGCGGAATTGGTGCTCCACCCAGGTCAGCAGCAGCCGGATGACCCTGCCCGCCTCCACGTCCAGGCCGCCCTGGTCGCGTTTTCCCAGCTCCGCGGCGAGAGTGCCGGTCGGGCAGCCGTAGCGGACGGCGAGGTCACGCTGACTCACCCAGCCCTCGATCAGGCCTTTGAGGCGCTCACGGGGATCGGGGAGCCGGCTCAGCTGGCCGAGGAGCAGGTTCAGATTTCGCTCGTGCTCCGACAGGGCCGCGGCGACGAGTTCGTCCTTGGTCTTGAAGTAGTAGTACACGTTGCCCACGGGCACCTCGGCCGCGCGCGCTATGTCGGCGATGGTGGTGCGCTCGGCGCCTTGCCGGTGGACGACGTCGGCCGCGGCTTGCATGAGTCGCTGCCGCTTCGCGCCGGCGACTCGGGCGCGGGCGGATTCCTTTGGGTGAGTCACCCGACTAACCATACGGCCGCGGACGTGCTACGCTCAGCGAGCAAGTCAGTCAGTCAACTAACTAAGAAACCGTGATGTGAGGAGCCCTTCGTGATCGTCGTCACTGGCGCCACCGGAAACGTCGGCCGCACGCTCGTCCGCCTGCTGGTCGAACAGGGACAAGAGGTCACCGCAGTCGCCCGCCGCATCACCCGGGCCGACGTCCCGCCCGGCGTGCAAGTCGTCGCCGCCGACCTCGGCCAGCCGGCCGCCGACCTGCCCGCCACGGCGGCCGCGGTCTTCCTGCTCGTCGGAGGGGACCTCATGATGACCGGAGATCCCACCGCAGTTGTCGCTCCGTTCGCGAACTACGGCAAAGTCGTCCTGCTTTCCTCCCAGGGCGTTGTCACCCGCCCCGACTCCCTGTCTCACGGACAGGCCTTCGCCGCCTACGAACAGGCCGTCATGGACTCCGGCACCGACTGGACTCTCCTGCGTCCGGGCGGTTTCGCCTCCAACGCCTACGCCTGGGCACCGTCGGTCAGGGCGAGCCGCACCATCTCCGCACCCTTCGGCGACGTCGGGCTTCCGGCCATCGACCCCGACGACATCGCTGCCGTGGCCGCCGCCGTCCTCACCCGGCCCGGTCACACCAAGGCCAGCTACGAACTCACCGGCCCTGCCTCGACCACCCCGCTCCAGCGGGCCGCCGCCATCGCCGACGCGATCGGCGAGCAGGTCACCTTCACCCATCAGACCCGGGAGGAGGCCCGCGCCCAGATGCTCACCTTCATGCCCGCCCCGGTCGCCGATACCACCCTCGACATCATCGGCACCCCCACCCCGCACGAGCAGACGGTCAGTCCCGACGTCGAGAAGATCCTCGGCCGCCCCGCCACCACCTTCGCCGACTGGGCCAGGCGCAACGCCGCCGCCTTCGCGTGACCGGCGGCGCCGCCACGCATCGCGCGGCCGCACGGGTGCCGTACCGGGGAAACCGACCGTGCATCAGAGCTCCGAGAAGGACCATCGCTCTGGCTGCCGACCAGATCGGCCGTGCTGTGACCTCCCGGGCCGGAAATCCGGTTCCGGGACACCGGCGATCACCATGGGGTAGCCGCACAGGTGTGCCCCCGCAGGCAGCGGATCGCAGGACGACCGCGCCCCCGCTGGACCGCGGCGCCGGAGGCGCCGGTGTCCGCCTGGAGGGGAGGGGAGGGGGGCGTGAACGGCTGGCAGGCTCTCGCGAGCGGCTGAAGCGATGCGGCGGGCGCTCGAATCTGACAACTGCTATGCGCTCGTACACATCAACAAGGGCTGCCTGAGACCGAGATGGCCATGATCCCCACAAGCACGACGCGATCCCCGCGTCGAGGGAAGTATCTCGGCAGGCACGATCCGGGGCGGAGGTGCCTTTCTCCACACCCGTGCCGCGGTCGGCGTCGCCGGCCGCACCGAAGCGCTGCTCGACGAGATCTGGGACGACGTCATCAGTGCCCATGCGCGCGGCCTGGCGCTCGCCCCTGCGGGAAGTGCGCTGCCGCCGATCCTCGACCGCCTGTAGCGGGAGCCGGCCCAGACGGTCGTGTCCGCACGCACCACGGCCCGGGCTGGTGCGACGGTGGAAGGAGGAGACTTGTAGGGCTCGCGATCCGTGGCACAGGCAGTGCTCCCTGACCAGCGGTGCCTCCGCTGTCTCAGGCCGTGCCGCAGCAGCCCAGTCTCACGGACTTGGCACTCCCTCACGGCTGTGCCCTCGCCGGCACCCCCACGGGCAGAGCTGGCTCCACGAAGACCAGACGAGCCCTTGACCGGATGGCAGGACGGGGCCGCTCCGGCGGTATTCAGATCTGTTGGTCGTTGCTGTGGTGGCCGAGGGCGCGGCCGAAGCGTTCGGAGATGGCCGGCATCAGGCTCTCGCCGTCGGCTGGGCGATCCAGTCCGAAGACATAGCCGGGGAAGTCCAGGTCTTTCTGCACGGCCCAGATCCCGTCGTGGTCCTCCGGCGGAAGGATGCGCGCCGGGTCGCCGACGGCGACCCAGCCGATGGGCACCACGGAGTCGGCGGGCAGCACGGTGCGCAAATGTACGATGCCGTTGATCCGCACCTCGGAGCGGGTACCGATCCGTGCTCCGTTGAAGACGCGGCTGCCGGTGGCCAGAAAGACTTCATCCTCGACCCGGCAGCCGGTCAGGTAGGAGGTAGGGCCCACCAGGACCTGCCGTTCCAGGACCAGCGGATCCCGGCGGGTGCCGCGCAGAACCGCGTTCTCCATCACGATGCTGCCCTCGCCCACATCCACCGGTCCTCCCTCGGCGGTGAGCACCGCGCCGAAGAGCACCCGGCACCCGGACCCCACGCGCACATCCCCGCACAGCGTGGCGGTCGGGGCGACATAGGCCGTGGGGTGGACGGAGGGCGAACGGCCCTCATGAGTGATGAACATGGCCACGATCATGCCGCCTTTCCGTGCGCCTGCGGGTGTGCGCCACGTTCGGTCATGAGGAGGGGGAGCCGGTCAACGCGGCGACGCACTGAGCGAATTCGGTCCGCTGACGGCCGGTCAGTGCGGCGTACAGCGGTGCCTGCAGCTCGTCGGTGAGCCGCTCGGCGCGCTGCCACCGGGGGACCAGGGCCGCCGCGACGGGATGCGGCTCCCGCCAGCCGTAATGGGCCGCCTGCTCGACGCCGAGGTTGACGACCATCGCCTCTCGGGCGCTCAGCCCGCTCAGGCGCACCGCCGTCAGATGGCAGGCGCCACGGTGTTCCCGCAGGACGTGGAGGCGCTGCATCGCCGCACCGACCGGGTCGTCGCCGGGTACGGGCTGCTCGCGCCAGCCGGCGAACAGCGGTAGTGCGTCGGCGTCGGCGGCATCGATCAGCTGCTGTGCCAGGCGGTTGAAGTGTTCCACGTCGGCTTCGCCGGGAATGTGGGCGCGTCCCCACGTCCGGACGGCCCGTGCGTAGCAGGCGGCGGCCTCCTCCGCCGGCATCACGGATCGTCCGGCCCGCCATCCGGTGATGACCAGCTCGGGGCCGAGGAAGCCTTGTATTGCTTGGACCACCGGGGCCGGCGCCTCCCCGAGCACTCCGAACCGGCCGCGGCAGTAGAAGCCGCGCCCCGGGGCGAACCCGGCGCGCAGGCCGATGGCAGCGGTGGCGTCGTCGGACATGAATTCGTCACCGAAGTTGTGGAGGGGTCGGGCCACCGCGGAGATGCAGTCGAGGATTTCCATACGTTGAAGGTCGCTCACGGCAACTCATCAGGTCAAGGGGATGATTCTGGAGGTGACCCTTTAGGTAACCTATCGAGTCATGCTGGATATTCGCCGTCTGCACATGCTCAAGACCGTCGCCGCCCGCGGCTCCATCACCGCGGCCGCCCAGTCCCTGGCGCTGTCCGCCGGTGCCGTGTCCCAGCAGCTGGCCGCGCTCAGACACGACGTCGGGGTCGATGTCCTGCGGCCTGACGGGCGAACCGTCGCACTCACGGAGGCGGGCCGCGTCCTCCTCGAGCACGCCGACCGAATCCTCGCCGCCATGGAGGAGGCCGAGTGCGCTGTCGCAGCCGTCAAGGGCACGGTCGGCGCCACCGCCACGCTCGCCGCGCTGCCGTCGACCGTCGCCAGGATCGTGGCCCCCGCCCTGACCGCGCTGGGCTCGGACCATCCGCAGCTCGCCGTGACCTGCCTCGTCACCGACCAGGCGCAACTGCGGGAACTCACGCTCGGCACCGTCGACGTGGTGCTGGGGCAGCGCTACCACCACCTACCGGAAACCGCACCCCAGGGCATCGCGGTCTCCCCGCTGCTCGACGATCCGCTGCTGATCGTCACCGCCGACCGAACCGACGGGCATCCGGTCACCCTGCGCGAACTGGCCACCCACAACCTTGTCCTGCCACCAGCGACCACGGACTGCGGACAGGCCATTCTGCATGCCTGCCGCCAAGCCGGATTCACACCCGCGACGCGCTATGTCACCGCCGACATCGCCGCCCAGCTCGCTTTCGCGCAAGCCGGCCTCGCCACCGCGCTCATCCCTCAGACGGCCATCGACCCCGCCACACCCGGAATCCGAACCGCACCCATCGAGGACCACCCGATCCTGCGCCTCCTGTTCGCCGCTACCCGTCACACCGAAGCGACCAACCCGACGACCGCAGCCGTTACCGCGGCACTGCGCACAGCAGCGCACCAGAACCGCACCACGCACCTCCCGCGGTCCTGAACGCCATCCCGTATGAGCGGGAGTCACCCACGATGCCAGCGCGGTGTCCGCGACGATGACGACGCGGAGCCGGAGGTCGTCCGTGCCGCGGCCGGGCGGGAGGAGACGTCGGCCGGCCCCGGATCGCACCACTGGCGCCATCGTGATGTCCCACCTCTGATCCCAGCCAGTCGATGTACCGGTGAGTGAACATGACCAGCTTCCCGACCTGGTCCAGGAGCGGGACGAGATCGGCGGCGGCTGCCCGACCGTCGGACCAGACGATGCCGCGGTAGGTGCCGCCGGTGATCAGCCGCTCCTTCTGTGTGCGCGAAGGCTGAGCTCTCTGCCGACCGCCCATCTACAAAGGCCTACGCTGGGCACCGGTGTGCATGGTGCTGCGCCGACGAGACGATGGGCGTTCGTAGTCGGCCAGAGGGGTCGCGGCTGCAACACCCAGCCACAGCCGGCGGATGCGTGGCCAGGCCGGGCGGGGCGGCCGCCTTGCGGGCGGGGAACGGGGACGCGGCGGTGACCCCGACCATCTGCCAAACGTCGTCCTGATCGGCCGGGGTGAGCGGGGCGCCACTCCCTCCGCGCAGCATCGCCCGGCCGGGGCGGAATGGCTGCGGGCAGCGGCCGTCGGCCGCATGCCGACGGGTTCGCCTCGGGGACATTGCGCCGCGATGAGTGCAGCCGCGCATCGGACCAGGGCCTCGCGCGCGTCGGTCTCGGCGTCGTCGAACGCGTTCGGCGCAGTCCGCGGCTGCGTCGTTGTCGAAGGGACCGGTATCCCAGTTGCCCATGCTGATCCCGTCTGTAGGTTTGTTCGCTTCGGGGCAGCTTGTCCGCCGGTACTTGACGCCGACCGTATGGCGCAGTCCCATGAATACGGGTGAAGGGGGAGCCGGGTGACCGACGAGGACAGCGACGCTGAGGTTCGGGACGACGAGCGCCCGCGAGTCCCGGGTCCGTCGGGATTTGCGGACCATTTCTGGCTGGTGGTGCTCGCGCTGATCGTGGTGATTCTCTTCCTGGTCGGTCTCATGGGCGTGGACACCGGGCCCGCGCACCAGGACGGGTATACCGGCTGGCGTTGACCTCCTCTCTCCTCCGTGATGGCCCGGGTGGACCATCGCCCGGGCGGTGGCGACCTCGGTCTGGAAGTCGACCGTGTCGTCGATGCGGGCCTGCCACCAGTTCGGTGTGGTTCCGGCGGGCGATGATGCTGCTGGCCTCCGCCGGTGGCAACACCGTGCCGGTGATCGCGCGGCTGGTCCAGGCGCAGAAAGGACACCGTCTGCGACGTGATCCTCGCTTCAACGAGATCGGGCTCGTAGTCAACCCACGGTGGGGGGTATGAGGCCGTCCCCACCTGCTGTGCCCCACCGGGGACAGGACCACCGCCAAGCGCTTCGACAAGGCTCTCAGCGTCACCCTCAACTCGGTCGTCTTCCGATCCAGCGGACAAGACCTCATCACGGTCGGCACCTACATCTAGATGACCTCACGCCTCCTGGAGCCCGCCCTGCTCGTCCTGGCCGTACGGGGACGGGTCAAGCGCTGACACCAGCGCGCCGGCTCCCAGCCTCCGGAAGGTGGGGCGGGCCTCGTCGGGCCGGCCACGGAGCGCAGGGCGTGGCGTTCGTCGGGGGTGAGGTCGGACAGGGTGCGGGCGATCAGGGCGGGGAAGTCGTGGTCGAAGTCGGCTGGCTGCGGGGTGCGGCCGGTGCGTCGGATCTCCAGGAACCGCATGACCGACAGGTCCAGGTACAGGGGCAGGCCGTGGGAGCGGTCGGTGATGACCTGGCGGATGTCTGGGCTGATGAGCGGCTCGCCGTAGCGGGCGAGGCGGTCGTCGCAGTCCTCGGGGGAGAAGTCCCCGACAAGGACCTGCCGCCCGTGGCCGTGTAGTGGCCGGGCGGCGCGGGCGGCCGGACGGCGGCGGGGAGGGCCAGCTGCAGCGTGGTCGTTTACCCGGCCCGCTTCTTACGTGGTTGGTGCGAAGAGGGCACCTCAGGCCGGATATTGTCTGGGCGAGAGACGGTGGCACCGGAGCGCGGTCGAGAGGGAGTGCGTGGATCATCCGAGGCCCGCGGAGCTGCTCGTTTCCACCTGGAGGTGGTCCCCAGCCCGAGCGGCGTGACGCACCACCTGTTCCGGCGGCGTGACCCGGACCGCGCGGTGTGTGACCAACAGAAGTGGGCACGCCGGTTGACGTGAACCCCGCCATCAAACGCGCCCCCCGGTGGCACACTTGTGCCCCAGGAGTGGTTCCGTGCTTCTGTAGGGGGAGATCGTCTTGGATCCTGCTGTCGCGGCTGTCGCCGCCACCGCCGCGACCACGCTCGTCACCGCGATGACGACGGACGCGTGGGGGCACACCAAGCAGGGCTTCGTCCGACTGCTCGGGATCGGGCGCGCCGACGAGGGCGCCCGGGCCGGGGCCGAGCTGGAACAGGCGCGGGCAACTGTCCTCGCCGCGTACGAGCGGGGCGACGAGTCCGCCCTGGGCGCGGCGCACGACAACTGGGCGGCCCGCCTCGGGGCGGCACTGGAGACGAACGCCCACCGGTCGGCCGAGTCCACGGGGCTGCTGCGCGAGCTGCTGGCCGGCCGGCCCGGCGCCGAGGGCGAGATCCGCGCCCTCGACGCGGCGCTCCACCGGTCGGCCGACAGCGGCGTCTACAACCAGGTGATCCACGAGGGTGGCGCGGGCGCGCAGGGGCAGGGAGCCAGCATCACCATCAACAACAACCATTACGGGCCGGGTGGTTCATCGGCGCGGGCGCCGATCGGCGAGTCTTGACCGAGCCGCGCTACGAGCAGCACGTCGCCGCCGGCGCGGTGGCGGCACAGGGCCCGAACGCGACCGCGACCGTCAACCACTACTACGGGACGCGGCTGCCCACGATCGACGCGTTGCCGGCCCCGGCCGCCCCGGACACCGCGTGGTTGATGGCCCAGCCCAGCCGTCTCCTCGACGCGCGGAGCCACGTCGTCCCCTTCATCGGCCGGACGGCCGAGCTGGAGCGGCTGCAGCAGTGGCGGGACGCGCGGGACGCACGGCTGTCGGTGCTGCTGCTCCACGCGCCGGGCGGCCAGGGCAAAACCCGGCTGGCCACGGAGTTCGCCGAACTGTCCCGGAGCCCCGGCCTGCCGGCGGCCGAGCGCTGGGACGTCCTCCAGGCGGGTTTCCGGGGCGGGCCTCCCAGTCCGGCGCCGTCACCGCCCGCCGGCAGAGCCGGTGTGCTGCTCGTCGTCGACTACGCCGACCGCTGGGCGTACAGCGAGCTGGAACGCCTGCTTGCCGATCCGGTGCTGCACCAGCAGCGCCCCACGCGCGTCCTGCTGATCGGCCGTACGGTCCGCTGGTTCGCGGCCCTGCGCGCTGAGCTCGCCGACCGTCGCGCCGACGCCGATGACCTGCTGCTGCCGTCCCTGGACGAGGACCGGCTGCGGATGTTCACCGCGGCACGGGACCGGTACGGCGCGAGCGACCTGTACGGCCTGCCGGACCCGGCGGACGTCGAGCCGCCCGCCTCCCTCGGCCGCCGCGACTTCGGCCTGACGCTGAACCTGCACATGGCCGCCCTGGTGTCCGTCGACGCCCGTGCGCGCGGCAGGCGGCTGTCCCTCGCGGAACCGCACGAACTGTCGGCGTACCTGCTGGACCGCGAATACCGGGCGTGGCAACGTCTGTTCGACGCGGGCGGGCAGGGGCAGGACTATCGGACCCGGCCCGCGGTCATGGCCAAGACGGTGTTCACCGCCGCCCTCACCGGTGCGGTGGACCACGACACCGGGCTGGCGGCGTTACGGTCCCTCGACCTGCCGGGCCACCCGCAGGACCTCCTCCTGGACCACCGGTTCTGCTACCCGCCCTCCGAGCGCGAGCTGGTCCTGGAGCCGCTCTACCCCGACCGGCTCGCCGAGGACTTCCTCGGCCTGCTCACGCCCGGGCACGACGTCAGCGCGTACGACCCGGACCCCTGGACGAGCAGTGTCCCGGCCGCCCTGCTGAACGGCGAGCTGCGGCCCACCGTGTCCCCGCGCGCCGTGACGTTCCTGGCGTCCGCCGCAGACCGCTGGGACCACATCGGCGAGCGGGTGCTCTACCCGCTGCTGCGCGCCGAACCCGGCATCGCGATCGCCGCGGGCAGCCCCGCCCTGACCGCGCTCGCGGCCCTCGCCGACACGCGCGCAACTGGGGCGGGCGGGGCGGCCGAGCGAGGTGGTGCAGCCGCGCAGCGCATACCCCCGTCCCTGCTCGCGGCGCTGGAGGCCGTCGAGTCGCACCTGCCCTCGGGCCGTCACGCGGACCTGGACAGCGGGATCCTCGCCGTCGTCGAGACCCTGATCGCGCACCGCCTGGCCTCGACCACGGACCTCGCCCAACGCGCCTGGCTCTACGGCACGCTGGCGTGGCGACGGGCCAACGCCGGGCGCCGGGAGCAGGCGGTCGCCCCCGCCGAGGAGGCCGTACGCCTGCACCGTGAACTCGCCGGGGGCGACCCCGCCCACCTGCCCCAGCTGGCGAACGCCCTCAGCGTGCTCGGCGACCGGCTGTCCGCCGCGGGCCGCTGGGAGGAGGCGCTGTTCCTCGCCGAGGAGTCGGTGGCGATCAGCCGCCGCCTGGCCGCGTCCGACACCGCCCACCAGGACCGGCTGGCGGACTCGCTGGCGGGGCTCGGCGACCGGCTCTCGCGGCACGGCCGGACCGAGGAGGCCCTGGCCGTGACTCAGGAGGCGGCCGGGCTGTACCGGCGCCTGTGCGAAGCCGACCCGGTCTACCGGCCCGACCTGGCGGGGCTGCTCAACAACCTGGGCATGCGCCTGCTCGACGCGGGCCGCGTCGAGGAGGGCCTGGGCGCCGCCGAAGAGGCCGTTGAGCTGTACCGGCGCCTTTCCGACGCCGACCCCGATGCCGAGCGGCACCACTTCGCCATGTCGCTCGCCAACCTCGGGCTCGCGCTGCGCGCCTCCGGCCGCTCCGAGGAGGGCCTGGAGATCGCGGAGGTGGCCACTGACCTGTACCGCGGGCTCGCGGAGGCGAACCCCGCCGCCCACCAGCCCGACCTGACCACCGCGCTGATCAACCTGGGAGCCTTCCTCGGCGACCTGGGCCGCGGGGAGGAGGCCCTCGCCCCGGCCGAGGAGGCGGTAGCCATCCAGCGGCAACTGGCCGATTCCGACTTCGCCGCTCACTGCCTCGACCTGGCGAAGGTCCTGAACAACCTCGGCACCCGGCTCCTCGCCCTGGGCCACGAGGAGCGCGCCCTCGCGGTCACGCGGGAGGCCGACGACCTGTACCGGCGGCTGGCGCTCGCCCACCCCACGGTGGACCTCCCCGAGCACGCGGACGTACGCCACCGGCTGGCCCTGGTCCCGGCCCGAGTCCGGGAGGAGGCGCTCGCCGCCACCCGCGGGGCGACCGAGCTGTACCGGCGGCTGGACGAGACCGCCACAGCCGCCGAACTCACGGACACGGCTACCCTGCTGGGCAAGACAGGCCAGACGCTGGCCCGCCTCGGGCGCTTCGACGAAGCCGTCACCGCGGTGGAGCGGGCTGCGCTCGTCCACGTCGGGACCGGTGATCGCCGGCGCGCGGCGCAGCTGCTCCTCGAGTCCGGCCACGCCCTGATGGGCATGCGGCGCACTGCGGACGCGGCCGCGCTCTTCGACCGGGCCGCCGGCTATTTCCGCCACACCGGTGATGTCGTCCTGGAGGGCACCGCGCTCACCAACCTCGGCACCGCTCTGGCCGGTGACGGCCGTGCCGACGAGGCCGTCACCGCCTGCGAACGCGCCGTGGCCATCTTCCGGGGTTCCACCGAGCGGCTCTTCGAGATTGCGATGCTCACCAACCTGAGCAACGCGCTGACGGCCGCGAAGCGGTTCGCCGAAGCCGCGGACGTCAGTCGGCGCGCCGCCGCCCTCGCCGACGAGAGGGCCGCCGCATCCTCCGGCGGAACGGGTGACGGAACGGGTGACGGATGCCGACGTGAGGGCATCCCGCTGCACAACCTCGGCAACGCCCTCATCAGACAGGGGCGGTTCGAGGAGTCCATCGCCCCTACGCGGGAGGCCGCGGCCATCTACCGCGAAAACGGCGACCACGGCCGTGAGGCGGACTCCCTCGGCAACCTGGCCGACGCCCTGTACGCGACGGACCGGCTTGACGAGGCGATCACCGCCTACCGTCGTTCGGCCGCCCTCTTCAACGAGACCGGCGAGCGCGGCAAGGAGGGCCGGATGCTCAGCCGGCTCGGCACCACTCTGGTACGCACCGAGCGCCACGGCGAGGCCGTCACGGCCACCCTTCAGGCCGCCGCGGCCTTCCGGGAGCTGGGCGACCGCACCGGTGAGGCGTTCGCGCTGATCAACCTTGGCAACGCCTTTACAGCGACCGGCCGCTACGCGGAGGCGGCCACCGCCTGCGGGAAGGCGGCCGCGTTGCTGCGCGAGACCGGTGACCGCGGACACGAGGCCGACGCGCTGGCAAACCGCAGCGAGGCCCTGGCCGGAGCGGAGCGTTACGAGGAGGCCGTCACCGCCTGCGAGCAGGCCGCCGCCGGTTACCGCGAGGTGGGCAATCCCGCACGCGAGGGGGCGCTGCTGCACAGCCTCGGTACCCATCTCTTCCAGCTGCACCGAACCGCCGAGGCGATCACCGCGTTCGAGCGGGAGCTCGCCGTGAGCCGGGAGGCCGGCGACCGCGACGGCGAGCGGTCGGCGCTGCACAGCCTCTCCCTCGTCCTCGTCTACGAGGGCCGGTACGCGGACGCCGTGAGCGTCTGCGAGCAGGCCGCCGCCGGGTACCGGGAGGCCGGCGAGCACGGCACCGAGGCCGAACTGCTCGGCCGGCTCGTGTCGGTGTTCATGGAGCTGGGGCGCGTCGAGGAGGCAGTCACCGCACGGGAGCGGGCGGTCGCCGCGCTCCGGGCGGCGGGGGACGTGCGGGGCGAGGGAGCGGCGTACGGCGAACTCGCCGAAGCCCTCGTCCACGTAGGCCGGTATGAGGAGGCCGTCACTGCCGGCCGGCACGCCGCCCGCATCCACCGGCGGTCCGGCGACCGCGCCGGGGAGGCCCGGGCGCTCACCGTCATCGGGCGGGCGCTGATCGGGCAGGGAAAGCCCAAGAAGGCCGTCTCCGTCTGCACCGAAGCCGTGGACCTCTTCCGCGAGGCCGGTGACGGCCGCACCGAGGCCGAAGCCCTGCACCAGCTCGGTGACGCCCTCGCCGCGGCGGGCCGGAGGGCGGAGTCCGCTGCCGCCGTGCAGCGGGCCGCCGTCCGGTACCGGGACGCGGACGACCAGCGCGGCGAGGGCCTCACCCTCTACCGTCAGGGCGAGACGCTCATGGCGGAGCGCCGGTACGAGGAGGCCGTCACCACCTACCGGAGGGCCGTCGCGCTGTTCGAGGCGGTCGGACTCCCCGGCCTCGAGGGTTCCGCGCTCCTCAACCTGTACCGCGCCCTGCGGGAGCTGGACCGGGGCGAGGAGGCGGTGGCCACCCTGCGGCGGGCCGCCACCGTCTACCCCCGGACGGACGACCGCGAGCGGGAGTCACAGGTCCACTTCCACCTCGGCCAGCTCTTGGAGCAGATGGGCCGGCGCCAGGAGGCCGCCCCCGCCTACCACCGCGCCGCGGAACTGTTCCGCGCCCGGCAGGACCACGGCAACGAGGGCCAGGCCCTGTTCCGGCTCGGCATCGTGACCGTGGGCCTCCGCCGGTACGAGGAATCCGTCCCCGCGTTCGAGCGGTACCTGCGGATCTGCCGGGAGACCTCGGACGGTACGGGAGAGGGCACGGCTCTGCTCATGCTCGGCGGCCTCCTGGTCGACGTGGGCCGATACGAGGAGGCCGTCACCGTCAACGCCCAGGCAGCCGAACATTTCCGCCGCTCGGGCAACTCCAACTCGGTGAACCTGGCCCTGAGCCACAAACAGAAAGCCCTGCGCGCCCTGCGCCGCGCCGGCGACTCGTGACGGGGGACGGGGCGGCGACTCGTGACGGGGTACGGGGCGGAACGGCGACCCGCGTGGGCGGGGCCTCGGCCTCCGGCGTAAGGATCAGCGGCAGGAGAATGGGTGCGGCATCGGATCCGCGCGGGATCGGGGGGACCATGGCGCACCCACGCCGGTGCAGAGGCAGAGGCTGCGGCGGCATGAACGCCGTCGTACGCCGCGACACCTATCGCGTTGGGTCCTGCCGTGCGTTCTCGAATCACCTTGGCCCCCGCTGGCTCCCGGTAGGGCGCCATGGTTGTGGGCAGTCCGCGCCGACACGGGTGTGCGGGTCAGGGCCAGTACCCCCACCGCTACGCTCACCGTCGCCCATCAGGGCATGTAGGGGCGTTTCGTGGACATGGCACGCCACGGATCCCCCGCGGGTCCAACGTTCGCTGTGCCGTTTCCAGTGGAAGCGGCTCGCTGGAGGTGTCCTTGAAATGACGGTGGAACACGCATGCGGATGTCTCTCACGCCCCCTTCGGCGGAACTGCCGGCCGACCTGCCGGATGTCGAACTCTCCGAGGACTACGAGTCGCTGGCCATGGACGCGTGCCAGTTCCTTTCCGACACCGATGCGCGGTTCGTCGTCTCCGGGTTCGGCCAGGAGGAGTGGCCGGGCAACATCTCGTACGATCTCTCCTCGTTGATCGAGCAGCCTCCGCGGCGATCGACGCTCTGCGCTCGGGCCTCCCCGCCGAGATCGACGGCCTTCGTACCCGCGGGGGACGCGACGGAGATCCGATGCACCTCGGGCACGGCCATGGCGTCCGGATCCAGACCGGGAGGTCCTGTCACATGCGGAAGCACTGGAGCTCCTCGCCGGTCTGGCCCGTAGCCTGACGCCGTCGTCAGCAGCGGTGCGCCCGCTCCAAGGAAGTGCGGAGCGGGCGCACGCGCGGCTCAGCGAGCCGCGGTGAGCGGGCCCAGCAGGTAGTTGCCGGGGGCGTCGGGGTCGGTGCTGAGGTAGAAGTCGACGATCGCGGCCCGGTACTCCTGGCGGCTGATGACGCCGTCGGCGTTCAGGTCGACCCGCTCGAACGCGGGCCCGGACAGCTCCTCGGGCACACCGAGCGTCCGGTACAGCGCGATGTACTCGCTCCGGCTCAGAACGCCGTCCCGGTTGGTGTCCGCGGCTTTGATGACGGCGTCCGCGATGCCCATCACCGCGCTCTCGAAGTGGGCGGGCGCGGTGACGCTGTCGGCCATCGCGGCGGTGAACTCCTCCCGCGAAACCTGCCCGTCGCCATCGGTGTCGGCATGCTTGAGCAGCAGCTGCCACCACTGCCCGAACGCGGAGTGGATCGCGGTGCGGTTGGCCAGGTCGTCCTCGGCCGCGACCCGGGCGAAGACCCCTGCGGTCGCCTCCAGGTCCCGCTCGGTGAGCCGGCCGTCCCCATCCTGGTCGAACCAGCCGAACAGAAGGCTGAACTTCTGGTCCGTCATCGTGCTGTTCATCGTCGTCTTCAAGCCGAGGGCCGCCGCCATGCTCGGCGAGCGGCGTGTCCCGCCAACGCTAGAGCGGCCCAACCGACGCTCTTGACCCTTCCGACCGAAGTCCTTTTGACGCCAGGGTCGGCGGCGGATCGCTCCGGGCGCCAGCCGCGTGCCGAGCAGGTCACGCCAGTGCACGCCTGTCCGCGCCCGGTGCAGAAATGACTTCAGCGCACCACGCGCCATTGGTGCCGACCCCGCCCCGTCCACCCGCCGGCTCTCCCTCGACCGGGCCGGCTTCACCAGCTGCTGCACGAAGCCGCCGTCGGCGACACCATCCGCATCGCTGACGCCGCCCGCCTCTTCAGGTCCGTGGCCGACATCCTTGCCCTGCGGCCGATCCTGATCCGCCGAGGGCTGCACCTGCGCGTCAAGTCCGGGCTGCTGTCCGGCATCGGACTCGCCTCCGACGACCCCGGCACCAAGACGATGGTCTCCGTCCTCGCCGCCGTGCTGGAGTTCCAGCGCGACATGATCAGCGAGAACACCCGGGAGGGCGTCGCTGCCGCCGAAGCCGCCGGGAAGGTATTGGGCCGCCCCGCCCCGCCCCGCCGCGCTGGACGAGGCGTGGCCGCCGACGTCGTGCAGGCGTACCAGCAGGGCGCCGCAGTCAAGGCGCTCGCCCGGCTGCACGGGGTGGACCCGAAGACCATCCGCCCCGTCCTGGACGCCGCCAGTGCCCGCCAGCTGCCCGAGCAGCTCGACGTCCTCCCGGACTCGCCCGCCGAGCAGCAGCCGGAACCGGACCCGGAGATCACCCTCGACCTTCCCGGCTTGCTCGCCGATCGCCTCGCCGGCGTTGGTGGCGAGACCGTCCACGCGGCACTCGCCACCGGCCGGACCATCCGCCGCGGCACAGGGCCACTCCCTCCGCGTCACCGCCCCGCTCCAACTCCACCGCACCGCGCTGCAGCAGGCCGCTGCCCTCGCCGACGAAGCCGCGGGCCCCGCCAAGCGCCAAGGCCCACAGGGTCTACGCCACCCGCATCACGGCCGTCATCAGGGGCTTACCGCTAACCACGTCCCGATTGATCCCCGAAGCCGCATCCGCTCCGGCCGCGGCCCCCGGCGCCGGAAGCCGGCGAAACTGCATGCCGACGAGGGCTACGACTACGAACACTTGCGCCGATGGATCCGCGAGCGCGGCATCCGCCACCGCATCGCCCGCAAGGGCATCGAGACCTCACAACGGCTGGGCCGACACCGCTGGGTCGTGGAGAGAACCGTCTCCTGGCTGGCCGGCTGCCGACGGCTCCACCACCGCTACGAACGCAAGGCCGAACACTTCCTCGCCTTCGTCGGCATCGCAAGGGCAATCAGCGTGATGTTCCAACGCTGCTGGTCCAGACACGCAAGGGCGCGATCTCAGGCTCCGTCATGGCCTGCTCCAAGTGGCCCTCCGCCTCGTCCAGGTCCGACCAGGCGACAGCGCCCGGCATGTTGTCGGCCAGAAACCCCTCGATGATCCGACCAAGATGGTCGGCAACCACGTAGGTGTCGTTGAACGGCAACTCGTCCGGAGGAACGGAGCCGGTCGAGCACCGGAGCTGCCCGGCCTGCCCGTCGTGCCACACATAGAACGTCGCCACTCCGGAGAAGCCCAGCTCGCGAATGCGTTCCCGGATGCCGGCAGCAGTCTGTTCGAAGGCAGCGACCACCTCGGCAGCGGACAACGGACACCCGTCCTCGTCCCCTGCACCCAGCGACCAGGTGTTGGTCTCCCACTCCACCCGCCGGTTACCCGGCTCCAATGCCAGCGGCTCTTCGGCCACCTCAGCGATCCATGTCAACAGCACTGAAGCAGTATCCCCGCCTGGTTGCCGTCGGTGAGGTCGGTCGCCTCCCAGGCTTCGAGGGCGTCGGCGACGTGGATGAGTGGATCGGTACTGCTGCTCACGGAGTTTGACTCTCTGTTCAAGCAGGGCACCGCGGGCCGGTGGTACCAGGGGGCTTCGCCGCCCAATGCAGTTGCCTTACGGCCGAGCCCCAGAGCTACTGGGCTGTCTCGGTCGACTCCTGGCTCCGGCGTAGTTCGTTCACCGCCTCTGCCGCCTCCCTGCGGACCTCGGGGTGGGGGTGGTGAAGGAACCGCTCGACGATCGGCAGTGCCGCCAGGTCGTGAGTCGAACCGAGGATTGCCAGGACGTAGTCCAGGAGCAAGGGCTCGAAGCCATCCGCACCGATGGCGAGCGGCTCCACCACCCGGTAGGGAAGTTCGTAGTGCGTGGAGGCGGTGCAGGCTGCGTGCAGCGCGGACTCCCGCACCGGGTAGCCCTCATCAGAAAGCGCGACCGTGACGAGGCGCTCGACGGCCCGCTCGGCGTCATCCGGCGTCAGGCGGCCCGTCTCCAGGACGTCGCTGATGACATCAAGGCAGAGGTCCCGACGGCCCGCATCGGAGCCGTTCAGCTTCTCCCAGGCCGATTCGATCAATGCCGTCAGGCCCTGATATCCGTCCATGGCCAGAGCATAGGAGACGGTCGCCGCCTGGTCTCAGGGATAAATGACGGGGTCAGGGCGGTGAAGCGGCCTGTGTTCCCTTCAGCGTCGGCCGTCCAGCTCTTCGGCTGCTCTTCGCCTTCGAGGTTGGGTTGTGGGCCCATCGGCCGGGCTGGACCGTGTCGCGTCTGGCGCGGGTTCTCCGGACGGGCCAGCGGTTCGGTTTCTTGATGGCGCGTGGGCAGTCCCGGTTGCGCCGGGCCGGAAGAAGGCGGCTGCGCGCCTCCCGTCCGGCTACGGCGAACGAGTGCGTGAGCTTGGCGGTGGTCGCTCCGAGCTGGGGCGGGATGCTGCGGCGGATGACGCGGACGCACTTCAGGTAGGAGACGCGGTCGGCGTCCACCGCCGGGCGGGCGAGCGCGGCTGTGTGGGCAAACTGGCGGATGGCGTGGTGGACGGCGAGGTAGGCCCAAAGCTCCTGCCGGACGCCCTCCGGTGTGCGCGACCTGATGGGCCCGCCGGGGCCGAGGTGATCCTTGATCTCGTCAAAGGCGAGCTCGATCTCCCAGCGTTCTTGGTAGAGCGCGACGAGCTCGGCGGCCGGGTACTGCTCGGGCTCCAGCAGAGTCGTGCCTAGTGCCGCATCAGGCAACGTTTGCTCTGTCCTGACGTGTCGCCCGGTTGCTGTGCCGGGCGGCACCGGACGGCCAGAATGATCACTTGGCTGAACGCGTGCAGGTCCGGGAGATTGACGACGACGGCAGACGGCCGCTTCGGATCATCCGCAGAGGTGCCGGCTCGGTGGCGACCTGGCGGCGAGCCCACCGAACGGCTCGTGCTCCGCGCGTCCGAGGCCCGGGACCGCACGGCGTTCGTCGAGTTGTTCGCCTCGCCCGAGGTGGGCACCTACATCGGCGGCGCCCTGCCCCGCGACGAACTCGAGCGCGCGATGCCCGAAGTGCCGGGCGGACGTCCCGGCTGTTTCGTGGTCGAACGCGACGGAACGATGATCGGCATGATCACGCTGGACCCACGCGACGTCGAGCGCCGGGGCACGTCCACCCCGAGGCCGGGGTGACCGAGCTCGGTTATCTGTTTCTGCCCGAGGCGTGGGGACATGGTTACGCCTTCGAGGCGTGCGCGGCGGCACTCGACTGGTTCCCCAACTGCTCCCCGCACGGTCGCCCCGCGGGGAGGGAACTGACGATGCCCGCTCCTGTCCTCGCGCGGCCCGGCTACCGTGACGGTTAGGACCCGCCGCCGGGAGGAACCGTTCATGAGCGTACAGCCCGACCACTCACCACTCACCCCCCAAACGCTGCTATGAGTACGGGAAGGTGGCTGTGGGTTTGTCTACACCGCTACGTCCTGACCGCCGCTTTCGGCTGGACAGCCGCGGTTTTGGTGTTGCCCTTTCTGGGCGACGATCCCTTCTGGGCGTCGTTCGGCGCGGGGCTGGGAGTGGGGCTGATCGGGGTGCCGCTCCTCACGGTCGTGACCATGTTCGTCCTCGTCCTGCTGGCCGGTCGGCGGTTCGAGCCGCCGACCGGGCGCATCGGGGTGTCGGCGGGGAGGCTGGAGAGCCTCGGTGGCGGCCACGGCGTGCCACCAGCCGCGCGGCAGGTAGAGCATGTAGTACGACGGCGAGCTCATCGACGGCTTCGACGACGACATGGGAGCAGTCCTCGTTGCTTCCGCTGAGGCAACCGACGAGTCTGAACTGGTGGACGTACTGACCAAGTGGCAACTCGGTCCCCACCAGTTCGTCTACCCCTGGGATAGCGAAGACCCCAAGTAGCCG
Source organism: Streptomyces sp. NPDC046349 (assembly GCF_055587885.1). Classification (NCBI taxonomy): domain Bacteria; kingdom Bacillati; phylum Actinomycetota; class Actinomycetes; order Kitasatosporales; family Streptomycetaceae; genus Streptomyces; species Streptomyces sp. NPDC046349. The sequence goes on from NZ_JBVJFK010000018.1 coordinate 51,733, forward strand.
TGGGGCATCCGCTCAACAAACCGAGCCTCCACTCCCCACTTGGCATGATCGCCTCAGACGTAGGCGCTCAGGTGTCGTACTCGCCGTTCCACGGAGCCGAGAAGCCCAAGCCATCGGGATATAGCTCAGCCCAGTCGGCCTCGCCGTCCGCGTCATCGGCATGGCACTCCGTGATGAGGCCGAAGAGCACACCGTCAACGGTGAGCTGGAACGGCCGGATCGCGATGTTGCAGTACTCACGCTCGGCGAGGCCGGCGAGGACGGCGGTCAGCCGGGCTTCCGCGCGGGCAACCACAGAATGCTCGTCACGCGGACGCTTCATCTGCTCTGCCCAAGTACCGGCGCACCAGATGTCGGACTCCTGGTGGTGCCCGTTGTGGTCGAACTTGTGGAGCACGGCGAAGAGCCGCTTCTGATCCTCCCCGCCGTCGCCCATCGCGAACCCGTCTGGGAAGGCATGGGTGACCGAAGCCAGAAACTGGCCGCCGCTGAACCGGCCGATGGTGCTCGTTCGATAGTCCGGCTCATGGGCGATAGGGATGATCTCAGGGACAGCCATGCCCGCACCCTAAACACCCAGGTGAGCCCCGCCCCTCACCGGGTCCGGGATCGGAAACAGGCACTGATCTTGTGCTTTATGGTCTGGCCTGGTCGCGTTCGATGATGCTCTCGGGGCGTCGGACGGTTTTGCCCACGTCGTAGCGGGTGGCGGGCCGCTGGTTCTTCGAGCCGAGCGGCCTGCCGGGACCGGGTCGGGAGGGTTTGGGCACACGGGTCGGGCAGGGCAGGTGGGGGCGGATATTCCTGAACCCCCGGCGAACCCTGGCCGGGGTGAGTCTGTTCGGTTCCACCGGTCGCTCCCAGGGTCGGCGGATGTCCTCGGCAAGTGGCCTGGTGAGACGAAGCTGGGTGTGTGTGTCGGCGTACGAACGGAAGGCCCCAGCACGGTACGAATGAACGTCCCCAGTTCGGTGGCTGGGATCGTGGCCGTGCGAGGATGCGTGCATGGGGACCCTCAGCGCTTCCGACCGCTGGCAGCGCCTGATCGATGCGCTCGCTCTTCTTGGTGCGGACTCGGCCGATCAGCTGGCCTGGATCGACGAGTACCAGGTCGTGACCGACGAACTGGCCTTGGAGTTTGATGGCGCCCTTCGCCTGATGGCTGGCTTCCAGGAGGCAATGCCTCTGAATGAGGACGCCATGGGCAAGCTGCGACTGATCGACTCGGTCCTCGATGAAATGAGCGGGATGGAAAACGCCGGGCGTTGGTCAAGGGAAGCACTGGCGACAGACGCTGGATGGTGCCAGGTGCGGACCCTCGCGCGTGACGCGCTCGTCAGCCTGCAGGGCGATTGGCACCTGCCGCTTCCTGACATCGTGGTTGTGCGGTGACGACTCAGGGGTCGTTCAGGCGACGTCTGTGTCTCGCTCGATGGCCTTGAGTCGGTTCTTGAGGCGGTAGCTGGGTCCGTTGATGGAGATCACGTCGCAGTGATGCAGGAGGCGGTCGAGGATCGCGGTGGCCAGGACTTCGTCGCCGAACACCTGTCCCCATTCGCTGAAAGTCGCGTTTGAGGTCAGGATGATCGATCCCTTCTCGTAGCGCTTGGAGATCACCTGGAAGACCAGGTTTGCTTCTCCGCGTTCGAGGATTTCGTAGCCCACCTCGTCGACCACGAGAACACCCGGCCGCAGGTAGGTGCCGAGCTTGTTGGCCAGACGCCCCGCGGCTTCGGCGGCCTTGAGGTTGCGGACCATGTCGTCGAGGCTGGTGAAGTAGACCGAGTAGCCGGCCCGGCAAGCCGCGACCGCGAGAGCGACAGCGATATGAGTCTTACCCACCCCGGGCGGTCCCAGGAGAGCGGCGTTCGCCTTGGCCTTGACGAACGAAAGCGTCGCCAAGTCCTTGACCTTGCGCGGGTCGAGGTCGGGCTGGAAGGAAAAGTCGTACTCATCGAGCGTCTTGTGATGTGGCAGCCGGGAGAGCGCAGGCCCTGGCGAAAGCGGCGGTCGTCACGGACGGCCAGTTCTTCGGAGAGGACCAGGTCGAGGAAGTCGAGGTAGCCCATCTTCGCCTCGTCGGCCCGGCGGGCGAACTCGTTGATGGTCTCCGCGAGGTGGGGCAGGCCGAGCTTGCCAGCCGTGGTGCGGATGCGGTTGCCGGTCAGCTCACTCAAGACGTTTCCTTCGTCGCTCGGTGGGTGGTGAAGGGGCGGGTGCCGGTCAGCTCGTCATAGACCGATAGTGGCCGGCGGCCGACGTCGACCTGAGTGGCTGCGGCCCGGTTCAGCAGGGCCTGCAACGGGCCGGCCTCATGGCCCGCAGGCCGATCGTGACGAGGCTGGAGAGGGATATCGCCGGTAGTGGACCGGCGTCCCTTCCCGGTGGGCAGACCGTCCCAGTGCGTCTCGTCGACGACGCGGGCCCCGCGGCCAACCGCGCGGGTATGGGCGGCCAGCAGCGTGCTGCCTCCTGCGAGGGCGAGGGTCGAATGCAGCATGACCTGGGTCTTCGTCGCCCGGATCTCGACCAGCTGGCCGGGGCGGACTCGGCGGGCCGGCACCGAGTAGAGGTTGCCGTCGAAGGCGACCAGGCAGTCTTTGCCCACGTGGTGAAGCTGCCGCTCGGCCACCAGATACGGAGTCGGTGGCAGCGGCTTGAGAGCCGCGTGATCCCTGGCCGCCCGTTCCGCGATGACCTCACGGTGGGTCTTGTGGATCTGGGCTCTCCGTCGCGGCACCCATGCCGCGAAGGCGGCGTCCATCTCCTCGATGGAGGAGAAGGAGCGGCCGGACAGGACGTGGTCGAGGACGATCAGGACCTGCCGCTCGACCCGGCCCTTGCCCTGCGGCCGGTAGGCGGCCAGGACGTCGATGTCGAAGTCGTAGTGGCCGGCGAAGCCGACCGCTTCGGGATGCAGCGGGACTGCCTCGCCGGGTGCGACGTGGCGGCGGACGACGGTCTTGGTCCGGTCGTAGACGATTGTCATCGGAGCCCCGCCGAAGTGAGCGAAGGCCCGCCGGTGGCAGTCGAAGAAGGTCTGCAGGTCCTGGCTGGTGGTGAAGCAGCAGAACGGGTCGCGGGAATACGACAGCGTCATGTGGAACGACTAGACCTTGCCGATGCCCATGTGAGCGAGGATCTTGCCTTCGTCGCCCAGTCCACCTGGGCCTGGGCACCGGGGATGACCTCGAACCGGCGGTGCATGCCCGCCAGCTCCTTCGGCGTGATCCCGAGTTCCTCGGCGATCCTGGGGCGGGCTTCTTGAACGTAGAGCTTGGTCCGCTGGTAGTTCCCGGTGAACCCGTACTCCGCAGCCAGCCGCTCGTGGATGACCGCGGCCTTCATCAGGATCTCGGCTCGGAGCATCGAGTCGATCACCGGTGCAAACTCGTCGATCACCCTCGCTCGCGACTGCCCCGTCGGCGAACGGCGGGGAGGCGTCGCCGGACCCGGCGCCGACAGGTACTTGCGGACCGTCTTCCGATACAGCCCCGTCTCCCTGGAGATCTCCGACAGGCTCATCGCCCCGGACTCGAGCAGGCTGCGGAACCGCCGAAGCTCCAGCCAACGCTGCGGATCCAAGACCACTGCCAGCCTCCTCCGCCACCCGAAACGACCAAGCAGCAGAGTGCCGAGCAACAGACCTCACCGCATCAACAACTGTCCCTATTCATCCGTACGAAGCTGGGGACGTTCGTGTGTACGCCGACACCACCCCGAGACGCTCGGCCATCGGCTGCATCGACTTCCTGCGGCCGTCCAGCAGCAGACCCCGCAGATACAACTGTCCCTTATCCCGCCAGTTCGCCGCACCAACGGCGCGAACACCTCGGAAGCGAACTTCTCCAACCGACCCCGCACCGCCGCAAGCTCCCCAGCCCTCATGCAGCCAGCGAACTACCAGACACCCGACGTGCCAAGACCGGGTAACAAAGCACTACCAGGTGTTCTCCCGCGCCCTGGCACGCCAGAGGTCGTTCTGGGCGCAAGCCTTCCCCCAGAGCCGGTCGATCCCGTCGGGTCCGAGGTCGTCGAGCGGGACGAGGAACCGCTTGCGGAGCGTCGCGGCGAAGTCGTTCCTGTCGCCTATCGTGCGGGATCTCGCGACCTCGGCGCCAAGCTCCCGCACGGTGCGTGAGAGCAGCAACGAGGTGACGCCACCGACAGGACGGGCGGCGATCAGAGTGGTGACATACGGCGAGTCCGGGGCGGTCGACAGCTCGTGCGAGCGGGCGGCGACGTCGGTCGGCTCGCAGGGCCGCATGCGGAAGTCGTAGGAGGCGATCGTCCCGCCGGGGCGGTGGTGGAAACGCCAGGCGTCCGAAGTGAGGCGCTCCAGCCGGAAGGTGGACTCGCCCTGGGACTGCGGCCCTTCGCTCAAAGGCAGGGGCTCCACGAAGCCGTCACCGATACCGGCGTCCGCCAGCCACCGTTGGCCGTCGAGGTCCACCAGGAGCGCCGTGTGATTGCCCCACATCGCGTCGCCGCGTGCCTCGCGCATCACTCCGGCCTCGACCGTCGTCACCTGGAACCCGGCGAGGCGCAGCAGCGTGGCGAGACCCGCGTTCTGTTCGAAGCAGAAGCCACCACGGCGTCGCCGAACGAGCTTGTCGAACAGAGCACCGGAGTCCAGGTCGACCGGACGGCCCAGCTGAATGTCGAGGTTCTCGTACGGCACCGTCTGCCGCCAGGCCCGGTGCAGGCTGATCAGTGTGCCCAGGTCGGGGGCCACCCGGCCGCGGAATGCGATCCGCCGCAACATCGCGTCGAGAGTCATCCTGCCCTCCGGTAAGTGATAGAGTGTCCGCCGCTTATCGCAAGTATATAGAGATTAGCTCTCTCGTATACAGTGGTGCGGTGGCACCTTCGACTTCCAGCCGCGCCTTGCGGGCCGACGCCCTGCTGAATCGGGAACAGATCATCGCCGCTGCCCGCGCCCTCATCGCCGAGCGAGGGCCCGATGTTCCGGCGGAGGAGGTGGCCCGCCGCGCCGGCGTGGGGACCGGCACGCTCTACCGCCGATTCCCCGACCGGCAGGCGCTGCTGGCCGCCGTGGCGCTGGACGGCTTCCATCGGGTGGTCGACCTTGCCCGTACGGCGGAAGACGACGAGCCCGATGCCTGGCGTGCGCTGGCGCGGTTCGTGTGCCAGGCCACCGCGGAGCTACGCCAAGCGACATGGCTGTCCCTCTGGTTCGCCAGCACCTGGACCGAGCTACGGCAAGACCCTGAGAACGTGCGCCTGCGCCGAATCCTGCTGAAAATTCTCGACCGGCTCGTTCGCCGGGCCCAGGCCGACGGCGACATGCGCCAAGACGTAGACGCCGGTGACCTGGCGTTGATGATCGCCGTGGTGCTCCGCCCAATCCCCGGGCTTCCCGAGGAAGTCGCCCGGCGCACGGTGGACCGCGGCCTGGCGCTCCTCCTGGAGGGCCTGCGCCATCGCGACGACGCCCAGCCACTGCCTGCTGGCCGGATCACCCTCACCGACCTCGATCGTGCCCCCCAGGCCTGAGCATCACCTCAGCCGAACACTGGACCGCCGAGGCCGCGGCCGGCCGCATCCACTACGCAGCTGACTTGGCCCAACGCTGATGAGGCTCCGCGCCGGACCCATGCGCCAGCCGGGGCCTCGTCGGCGTCCGTGGTGAGCCCAAAGGGCAGTTGGATGATCTTGGCGGTAGCAATGCGGTTCGGCGCGAGAAGCCGGGTGGTTCTCCTCTTCCTGAAGGTCCTGCCCGCAGATCAGACGGCTGAGGGCGATTGCCCAGCACCCCGTCTGCCGCGGGCTGCCATCATGCTCGAATGGCCCACGACATAGTGTTCTTCCTCGCCCCTGACGACGAGACCGCCGCCTCGACGCGTATGCGGGGACCTGGCGGGGACTGTGAGTCCGTGACCTGCCGTTTTATTGAGCCGGACAGTGCCATCGCCGAGTGGGACATGTACTTCGAGGCGCCTTCGACCGAGGCCCCGCCGCTTGAGCAGCTCTATGCGTGGCGGCCGTGGCCGGAGTGGGTCACGGCCCCCTTGAACGATGGCGTTGAGGTGTTAGCTCTGCCGAAGCGGCTGACCCGAGCGCTCGGCAAAGCGAGTTCCGCCGAACTCGAAGAGCTCGCAGGCCGCTGGGTTGCGCGGCTCCGGGCTGAGGATGGCGACGACATGACCGACGATGATCTCCTTACGGTTTTGCAGGGCGTTGCCCGCCTCGCAGCGTCTGCGGCGAATACGGGTGGCGGCCTCTACAGCTGGAGCTTCTGACCGTCTCCCCGCGTGACGCTGCTGCACGCCAGGAGCTCGGTCCCAGTGGCGTCGAAGTACAGGGTGAAGAACCAAGATCGTTCTGCTGCGACGATGTTGCCTGTACGCAGTTCCTCATCACGGTGCCGGGCGCGGAGGATCTCAACGGTCTCGTCAAGGCCGACGGTCGTCAGGCCGATCTTCAACGACCGCCTCAGCCTTGTCGCAGCTATGCCAAAGACCATCCAGTGCGCGGCCTGTCCGTCGTAGAGCATGACCTCGCCGCCGGCGGCGATGGCGTCGCGCGCTGCTTCGCAGGCACTGGTCTGGCCTTGGAGCATCGCGGTGATGTCGGGCTGACTTGGGTTTTCTTCCTCGGTGGCCATGCGGCGACTGTAGGGAGCGAACGCGGGCGTTGCTACGGGATTCGGCGTGGCCTGCGCGGGGCCGTTGGGCCGTGGGGAGCCGTATCAGGCCGCCTACCCGGCGGACGACGTTCGTCGATGGCGCGGCTACGTCGCGCTGATGGCCGCAGCCTGTGTTCGGCATCGTTCCAGCCCTGCAGTCACCTCTTCATAGTCCGGGCTGTCCTGGCTGGCCAGGAGTTCGCCAGCCGCGGTCATTGCTGCCCAAAAGTCGCGTGGTGAGCCGCGCCCGTCCCGGAACCGGGTTTTGGCGAAGTAGAGGAAGATCTTCGTGAGCTCCCGGTGCGAAACCAGGCGAGCAGGCCGCCCGGATAGCCTCCGCGGGCACCAGCAGCGGTTCCCAAGAGGTCGCGGATGCGCTCCTCGTGTTCCTCAGAAGCCGTTGTCGTACCGATCTTGGTGAGCATGGGTTCGAATGCGGCGGCTCGGTCGGGCGATCTTCGGTACTGTCCGTGCATGAAGACAGGGCCCCTGGTGCAGCTCGGGGTTGTCGAGACCTTGAGCACACCAGGAGGCCCTACCGATGGCATCCCGGCACCTCCACCTCAGAGACGACACAACACCTCGTCTCTGCCGCCGAAACACCGACCCTATGCCTGAACAGGGCAAACGCACCCGTCACTCTCGGAAGGACAGCGGCTTCTAGCCGGCCCGCACGGGAAGCGTGTCAGAAGTCTGGTCTAGTTTGGCCTGTGAACCACAGCAGCTCCAAGGCCAGGGCGCCCCGCGAGCCTGACTTGCCGCCGTATCAGGTAGTCCTAGCGGAGACTGATTGGGGTTCGCTCCAGACGGCTTTCGGGAACGGTGAGTGCCTTCCCAAAGTCCTGGCACGGTTGCTGGAGCCTGATCCCAAGGCGCAGGTCACCGCTTTGTCGGAACTGAGTGAACTGGTCGGCCACCAGAACAGCATCTACGAAGCCACAGCCCCCGTCGCCATGTACGTCGCCGGCATCCTCACCCACCCGGCGGCCATGACCCTCCGGCCGTATCGCAACGTCCCCATCCGCGCGACATTGTTGAACTGGTTGGTTTCCACGGCCTACGACGCCTCCGACGAGATTGTCGACCGCACCGAGCAGTACTTCCCTGGGTTCTTCACCCACGACACCCCACTGGCGGCTTTCCGGGACCTGCGCCCGATGCTTTATCGAGCCGTCGCGCCCTTCCTGCAGGACAGGCACGAGGACGTGCGCGAAGCCGCCGGCCTCGCAGCGCTCATCCTCGCCGAACACCCCGCGCTTGCCCAGCGCCGCGATCGCCTCGCCGTGCACGCGCGCCGCATCCTAGACACCAGCAGCGACGCCCCTAAGCGGCGCGTTGCCTGGAAGGCCCTCGAAGCATGGGGCCACGATGTCACCGACATGGAATCTTTTCAGGAGGAGCCCTGGGACTGCGGGCCACATAGCGATGGCCGCGGCGATCTCGAACCTCCCTTCTGACTGATAAGCGCACAGCCCGCAGGTTCGAACGGGGGGCCGGATCGGGTGAGTTCGCGGTTGGCAGAGCATGAAGGAAGGGCCTCCTGAACAGCTCGTGGTTGTCGAAGCCCGAGCGCCAGGAAGCCCTGTTGCCGCAGTTGTACGTGGTCGTTCCGGTGGCGTCCAGCCTGTTCACCCCGGGGTGTGACTGTCTTGCTCACAGGTTCGGGAACGCGGCCGACAAACCGGGCCGCCGGCCTCGCTACACGTCGGACATGACGGACGCGGAGTGGGCCGTGGTGCGGACGATACTGCCGGTCCCGGCATGGATGGACGGCCGGGGAGGCAGGCCGGAGAGCTACTGCCACCGGCAGACGGTCGACGCGGTGCGGTATCTGGTCGACAACGGGATCAAGTGGCGGGCCGGCGGACCTCCCGCCCTGGGACCGGGTCTACGCGTTCTTCCGACGTTGGCGCGACAACGCTCTGATCAGGGAGTTCCACGACCGGCTGAGGGAACGCGTCCGCGAGGCGGAGGGCCGGGACGCGGAGCCGACCGCGGGGATCGTGGACTCGCAGTCGGTGAAAGGGGACGCCGTGGTCGGCGCGGCCTCCCGCGGCTTCGACGGCGGCAAGTTGGTCAACGGACGCAAGCGGCACCTGGTCGTGGACTGCCTCGGCCTCGTCCTGGCGGTGCTGGTCACCCCCGCGTCGGTGACGGACCGCAACGCCGCCTGTGGGATGCTGCCCGCGCTGCGCGAATGCTTCCGCCGGCTCCGGCTGATCTGGGCGGACGGCGCCTACACCGGCGACGTCCTCACCGAAGCCGCCCACCGGCTCGGCCTGCGCCTGGACATCGTCCGACGCAGCGGCGACAGCCGCGGGTTCACCGTCCTGCCCCGCAGATGGGTCGTCGAGCGGACCTTCGCCTTGCTGATGCGCAGCCGGCGGCTCGCCCGCGACTACGAACGGCGCTCCGACACCAGCGAGGCGTCGTGGTCGATGACCATGGTCATGAGCCGCCGCCTCGCCCGCCACGCCACCCGCCGCCAGCAGCAACGGCGGAATCTCGCTCCGGCAGCGTGAACATACCCGGTCGGCTCTCCGCCAGCCAGCCCCGCTCGACCAGCCGCTTCAGCCTGCCCCGCGCACCCTCCACCGGGCCGGAACCGAAACGTCCCAGACCGGGCCCACCGCCACTTGCCGCGCCGACAATCCGTCACCGCCCGCCTTTTCGAACACGGCCATGATCCGTCGGTAGTCCGGGCCGAGAATGTCGACCTCGACCCCGTCCTTCCTGCGGGCCACCACCCGCCGAGCCCTGGCCGTCGACGGGGCCGCCGCGTCGCCCACCACCGGCTCACGAACAGGCTCAGGCTCGGACGGCCCTGAAGCCTCGGAGGACTCGGGACCTCCCAGTTGGGTCAGCGTCTCGAGATACTCCTCCAGGCCGATCACCCGGCGGTTCAGCACCTCTTCCGCGTCGGCGAGAGCCGCCCGCACCCGCTCGAATTCGGCACGCAATTCCTCCACTCGCGCCAGCGCGGCCCTCTCACGGCTCTCCATCACAGCCCGCATCGACGGCATCCGCCACCTCACGTCATCCACGACGAATCAGACGGCCCCAGCCTGCCTCGACAACGCGCACATCACACCTGACCTGCGGAAACACACACATCAGATCCGGAAAAGCAACGGCTTCTTACTGCAGTGGGTCATGGCGAGTTCTCCTGCGAGGAGAGAGCGGGACGGACCTCTGCCGTAACTCCAGTACGCTCCACCCCTCGCCGGCCCTTGCCGCCCGTCACGCCCCTGCATCCCGTGGCTTGACAGCCGTTGTCGCGCGCGCAGGCACACGTTCTCACCAGGCGGAACCCCCTGATGACGACGGATCGCGGCCGGATAGTCTCCGTCTGATCATTCGCGCCGCCCGAGGGAAGAGCCATGCCTGTACCTGTCGCACGACGGACCTGCGGCCTGCCGGTTCTTGTGGCCTTGGCCGCACTGGGCCTCGCGGGCTGCGGTGCGGTTTCCGGGGAGCAGGCCGCTCTGCCCGCGCCCGCCTCCTCGCCGCCCCCGCCCTCCGCGCCCAAGGCTCCCCCGAGCCGCACGATGACCGCCGAACAGCTGGTGGCGGCCGCGCTGCCGACCGGGGAGATGGGCGACTCGGACTGGCATCCCGTCGAGGTCCGCGAGCCCTGGCGCGGCGAAGGCGGGTACGAGGTGTCCGACCCCGCCTGCGGGCGGCTGCTGGAGGCCGCAGGCGCCCGGAGACCCTCCGAGCCGAGCCCGGCCGTGGTCGACCAGACGTTCAACTGGAAGGATGACCTCTGGGGTGGCAGTTCCACCCTCGCCTCTTACGGGAATTCCGGTGCCGTCGCGGTATTCGAGGAGGTCAGCGAGGGCCTCGGCAACTGCCGGTACTACGAAGCCCAGGGCCCGGCCTCGATGGACAAGGGCACGGTCACCGCCGGCCAGGCGCCGCCGCTCGGAGACGAGGCGGTGCAGTTCGAGATCACCGCTCCGAGCGAGATGGGCCCGCACGTGACGCAGTACACGGTGGTCCGCATGGGGAGCGTCATCGCCACGTTCACCAAGCTGTCGGTCGGCAACGACACGGTGCGGGCGTTCCCGCCTGCCCTGGTCGCCCAGCAGATCGCCCTTCTCCGGCAGGCGCAGAGCTGAGGCACACGGCCGAGACGCCCCGGCTAGTAGTGCTTTGTTAGGTGGTGTCGTAGGGCTGCCATGGCACGGTCTGTCGGCAGGTGGGGCAGGTGCCGGTCCAGGTGGCGATGAGGTGTTGGAGGAGGTCCAGGGCCTGGTAGAGGGTCAGGCCCTGGCAGGGGCTTTTGGGTTCCTCCGCTGCTCGGTCAGGAACAGGTGGGCGGCGGTGACGAGGGTGACGTGGCGGTGCCAGCCGGTGAACGAGCGGCCCTCGAAGTGGTCCAGTCCCAGGCAGGTTTTCAGCTCGCGGTAGTCGTGCTCGATCCGCCAGCGTGCCTTGGCCAGGCGGATCAGATCTTTGGCGGGGATGTCGGCGGGCAGGTTCGAGATCCAGTACTTCACCGGCTCCGCCTCGCCTTCGGGCCACTGGGCGATCAGCCAGGACAGCGGGATGGTGCCGTCGCTCGAGGGCTTGGGACGACGCCCGGCGAGCCGGATGCGCAGGAACACGAAGTCGAGCTCATCGCCGCTTTGGAGCCCTTGCGCCAGGTCACGGTGCGGCCGCTGCCGCGGCCTGCGGCCAGAACGTGCTCGCGTAAGGAGACCGGGCGGGTGCGGTAGCGGGGCAGCGGCCGGGGGCCCAGCCCGCCGTAGGCCGGCTGGTGAGGCTCGGCGTCCTCGCCGTGGGCGGTCATCTCGGCTTTGACCTGCAGCACGTAGGCCCGGCCGCGGTCTTCCAGGCCGCGGCGGAAGTCGGCGTTCGCGCCATATCCGGTGTCCGCGACCAGGACGGCGGGCCGCAACCCATGGCCGTCGAGTTCGTCGAGCATGTCCAGGGCGAGCTGCCACTTGGCCCGGTGGTGCTCGCCGGCGGGAATCCGGCAGGCCTGCCTGCGGGCTTCGGCGTCGGGCCCGTCCCAGGCGGCGGGCAGGAACAGCCGCCAGGACAGCGGGCACGAGGCGGTGTCGGAGGCGGCGTGGACGCTGACGCCGATCTGGCAGTTGCCGACCTTGCCCAGAGTGCCGGAGTACTGCCGGGCCACCCCGGGCGAGGAACGGCCGTCCTTGGGAAACCCGGTGTCGTCCACCACCCATACCTCGGGCCGCACCGCTGCCACCGCCCGCCACGCAAGCCGGGCCCGGACGTCTGCGACCGGCCAGGTCGAGGACGTCATGAACTGCTGCAGCTGCTGGTGATCGACCCCGAGCCGTTCAGCCATCGGCTGCATCGACTTCCGCCGGCCGTCCAGCAGCAGCCCCCGCAGATACAAGGCGCCCTTCTCCCGCTGGTCCCGCCGCACCAGCGCGCGAACACCTCGGACGCGAACTCCTCCAACCGGCGCCGCACCGCAGCAAGCTCCCCAGCCCTCATACAGCCAGCGAACTACCACACACCCAACGTGACAAGACCAGCTAACAAAGCACTACTAGGAGTTGTCGTCAAAGTGTCAGGCCCACATCAGGAGCGAGGCGAGGGTGACGGCTGCTTTGTAGGACTGGGCGGTCTTGTCGTAGCGGGTGGCGATGCCTCGCCACTGCTTGAGGCGGTTGAAGCACCGTTCCACGACGTTGCGGTGCTTGTAGACCTCCTTGTCGAAGGCCGGAGGGCGGCCGCCGAGGCCGCCCTTCCGGGCCCGGTTGCGCACCTGGTCGGCCCGCTCGGGGATGGTGTGCCTGATGCCGCGGCGCCGCAGCCAGGTGCGGATCGCCTTGGAGCTGTAGCCCTTGTCGCCGATGACGTGATCGGGCCTGGTCCGAGGCCGGCCCGGTCCGGTCCGGGGCACCCGGATGGCGTCCATCACCGTGGTGAACTGCGTGCAGTCGTTGGTGTTCCCGCCGGTCAGGACGAACGCGAGCGGGCGGCCGACCCCGTCGCAAGCGAGGTGGACCTTGCTGGTCAGACCGCCCCGGGACCGGCCGAGGGCCGGGCTTTGGCGCCCCCTTTTCGAGCCCCGGCGGCATGCTGGTGGGCGCGGACGATGGTGGAGTCGACCGACACCAGCCAGTCGATGTCACCCGCGGCGTCCGCCTTCGCCTGCGCAGCCCGCAGCATTCGGTCGAACGTGCCGTCCGCCGCCCAGCGGCGGAAGCGGGTGTGCAGGCTGGTCCACGGGCCGTATCGCTCGGGAACGTCCCGCCAGGGGACACCGGTGCGGAACTTCCACACGATCCCGTTGAGGACCATCCGGTCGTCCAGCCGGGGCCGCCCCAGCGCAGGCCGGGGCAGCAACGGACGTATGAGGTCCCACTCGGCATCGGACAGTTCATGGCGACGTATCACCACTCCATGATCCACAATCCAAGATCACTTTGACGACAGGCTCTAGAAGCCCTGCCTGCTGGGAGCGCTGCTCGGCGATGATGCTGAGGGCGCCTTCGATGCCGCGGATGGCTTCGTTGCAATAGTCAAGGCCAAGGATAAGGCGAGGTCAGAGCAGGGGGCGGGGTCGCGGCCGTCAGCTCAGGAGGGGCAGGACGGCGGCCGGGACCTCGCCGCCCCGGCCGGACAAACACCACCCGTCCGGGAATAACGGGGCGAGCGACGACCGAGGGGGGAAGGGTCGGGGGAAACGGATGTGCGATTGTCGGTGCTGCGTGATAGTCACTACCCTCACGGGAGGTGACCAACGCCCTCCCCGTTCGAACGCAACAAGGGGTGGGGGGCATGGCATTGCTCCGTCAATGGGGACTCACGCTGGGCAAATGGGCTGGTAGGCCCGTCGCGCAGGTCCAGGAGGATTCGGGCGATCCCGACGTACGGCGCGTGCGCGAGGCCGCCGCGGCAGCGGACTGGGCCGCCGTGCGCGGGGTGCTCGAAGCGCGCCCTGAGAGCGAGGACCGGACCGAGCTGCTGTGGGCCGTCGGCGATACCGCGGGGGTGGAGCGGTGGATCGCCAAGGTCCTCGAAGCGGATCCCGAGGCCGCCCTGCCCCGGCTCGTGGCCGGGATCCGCCACATCAGCTGGGGCTGGGAGGCGCGGACCGGGGCTCGGGCCAAGGACGTCTCCCGCGAGCAGTTCGAGGTCTTCCACGCGAGGCTGCGTACCGCCGAGGCATACCTGTACGAGGTTGCGGAGCGAGAGCCGCTCTGGACCTCGCCCTGGTACGGCCTCCAGATCACCGGCCGCGGACTCCAGGTCGGGCAGACGACCGCCCGACGCCGCTTCGAGGCGACGGTGCGCCGCGACCCGCACCACCTCGGAGCGCACCAGCAGCAACTGCAGCAGGTCTGCGACAAGTGGGGCGGATCGCACGAGGAGATGCACGCCTTCGTCCGCGCGTCCGCTTTCGGCGCCCCCGCCGGAACGCGGCTGGGTCAGCTCGTCGCCATCGCCCACCTGGAGCACTGGCTCTCCCTCGACGCCGGACCGGACGCCGCCTACATGCGCCGGCCCGAGGTCGCGGCCTCCTTGCAGGAGGCGGCCGACCACTCCTACCGCCACCCGGACTTCGTCCGGACCGGAGGGTGGATCCAGATCCTCAACACGTTCGCGATGGCCTTCTCGCTGGCCGGGGACCGTGAGGCCGCAAAGGAGTGCTTCCGCATCACCGACGGCCGCGTGACGGAGTTTCCCTGGTACTACCTGAACGGCTCCGATCCGGCCGCGGCCTACCGCAAGCAGCGGTCGTCCATCGGACGCTGATCGCACGGGAGCCACCGGAGCGATCGGAGCGACGAGAACGACGGGGCCGCGGGGGCCCGCGAAGGCCGTGATCGCGAAAGTCCCACGCGGCCGCCCACCCCTCACCAGGTGCCCGGCCAGGACGGCCGGTTCTCCGTGCCCCTTCCTCCCCTCCCCGGCAGCTGCCGCCTCCACCCCCGCCGCACACCCGTGCACCCCTTCCCTCCGCTGACCCGCCCACGCCGCTCGCGGCCGCGGGACGCGCCCACCGAAAGACTTCGCCAGGTGCCCCACTCAGAGACTGCCCACACCTTCCAGGTCGACCTGCGCGGCCTGGTCGACCTGCTGTCCCACCACCTCTACTCCAGTCCCCGCGTCTACCTTCGCGAGCTGCTGCAGAACGCCGTGGACGCCATCACCGCCCGGCAGGCCGTCGCCCCAGGCGCCCCCGCCACCATCACGGTCCGCACCGGCGACACCCTCACCGTCACGGACACCGGCATCGGCCTGACCGAGGCCGATGTCCACCGCTTCCTCGCCACGATCGGCCGCAGCTCCAAGCGGACCGCCGACGGCGTCCTCGACGGGGCCGGCCTCGACACCGCCCGCGGTGACTTCATCGGCCAGTTCGGCATCGGACTGCTCGCCTGCTTCGTCGTCGCCGACGAGATCACGGTGCTCAGCCGGTCCGCCGCCGACCCTTCGGCGCCCGCCGTCGAATGGCGCGGCCACTCCGACGGCCGCTACACCATCCGCACCCTGCCCGCCTCGGCCGTGCCCGAGCCCGGCACCACCGTCCGCCTGACCCCGCGCGCCGACAACGCCGAGTGGACCACCCCGCAGCAGGTCATCTCGCTGGCCCGCCACTACGGCGGACTGCTGCGCCACCAGGTCACCGTCGTCGACCCGCACGGCGAAACCCACCAGATCAACGACACACCCCCGTGGGAACGCGCCCACCGCTCCCCGCTGGCCCGCCGCGAGGCGATGATCGCCTACTGCCGGAGCCTCTTCGACTTCACCCCCCTCGACACCATCGAACTCGACCTGCCGGCCGCGGGGCTGCGCGGCGTCGCCTACGTCCTGCCCGCGGCCGTGAGCCCGGCCCAGCGCGCCGGCCACCGCGTCCACCTCAAGGGCATGCTCCTCACCGACCAGGCGCCCGAACTGCTCCCGGAGTGGGCGTTCTTCGTTCGCTGCGTCATTGACACCACCAGCCTGCGCCCCACCGCCTCCCGCGAAGCCCTCTACGAGGACGGCACCCTGTCCGCCGTACGGGACGCCCTCGGCGACCGGATCCGCGACTGGCTCACCGGACTGGCCGCCAGCGACCCGTCCCTGCTGCACCGCTTCATCGACACACACCACCTCGCCGTCAAGGCCCTCGCCCGCTACGACGACGAGCTGCTGCGCATCGTGCTGCCCTGGCTGCCGTTCGAAACCACCGACGGCAACGTCACCTTGGAGGAGTTCACGCGGACGCACCCGACCCTCCTGGTCACCCGGAGCGTCGAGGAGTTCCGACAGGTCGCGCCCATCGCCGCGGCTGCCGGTCTGGGCGTCGTCAACGGCGGCTACACCTACGACCGCGACCTCGTGCACCGGCTGCCGGAGATCCGCCCCGGCACGGCCGTCACCGACCTCGACCCGGCCACCGTCACCGCCCACCTCGACGCCGTCGACCCGTCCGCGGAACTGCGCGCTGCGGCCTTCCTCGGCGTGGCCCGCGAGACCATCGGCCTCCACGACTGCGACGTCGTCCTGCGCGACTTCCAGCCCGTCACCGCCCCCGCCCTGCTCCTCGACAACCGGGACGCCCGCCACGAGCGCACCCGGTCGAGCATGGCCGCCGACAGCGACGGCCTGTGGGCCGACATCCTCGGCTCGCTGCGCCACGAGACCCCGCGGGCCCAGCTCGTCCTGAACCACCTCAACCCGCTGGTCCGCCAGGCCCTCACCATCACCGAACGCGGACTGGCCGTCACCACGGCCGAGGCCCTCTACGGCCAAGCCCTCCTGCTCAGCCGCCGCCCCCTGCGCGCCGGCGAGAGCGCCCTGCTCAACCGGGCCTTCATCGGCCTGCTCACCCACGCCATGCACCACAACGCCACGGCGGCACCCGGCTCCGAGCCCCGGAAGGAACTGTAGATGCTGGACACCCCCGAGGCCGTCGTCGAAGCGCTCCGCGAGAACAACGACCGCCCCCACGGCCTGCAGCGCACCATCACCGCCGAGGAGCTCGTCGAGGCGGCCGAATCCTGCGGCGAACCCGCCAAGCCCGACGTCCTCGTCACCGCCCTGCTGGAGCTGATGGAGGCGTACGAGCACACCGGCGAGCACCGCAAGTCGCCCGTCGTGTTCGCCCGGGTTCTCAAGCTCTGGGACACCGCCCCCGCAGCCTTCAGCCAGTGGGAGGCCCACCAGGTCTTCTGGCGCTTCAAGTGGGTGACGACCTCCCTCCTCCAGGTACCCGAAATGCCCCTGGCCACGATCCAGGGGTGGATCGAGCAGATGCGCACCCGCTACGCGGACGCCGACCACGGCATGCAGCCGGTCGCGGCGATGCGCTACCACGTCGCGCACCACACCGGCGAAGGCCTCGCCGACGCCTACGACCTCTGGGTCACCCGCCCCCGTACGGAGCTGAGCGACTGCGAGGCCTGCGAGGTCCGGTGCCTCGCCGAGCACCGGGTGACCTCGGGCGACGACGCCGCAGCACTGGAGGTCTGGCAGCCGGTCCTCGAAGGGGATACGAACTGCACCGAGGAACCGCAGATGAGCCAGGCGCGCGCCCTGCTGCCGCTGCTGCGCGTCGGCCGCACCGACGAGGCCCGCTCGCACCACCTCACCGGCTACCGCCGGGTCCGCGGCAACACCGGCATGCAGGACGAGGTCGGCCTCCACCTGGAGTTCTGCGCCCTCTCCCGCAACGAAGGCCGAGGGCTGGAGATCCTCGCGGAGAACCGCCCGCTGTTCGAGGCGACCGGCGCGCCCCTGGCCCACCTCGGCTTCCTCACCGGCGTCGAAGTGCTGCTGACCCGCCTCGCCGAGGACGGACACACCGACACGGCCGTGGCGGGCCCGCCCGGACGCAACTGGACCGCCGGCGCACTCCTCGCCCACGTCCGGGCCGAGGCGGACCGGCTCGCCGCCGCGTTCGACGCGCGCAACGCCACCACCGCCGTGGGGGACAGGCGCCGCAAGCGTCTCGAGCAGCGACCGTTGCTCGCCGAGCCGCTGCCGCTCGGCCTGCGCGCCTCCCTCTCCCGCACCTCCCCCGCGCCCGCCGTGACAGCGGACGTCCCCCAGGACTTCGTCGCCCTGGTGCGCGAGGCGCGCCGTCTGGCTCTCGCCGGGCATCCGGGAGATCACCGGCTCTGGACCCGCATCGAGGAGCGACTCGCGGACGGCAGCGCCACGCACACCGAAGAACTCGGCCCGGAGGAACTGCTGCGGGCCCAGCTCGCCGAGCAGCGTGCGTTCCGGTTGTCCAAGGACGACCGCGAAGCGGAGAGCACCGCCGAGCTGAAGCGGGCCGCCGAGCTGTTCGAAGGACTGGGCATGCCCTGGCACGCCCTCTCCGCGCGCGCCCGCAGCCTGGCCTGGCTGAGCGCCTCCGACGACGCGGACCACGAGGCGGCCCGCACCGGCCTGGACGCCCTCCTGGCCGAGGCGCAACTCCTCATGTCGGAAACCGGTTTGACGCCCACCGAGCCGGAGGTCGCGCTGGAGTACCTCACCGTGCTGTACGCGGCCACTTTCGCCGCCTACCAGGAGACCGTGCGGACCCTGCCGGAGCCCGATCCCTCCGCCCGGGAGCGTTTCGAGGTGCACGCCGGGAGGCTGAAGGCGGAGGCGGAGCGCCTGTCGGTGCCCCACCACGTGGCCAACGCACTCCAGTTCCTCGCCGACCTGGCGGCCCGCGCCGGCGAGTCCGAACGCGCCGAGGAAGGCCTGCGGGCCGCCCTCGCGGCCGTGGACGCCTCCGACCGACCCTGGCGCGGCTCGCGCCCCCGCGCCCTGCTCGCCCAGCTGCTGCTCGGCAAGGGGCAGCCGGCCGAGGCGGCGGAACTCCTGCACCGGGCACTCGCCGACGCGGCCCGGTACGACGACGCCGACTTCGCGGTCGCGCCGACGTACGCCCTCCTCGGACACGCGGCCTCGCACCTCGACGACGTGCACGGCGCCGTGCGCCACCTGTCCGAGGCGGCCGCACGGTTCGACCAGGACGCAGCCCACGACGAGGCCATGGACGCACGGCTCCAGCTCGCCGATGTCCTGGCCGGGGCCGGCCGGCAGGCCGACGCCGTCGCCGTCCTGGAATCCGTACTCGCAGGTGAGGGCGCCGCCTCGGGCGACGAGCGGGCCATCGCCCAGGCCCGCCTGACCCTGGCGCGCGGACTGCGGGAGCTTGGGGAGTACCTGCCCGCGGCCGAGGAGTTCGTGCGGCTCGCGGACGCCGTCGCCGGCTGGGAGGAGGACGACCGCCAGGTCCTCACCCTGGTGGCCGCGGAGGCGGCCACCACGCTGGCGCTGGCCGATCGCTGGGACGCGGCGACCACGGCATACGAACGGGCCGTCGCCGCACATGCCGAGGCAGCGAACCCGCCCCTGATCATCCACATGATGTGCGAGTTCGCCCGCCTCACGCTCCACGCCAGGGGACCGGAGAGCCTGGACGCGGCCCTCGAGCACCTGACGCGGGCCGACGCGGTCCTCGCCGCCGTACCGCAGGACACCGACGACTTCGCCGCCTGGTACGAACGCGGCAACGTGCACTACCGCCGCGCCCGCGTCCTCGCGGAGGCCGAACGCTTCGAGCAGGCCCTGACCGAGGCGGAGGCCGCCATCGCCGCCCACGAGGAAGGCGGGGAACAGGGCGAGGTCCCGCGTGCCGAAGCCGTCCGCATTGCAGCCCTCATCGAGGGCAACGGCCTCGCCCGCTTCAAGGAGGCGGCGGCCCGCCTCACCACGGCCGCCACCCGCTGCCGCGCAGCCGACCTCCCGCACGCCGCCCACATCCTGGAGACCCTCCGCGAGGACTACATGAAGCGCTAGCAACGGGGCCCTGCCGGGAGATCGATGCTGATCGCAGCGCGGTACTTCACGTGCCCCCCACTGCTCGGGGCCCAGGGGAGCCGGCCGAACGTCGGCGGTCTCTCCTGGGCCCAGCTCTTGCGCCTACCCCCCCCGCGATGTTCAGCTCTTGCTCCCCGCCGGCGGTGCGTTTGCCGGTGTCCCACATCGCCCGGAGTCGTCCGTCTGCGGCGAAGGCGGTCCGGCGTCCGCCCTCCTCGGCATATACCAGGCTCAGGGGCGCCCGGAGGGTGCGGTTCCTGACCTCCCAGCCCCACCACTCGCACCAACGACGGCCACGGTCGACCGCGTGCCCGCATCCGCCCCGACCTCCCCGCTGGCGCCCACCACCACGGTCCACCAGATCGCGGACCAGGCCCCCGAAGAGCCGGTGAGCCCCCGAGGAGGTGCGGAGCTGCACCTGTGAGGGACTCGCCGCGCGGCGGCGCGGTCCCGAACCAGCCGGAATCCACGTCCTGACTCGGGCGCGTGACCGCCGGGCTCCGCCCCGCCGGTAGGGTTCACTGTCATGAACACGGGTGGGGATCAAGCACAGCGGACCGAGCAGGCGGCCTTCGTCTACGGGC
The DNA here is from genome assembly GCF_055587885.1 of Streptomyces sp. NPDC046349. Lineage (NCBI taxonomy): Bacteria > Bacillati > Actinomycetota > Actinomycetes > Kitasatosporales > Streptomycetaceae > Streptomyces > Streptomyces sp. NPDC046349. Next base: position 71,767 of record NZ_JBVJFK010000018.1, read on the forward strand.
TGACGCTCGCAGACCTTCAGGGCGTCGTCCGGGTGCGTGCCCGTCGGACGGGAGCGGGGCGTGCGGAGACGCTCCTGCCTCCCCTGGCGACCGCTGGCCTCGTGCTGGCGTTCGCGCTGTTCCGCGGGCTGCTGCCGGGCGTCGTCGTGGTCGCCGCGGTGCTGGGGCTCGGTGCCGGAGTCCTCGGAGTCGTACGGGGCCGGCGCGGTATGGCGCGCCGGCTTCATGCGGTGTGGGCTCCGTACGGGCAGTGCCGCACGGTGGTCGACGACCGAGGCGCCGTGACCACGGGCGAGACCATGTCGCACACGGTCGACTGGAAGCTCTTCACGCACTACGCCGAGACGCCGGACCTCTTCGTGCTGGTCGGGGCCCCGCGTGCGGGCTGCCTCGCGGCGGTGCCGAAGCGGGGGGCCGAGGAGCCCGCCGACGTCGACCGCCTGCGCGCGATCCTGGACCGGAACCTGCGCCGCCTCTAGGAGGCGGAGGCGCAGTCGGCGCAGGTGCCGAAGATCTCCACCGTGGGGGCGGACGTTCACGCAGCCGTGCTCGGCCGCGATGGACTCCGCCCACTTCTCCACGGCCGGACCCTCCACCTCGACGGACTTGCCGCACTTGCGGCTGACCAGATGGTGGTGGTGGCGGTCGCCGGTGGAGCAGCGCCGGTACACGGACTCGCCGTCGCTGGTGCGCGCACGGGGTGACTCGGGCTGAGGGCTGTTGCTCGCCGGGGCGGGTCAGGTGGGCGGCGGGTCCTCGGAGGTGGCGGTCAGAAGAGCCTCGGCCACGGACGTGCGGGCGTACAGCACGCAGCGTCCGGCCCGGTGGGCACTGACCAGACCCGCACCGCGCAGCGCCGTGAGGCACTGGGAGACCCCGGCCACCGACAACCCAGTGCGGCGCGCGAGTTCGGTCGTGGTGGCGGGCGAGTCCAGTTCTGCCAGCAGCAGGGAGCGCGAGCGGCCGAGTACGCGGGCCAGGGCGCCGCCCCCGCCCCGATGGACGGGCCCACGGCTTCCCCGAGCAGCCTTCTCCCGCTCGTCCCCATCGCCTTCGCGGCGCTCGCGTACCGGACGCTGGGCTGGGAGCCGGCTGTCCGCAGCGACTACCTCCCGCACGCGCTGGTCACCGGCTTCGAGACGCGAGGACCGCGGGTCGCGGGGTTCGGCCGGGACCGGCGGCCGGACGCTGTCGCCGCACTCGCCGCGGGCCCGCTGGTGGTGGAGCGGCCGGCCTGCGAGCGGGAGGGGATCGAGCGGATCGAGGCCATGTACGAGGAACACCTCCAGGAGGCGTTCACCCCCGTCGACGGCAGGCCCCTCCCCGTCTGGCGTCTGGGCAGCGTCCTGGAGGACCAGAAGCGCCTGTTCCGGTGGCGGTCGGGAAACCCCGGCGACATCGCGGACGCGCAGCTCGCCACGCTCCGGCTGGCCTCACAGACGGGCGCTGCCCTGTTCCGCATCGCACTGGCCGAGCCGGACACCGAGGTCGAGGTGTCCATCGGCGGCCGCACCCCGCGCTACCCGGTCAAGCGCGGGAGGGAAGCCGGCCCTGGTTACTGGCAGATGGCCGTCGCCTTCGCCCTGATCACCGGCGTGCGCGAGGAACTCGCCCCCCTGGTGCTCACCGGCCCCACCTTCGCCGGCCCGGACGGCTCCGCGTTCACCGCGTACCGCGAAGCCCTCCACGCCTATCTGACAGGCGCCGAGCCCGAAGCGGCCGCGCAGCGGGCGCTGCACGAGGCGGAGAAGGCCAGGGACTGGGGATTCGCGATGCCGCCGGCCGTGCTGCTGTCGCAGCTCGTGGAGGGCGACGAGGAGAGCTTCAACCTGGCCCTGGCCGACGCGCTCGAAGCCCACCGCGCCCACTACGAGGTCGCCGACCGCGCCGACGGCCCCGAAGCCTCCGTCAACCTCGACGTCCTCGCCCTGGCCTGCCACGCCCGCCGCCGCGGCTGGGCCATCCGCGTCGATTCTCCCTACCTGCCGCAGTACCTCCTGGCGGCCGCCGAACCCTTCTAGCACCCTGCGAACGCTCCAGCTACCTTGTGGTGCGTGTCCGGTGGGCGCTCGCCCAGTGCTCGGGCCCTCTCCGCCGGGATCGGCTGTGCTGCAGCCGGGAGCGCCGGACGGAAGCCGTCGGTGTTGGTGGGCCGCATCCTCGGAGCCGGTATCGCTCGGCCCGGGCCTGGCGAGGCGTTTTCGTATGCTCCAGCCGCACTGCGGGCAACGCCCTCGCCCGCCGGTGCGGCTGGAGCCGGTCGGCGGCCCCAGCGCCAAGACGCAGGGCTGGAGGACTTGATGCTCGGCACGACGGTCGCCGGCCGGTACCGGCTGAAGGAGACGATCGGCCGCGGAGGCATGGGCACCGTGTGGCGAGCCGAGGACCTCCACGAGAACCACGACGTGGCCGTAAAGCTCATCTCGGTGGGGGAGGGGGATCCGGCGCGGGAAGCGACCTTCCGCCGCGAGGCACAGGTCGCCGGACGCCTGGCCCACCCGAACGTCGTCGCGGTCCGTGACCACGGCAGTGCCGACCTCGGTGGGCAGCGGATCCTCTTCCTGGCCATGGACCTCGTCGAAGGCCGCCCGCTGAACACGCTCACCGGCCGCCCGATCCCGCTGACCGAGGCCCTGACCTGGATGATCCAGATCAGCCAGGCCCTCGAAACCGCCCACGACCGCGGCATCGTCCACCGCGACCTCAAGCCGTCCAACATCCTTCTCGACCAGGCACGCGGCAACGCCGCGAAGCTGTGCGACTTCGGCATCGCGCGCCTGGCCGAAGCCACCCACCACACCCTGACCGTGACCGGTCTCGCCATCGGCACCCCCGCCTACATGTCGCCCGAGCAGGCCCGCGGCGACACCACCCAGGGCGCACCCAGCGATCTCTACTCGCTCGGCTGCCTCCTCCACGAGCTGATCACCGGCCGGCCCCCCTTCACCGGCGCCGGCTGGCAGGTCCTCAACCAGCACCTCAACGACGCGCCGGCCCCGCTCGCCGCCCTGCGCCCCGGCGTTCCTCGCAAGCTCGAGCACCTGGTCCTCGAACTCCTCGACAAGGACCCCGCCCGCCGGCCGACCGCGGCCGACACCCGCATCCGGCTTACCCGGCTCCACACCGAGCTGGCCTCCTTCGCCGACGCACCCACCGCGACAGCACCCCGGCACCCGCCCACCCTGGTCGCCACGACGACCTCCGCCGCCGTCGGTGCCCTCCGCCGTGAACCGGGCGCCCGCGCCACCACGATGTGCGCGGCCGGTCTGACCGCGGCCGCCGTCACCGGAACCCTCTCACTCACCACCGCCCTGCCGACGCCTTGGACAACCGGCCTCGGCGCGCTCGCCGGGCTGCTGCTCGCCGTCCTCTACCTCCTCGACCCGCCCCAGCCGCCGCACTCCGGACAGCTGAGGATCACCACGGCCGCCCTCATGACCCACCTCGCCCTCACGGGCGGCGCGGCGCTCACCATCCTGGTCACCGACGTTTCCCTGTGGGCGGCCGCGCTGGCCATCAGCGTCCTCGGCGGCCCCGGCCTGGTCGCCTGCGCCACCGGAGTACGCCGCCTGATCGGAGAAGCGCTCCACCGCACGGCCTGGCACGCCGACCTTGCGACAACCGCCGGCTCCCTGCAGACCACGATCATGCTGATCGCCGCCCACCACGCCGGCCTTCCGCCCCTCACCCTCACAGCCGCCACCGCGGTGTTGTGGCCAGCCACAGCACTTCTCACCGCCGTCCTCACACCTCACCGAACCCGCCGCGCCCCTCACCCGGCAGCCCGGACGGAAGCCACCGAACTCCGGCGAGTCACCCGACCCACGAACCATGCGCCCCTGCCGATGCTGTGACCTGAGCCGGTCGGCCCGGCACCTGGGCACCGAAGCGACCGGCGCGCAGCGCATCCCGTCGGCGGCAACGCGGCGGTCGGCGATGTCAGTGGCCGCTTCTATGCTGCGCCGCACAGCGAGGCACGACCCCGCTCACTCTTCACGAGCGGGGAGTTGGAACATGGCGCACACCGGCCGGCCACGGAAGGACCCCCGCGAGCCGGAAGAGATCATGCGGGCGGCTGGCCTGGAACCGCTAGAGCCCTACCCCGGCACCTCCGCGCCCTGGCGGTGCCGCCACACGGCGTGCGGGCGGGAGGTGACCCCCCGCCTGAGCAACCTCACCAAGGGACAGCGCGGCTGCGTGTACTGCTCCGGGCGGGCCCGGATCGAGCCCGAGGCCGCGGCCGGCGTGATGCGGGCGGCCGGACTGGAGCCCCTGGAGCTCTACCCCGGCAGCGACCGGAAGTAGTGGTGCCGCCACGTCGCCTGCGGACGCGAGGTCACCCCCACTTACGTCCGGATCAACTCGGGCGCCGGGCCCTGCCGGTGGTGCGCACCGAACGCGCCGGTCGACCCGGACGTCGCCGCAGCCGACATGAGGGCCGCCGGCCTGGAACCCCTCGGCCCGTACCCGGGAGTGGACACGCCGTGGCCCGTCCGCTGCCGGGCGTGCGGAGCGCCTGGAAAGCCCACGCTGGGCTCCATCCGGCGGGGGCAGGGCGGCTGCTACCCCTGCGGCCGGCGCAAGGCCAACGAATCGATGCGCCACGACGCCGAGACCGCGGCCGCGGTGATGCGGGCGGCGGGCCTGGAGCCGCTGGAGCCGTACCCCGGAACGGCGTTCCCGTGGAAAAGCCGCTGCACCAAGTGCGGGGCCATCGTCTCCTCGCGCCTGGGCTCCCTCTTCGGCCGGAGCCGGCCCCCGGGCTGTAAACCGTGCGCCGACCGGGCCACCGGGGCGGCACAGCGCCACGACGAGGACCTAGGGCGTTTCCTTCAGATCATCGGATCGTTGGTTGATGTGTGTCGTTGACTGACGCCCAGTGGGCACGCATCGAGCCGTTGCTGCCGGACCGGACCCCTCGGCGGGGCGGGCGGTGGCGGGATCACCGGCAGGTGATCGACGCGATCGCGTTCAAGTACCGCACCGGCACACCGTGGATGGACCTGCCTGAACACTTCGGCTCGTGGAAGGGCGCCCACAACCGGCTGCGGAAGTGGGCCGCCGACGGAACCTGGGAGAAGGTCTTCACAGCCCTACTCGCCCAGGCCGACGCCGAAGGCGACCTCGACTGGGTCGTCGCCGTCGACTCCACCATCGTCCGCGCTCACCAGCACGCCGCCGGGGCCCGTCAAAAGGGGCCCCTGCCGGCGAGCCGGCCGACCATGCCCTCGGACGCTCCCGAGGCGGACTGACCACCAAGATCCACCTTGCCGCGGACGGCCGCTGCCGCCCGCTCGCGTTCGTCATCACACCCGGCCAGGCCGGCGACGCACCAGCGTTTCCACAGGTCATGGCCCGATTACGAGTGCCCCGACGGATCGGCCGCCCAAGGATCACGCCGGACGCGGTCCTGGCCGACAAGGCGTATTCGTCCCGGGCGATCCGCCGTCACCTGCGGCGACGCGGGATCCGGGCGGTGATCCCGCAACCCGCCGACCAGGCCGCCAACCGCAAGCGGCTCGGCCAGCTCGGCGGCCGCCCGCCTGCCTTCGACCGCGCCGCCTACAAACAGCGAAACACCGTCGAACGGTGCATCAACAAGCTCAAGCAGTGGCGCGGCCTGGCCACCCGCTACGACAAGACCGCCACCATCTACCTCGCCGGACTCCACCTCGCCGCCATCTTCATCTGGTCAGCGAGGTGATCCGAAGGAAACGGCCTAGCCGTCGCCGAGATGCGCGAGCACGGATTCGAACCCCAGGAACCGTACCGCGGAGTCAAATACCCCTGGCGGTGTCTGTGCCACGGCTGCGGCACCATCACCTCACCGACCTTCGGCTCCATCCTCGCCGGCCAGAGCGGCTGCCGACGCTGCGCCGACCTCCGCGCCGGAGCCGCACGACGCGAAGACCCCGAGCGAGCCGCCGCCTCAATGCGCGAGGCCGGCCTCGAGCCCCTGGACCCCTACACCACGACCATGACGCCCTGGCGCTGCCGCTGCACCACCTGCGGCCGGACCCCCACCCTGTCCAAGATCCGCAGCGGCCGCGGATGCAAGTACTGCGCCCGCTTCGGCTTCGACCGCGCCGCGCCCGCCCGCGCAGCACGGCGCCGTCAAGATCGGCGTCGGGGGCCCTGCAGCGCAACGACCGCATCGCCCAGCACCGCCGCCTGGGATGGACCCTGTTCTACGAGCACCACGTGGCCACCGGCGACGACGCCCTGTCCGTCGAGCAGACGATCCTTCGACGCCTGCGCACGGCAGGACACGGTGTCTTCCTCACCGCCGACCAGATGCCCAACGGATGGACCGAGACGTTCGACGCGGCCCGCGTCACCGCCGCCCAGCTTCGGGACGCGATCCGGGAACACCAGAGCACGCCGGTCCCTCCCCAGCCGCTGACCCTGTTCTAGCCGCCCGGCCGGCCCGGGAAGCGAGCCCACCTTGGCGCGCCGGAACTGGGCTATCGGGGTGGGCTATGCCGCGCCCTGGATCGGGAGGGCCGCCGACGCAGCCTGTCGGGCGGACTCCAGCGCCTTGCTGAACGTCGCGGCGACGACGACGGCCTCACCGGCCAGCGCGTCGATCTCGGCGACCGCCAGGTCGTCCGCCGCGGTGTGGGCCAGGAGGTCAAGGAGCTCGTCCCTACCCGTCGCCAGCCGCTCGATCTGCCGGACCTCCGCGAAGCGGGCGTCGGCCCCGGCGACCTGTGCGGCGCACGCCTCCAGCGCTGCCACCCGCCGCTCGATGCCGTGCAGGCTCGTCGCGAGCACACCCCGGCGGGAGGTGAGCAGCTCGGCCACCGCGGATCTGTCCGTCTCCAGCAGCGCCCGGTGATCCTTGCGAGCCACGCGGCTGTAGTCCCGCAAGCCTCGGGCGATCGCCCACTCCTGACGGGGGAAGGCCGCTACATTGCGCGGGGCGTCGAGCCATTGCTCGCGGTGCACCTTGGAGTCGAGAACGGCCGTCATCGCCCGCTGGGCCCGGGCCAGGAGATCCCGGGCGTCGTCGGTCAGATCCTTCGGGTGCACGACGTGTTGCTGGGCCGCGGCGAGCCGGCGCAGCTGCCTGTTGTAGAGCGCTCGGTCGACGACCAAGCCAGCGCACGCCAGCGTCACGAAGCCAGCGGCCACCGGCCACAGGGCCAGCAGCACATGTGCCAGGTCGACGGGTTCCTGCACTTTCCGGCCCAGCGTGCCGACGAGGGTCGAGCGGTCCGCGGCAGAGCCCGCGACCTCGAGGCCATCGGTCCACCACGACAGCACGGCGGCACCGGCGACCCCCGCTCCGCCGCGCCGCAGAAGCGGGACGGCCGCCCACAGCGGGTTGGCCGGACGACCCACCTCGCGTCGCGGGTCCTCCAGGGACAGCCGCAAGGCCCTCCGGGTAGTGTCCGAGAGCTCCGCATCAGGGTCGAGAACCGGGCGCACCACGCCGGCCGAGGGCTTCATGGACTCCGTCACCGCTTCCTCCCCTGTACGAACCCAACCCGCCGGGCCACGCTTCGCCGTCGCCGGCCCTGCCGCCGCGCGCCGACACGCCGGTCCGCGCCACGGTACGTGAACACCCTCCGACGCCAGCGGCAGAACCTTGGCGCGCACTTCACACCGGCACCGGCGCCGCCGCGTCCATAAGCAGCAACGCCGGTACACCGATCCGAGCAGACCCAACTGGGAAAAGCGGTGGGCCCGGTCCCGCGTCGAGCCGATACTGGCGACGAAGGAAGTGAGGCTCCCGTGCCCCAGGTCGAACCGAGTGTTCTCGCCGCCCTCAAGGAAGCGGCCCAGGACGCCACTTCCTACGAGGCCATCGCCCGCGTACTCGCGGCCGCCGACCTCGACACCAACGAGACCACCGCACACCAGCGCGATGCGCTGCTGTCCGCGCTGCGACTTCGGCTCTCCGGCACCGGCAGGGCTCAGGACTTCGCTGCGCCGCTCCCCAGCCAACCGCGGCGGGGGTGGATGGTGAGCCTGTCCGAGGCCACCCCCGACCAGTTGGAGATCTGGAGAACATACGCCGACGCCGCCGGCCACCCCTTCGTCCGGGGCCGCCTCCATCACCTTCTCCTGATCGCGGGCCACGGCCGCAAGCCCGATCACATCCGCGGCGCGGCCACCGGATACCTGGACGCGTCACCGCTGCTCCTGGCCACCCCCCGACGCTTCGCCGGCCTGGAGGCCGCGACCGACTGCCTGCGCTGGGCTGGTGACCTTGCCCGGACCTTCAACCAGAGCGAGCTGTGTAAACGCGTCACCGACTACACCGCAGCCTTGGCCGAACGCGTCCTTGCCTATCCCGAAGACGATTCCCGGATCGTGGCCAGCCTTCTGGACGGTCTGCGCGTGCAGCGCTACAACATGACGGACCTCGCAGAACGCGCCACACATCGCTACGCCCACGATGTGAACACCCACGTCGACTTCCTCAAGCTGCTGCGCGAGGAGGCGCCCGAGGACCGCCGACCCGCCATCGACACCACGATCGTCAACGCCCTCCTCGACGCTGCCGACGCCGACACCGGGTTCCGTCGCCACGACCTCCTGATCCGGGCGGCGACCGAAGCACGCGACCGAGGCCTGTCCGAGCTGAGAGTGCGTGCCGAGATGGCCCTGCAGCAGACCGACCCCGAGTCCCTCGGATGGACCCGACTCGGTCACCCCCTCACCCTCCCACCAGGTCTGTTCGCCGGCGCCCGAGCGCACATCGACGACGCCACCGACCTGACCGAGGCGCTGTGGCGAACCGCGCAGGACCCCCATCCGGCTATGCGCGAGCAGGACCCGCACTCGACGGCCTGCTACGGCTCCCGCGCACGCGCATCAACACCGCAGGCCCCATCCAGGTCGCCCCACCCGTCGAAGCCGACGACGACCACCTCGTCCAGCTACAGGCCCTCGGACTGGAACTCCTCGGACACCTCGTCGCCGAACAGCTCGACCGCATTCAGGAGCGCTTCGACCCGGACGCGGCCGAGCTGACCGGCGCCCTGGTCCACGAAGCCGTCCTGCCGCCGGCGCGCGCCCGGATCCTGGCCGATGCCTTCGGGTACTTCTGGCTGGGAGAACTCGACGCGGCGGCGTGCATCGCCCTGCCCCAGGTGGAGCAGATCCTCCGCCAGCTCCTGCGATCCCGCGTCTCGATCGTGTCCGTGTCCAAGGGACAGACCCCCGGGACCGTCGACCAGCTGGGCGGACTCATCCGCAGCATGCCGGTTGCCGGGTACCCGCAGGACTGGAGCCGCGCCCTGGAACTGCTCCTCGTCGACTCCGACCGCGGCATGAACCTGCGCAACGACGTCTGCCACGGCCTGATCGACACCCCGCCCAAGCACCGCGTCGCACTCATCCTCCAGGCCGCGCTGTATCTGCTCAGCCACGCCCACGGACATCGAAGCACCGCCGCACCCACCCCCTGAACGTCCATCCGGCCCGTCCGTTCGGCGCCTCGGAAACCACCGCGTTTGTTCTCCGACATCGAACCTGGATCGGTTGCCATCGAAGTTGGACGACCGAACTTCGTGACTGCGAAGTTGGAATGTTCGGAAGCCGCAGGTCGGCACGGGGCGCAGCCGCTGGTGTGGAGCCCCGGACATTGTGCCGGGGCTCCAGTCGGGCATTGACCGTTCCAGAGGTGGTGCAGCGTCGTCGTACGAGCTGCTGCTGGACGTGTGAGCGCAGCCGCAGCCGATGTGGCGCCGGGGTGCTTCTGGAGTGGCCTGAGGTGGGTGCAGGGTGACCGGGTGATGCCCGCTCAGGGCCTACCGGTCAGGGCGGTCAGCTGAAGACGACTGACCGGAACTTGACCAGAATCCCCCCGGTCTGGCCCGGGTTCAGGACGGTGAAGGTGTCGCCGTCGCAGTCGAAGTCGAGGAAGATCGTGGCGGTCGAGGTGGTGAGGTTTCGCGGGGACTGGGCCGGGAGAAGGTTGGTGGCCTCCCCGATGTTGATGCACTCCTGGTCGGGCGGGTCGATGAGGGTGTGGGAGCCGAGGAGCGGGCCTCGGTACTGGAACTCGCCGGTCGCTGCGGAAGCGGAGTTCGGCACCGACACAGTGATCAGCAGGGCTCCAGCCGCTGCGGCCAGGACGGGACGAAGGCGCATAGATTTCCTCCGGATACGAAGATGCCGGAGAATCCGGCACCGCTAGGTTCCCCTGCCGCCGGCACCTCGGATGCGGGATCCACCCGAATTAACTACCCGCATCGTCCAAACTCAGCCAGCCGTACGTCGTCACCGCGGCACTCTTCCAGATGCCCCCTCCCTACGGCAGATCTCCTGGCTGCTCGTGAGTGGTCCAACTTCAGTGGCAACCGGTCCCGGATCAATGGCATAGGACAGCGTTCCCCAGCGTCCGAACGTCCTTCCCAAATTTGTCCGCTCCGACTGTCACACCGCGTCCCGTCCGCACACCTGTACCAGGTGACAGCGGACCTCACAGCGGGAGCAGCACGTGACCCACACTGACACCCTCGCCTCGTACCCGCCCCTGAAGCAGGGCCTGCGCACGGCCGACACAGCCGTTCCCCCGGTTGCCTTGCGCCAGATGGCCACGGGCGAATCCGAAGAGACGGCCCGAGCCGCACTGGCCGACGCCGAGCACCTCATCCCGACTCCCGCGCCCGACCAGGTCCGGGGCGAGGCCCGGATCTTCCGGGCGCTGATTACCGTCTACGGCCGCCACCGCCCCGCCCTCGCCGGCGGCCCGTTCGGCATCCGCAGCCTCACGCCCCGCCCCGACGAACTGGTGGTGCGCATCGCGCCCTCCCAGCTGGACCAGTGGATCGACGCCCTCGCATTCCGGGAAGGCGGGGGCGGCGTCGCCGGCATGCGCTGGGCCGACTGCCCAGACGGGATCGCCCTGACCCTGCCCGGCACGCGTGTGGTGCTCGACGGCATCAGCGAGACGGATTGGCGTGTCGCGCTCGGACGCCGGGCTGCCGACCAGAGCAGCCTGATGCCGCACTGGATCCCCCAGTTCCGCCGCGAACCCGAGTACACCGCCGCCCAGGACGCCGAACTCGCCGGCCTCGCCGACCACCTGTCCGCCACCCTGCGCAGGATCCGGCTCCTCGACCCCCTCACCCGCATCAGCGGACACGTCCACCTGTTCATCACCCGACACCACGATGACCTCCACCTGATCGAGGCGTGCGAGGCCACCCCTACTGTCCAGCCGCTGTGGACCTCCCGGTCCCTCCCCCTCGCCCTGTGGCCCGCCGGGCCGCTCCCCGGCCAAGGCCCCGCCGACCCCCGCAGGGCAGTCCTCGACCTCCTCACTGAGACCGAACCCGCCCGGGCACCCTCCGGCACCGCCGACCACCCCCCCGCCCGCGCCCTCTGCCGCATCGCCGGACTTAGTACGCACCCCGTCCTGGTCCAGGCCGCCGAGCACGTTCTCGACGTCGCCACCCACGTCCTCGCCGACCCCGCCCACACCAGCGTGTACGCCGCGGGCGGCTGGGCCGGCACCTGCCGCACCTACCCCGAAGGCACGGTCCACGGAGCCGACCCCTGCCTCCCGCCAGGCGCCGAGACCGTCACCGACCTCCCCGGGGAAGCCCTCCAGCGCCTGGGCAGCCGCTTTGCCGGCCAGCCCTCGGCCACCTCACGCACTGACCTCGCCGACGCCGGCCGGACCGAGCTCATCCACCTCCTCGACTGGGCCCTCGCCGCCGCGACCCGCCCCGCCGGTCGCCCCGAATGGACCCGGAGCAGGATCGACGGCACGCTCCAGCACACCCGGCCCCTGCCCGACCGCGACGGCACCCTGACCTTGACCGCCACCACCACCGGCGTCTACCGCGTCAGCCTGGACGAACTGGGGCTGAACGACCTCGCCGACGAGGACGACACCGTGGAATGGGAGCGAGAGGCGGCGCCCTCGCAGAGCGCCGCAGTCCTGCTCGCCGAACACGCCGCGATCGAGGCCGCGGTCTGCCTGCCCTTCCAGCGAGAACACCGCAAGCAGCGCCTGCTGCTGCCCGCACCGGTGTCTCACGAGCCGACGCCCCGGTCCGTCATCGCCGGAGCCGACTACGTCCTGCGGTTCTTCGCCTTCGCCAGCGTCCTTGGCCGCCTTCACGAACGCGTCGGCTCCCTCCAGGGAGCCGACGACGGCCACTGGCGAGGCGGCACCCACCCGGAAACCCCGGCCACCCTCACCGCTCTCATCAGCGAGTGGTGCGCGCTGCCCTCACCCCACCACGGGGAAGCCGCCAACACTGCGACCGTCGACACCCCTTCCTACCTCCGTCACCTCGCCGCCCACCGCACCGCGCTCGACCGTTCGTCACCCGCTACCTCGCCGCCGCCGACAGCCTCCCGGGCGCTCGCACTTTCGAAGAGCGGCACCTCGCCGGCACCGCCGCCCTGCGCACCGCCGACCTGTCCGCTCTGGCCCGCACGGAGGTGCACCCCGTGCGCGACCGGCTCCTGCGCCTGGTCAGGTCCATTCCACAGGACCCCGCCCAGCTGACCGCCTGGTACGAATCCCACCTCGACCAGGCCTGATCACCGCCACAGCGACTGAAGGAGTGACCGTACGATGAGCGACCAACTGGCAGACGCTGCCGCGTTCATAGGCCCCCTCGGACGGGGGAAGGCTCCGCTGCCGGCCGACGCCGATGCCGACCAGCGCGCCGCCGTGCTCAGGCGCGCCCTGCACGCCGTCGAAGGCCGTGAACTCGGCCCGGAAGCTGCCCAGAAGAAGTCCGGACTGTTCGCGGACACCGCGGCCGGCCTCGTGAGCATGCTCATGGACGAGAACCAGCTCCGAGCGCGCCACCTCGAACACGCCGAACTCCACAGCCTGGCCCGCACGGTCCGGGAGAGGGGACCTGCCGTTGACGTCGTACTGGTGGCGCCCGGACCGACCACGATGGTCCTCGACGAGATGGCCCACATCGCCAACACGGTCGCCGGCCGCGGCGCCGACCCGGCGCTCAACGGACGAACGCGCTACGTGTCCGACATGAGTCGCCCACGGCGACCGGTGTGGTGGTCTCCGAGAGGGGAACATGAAGCGACAGACGAGCGGTGAAGATCGGGATCCGCTGTGTGTTCGCAAGGTGAGAGCGAGCGGCAGGCCGCGGGTCGGGCGCACTGAAGGACCAGACCACGGGAAGCGGCCCGAAGGAATCTCCTCGGGCCGCAGTTCGGATACTGGATACGCTTTCGCAGCCGGCCTGGGCGCCGGCCTTCAGCCGGGCTCGGCCCGGGACGAATCAGGGGGACGAGATGACCACTACGAAGACCGCAAGCTCGGCAGCTCCGGGCACTCTCGGGGCGCTCTTCAGCGACGAGGCGTCCGCGGTGACGAGGGCCGTGCCCGGCGCGGCGCGGAACCTGCCGCGGCCGCTGGACACCTTGACCTGGAAGGAGCCCCCCGCGGTTGAGGACACCGACGACGATGCACGGTGACTGCATGGCCGGGACCGGTTCCCTCCGCGCGCTCGCCTGACGGACCATGATCGTCACCAGCAACCGGGCACCCAGCGACTGGTGTCCCCTCTTCCCCAACCCCGTCGTCGCCGAGTCACTCCTGGACCGGCTCATCAACACCAGCCACCAGGTCATCATGAACGGCCCCAGCTACCGCCCGAACAAGCGCCCCAAGAACCCGACGGACAAGCCGCCGACCAGCTAGAACGACCAACTCAGACTATGTGAGAGGGTCGTGCACATGGTCGAGTCCTGGATCTTCACCGACAGCGCCGTGCCCGCTTCGGCCGCCACGGCGCTAGACGTACTTCAAGAACGGATCGCAGCCGGACACCTCGAGACCTGGCTCACCAGCTCGCGCGGCCGTTCCCTGGCCATCATCAGCAACACCGACCGCGCGATGGTCATGCTCCTCGATGACGAGGCCGATCCCGGCGAGCACGCCCTCAGCCCCGGCACCAGCAGCTCGAGCAGCGGCTTCGTCCTGGCGAACGGACAGCACGACGAGTATCCCGACGAGGACACCGTGCCTCTGGCAGAAGCGATGCGGATCGTCAGCCACGTCCTCACAACAGGTGTCCCACCCACAGACGCTCCCTGGGCGATCGACCGCTGACGAGGCCAGCACCTGGGGAATTACGTGAAGTTAGCCCTGGGGAAATGAGTGACCGTCCACAGGCGGTCGTGCCCCGGCACGAGCTGGCCGCCGCGATCGCCGCGCTGTTCGAGCTGACCCCGCCGCTGGACTCCGACGCGGACGAGGCATGGCGGTCCATGCTGGTCAGCCGGTTCGGCACCGTCCGGCCGTTCCTGAAGCTCCTGGTCAAAGTCGTCGACTTCGGCGCCACCCCGGAAGGACTCCCGGTCCTGACTGCCCTCAACTCGCTGCCGGACCTGATGGGCCGCAAGAAGGTCGGCCCGGCCGAGATCGACACCGGCCTGCTGGCTGGCTCATGGAGGCGCTTGGTGCTGTCGGCCCCGCACCTGGAGCCGGGCACGGTGGACTGGAAGGCGTACACGTTCTGCATGCTGGAGCAGCTGCACCGGATGCTGCGGAGCAAGCAGGTGTTCGCGAAGAACTCCTCGAAGTGGGGCGATCCGCGGGCGAAGCTGCTGGACGGCGAGGCGTGGGAGCAGGCCCGGCCGACCGTGCTGGCCTCGCTCGGGCTGCCTGGCGAGGCGGGCGAGCACCTGGCGGCGCGGGCTGGGCTGCTGGACGGCACGTACCGGGAGGTCGCCGGGCGGCTGCCGGACAACGCGCAGATCGTCTTCGACGACGACGGCCGGCTGCACTTCGCCGCGCTGGAGCCGGAGCCCGAACCGGCCTCCCTGCTGGACCTGCGGGCGGCGGTGAACGCCATCCTGCCCCGGGTGGACCTGCCGGAGGTGCTGCTGGAGGTGTTCTCCTGGACCTGCGCCGACCAGGCGTTCACCTCGGTCACCGGCGGCGAGGCCCGCCTGAAGGACCTGCACGTCACGATCGCCGCGCTCCTGGTCGCCCACGGCTGCAACGTCGGCTACACCCCGGTCATCGGCGGGGTGGACGCGCTGAAGTACGGCCGTGGGGGCCACCGGAACAGTGGTTCACGGTAGCGACGGTTCCGCTTGTGGGTCTCGGCTGACGCGCTCACCACTACCTGGACTGGTGAACAGAATGCTGGACAAGCACGATCGGTCGCCGACCTGGGTGGAGGTGGCCCGCGCGCGTCTTCGGCCGATCTGCCTGACGGACCATCGACGAGTCGGCCAGCCGGGCTGGGAGAATACGGAAGGGCCGGACCCACTGCCTTTGGGTCCGGCCCTTCCGTGCGGCAGCACTACTTGACGGGGGCGCTGTAGGTGGTGCCGAAGCCGGACTTGCGGAAGTACACCTTCGCGGGGGTGATCTTGCCCTTGAAGGTGACGGTGCCGGTGACCTTCTCGCCCTTGTAGAGCTTGACTGCCTGAAGGTTGTCGTCGGCGCCGAAGATCTCCGCAGAGTGCTTGACGCCGTCGGAGTCCGTGACCTCGAAGTAAAGCGGGTTGACAGACACCGTGTCATCGGAGTTGTTGACGACGGTGACCTGGACCGATGTGTAGTCGCTGCCGTCGTGCAGCGACGTCGGCTTGAATACGGCCTTCTCCGCTGTCAGCGTGACCGGCGGAGTCTCGTTGATCTCCTTCGTGGGTGCCGGCTCGGCCTTGGTGGACGCGGACGAGGCCCCGGACGGCGTGGTGGCACGGGTCTGTCTCTCGCCGCCTGTGCCGTTGCCGCTCCCGGCGCTGAGGATCGCTGCGCACCCGGACATGAGGACGAGCGCGCCGACGATGGCGCCGCAGCCTATGCCGACCTTCGCTCCGGTACTCATGCCGGGCTTGACCGGCGGTGGCGGCCAGGGCCAAGTACCCGGTGCCTGCGGCATCCCGGGCTGCGGCGGGTAGGGCGGCTGATGCCCGTAAGGACGTGGCGGGTAGGGCGGCTGGTGGGGATTGTGCGGGGGCTGTCCCTGCGGCGGGGTTGGGGTGGCCATGGAGATGCTCCTGTCCGTGCGGTGTTGCCCGATGATGCCTGGTGACCGAGCGTTCCTGTCCGTCGAGGCCGGGCGGCCAGGTCGTCCGTACCGAAGTCTGGGGCAGTCGGCCGTGAGGGGAGGCGCACCCTCAGCCACGCAGAGGCGGACGGCACCGTTCTTCGCAGCCGGTGACACAGTTCTTACCGGTACCTGCTCCTTCAAGCCACTGTGTCTGAGATGCGTGGAGCCATCCGGCCCGGCTCAGCGTCTCGCGTCGCCCGGGGCAAGCAGGCTGGTGAGCTCGGCGATCGCCTCCGGGGACGGCTTGAAGTAGCGGCGGACGTTCTCCGGCTTCTTGTGCCGAGACTTCGCCATCAGCATCAGCAGCGACGCGCCCCGCTCGCCGAGGTGGGTCAGAGAAGAGTGGCGGTACTCGTGCAGATCCCAGCCAGTGCCAGGCCCGCGTACGGCAGTGTGCTCGTCCAGCAGGGCTCGGGACTGCCCGTACGACAGCCGGGCGAACCCGGTGTCCGGGCAGACGTCACGCGGGCTGACGACCTTGCCGGGGCCGGGCTTGCGGTGGGTGACGAACACCGGCCCGCGGGTGCGGCCCTTCAGCAGCCGGGGCAGGAGCCGGGCGGTGCCGGCGTCCCAGTACACGGTCTCCAGCACGAAGTCCTCGCGGGCCTGGCCCCGGCGCCGGGTCTTGGTCCGCGCGCCTTTCGCCTTCACCGGGCAGCGACGCCCGGCGAAATCCAGCTCCTCGATGTTCACGCCGAGGATCTCCTCCGCCCGCCCCGACGTCTCGTAGAGCATCCGCCACAGCGTCTTCTCCCGCAGATGTACCTCGCGCCGGGCGATCAGCCGGTCGATCGCCATCTTCGAACGGGCAGGGGTCTCGGAATCCGGCACCGCCAGCCGCTTCGCCCAGGCTGGGACCGAGGGACCCTCATAGCCACGCTCGCGGCACCAGCCCGCCAGGACTGCACCCCGGCCCGGCGGGAGTTCCAGGTGTTGACCGCCGCGGTGCCCCAGAGCAGTTCGAGGGCCTCGCCGATCTCGTCGTCAGCGACCGTCGCCAGCGGCCGGCCCTCGCCGATCCGCTCGGCGGTCTTGCCGACACCGATCCCGTAGTTCCGGACCGTGTTCGGATTGCCGAGCGAGTCGAGGAACACGTCGGCCGCCGCCCGGACGGTCAACGCCTTCCCGGTCGGCAACTGCACGACGGTGGACACAACGCTTCCCCCTTGCCGCAGATAACAGGGCCGCTTCGTGTAGCGGCCGGAGAACGTCACCGCAGGTGACGGATCAAGCTACCGCAGATATTGGGGTGTTATCTGTGGGACCACTTCAGACCGGTCCTGCCGCCGCCGACCCACCGGCCGCCCACCAGGGCCGACGGAGGCTTAGCGCACGATCTGACACCGATGTTCCTCAGACCCCGAGTCCCTGCAGCGCACCGTCCGCACCGCGGCCGCGCTCGCGCACGGTGACGCGGACTTCCTCGACCGGCTCCGCGACGCCGGTGTCCGCGTGCGCGAACGCCGCGACGACGACGGGACGCTGGTCGGGTATGCGGTCGCGCTGCCCGGGGACCGTGCCGACCGCGGCAGCCGGCCCGTCTGGTTCGCGGGATCCACCCTCGCCTACGACCTGTCCCTGCCGCGCGTCCGGGAACGCTTGACCCCGCTCGTCACGGAGGCCGACTGGGCACTCGCCGAGCACCGGATCCGGGAAGCCGCCGAACTCCTGGGCCGCGCCGGGCAGGACGAGGGCGCTGGCGACGTCGCAGCCCTCGGCGACCTCCTCGCCGTCGCCGCCGCCCCCGCTCCGGCCGTGGTGTGCGACCGCGTCTAGGCGGCGGCCGACGCCTTCGAGCAGGCCGCCCGCGCACCAGGCGCCCGCACCCTCGAAGGCCGCGCCCGAGCCGGCTGGCGCGCCTCGACCCGCGCCCTGGAACTGGCGCCGCGCGCCGCCCGCGGGGGAGGCGCCGCGGTCGTCCTGACCCTGCTGATCGCGCTCGTTCAGGCGGTGGAGGCCGCCGCCGACTGGCACCGAGCGCAGGCCTACCGGGCCCAGGCGAAAGCCGCCGCCGACGCGGCGGTCCTGCTGCGGGAGGCAGCCGCCCTGAGCGGCAATCGGCCCCCGACCACCACGCCGCGCACCGGCCGGGTGGTGCGCACCGCGGCCCGTGGCCTGCCGCCGGCTGCGCCCGTTACCGGTGTACCGGCCCGCCCGCGCCCCGATCCCGGCTGGCCCGGCCCGTCCCGCACACGCTGACCCCGTACTCGAGGGAGCCCTCCGCCGATGACGTACCCGCCTCAGCCCGAACCGTTCGCCGAAGCCGCGCAGACCGCGGCGATGGCCTACCGGCTGGTGATGACCATCAACGACGCCGTCCGCCGCGCCACCCAGAAACGCCTCACCGGCAAGGAGGAGGAACTCAGCGAGGACGCGGCCGAGATGGCCCCGGACTGGTCGGCCGACCAGCTGCGCGGCCATCTCGGCGACGGCATCCTGGCCGTACTGATGGAGGGTGTGGACTGGCCGCAGTTGGCCTGCCCGGCTCGTGGGCCTGCAGCAGGCCGGTGTCGACCTGGGTGTGTTTCTGCCGCGGATGGGCCGCATAACCGCCGGAGTCCACCAGGCCGTGGTGGCGGGCGCGGCCCGGATGAAGGCGGAGGGCACCGACCGGTGGGCCGACCTCCTGAAGGCGACGATCCGAGGGCGTGGTTCGCGACGCGATCCTCGCCTCCCCGGCCTGGCCCGACATCGCCGCCCAGATGGGCCGGCTCGACGACCGGGGGATCGACGTCGCCCGGATCCTCCTCGACGTCCAATCCGCCGGGATGGGCGCCGACCAGGCCGTCGCCGCCGTCACCATCGCGGTCGCGGCTCCAGCCCCTTCGACACAGCATCGCGAGTCCCAGCGGGTCCACCATTCCCATGATCGGTGGCGGCGGGCTTGTATCCGGCATAGCAGTGACGCCGGGCTCTTCCTCGCGCTAGAAAGCCTCCCTCACCACTTCCCGCGTCCGGTAGAGGCAGTGACGATGTGGCGGATGATGGCTGCGGCTTCGTTCGGGTTGTGGTCCAGCCAGTCGGCGAGGTGTTGGCGGATGACCTCTTGGACGTAGCTGTCCGCTTCGGGATTGCTGAGCCTGGTTCTGGTGGATCCCTCGAAGACGGGATGGGCGAGTTTTACGGACACGACCGCGGTCAGGCCTTCGTGGACGGCCTCGATCGTGAGGTCCTCGTCCTCTGCGGATATGTGCCCTTGACGGCGCGCGTGCTTGTCGACGACAGACGTGAGCGCGGTACGGAAGCCCACTTCGTGTGCGCCGCCTTCATGAGTGCGGGTGCTGTTCGCGAAGGAGCGGAACTCTCCCGAGGACAGGGTGCTCCACTGTATGGCGACCTGCACGGAGATCGTCTGCTCCTCGTTCTCCGACGTGAAGCCGATGGCGGGGGGGTGGACGAGGCTCGAGGGGTAGGGGTTGAGGTGGGCCACGTAGGCGCGAAGGCCGTCAAGGTGGTGGTGGCGGACCGGCCGCTCCGGACGCTCGTCGGTCAGCGAGACGGCCAGACCCCCGTTGAGGAAGGCCAGTTCCTGGAGGCGCTGCGACAGCGTGGCGAACGACCACAAGGTGGTCTCGAAGATGTCGGCGTCTGCCAGGAACACAATCGCGGTGCCGTGTCCGCTGCTCTCTTCGTGCCTCGTCAAGGCACTGATCGGGATGCCCTTCTCGTACTCCTGGGTCCAACGGTGGCCCGGTGGACCTCGACCGTGAGACGGCTCGACAGCGCGTTGACCACGCACAGGCCCAGCCCGTTGATGCCGCCGGACACCCAGTAGCCGGTGCGGGGCTTGGGGACGAAGGACAGCTCCGTCAGCTGGCGTTCGACGGCGGACTCGCCGGCGGGTTCCTGCGCCTCGACGGGCAGGCCGCGCCCGTTGTCCGCGACGCGAATGCCGCCGTCCGCAGTGATCGTGACATCGATGGCGTCGGCGTAGCCGGCCAGGTGCTCGTCGACGGCGTACGAGACGACCTCGTAGACCATCTGGTGCAGGCCGCGCTCGCCAGTCGAGCCGATGTACATGCCGGGCCGCCTGCGTACCGCCTCGAGGCCCTCGAGTACCTGGATGTGACTGGCGTCGTACGCGTTCACGTTTACGGGCTGACTGGGGTTGCCGGATTCGGTCATGAAGCACCCTCCCTGGGACGTCCTGAGCATGGTGAGCGCAGGTCACCAAAGCGCGGGCAACACCGCTTTTACGCTGTCGCCCGTGCACGTCTATCTTAGGTATCCGGAAGAAAACATGCAGGTCAGAGCATATGTGTCGAGTTCGCAGGTGGCTGCGTCCACGACTTTGCCGACAAGATCGTTCTGGAGTGCCGCCACCGGGAGCAGGGCAACACGTAGACCCCGCCACAGGCGTGCAGGGGGCGTTCTAGGCTGGAGCCGGGGGGTCTTTCCTCGCGAATTTCCCGGCAGCGTGTGACTCGCCTGCCCTGGAGAGACCACGCCGAGAGGTCGGCCCCTGGACCTCTGCCACAACCGCTACCACGCCCAGCTTCGTGAGGGCGGCGTGCTGGTCGGTGGTGAGTTGGTCGCGTCGGCTTTCGGTGTTGGAGACCCATACGCCCAGCTTCACGATCACCGGTGCCACCTCGCCTTCGATCGCGACCTCCTCGCCGTGTGCGCGGGGCACCGGCCGGTGGGCGCCTTCCCGTTCCACCCACTGCGCGAGGGCTGTCAGGCCGCGCTGGAATGCCTGCTGTGCCTTGCTGGGCTCCTTCCCGCCCCACGCGGCTGGCCGCGGGGGCGGGAGCGGGCGCTTGGTCAGGCGGGCCTCCCAGTGCAGTCAGCCGTTGCTGCTGTTCGGGTGGGAAGGGCGGGAGAAGGTCGCCGAGGGCAGGCGGGGCGCCGTCGCGCGTGAGGGGAGCGGTGCGGGCAGTGCTACGCCTCGATAAGAGCGTGTCCTATGTGGTGAGGCGGACGAGCCGCTTGTAGCAGCACAGGGCTGCCGCGAGACCGAGAAAGGCCAGGTAGTCGCGGGGATGGCGCTCGTAACGGTGGCTGAGTCGGCGGTAGCCGGTCAACCAGGACATGGTCCGCTCGATCACCCACCTGCGTCGCCCGAGTCGCTCTGATGACTCGATGCCTTTGCGGGCGATGCGGACGCCGATCCGCACCGGCGGTGGGCCGTCGACTTCGATATCCCGAAGCAGGGCGGCAGAGCCTGCCAGGCGCACCCGCTGACCAGCACATAGATGATCGCGGCGAATAGCGTCTCATCAGGCGTGTCCTGCGTCCCGCCGCCCTGCGACCGCACTCTCGACGGTGGGATCAGCGGCTCCGCGATCTCCCACAGCCCGTCCGGAACAATCCAACTCCAAGTACCCCGCCCCATACCGACGTCAACGGCACCTCACCACATAGGACACGCTCTAAGGCGTCGGGGCCGGCCCAGCCGTTTGGCACCCCTGAACAGGCCGCGTTCCGACGGCCCGGTGATCCAACGGGCGTATGCCCGGGGCCCGCGTCCTCGACGAACCCGGCTCCAGGCAGACACATGCGTGCCAGCAGGCAACCCCTTCGGGCGGTTGTCCACTTGAGGCGCTTACGGGGCCCACCCTGGGCGCCGGCGATTCGCCGCAGCCGGGGTGATCATTCTCACGCATACCGGCCGGCTGCGGATCGTCCGTAATGACTTAGGGGCATTTTTCGGCCGCCGCTCCAGTGGGCCCAGCCTTGCCGCTGGGTGTCGACATTGCGGAGAGTCTGTGAAGACCTCTAGGAATAGCCCCACTTGTAGGTTTCTTGTGGGGGATCTCTGTGCGTGTTGCGCGTTCGCTTGTTCTCGCTGTGGCTTTCGTCATGGCGATCTTGGCCGGTACTGAGCAGGCGGCGACGGCCGCAGTCCGATGGGTGGCCGACAAGAGGGTTCCCGCCCCGGGTGAACGTCCCAAACAGGTATGGGGATCGGCACGTGGACTGGGACACGATGCTCCCAGCGGGGCGACCGAAGCCGTAGCGAACGATGGGCGGGGCGGTGCGCAGGCGGCTCCGGACGAGCTTCCGCCCGCCGGTGGGGTCAGCCACCCTGAACTGGGCAGACGGCCGGCTCCCGAGATGCCGAGAACCAGTCCGGCAGCTTCTCCGGCGGTCGCAGCGCCAGTCGGCTTCGATGCGAAGCGCAGCGTCGAGTTGCCCGGTGAGCGCGCCGAGCGCGCCCGTACATACCACAACCCCGACGGCACGAACACCACACGCTTCTTCGATGAGCCGGTCAACTTTCTCTCAGCCGATGGAATTTGGCACCAGATCGATTCTTCGCTCGCGCGTTCCGCAGGGATCAAGGCGATGACTGCTTCCGGCTCAGGCTGGGAGACGCGTTCCACCGATGACCTCATCTACTTCTCGGAGTACGCAGACGGCAGCCCGTTGGTGCGCATGGGCATCAACGAAACCTTTTCCGTGGGATACGGAATCGAGGGTGCCCGGCACGCACAGGGCGTTGTCGAGGGCAGCACTATCACCTACCCCGAGGTGCGCCCGTCCGCGGACGTCGAGTTGGTGGCTGGCGGTGACCAGGTAAAGGAAGTGTTGGTCCTCAAAGATCGCAATGCTCCCACCCAGTGGCGGTTCCCTCTCTCCCTGGCGGGTCTGACGGCCAGGCTGGACGGACAGGGTGGCGTCGCGTTCGTCGACGCCCAGGGCAAGCAGCAAGGCTGGATGCCGTCCGGATGGATGGAAGACTCCAACCTGGGTGAGCGATCTCATGAGGGTGCCATCTCGAATGGCGTCACCTACGGGCTTGCCGAGGACGCCGGCCGTCAAGTTCTGGTGGTCACCCTGGACGAGAAGTGGCTCACGGCCCCGGAACGCGTCTTCCCTGTCAAGGTCGACCCGCCGATGTCTGCGCGTGCGACCTCGTCCACGTACGTGGACGCCAAGCACAACACCAACTTCGCCAACAGCCCGGACCTCAAAGTCGGTACCCACAGCGGCGGCGACAACAAGGCAGCCTCCTTCCTCCGCTTCGACAACGTCCAGAGCAGCCTGAGCAATGCATGGATCGTCGAGGCGAACCTGGCGCTCTACAACTCGTGGTCGTACTCGTGCGACGCACGCCCGGTGACGGTGCACCCCATCACCTCGAACTGGTCGGAGAGCACAACGTCGAGCTGGCCGGGCCCCGCCACCGGTCCGGCGTTGGCATCCAAGTCGTTCGCACATGGATGGCGTCCGCTCGGGACGAATACGTGGTCGTGCGGCCCTGCCTGGGAATCCATCCCGCTCGGCGCGGAAGGCCGCCAACTGGTGGATGACTGGACCCACGGACGCAAGCCGAACTACGGCCTCGCCGTCAAGGCATCCACCACGGACTCCCGAGCATGGAAGCACTTCGACTCCGACGACACCACCACCGGCAAGCCGAGCCTCGACGTCATCTGGACCCAGTACGGCGCCACCTACGAGCTCGGCGGGTTCGCCACCCCGATGACGGCGACGACCGAGGGCACCTTCAAGGTCAAGGTCACCAATAAAGGCCAGCAGACCTGGGGTAAGAACAGCAGTTTCAAACTGAGGTACGACCTCTACGACGCAGCAGGGAACAAAGTCGGCGGCGACTACTGGAGCAAGATCCGTTGGACGGACATGCCCCACGACGTCCCGCCGGGCAGTTCAGCAAACCTCGACGCCAGGATCGCCCCGTTGTCACCCGGGACGTACACCATCGCCTGGACCATGGACGAATACGGTGTCAGCTCCTTCGCCGCACAGGGGGTGCCGGCGGCTGCCGTCAAGGTCAACACGGTCAACATCCCACCCCACCTGACCGGAGCCAATCCTCCGAGTGGCACGGTCAGTGACACCCTGACACCTACCCTGTGGGCCGCCGCAGCCGACCAGGACCTCTTCCCCAGCGCTCTGACCTACCAGTTCGAGATCTGCGAGGTGGAAGGCCGGGAAACGCGAAGGAACTGCCGTCAGTCCGACTTCACGTCCTCGCAGAGCTGGACGGTGCCGGCCGAATGGCTGAGCTGGTCCAAGACGTACGCCTGGTACGCCTACGCCCACGACGGACAAGGCACCTCGGCACGCCCGGGTCCCTCGCTGCTGACCACCCAGGTGCCGCAGCCGGTGATCACCTCGCACCTCGGCGGCGCAGACAGCGGGCGCGGGTTCGGGGAACGTGCTGGCAACTACGTCACAGCGGCCACTGATGCATCCGTGTCGGTCGTCGGGCCGGAGCTGGCTGTCGTACGCACCTACAACTCGCAGGACCCCAGGACTGACAATGCCTTCGGCGCAGGCTGGGCCACCCGCTGGGACATGCGGGCCAAGCCCGAGCCCGATAGCAGCGTCGTGATCACGCTCGCCGACGGCAGCCAGGTCCGCTTCGGGCGCAACTCCGACGGTTCTTTCAGTGCGCCTTCCGGTTCAATGGGTGTCCTCGCTGCGGTGGACGGCGGAGGTTGGACGCTGCGGGACGCGAGCGGCGCACTCTACTCCTTCGACGCGACCGGCCTGCTGACGAAGATCAAGGACGGCTATGGCCGTGAACAGCAACTGATTCATACCAACGGCAAGGTCGCCAAGGCCACCGACTCCCTCTCGGGCCGTTCCTTGTCCTTCGCTTGGAGCGGCAACCACGTCAGCGCAGTGTCCACCGACGCGGTCAGCCCCGGCGCCCCCGCATTGACCTGGACCTACTCCTACACGGCTGGCCGCTTGGTGAAGGTCTGTCCGCCGACCTCGCCCACCGCTTGCACGACGTACGCCTATACGCCCGGCTCCCAGTACCGGAGTCTGGTGCTCGACGCCGCTCCGATCGGCTACTGGCGACTGAACGAGTCCGAGGGTGAGATCGCGGCCAGCGAGGCAGTCTCCCGTACCGGCCTCAACGCTGGCCGCTACAGGGACGTCGGCTTCGGCGCCACCGGTGCGCTGACGGCCACCAACAACAAGGCCGCCTCCTTCAACGGCACCAACTCCTACATCGAACTGCCCGAGACCGCATTGGCGCCCTCCAAGCTGCTCACCGTCGAGGCGTGGTTCAAGACCACTACGCCCGGGGGTGTGCTGGTCGGCTTCCAGAACAACCGCCTCGGCGAGCCGACCTACCGCTACAGCCCGGTGCTGGCCATCGACTCCCAGGGCAAGCTCAGGGGCGCCTTCGAACAGTCCGACGGTTGGCACGATCCGTTGTCCTCGGCCGGACCGGTCACCGACAACGCCTGGCACCATGCAGTCCTCGCCAGTACCGGCACCAGCCAGACGCTCTTCCTGGACGGCCAGCCGGTCGGCACCCGGACCGGCCCTGTCGACCACTCGAACAAGACCTTCGCGTATCTCGGTGCCGGCCAGTCCTCCGTGGGGTGGGACGGGACCAACGTTTGGGGTGTGCGCCACTACTCCGGCCTCATGGACGAGGTCGCCATCTACCACCGGGCCCTTGACGCCGGCACCATTCGGTCCCACTACGAGGCCCGCACCGGGACGGCGAAACTGACCAAGAGCACGCTCCCCTCGGGCCGGACCGGCGCGGAGGTCTTCTACGACGGCAACACCGAGCGTGCCACCCAGGTCAAGGACAGCACCGGCGGCACCTGGCAGATCTCCGCCCCCGCCTACAGCGCAGGCTCGCAGGCGTACGCCGATGCCGTGCGGGCGAGCGGGGCCGTCAACTACTGGCGCCTGGGCGAGAGCAGCGGAGCCATGGCGGCAAACGACATATCCAGCGGCGGTGACGGTTCATACCGCGACGGTGTCACCCTGGGCGGCGTCGGAGCCTTCATGGACGGCGACGACGGCTCTATCACCCTCGACGGCAATCGCGGAGCGATCTCTGTACCAGGTGAATCGCTCACCGGGGCGACGTCCCTGTCCGTGGAGCTGTGGTTCCGCACCGACAAGGCGAACAGCGTCCTGCTCGGCCTGCAGAACACCGAGCTCGGCGTACAGCCGCAGAACTGGAACCCGAGCCTTCTTATCGACGGCGAGGGCAAACTGCGCGGCCACCTTTGGCACGGCTCGTACGACTCGCCGATCACCAGCGCCCGCACGGTGACCGACAACGCCTGGCACCACGTCGTCATCACCGGCGGCCCCTCCGGCCAGACCCTGTACCTCGACGGTGCCAAGGTCGGATCCCTTGCCGGGGCAGTCTCGCCCGAGACCCTCGCTCACGCCTACCTCGGCGCCGGCTACTCCAGTTCCACCTGGGACGGCCAGCCCGACGGCACCAAGTACTTCTCCGGGCAGCTCGACGAGGCCGCCTTCTACACCAAGGAACTCAACGCTCAGACCGTCGCCGACCACTACAAGGCCCGCACCCGCCTGGTCACCGGTGACGGAGACCGTTACCGGGGTGCGGTTCTGGCCGACGCGCCGGCCGGATTCTGGCGCCTGGATGAGACGAGCGGCACCCAGATCGCGAACAAGGTCGCGGTCACCGGGGGAACCGGAACCTCCACCAAGGCCACCCCCGGCACGAACGGGGTCTTCGGGGTGGGAGACGGCTCAGCCCTGCAGTTCAACGGCGATGGATACGCCGAACTGCCTTCTGCCCACCGCGCGGCCCCGGGCCTGTCCATCGAGCTGTGGTTCAACACCACCAAGCCCGGTGTCCTGTTCAGTTCGACGCAGAAGCAGCTGTCCGACCCTACGGCGGGCACGGGGACCTACACACCCGCTTTGTACGTCGGCGCCGACGGCAGACTCCGCGGTGAGTACTTCTCGCCGGGCGTAGCCGCTCTGAACGCCTCGCCCGAGCCGGTGACGGACGGCCAGTGGCACCACGTCGTCCTCAATGCCAACGGCGGCACCCAGAGCCTCTACCTCGACGGCACGCAGGTTGCGTCAAGGACGGGCGCTCCGCACAGCTACCAGTCGGAGCAGTACACCTTCATCGGTGCCGGCTTCACCAAGTACTGGCCCTCATCACCCGGTGACGGCATCAGCTACTTCACCGGGCAGATCGACGAGGTTGCCGTCTACCAGCGGCCCCTGACCGCCGAGCAGGTAGCCGGGCACTACAACGCGCGCAGCCGGGCGGGTGGATCCACCCTCGGCGCGACGGTGACCGTAACCGACCCGACCGGTGCAAAGACCAGCACCACCTACGACGCCGTACGCGGCCAGCGGAAGGTGGCCGCAACGGATGCCGCGGGCGGGGTGACGACGTACGCCTACGACACCGGCGGTTTCCTCCGCACCGTTACGGACCCCAACGGCCACTCCACTGTCACCGGCCACGACAAGCGCGGCAACACCGTCTCGACGACCACCTGCCGTGACGCCGACTCCTGCTGGACGGCTTACGCGAGCTACTTCCTCAACGAGGACAACCTGCTGGACCCGCGTAACGGCAAGCGCACCGCAGTGCGGGACGCCCGCTCCACCGGCCCCAGCGACAATAGCTACAGGACCATAACCAGCTACACCACCAGCGGACTGCCCTTCGCCGTCCAGCTCGCGGACGGCCGACAGACACTTACCACCTACACCACCGGCACCGAGCCGGCGGTCGGAGGCGGCACCGTCCCGCCCCGCCTTGTCGCCACCCAGAAGACACCCGGCGGTGCCACCACCAAGTACGCGTACTACGCCAGCGGTGACATCGCCCAGACCACCGCTCCCTCCGGTCTGGTCACGAACTACACCTACGACGGTGTAGGCAGGAAGGTGACCGAGACCCAGGTCTCTGCCACCCACCCGGGCGGTGCCACCACCACCTACACCTACAACGGCCTGTCCCGGATCAGCTCTGAGACCGGCCCGGGTGTGAAGAACGAGATCACCGGCACCACCCACACTGCCCGCATCAACCGCACCTTCGACGAGGACAGCAACCTCCTCACCGAAACCACGGAGGACACGACCGGCGGCGACGCAGCCCGTACCACGACCTACCGCTACAACGTGCTGGGTCTGAACGAGAGCGTGACGGATGCAGCGGGCAACGAGACGTCGTTCGGCCACGACGCATTGGGCCGGGTCACCCGTGAGACGGACCCCGAGGGCAACGTCACCACGCACACCTTCACTCCGCGCGGCCAGCTGGCCGAATCGGTCCTGAAGGGATGGACGGGCGACCCGTCGGGCCAGCCCCGGGACCTGGTCCTCGTCTCCCACGCGTACGACCCCGCAGGCCGGCTCGCCTCTATCACCGACGCGATGGGCGCCACCACTGCCCAGACCTACTATGACGACGGCCTCCCCGCCACTACCACGGCCCTGAACGTCACCCAGGCGGACGGCTCCAAGCGCGACATCGTCCTGGAGGCCAACACCTATGACGGCGCCGGGCACCTCACCCGCCGGACAGAGGCCGGCGGCCGGACCAGCGTGCACACCGTGGATGCCACAGGTCGGACCACCCGTGCCGTCCTCGACCCCAACGGCCTGAACCGCATTGCGGACTTCACCTACGACAATGACGACCGCGCCACCGAGACCGCCCAGTCCATCGACGGTGCCGGCAGAAAGCTGACCACCACCACCCAGTACGACGCGGCAGGCAACCCGGTCAGGCAGACCGTCACCGACGGCACCGACACCCGGGTCACGTCCACCACCTACGACCAGCGCAACCTGCCGCTGACCAAGGTCACCCCGCGGGGCCACACCACCACCCACCGGTATGACGTTCTCGGCCGCCTGGTCGAAACCATCGCCCCGCAGGTCCTGGCCGAGGAGAACGGCGGCACGGCCACCGCGGTCAACCCCAAGACCCTCAACGGCTACAACGTCTTTGGCGAAGCCACCGGAGCGCGTGACACACGCGGACTGGTAACCCGTACCGAGACCGACAAGCTGGGCCGCCCCGTCGCGGTCACGCTGCCCGCTTACACTCCGCCCGGCTCGACCACAGCCGTCACGGCCGTCGCACGTACGACGTACGACAAGCGGGGCAACCCCGCCTCCATGACCGACCCGCTGGGACGCGCCACCTACTACGCCTACGACCAGCTGGGCAACCTGATACGCACGACGGAGCCGGCCGTGGCCGGCGCGCAGGGGCTGGCAGCCCCGGGCGCCACCACCTTCAGCGGCACGTCGACGGACCTGTCCGGCGGCGGCGTCACCACCCACACCTGGACGCCGACCGGTCTGCCGCTTTCGACGACCGACCCGACTGGAGCACGCACCGAGGCGACCTACGACGAACTGGGCCGCAAGCTGACCGCCACGACGGTCGAACGCAAGCCCGCCCTGCAGAACCTCGTCGCCCGCTACACCTGGGACGACGCCGGCAACCAGACAGCTTCTACCACCCCGGCCGGCCGCCGGACCACGGCCGAGTACAACATGGCCGGCCAGGCGCTGACGGTCACCGACCCGCTCGGCGGTGCCACCCGAGCGGTCTACGACGGCCTCGGCCGCCAGACCGAGTCCAAGGACGCCACCGGCCGCCGCACGGTCACCGCGTACGACGTCCTGAACCGACCCACCACGGTCACCGACTACGGCACGGGCGCAACCCCACTGAGGTCGGTGACGGCCGAGTACGACGCGGACGGAAACCCGACCGCATCGGTATCGGCCACCGGCGCCCGCCGCACCTACACCTACGACGCCCTCGGCCGCATGACCACGCAGGCCGAACCGGTCACAGCCTCGGACTCGATCACGACGACCTTCGGCTACGACGCGGCGGGCCACCGCACGCGCCTCACTGACGGCCGCGGAAAGACCACCCACTACACCTTCAACTCCTGGGGCCTGCCGGAATCGACCATCGAGCCGGCCACCACCACACACTGGAACCCCGACGTCCGTACCTGGACCAACATCTACGACGCGGCCGGTCAGCTCACGACCGAACTGCTGCCGGGCAACGTCAAGCGGACCAAGAGCTATGACGCGCTCGGCCGCCTCACCGGCGAGACCGGCACCGGGACCTCCGTAGCCACCCGGCCGCGCACCCTGTCCTACGACCTGGCCGGCCGCATGACCGGCGTCGGCGGCGACGGAGTCCTCGCCGGGAACACCTACACCTACAACGACCGCGGGCAGCTTCTCTCCACCTCCGGTCCGGGCGGCGCCTCGTCCTACGCCTACGACGCGGACGGCATGATGACCTCCCGCACGGACGCAGCGGGCGCGACGGCCTTCACCTACGACGGAGCCGGCCGGCTCGACACGACCACGGACCCGTTGACGGGAACCCGTCTCCGAAGCGCCTACGACGCGGCCGGACGTCCGCTCGCCGACGAGTTCGCCCGCCCCGGAACCGGGGACCAGTACACGGTCAGTGCGAAGCGCTCGTACACGTACGACAGTCTGGGCCGTCTGGCCAAGGACGCGGTGACCCGCACGACCGGCGGGACCGAGGTCCAGGGCACGGCGTACGAGTACGACCTCGACGACCGCCTGGTGAAAAAGACGGCCACGGGCACAGCCGGTGCCGGAGCCCAGTCCTACACCTATGACCTGGCCGGGCGGATGACCTCCACCACCGCAGGGAGCACGACCACCCCGTACGAGTGGGACAAGGCCGGAAACCTGACCAAGAAGGGGAACACCACCGGCGCCTACGACTCCCGCAACCGCCTGGAGACCTGGGGTGGCCAGACCATCGCCTACAGCGCCCGCGGAACCGAGAAGACGGTCACCGAAGGCGGGAACAGCCGCCAGATCAACTCCGACGCCTTCGAACGCACCGTCACCAACGGCACCAGCACCTTCACCTACGACTCCCTCGACCGGGTCATAACGCACAACGGATCCGCCTTCAGCTACGACGGCGCCTCCAACAACCTGGTCAAGGACGCCACATCCACCTACACCCGAACCCCGGGTGGCAACCTGCTGGCCTCAGCCGTCACCGGCACGCCGGCCAGCGCCCAACTGGCGGTCACCGACCGCCACACCGACCTGATCGCCGGCCTTACCCCGGACGGCACCTCGGTCTCCTCCTCCCGCGCCTACGACGCCTTCGGCAACGTGTCGGCATCCTCGGGAACGAGTCCCTCCCTCGGCTTCCAGTCGGGCTGGACGGACGCCTCCACGGGCGAGGTCAACATGGCCTCCCGTTGGTACCAGCCCGGCATCGGCAGCTTCACCAGCCGTGACACCCTGCAGCTGGACCCCACGCTGTCAGGCCTGCGCGCGAACCGCTACTCCTACGGCTTCGGCGGACCGCTGAACGGTACCGACCCCAGCGGACACGTGTTTCCTCTCGTGCTCGGCGGTGTCGCGATTTGGAAGGCCGTTATTGCCGGGACTGCAATCACCGCGACAGCGGGCGTCACCATCGTGGCTGTGGACCAGTGGTCCCGGAACTGGTCCGATTCGACCTCAAGCTCGTCCGCAGGCTCGCATACCACCACGTACAGCTATTCCTCAAACAGCGACCTGCGCTGGGAGAAGGAGCAGATGCGCAAGGGGCGCACCGACAGGAGCCCCCGAACCGATTCCCCCAGTTCGCCCAGGGGTCCTCACGGACCCCGGGGTCGCGGAACGACTGCCCCTAGGGTCAGCACCCAGCCCCCGCGCCCCCCGATGCCCCGCCAGAACCCCAACCGGCCAGCCCCCGAACACCTTCCCCGCTTCAACTGGGACCCCCGCAACAGCGGATGGAACCCCAAGGACGGCTGGAATATGATCATCGGGGCCGTCCATGTATTGGACGCCCTCACAGGTGAGAATTTCACCCCGGACCAGCAACCGCTGCCCAATGAGGGACTTGGAGTCGATCCCGGCTCGGGAAGTGGGGCAGAGGGGGACACTGATGACCAGGAGAACTGCACCACTCACCTTGCCAAGGGCGTAAAGAAGGCGGATCGAGGAAACTCGGGGATCGTGTGCTTCCGCGCGCCATCCAATGCTTCACAAGATCAGATCGATGAGCTGAAAGATCATATTGCGGCACTGAACTCCCAAATGGGATATCTCTCTCCGACGGGAAGGGTGCAGCCTGAGAAGGTTCCGACATTGGACTCGGCCACCGGTAAAATGCGCGACCTTGCTTTCGTGGCGGAAAAGATCAAGGGCCTTCACATTGATGACGTGAAAGGAACTGAATACGATTACGGAACCCTGGGCAAGGTTGCCGGACATCTTCCTGACACTACATGGTCAGGAAAGTCCAATCCCTATTGTTGGCATCAGCAAGATACGAGAGTGAATAGTACGGTCGGGGGTGACGCGCAGAAGTACCTTCCAGGCTACAAGCCCACCGGCTTCTACTATGCCGGAGTCAAGGGGAATCCAGGAACTTATACAACTGAGCGCGTTACCGGTACCCTTTCCGTTGGTGAGCATAAAATCTGTCAGATATCGAGATCATAGGAAGATGCGGGCATGGACCTGAGTCACGTCGTTGCGCGGGCGGTTCAAAAGTGCCTAGAGGACTACTTCGAGGACACTCGGGTTTGGCGACTCCCGGCGCTCAGGCCACCGGCCTCCGAGCGGCAAATTTTTGCCTTGGAGCAGATTTGCGGACAAGTGCTCGATGCGGACTTTCGCGACTTTCTACGCCTTTCCGACGGGATGGAAGGCCTCTATTTCACGATGTCGGTCCTGGGCTGCTCGGACTGGGAATCTGAGACTCTCCAAACTCTCGCCGCTCGCGAATATGCGGAGTCGGTCTCCTCTGGAGAGGTCCCCGAAGATGTCGGCCTGGAGGATTCCGTAAAGATTTTCCCTATCGCAGTAAATGCGGACGCGTCGGACGGAATTTTCCTGATCGAATCCCTGGTTGCGCCTGAAAGGATTTGGTGGACTGGCCAGGGGAGTAGTCGCTTCTTCCACACCTTCCGAAACCTTTTGGAATATTGTACGAACAGGTCGCTCTACTCGCCGAGAGACACCGTGGATTGATCGACAGGGTGCAGCGGTGTGCGGTCTGGCCGTTAAGGCCTGTGTGATGTCGTGATCAGCTGCCGGGTTCTGCCCTCTTCGAGGGGTGGAATCCGGTAGGACCGGGGTCGCGACACGTCTGCAACTCACCAATGTCCAGTGGAGGTTCATCGAGCCGTATCAAGAGCTGCGTGCACCAGGTCCACCACCAGCGTCTTGCCGCTGCCGGCCTGCCCGGCCACGAACACCACCACCGGGTGTTCCTGCGCTACTGCTGGTTTCAGAATGACTTGTGATGGCTCGAGGCAGGCGTGGCCTGACCCTAATGGATGTGGGGCGCCATCCGCGGGGTCGCGCCGCGGTCGAACACGGGCGCGCTGTTCGCGTGCCATGACCTCAAGTGATCATCTGCCTGACCTGACCAGACCACCCCGGACATCGATCTGCTGCTGCGGTCATCGTTCGGCTTCGACGTCCACCGGAAGCACTATGGCAAGGGCTTCAAGCTTGCCTCGGGTGCGCTACTGGAGGTGATCGCCGGGGAATCCGCCGGTGGGGCGTACTTCCTGTGCACTGAGCAGAACGGTCATCGGCCAGTGGTGTTCGCGAGTTCCGAAGGGGAAGCTGGGCTGCTCGCCGATGACCTCGCGGACGCGCTGGAGATCATCATCGGGCTGGAGTGGCGGGACTGCCTCACATTTTCGGGCGGTGGCGATGTGGAGGTCATGCAGATCTCCGCTCAACACCTTGAACGGTCCCGTGCCAAGTGCAACCCCGGCATCGACAGCGAAGCTGCCCAAGTGGCCGCAGCCCTGTCACTACGGATCATGCCGGCCGCTGACCTCCTCATCCGGTTGCACGCAGCTGCCTCGAAGACCGAACCGGACTACATCGTGACCGACGACGACGGGCAGGCGTTCGACCCGCCGTTCGGCGAGCACATGGAGCCGCGCCACGGCGGCTGGCCCTAAACCTGACCGTCCGCTGCCGGGGTCGCATCGACACCGCCATCTCTGCCAATGCCTGACATCGCGTCGGGCAGACTCTCCGACGTGTCTGCCGACCTTGTTTCCGACCCAGCTATCTCGCTGGCGAGCGCTCGTGCCGAGTGCTACTCCGCCGATTTCCACGCGCACGACAATCACCTGTGGCACATGGATTTGCTCGTCCGTGCGGAGCGGTTCGATCAACTCACTGAACTTGCGGTCACAGACGTCCATGGACGTCGGAGACTCAACAGATCGCTTCACGAGCGGGGGATGGACACAGCGCTCCGCCACCGTGCTGAGGCCGGCGACAGTGGTGCCCTGTATCACCTTGTGAGGTTGCTGTGCGAGAAGGGCCAGCTCCAGGAGGCCTGTGAAGCGGTTCAGGGCCTCGGTCCGGAGGATGAGTACGCGCACCAGCTCGTGGCCGACTTTCGAATGGCCTCGGGCGGTGCACAGTAGGTCTCCACATCTGCCAATCGCACCCGACTACGTCCGTGAATCTACGCCGCCTCCGGGCGAAGCCAGACGGCCATCGTGCTGAAGTTCATCAGCAGCTCTGTCGGCGGCCACTTCTTGCGAGGCCCCTTGCAGGCCAGGACATCCACCAGCCGGTCCTGTGGCAGGACCAGCCGGTAATGCCTTCCCGGAGCAGTGGGGAGGCGGGATGGTGCAACCGGTCCGGGTTCGCGGGTTGACCGAGCAGGAGGGGCAGCGACTCCAGCACATCGGCCGGCGAGGGAGTACCAGCTCGGTGCGGTTCCGGCGGACGATGATGCTGCTGGCCTCGGCTGGAGGTAGCGCGGTCCCGTTCATGGCCCGGCTGGTCTAGTGCTGTGACCGGAAAGGTTCGCTGGTTCTGCTGAGAGGACACCTGCGTACTCGGCTGCGACAGGCGGGTCGGTTGGTGATGGAGGAACAGTGACAGCGCAGGATGCGCCGGTGGCACGTCTACGGGTTCGGAACAACGGTGCTGAGCTGTTGGAGTTGGTCCTGGAGTGTTACGGGAGCGACCACTGGCTGCGTCCGGGTGAGACCTTTGTCGTTTGGACGGTCGGTTCTTCCGAAGGCGATCCCTGGCCTGGGACGACGCTCGGCAACGAGCCCTTCCAGGTGGACTATCGGCCAGGTTCGGTGACGGTGCATTTCAACGGCGTCCACGGATATGTCACGGATGTCGCCGGCAACGAGATCGACTGCGGCCACCGACGCCCGGCCGACGCTGAGAGTGTGTGACCCTGCCGTCCGCGGAGGGTCAGGCCGCCTTCAGTGGCCGTCCGCCCCAGCGGATGCCTCGTTCGCTGCGAATGCGGGCGCGTTCGCGTCGTTGGGCGGCCAGGACGTCGGGGTGGCGGGCGTTCTTATTCCGCCAGCGCAGGTAGGTGTGTAGGGCCCGGCTCTGGACGGTGTGGCGGCACCTGCCGACACCAGGCCGCCGCCAAGACCACGGAGGTCCGCGGGCTCACCATGCGGCAGCCATGGGCCTGGGCCCTGCTGCACGGCAAGGCCGTGGAGAACCGCAGCTGGCCCGCGGTGGGGCCGGCCAGTGCGCCACCCCGCGTCCCGGGAATCGTCCGCCCGCGGAACCTCTTCGCAGAATGGAAGATCAACGTGGCAGAATCCGAACGGTGAGTGATAACGGGGAGCACATACCTTCACCAAGCGGGCGTCTGAGGCTGGCTGATCTGGCAGCGAGTGACGATCCGCGTGATCCTGCGGCGCACGAGCCGCCCGCCGAGCCGGAAGCGCCGCCGAGCACAGCGGTGCCCGCGTCGGCGCGCGACCGTCTGCCACGGCAATCGGATGACGCCGCGGTGTCCGCCATGCGGCGGGAGTTCGCCGTAGTGCTCGGGGAGTTCCGGCGGACGTCCGTCCTGGTGCCGTTCGACGAACACGACAGCATGTGGACCGCAGACCTGAACGGCGTGCGGTGGATCTGCGCGTTCTCGGACGAGGAGGCCCTGGCCGCGTTCGCGCGGGCACGCGGGGACGCCGCACGGGAGTGGACGTACCGGACGGTGCTCGGTGCGCGGTTGTTGGACGTGATGGTTCCGATGCTGCCGGGCCCGGGCGGGGTGGCGCTGGACGCGGGCAGTGAGGGCGGGATGTTGTTCCCGCCGGTCTCCGGTGTGGTGCCCGATGCGGTGGCGGTCGATCTCGAGGGGGCTGGGCAGTGAGCGGCGGACAGGCGGGGCTGGAGGCGCCGGCGCAGGCGCTGGCGGAGATCGCGGCGGGGATCGACCTGGCGCACGCCGAGTTGAAGGACCTCGGAATGATCGGGCAGGCGACGACCGGCCGGGGCTTCTCCGACCTGGCGCTGTCCGGGCTGGAGTTGGGTGACGCGGGGCTGACGGCAGAGTTCAAGACGTTCTGCGACCGCTGGGAGTGGGGCGTGCGGGCGCTGACCATCCGCGGGAACGGCTTCGCGAAGGGGGTGGGACTGTCGGCGGGCGCGTACGCGGAGCAGGAACAGTACGTCAAGGACTCGTTCAAGATCGCCGTGAACTCGGTCAACGGGAACCCGCACTTGACCGAGGACGAGGTCAAGAAGATGAGCTGGGAAAAGATCAGCACCCAGACGATGATCGACAACCCGGACTACAGCGCCGAATCGTTCAGCCAGGCCCATCAGGAGGTCAAGCAGACCTGGAAGGACACCGGCTACGACGTCATGGACGCGCAGCTGGACTCGGTGCAGCGCACCGGCCTGCTCGATCCTTCGCTGCGCGGCAGGATGGACCAGGAGATGCGCGATACGTTCGACCCCTCCCAGGGCGCCGTCGAGCAGGCGGAGCAGCCGCGGTGGGGTGAGAACTGATGGTCAGCTGGGAGGACCTCGGCAAGGGCCTCGACAAGGGCATCGACCTCGTCGACAAGGGCATCGACAAGGGCAAGGAACTCGTCGGCGAGGGCATAGACAAAACCACCGACGCGGTCGGGTGGGGCCTGGAGAAGGTCGGAGCCGAGGACTGGGCCGACTCGGTAGAGGACTGGGGCGACGAGACCGCCTCCTCCCTCGGCGCGGAGGTCGGCGAGCAGCAACTCGGCCAGACCGAGGAGCCCAACGAGCTGGTCCACGGCAACCCGTCGAAGATCGCCGAATCGGTGAAGAACCTTCGCGACTTCCAGAAGGCGTTCGACCTGGTCGGCGCCGGGATGAAGAAACTCGACTCCGCGCACTGGAAGGGCGAGGCGGCCGACAGCTTTCGGGAGAACTTCCAGACCCTGCCCACCGACTGGCTGCACGCCGCCGACGCCTTTGAGAACGCCGCCAAGGCCCTGGAAACGTACTCGACCGCTGTCACCACCGCCCAGGGCAAGGCGCGCGAGGCGATCGACCTCTACAAGGAGGCGCAAGCGGACTACAAGACCGCCGCCGACGCCCACAACAAGAAGGTCGACGCCTACAACGACGCCCGCAACAGCGACAACCCGCTTCCCCGCCCGGCCGACTTCACCGACCCGACCAAGGACAAGCGCCAGCGGGCCCAGGAGATCCTCAAGGCCGCCCGCAGCGCCCGCACGGAGGCCGCCGACACGGCCAAGGCGGCCGTCACCGCAGCAATGGCGCACGCCCCGAAGGAGCCCACCGGTCGCGAGAAGGCCAAGCTCGAACTCGCCGACTACGCCTTCGGGCAGGGCGTGGAGATGATGCACTTCGGTGGCGGCATCGTCAAGGGCGCCGCCGGGCTGGTCAACTTCGTACGGTCGGTGAACGCGCTCGACCCGTACAACCTCACCCACCCGGCCGAGTACTACAAGAACGTGAACCTGACCCTCGCCGGGCTGGTCTCCACCGCTGCCAACCCCGACCGGGCCCTGAAGAACGCCTGGGAGGCAGCCAAGGGCGACCCCTCCGAATTCCTCGGACGCCTCGTCCCCGAACTCCTCGGTACCAAGGGCGCCGGCGGCGTCAAGTCCTTCATCAGCGCTGGGGTGAAGAACAGCGTCAAACATGGTGCGGACGACGCCGCCCGAAGTGCCGCCCGCCAAGGCACGGACGGACCGACCCAGGCCTCGCGTACGGAGGACGCGGTGGAGAACGGTCCGACGGACCCCATCGACCTCGCGACCGGCGTGATGTACCTGCCCCAGCGGGACGTCGTGCTTCCCGGCGTCCTGCCGCTGGTCTTCCGCCGCCGGGTGGCATCCGACTACCGGGCGGGCCGCTGGTTCGGCCCGTCCTGGTCGTCCACCGCCGATCAGCGGTTGGAGATCGACTCCGAAGGAGTCGTCTTCGTGGGCGACGACGGCCTCCTTCTCGCCTACCCGCACCCCGCACCGGGTGTACCCGTCCTGCCCAGCCACGGCCCGCGCAGGCCTCTGGACCGCGCCGGGGACGACTACCGCATCAGCGACCCCGACACCGGCCGGGTATGGCACTTCACCCTCAGCAGTACGGGCCTGGCGCCGCTGACCCAGATCGACGACCAGCACGGGAACTGGATCGCCTTCGAGTACGCCGCCGACGGCAGCCCCACAAACATCGTCCACAGTGCCGGGTACCGCCTCGTGCTGACGACGGCCGCAGGCCGTATCACCGCCCTGCACCTGGCAGGCGCCGCACCGGACGGCAGCGACCAGGAGATACGCCGCTACGGCTACGACAGCGGAAATCTGACCGAGGTCTTCAACTCCTCCGGCAAGCCGCTCGCCTTCACCTACGACGACCGGGCCCGGGTCACCTCGTGGACCGACACCAACGGCAGCCGCTACGACTACGAGTACGACGACCAGGACCGCTGCGTGGCCGAAGGCGGCGCGGAGGGACACGTCGCACTGCGCATCGACTACGCCGCGCCCGACCCGGCGACCGGACTGCGGGCCACCACGACCACCCTTGCGAACGGCGCCGTCTACCGGTATCTGATCAACGCCGCCCACCACGTGGTGGCCGAGATCGATCCGCTGGGCGCGGTCACCACCTTCGAGCGCGACCGTTACAACAGACTCCTCTCCCGCACGAACCCCCTCGGGCGCACCAGCCGCTTCACCTATGACGAGAAAGGCCAGCTGACATCCGCCGTCCGGCCGGACGGGCAGGAGACCACCGTCCAGTACGACGATCGCGGGCTGCCGGTCAAGGTCGTCCACCCCGACCTCACGACGACGGTGCAGGAGCACGACGAGCGCGGCAACCGGACGGCGGTCACCGATCCTGCGGGTGTCACCACGCGCTACACGTACGACGAGAAGGGCCACAGCACGGGTGTGACGGATGCCTTGGGGCATACGACCCGGATCCGCACCGACGCTGCCGGGCTGACCGTGGAGGTCACCGATCCGACGGGCGCGACCACGCTCGTGAAGCGTGACGCGTTCGGCCGACCGGTCGCTCTGGTCGACCCGCTCGGGGCCACCACCAGGTTCCAGTGGACGCCCGAGGGCAAACTGAGCCGCCGAACGGGCCCCGACGGCAGCGAAGAGTCATGGACGTACGACGGTGAAGGCAACTGCCTCACCCACACCGACGCCGTCGGCGGAGTGACCCGATTCGCCTACACCCACTTCGACCTCCTGGCGGCCCGAACCGGACCCGACGGAGCACGCTACGAGTTCCACCACGACACCGAGCTGCGCCTGACGCGGGTCGTCAACCCCGCCGGCCAGAGCTGGGACTACCGGTACGACCCCGCGGGACGCCTCATATCCGAGACGGACTTCGACGATCGCGCGCTGACCTACACCCACGACGCGACGGGCGGGCTCTCCAGCCGCACCGACGCCTCAGGCCGGACGATCCGCTTCGAACGCGACGAGTTGGGCCGCGTCATCGCCAAGGACGTACAGGGAACGGTCACCACCTTCACCTACTACCTCTCGGGGCAGCTCGCCGAAGCCGTCGGCCCGGACGCCACGGTCACCCACCTCCGTGACCGCCACGGACGCCTCCAGGCCGAGACCGTGAACGGCCGCACCATTGCCTACACCCACGACGAACTCGGCCGCCGTGTCTCCCGCACGACCCCTTCCGGGGCCGTGAGCTCCTGGTCGTACGACGTGATGGGCCGACGGAAGGAGCTCACGACCGCGGGCAGGACGCTGACCTTCGAGAGGGACGCCGCCGGGCGCGAGACCGTCCGCCGCATCGGGGACGGACTGACCTTCGCCTCCACCTACGACGCACACGGCCGCCTTACGGACCACCTCGTTTCGAGCGCGCAGCGGAGCCTCCAGCACCGGTCCTACGCCTATCGTGACGACGGCATGCTCGTCGCGATGGACGACCAGCTCTCCGGTAGCCGCCGCTTCGAGCTGGATGCCGTGGGCCGCGTGACCGGTGTGACCGCCGAGGCGTGGACCGAGCGCTACGTCTACGACGCGAGCGGCAACCAGACCGAAGCCTCCTGGCCGGCCACCCATCCGGGCCGGGAGGCGACCGGGCAACGGCAGTACGCCGGCACGACCCTCACCCGGGCGGGCAGGGTCCGGTACGAGCACGACGAACTGGGCCGGGTCGTCCTGCGCCAGAAGGCCCGGCTTTCCGCGAAACCGGACACCTGGCACTACGAGTGGGATCCCGAGGACCGGCT
This sequence comes from Streptomyces sp. NPDC046349, assembly GCF_055587885.1. Taxonomy (NCBI): domain Bacteria; kingdom Bacillati; phylum Actinomycetota; class Actinomycetes; order Kitasatosporales; family Streptomycetaceae; genus Streptomyces; species Streptomyces sp. NPDC046349. The sequence continues at coordinate 112,042 of NZ_JBVJFK010000018.1, forward strand.
GACACGGGTGACCACGCCCGACGGCACGGTGTGGCGGTACTCCTACGACCCGCTCGGCCGCCGCGTCGGCAAGCAGCGCCTGGCGCCCGACAGCGACGAAGCGGTGGAGCAGGTCTCCTTCACATGGGACGGCATGCTCCTGTGCGAGCAGACGACGACAGCGGCCGACGCCGCGGCTCCGACCGTCGTCCTGACCTGGGATCACGAGGCCCTGCGCCCGCTCGCCCAGACGGAACGTGTCATACGCGACGGAACATCCCAGGAGGTGATCGACGAACGGTTCTTCGCCATCGTCAGCGACCTCGTCGGCACTCCTACGGAGCTGATCGACGAAGAGGACCGGATCTGCTGGCGGACGCAGGCCACGCTGTGGGGGGCCACGGCGTGGAACAGGGATGCGTCGGCCTACACGCCCCTGCGGTTCGCCGGTCAGTACTTCGACCCGGAATCCGGAATCCATTACAACTGTCAGCGCTATTACGATCCCGAAGTCGGCCGGTACCTCAGCGCCGACCCCCTCGGCCTCGCGCCGTCTCCGAATCCCTCGGCATACGTGCCCAATCCTCTCCAGGCCACCGACCACCTGGGACTCGCACCTGACTATCACGAGTTCCACACGGTGCAGGACCCCGCGAACGCCACCCGGCTGAGAGGTGACGGAAACCCCTGGCCGGAGGCGGACACACGAGGCCAGTGGGGCGAGGGAGTCTACTCCTGGGGCACGCTGGACGAAGCGGTCCGATACGCGGAACGCCTCCGCGGACGGGACATCGAGGTGGAGATCCTCACATTCAAGGTGTCCGCGGACGACTTCAACATGATGAACAAGGTGGACATCACGAAGATGACGCCTGACAAGATGGACGAATTCTTCGAGAAACACAGCCGCCTGTACAGTGAGGCGGGAGCGCAGCCGCACAATTTCGACTACGTTCGCGGACCCACCGGCATGGGAGTCGAGAACTACTTCAGCCGAGGCGTTTTCCACCTTCTCAAGTTCGTGGATTGAGTGAAATGATTCGAGGATTCAAGTACCGGCTCAGGAGTCCGATCGGCGGACTGGCGGCGGATCTTTCGGCCGAGGCCGTGTCACCCGGTGAGACGGCGGCTCCCTCCGTGGGGATCCACCGAGGAGTGCGGCTCCTGTTGCCGGCGTCGGGCATCTACTGGGAGGACCTGGCGTGGCTCTCCTTCGTCGTCGCGCTCCGCGCCGACGAGCTGCGCACCCGGCATCCGGACGGTGTCCACCTGCAGATCGTCTCCCTCGACTTCCCGTTGGCCGACTACCGGCCGGAGGTCGCCGCCCTCGCCGTGGACGGGTGGCTGCGCGAGGAGTTCGACCTGCCCGATATCGGCATCACCTGCTCGTACACGGGTGGCGCGGACCCCTACGCCTTCTCCTGGGGCGGGGCGGAGCCACCGCTGAGGAGCCCGCGCCTCTGAACCCGTTATAAGGACGCGGGGCGACGGGGCGGGGGGTGGAGGGGACCGCCGGCGCAGTCCCTGCCGCAACCCCACCGAACACGGTGTCGCCCCGGGTCCGGGCGACCACGACGTCGGGCCTGCCGCTTCCGTCACCCGGGGATCGCCGCGGGCGGGCCGCCGGGGATCAGGCGGCCTCGGTCACTGAATTCCGCCACGGGGCTGTCGGTCATGTGGAGTGTCTGCTGGTCTCTGGTGTGTACCGAGGCGTCGATCGAGGACGCCATCGGCCGCGCCGACCAGGAGGCCTTCACCAAGGACCCGCCCAAGACGCTGAAAGGCCGGATCAACTTCCTGCTCAAGCAGCTCAAGTCCACCCGCGCGGTTGCCGCCGAACTCGGCGTCAGCCAGCGCTCGGTCGAGCGCTACCGCAAGGGCGACCGCAAAACCCCGCCCAAGCCGGTCGCCACCCGCATCGAGGCGGCCGTACGCGCCCGCTGGCAGCCTGTGGTCCGCGGCCGCCGACGCGAGCAGGCAGCCGCCACCACAGGCATCACCGTCGAGACCCGTGCCCGGTTCGGCTACACCGCGCCCGTCGGCACCACCGACGACGGCCGCATGCGCCGCCTCACCGTCCACCTCCCCGCCGCCTACGCCCAGCGCCTCTTCGACGCCCGCGCCCGAGGCGCCGACGACCGCGAACTGCGCGCGATCGTCGCCGAAGGACTGCAGGAGATCTACTTCAAGGACGGCGGCACCCGAGCCGACCAGCTCCGCGTCGAGTTCACCGACATCGACTACTTCGACGTCTCCTTCTGAACCCCGCCGCCGGTGCCCGGCGGCGGCACCTTGAGCCGAAGCACGATAGCTGTCACATCGGCAGGCTTGTTGTCACCGACGATCCAGTGTGACCATGCGCTGCAGCTGTCGAGTGGGTGGCCGGCCTGGTGACGTTGGGTTGCGTAGGGCTGGCGTTCGTGAGCGGGTCACCATCGTGCGCGCAGCACACCGTCGCTGTCGGGTAGAGCGGCTTGGAGCAGGGGGGTGCGTTCGTCGGTGTAGAGGGACAAGGCGCAGGCCGCTCGCGCGTCGGCTACTAGGGCAGCGAGTTCCTGGTACTGGGTTTCCTCGACGGTCACGTCTCTGATCGTTCCGTCCTTCGTCTCCCAGACGAACTCGATGTGCCATTCGGTCGGCAGTGCGGTCAGGACCGCGCCGACGTCGGGTTGCAGGTCGGGACAGATGGTCAGCAGGGCCCGCGGGCCGAGACCGGCCCGCACCGTGTCCAGGTTTCCCGTGGTGAGACGGTGCCAGCGGGTGGCGTTGACAATGTGGGTTTCCTCCAGGAGCAGGCCCTGTCGCGTCGCCAGCTCGGTGCGTACCGAGGTCCAGAAGTCTTCGTCGGCGGCTTCTGTCACCTCTGGTTCCGCGGCGTAGGGGGAAGCCACTAGCGGTTCCGCGAAGAGGCCGAGTTCCCGCGTACGGGCCACGGCGTCCGTGCAGGGCCGGTCGCTGCCCACGTACACGTACTGGTCCCATCCGACGTGCACGGTAAAAACGTCTCCCGCCTCCAGCCGACACCAGGCGCCCTGCTCACGGAGCATGACGCGGATCAGCTCCAGGGCCACCGCCAAGGAGACCTCGGCCCCGTCGTGGTAACCGGTGAGGTCAGCCGGGAAGAGACCGCTAAGACCGTGTCCCTCGACCGCTGGCTCGGCACCGAAGTGGACGAGCCCGGTGACGGAGGGCTCACGGATCTCCAGCCGGTCGATGTCCGCAGCTTCCGCGAACGCCGAGATCGCCTCCAGGTACGCGGCCTCGACCGGCCCGTGGTCACTGACCGCCTCCTCCGCACCCTGGTAGGTACCGCGCTCGTCACGATCGGCGGGGTCGTACTTCGTGATCCGGTGGACGAAGGTAGGCGGCACGCTACTCCTAGACGGGGTGGAAGGTAGCGCCAGCGTAGGTCCCGAGCCGAACTCGCGGTTCCGAGCACAGCCCGACAGGTCCTTCTGGTGACAGAAAGACTGCCGAATGAGCGCCTGTGACAGGTCGGATGGCTCGCGTGTGACCACCAGGCTGCCTCGGTTGTTCCCATTCACCAGCTCAGCCGGTCCCGCTGGTGACAACTCCTGAGCTTCGGCTCAGCCGCACCCGGACACGAGCGCCTGTCCGGGTGCGGCTCACGCCCACATCCGCGCGTCAACGCCGGGCCTGACCCGGAGAGGGGTGCAATGGCCACTGCTGGGAGCCGTCCTCGGACGGGCCGCTCCCGGCCCCGTGGCGCTGTCGACCGCGGGCAGGACCCCGGCCGCCGTCACACGCCGCCGCTCACCGCCCCGGTCGACAGCATCACCCCAGCCCGGCCCCGGCCAACGACCGCATTCACAGCCCCGGGTGTGGTTCTGCTTCCCTTGCTACGCCAGACGCTTCTTCGGCCGGGGCCGGCCGTCGAGGAGCGCCCACCAGGCGACCCCGTCGTGGTCGGTGTGGGCGCCGCACGCCTCGACGGTCCGCAGTACCGCCACCTCCGCCGGTACGGCTCCCGCCGCGTCCTGCTCACCGGTTTGGTGGTTGAGGGCCATGACGAGGATCTTGTCGTCCTGGTCGGCGAGGTGGATGCTGACGCGTTTCCCACCGGCCGTCACGGCCGCGTCCACGAGGCCGTGGACGGTCTTGAGGAAGTCGTGCTCGTCCAGGAGCGGGTAGTCCCACTCGGCGACGGCCAGCGCCGCCTGTGCGGCGGCCTTCTTCGCCGCCCACCGGTCCGCGCGGAACGCCAGCACCCGCGCCCGCCGACTGGTGACGACCAGCCGGGGAGGGACCCCCGTGAGGGACTTCGGCTTCGTCGCAGGCTGCGGCCGCGGCGCCTCCACCGGCTTCTTCTGCGGCGGCGGAGACTTCGGAGGAAAACCCGGCGGAACCTTCGGACCCCTGGCTTCCACAACCTCGCTCATACCCCACCACGCTACGCCCGTTGACCCAGGCCGCGCACCGGCATCGACCACAGCTGTTCACCCTTGCCCGGAGTCCCCGCTCTGGCGGCTGCCACGCAGGAGAGCCCGGTCAGCCCGCGCCACACAGCCCCTTGGGGTGGCGCTTTAGCGGATACGGGGCGCGCGGCCGGGTGGGTGCGGCACGCTGGAACCGGCCAGGCGCCGACACCGATCCGGCGGGCACAGGCCGTCGTGGCGTGGGGAAGGGGCGGGGCACGGTGCATCAGACGCTGAGGGACCTGGGTGCGGCGCACGCCGGCTCGGTGGGAGTGTTGCTGGAGGACGGCAGCGAGCCGGGGCCGGCGTACTTCGACGTCGGCAGCGGATCGTACGTGCCGTCGTCGACGGAGTGGCACGCGTACGACGGCCGGTTCGGCCGCCCGAAGGCCGCACTCCTGCGCGGTGCCTGCGCGTGCGGATGGCGAGGCGCGGCCGAGTACCCGCTCGACTGGACCGTGCTCGACGACCAGCGGCCCCTGTACGAGGCGGACGTCGATCTGACCGGGCCGATCGCGGACTACCAGGCCCACCTCACCGTGGTCCGCGACGCCGCCGTCACCCTGCCCGAGCCCCTGACCACGTTGCTGAACGCCCTGCTGGAGAACCTGGAGACCGCTGCGGTGAAGGACCCGCTCGTAGCGCTGAAGGCTCTCGCGGACCTCAGGTACATCATGGCCGGGGTGGGTGCGGACGCGGCGTTGGCGGTGCAGGTCGGCCGGATCCCGATGGAGACGGTCGCGACCGCGCTCGGCACGAGCGAGGCCGCCGCCCGCCGGTACGTGAACGGTTACCGCCACCCCGCGTAGTGCAAGGCTCGTTCCGGGCGTGGCGTCAGCGTGGCGGTGCACGCTGGTGGGGATCCCGATTCCGCGCTTCGTGATCTGAAGGAAACGGCCTAGACCACCCTGCACTGCCAGAGAGAATGCTCTATGGCCGTCTCCAAGCGCCTCCGCTACGAAGTCTTCCGCCGGGACAATCACACCTGCCGCTACTGCGGTGCCAGTGCGCCTGCTGTCCCGCTGCGCATCGACCACGTCACGCCCGTTGCCCTCGGTGGTACGGACACCCCCGGCAACTCGTCACGAGCTGCGAGCCCTGCAAGTGCTTGCTGATCTTGCCGATGGCCCCGTCTTTGGCCTCGACTTTGTAGCCGACGATGTCGGCGCCGTGCTGGTACCCGATGTCCGGCCCGTAGTCCCAGATATCGAACTCACTCAGAATTGCTCCATTTCGCCAGATGCCGCAACTGGCATTCCGTCACTGAACGTATGCTCTGGTCTTGGCGGTCGGCGACCAGGGCTCACCTTTCCCCTCGGTGTCGCTGGTTGCCCCGGGCTACAACGTCAGCACCAGGGTGGGCGGCGGCAACGTGAACCGCACCGGCACCGGCCTGGTAGCCGCCTACACCGCCGGCGCCGCCGCCCTCTACCTGCTGACCAACCCACCGCCACGCCGGCCGGTGGGGTTGACTTCCTGGAGACCGAGGCGACGAAGGACGTCCTGACGAGCGTCACGGCCAACACTCCCAACCTGCTGCTGAACACGGGTGGCCTGTAGACGACGCCATCGCTCCTGGATGGCTGCCCCTCAACGAGGGAACCAGGCTCGGCCGCCCCCCCGGTCATCTGACGCCCCGAATGCCGGACAGCGTGCGGCGCTGCGGAGACCGTCTCCGCCGACGGACGCGGCGCCGGTACCTACACGACCCAGTCCGCCGAAAGCTGGGCTGCCTCCGAACAGAAACGGTCCCTTGCCCGTTCCGCGGCGGACCTGCTCGACGGCGGCACCGGTACCTCCGGCGTCTCGTACCCCGCAAGGATCTCCCGCTCGGCCTCTGTCTCGCCGGGCGGCAGCGACATCCCCGCTCCGAGGCGCTCGGGTCGGCCGCGTGGATCCGTGCCCCGTCGGCGATGTGGTCGCGGGCCACGGCGCTGGGTGAGCGCTGAGGCGGCCGGCCTCGGACGAGCAGCACACGGTGTCTTCCCTCTGGCACCGAGCCGCTGCCCGAAGCCGTGCCACCCCCGCGCTGGATGGCATTCGACCGGCCGGGCGCCGGACAGGCTACGCGCTCCGCGTCAGCAGACCCGCGTCGATGACCTCAGCGATGAGGGTGGCGCCGCGGCTGTTCTGGTGGATGTGGTCGGTCGTGAGCAGGAGACCCCGCCGCCGCGAGATCGTGTCGAGGCTGCGGCGCAGCAGTGCGTGCTGGGCGAGGACGCCGATGGTCGCTGCGGGCGTCGCCTCCCGGTACGGAATCGGCGGGGGGTCCGTTCGGCGCAGTTCCTCGATCTGGCGTTCGTGGAGTGGCAGGTAGGCCACCTCATTGGTGGCGGCGACTTCGGCGATCATCCGGCTGTACGCCTGCGATGCCTGTGCCGCTGCTCCGTCGAGTTGTTGGCCGAGTACCGGTAGCGACATCAGACCGATCGTCGCGTCGGTCTCCGCTCGCAGCCGTGCGACGACGGCTCCCAGACAATGTTGGAACCAGTCGGCCGACGGTCGAACGGGGAGCTTTTTGCGCTTCATTGCCTGCTCCACGGGGTAGCCGGCAAGGCTCGCCCGGGCGTCGTTGGTCCCGATCAACACGGTGATCACATCGGGTGGATCCGTGACGACGGCATCGAGGCGCTGCAGGAGATTGTGGGCGAAGTCGCCGTTGGCCCCGAACCGGGCGAGCTGCATGTCACCGGGAGGGTGACGTCGTCCGAGAAGATCCAGGTAGTCGAAGCTGAACTGCGCGCGGGTGAGGCTGTCGCCGAGGCACGCGATGCGTGTCGTCACGGCGCTTCCTCCGGGCTGGGAGTGCGGACGCGTCCGGCCGGGCGGGTGTCGGTCCGAGGACGGTGGTCGGTGCCGAGGGGCGCGGTGATGGCCAGGATGGACGTCGGCCCCTCCATGTCGACCGCGTGCCATACCCCGGCCGGGTTGATGGTGGCCTCGCCCGGTCCGAGACGGACGCGCTCGGGCAGCCCGTCCACGTCGCGGGTGACCGTCACGGACCCGCTGAGGCAAACGACCAGTTCGTCGCCTGCGGGGTGGCTCTCCCAGTGGTCGCCGGGCCCGTCGCCGTCGAAGATCATCACCATTCGGCCCTCGGCGCCGTCTGCCGCGACTGCGGTGCTGTATGCCTGGAGCACCTCCGGGTCCCAGGTGAAGCCCTCGACGGATTTCGCCGTCGATCCCAGTCCGAGGTGCACGGGGGTGGTCCGCAGGTCCATGGCATTGCGTTCGTGCTTGACGAGTCTCATGCCGACGATCGTCCACGGCAGGGATCGGGCGGTCTTGAAGAAAAGGGAAGAGAAACCGACGCGAAGAGCGGACGGTCGGCGGCTACCCGGCTCCGAGGAGGACTTCGCCGCGACGCCAGGCCGTCGGCGAACGGCCCGTGAACTCGCGCCAGTCCCGCACGAGATGGGCCTGGTCGGCGTAGCCGGAGACGGCTGCCACATCACCCCACGGGAGCGGGTCCTGCACCGCCGCCAGGGCGTGCGCGTGCTCGAAGCGCAAGACTCGGGCGAAGGTCTTCGGCGACAGGCCCACCTCACCGCGAAACCGCTCGGTGAGGTACCGACGGCTCCAGCCGAGTTCCGCGGCGACCGCACCGACCTGGACGCAACCGCGCGCGGTGACGAGGCTGCGCCATGCCTCGGCCACCTCGGGGCGCACGCGGCGCACATGGTCGCAGCTGGCGCCACGACCGACAGCTCGGAGGAGTAATTCGTCCAGCGTGGCGAACCGCGCCGCCCATGTCGCCGCCGATCGGAGCCGGTCGACCAGCTCGACAGCAAGCGCTCCGAGGAGCTCGTCAAGTGGCACGAGTCGGTGGGCGAGCTCGGCGGCGGGCATGCCGTAGATGGCCCGGGCCCCGAGCGGTGTCAGCGATACCTGAATACCCTGCTGGCGTCCGTCGTGGTGAATCGCGACGGACCGGCACATCAGACCGCCGGCCACGCTGCCGAATCGGGCGACGGGTGACCCGTCGTCAACGCCGGCCGCCACCTCCAAAGGCTCTGACAGGCTGATCACTGCAGTGAGTGCGCGGCTCGGCGGGCCGCAGTGCACCCCCGCCGGGAGCCCGCGGAGGTCGAAGCCGACGTACGCGTCGACGTACTCCCGCAAGGCGGGCGCCGGACGTGCCCCGATCCCGGTGGTCGCGTGGTCCTCCATTTTCGTCAGTGTACGAGCCGCCCAGCCCAGGAAGATCACAGTCCCAGGAAGGTCAGAGTCCCAGGACTGATCGCCACCGTTTTGGGGCTGGTGACGCGGTTCGTACCGGGACCCCGTCACGCAGCGGTACAGGTCCGTTGGCCGTAGCTGTACGAGAACAGGGCCCCAACGACGCCTGCCACACCTGCCAGTGTCCGTCCTGGACATGCGGCACCTGCTCCACCGTCAACCCGAGCGCCGCGCTGGGACTTCTGAGCGGTCGAGGGCCGTGCAATAGCGCACGGTTCCCATCACGCTCCCCGCCGGCTGGGGCGTCGGCGTGGACGGCGCCGCGTCCTGAGGCGTGGGCGAACGACCAGGGCCAGCCGGCCTCGCTGGTCGTGGTGCCGGGCCCGCTCGGACGGGAGCAAGGCGGGCCAGGACCCGGCGGAGTGGCTGCCGCCGGCGAGGGACGCTCCGTGCCGGTACGGCGGCGAGGGGACGGCGACCAAGCACCTCCGGACTGCCGGGGTGCCGCCCGTAGTGAACGGAGCCCAGCCCGGTGAAAACGTGTACGTCACGGGCGAGTACGCTCCAGTCGCTCCTGACCGGCAGTCCCGGCCGTGCCCGCCGCTGGGTACGATCCCCGGCATGACCTCCGCGCTGATCCTCGTCGACCTGATGCCGCGCATCATCGCCCTGCCCGTCGCACCGTATTCCGGGGAGGAGGTGCTGGCGCGCTGCCGCAGGCTGGCCGAGGCGTTCCGGGCCGAGGGCCGTCCGGTGGTGTTGGTGCGGGTGGAGCGGCCCGGGGTGGCGGAGCAGCCTCCGGGCAGCGGCTTCGCCGAAGACCTGGTGCGTCCCGGCGACGTGCTCGTCGTCAAGCGCACCGTCGGGGCGTTCCACGGCACGGACCTGGACGAGCGGTTGCGCGGCCTCGGCGTGGACACGCTGGTGCACGCCGGGCTGGTCACGACCATGGGCGTGGAGTCGACCGCGCGGGCCGCCAGTGACCACGGCTACGAGGTGGAGTTCGTCGCCGACGCCATGTCCGGGTTCGACCAGCAGGAGCACGAGTTCGCTGTGGAGCGTATCTTCCCCCGGTTCGGTGCGGTCCGCCGCACCGCCGACTACACCGCGACCTGAGGGCTGCGGGCCCGGCGGCAGCCGAGGGCCAAGTTCCAGGTGTGACCGCCTGCCCCGGGTGCCGCCGAGTACGCGTACCTCACCTCCGGGTCGCGTATCCCCGGGCTGCAGAAGTTTCCCATGTGGTGATCGTCGAGATCGCCGTGACGAGCCCCGTGTGTCGCCCAACTGCTTGACGACGAGGAGAGCAGCGTCCGCACCACGATGGCTCTACACGCCCGAGACCGCATCGATACCGACACTGCCGAGCGCATCGAGCGAACGTACTGCCCGGACAGGAAGGTCCGGTGGCGTCCGGCCGACGACTTCCCCCTTCCGGCGGATGTACTTCGCCGCCCGGCCACGGACCCCGACCCCAGAATGAGGCAGGCGGCTCCGCGCGACCCCGACTTGCCCGCAGAACTCGCGCACCGCCTGGCAGCTGCCCCCGACCACACGGTGCGCCGCACCATCGCGACCCATCCCCGGCTTCCGGCTGGGGACTTGACGCGGCTGCTGGCTGATCCGTCGGAATCTGTCGCGGGCCACCGCAGCCGCAAACCCCAACCTGCCAACCGCAGATCTGTACCAGCTGCTCGCCCTCGCAGGCTTGTGACGCTCGATGGTGCGCCGCCGGTACCGGTCGAGACGCTGAGGGACGTCGGGTGGCCGCGCGTGAACGTACCGGGGGCCGGCCTCCCCAACCCTGGCCCTGACCTTGGCGACGCGCCGGGGCCGTAGCCCGCAAGAAGGAGCACCGAAGCTTTCCAAGGACCCGCTTGCTGCAGGCCTGGTACTACGGCCGAGATCATTCTGTCCCGGTGGGCCCGCACCCGGACCAGCGCGTCAGTGCCCGGCTCTGCCCGGTGGAGGGAGGGGTGCAATGCGGTGCGGGGATTTTGAGGGGGCCGCCGACGGCGTGGGCCACCTCGAAGGGCCGGTGCCGGTTATGCCGTAGGCGACCTTGGTGCCCCCGTTTACGCGCAAGCACCTCGATTCGGCGCTACGGCACCGTGTGATGATGTGCGTCCACTCAGGGGAGGCGATCGTGCTGGGCAAGGGCGTGCGGTGGGCCGCGTGCGCGATGACCGCGGTCTGCATCGCGCTGCTCCCGGGCGCCGGCGCACCGAGCGGCAGCTTCCCCTGGACCAGGCCACTGCCGTCCGGTGCCGCCGAGGAGGTCGTACCGGACCGGGTCGGCACGTGGAACATCTGCAATCCATGCGGGAGCAAGCACAACTTCGGCCGGGCGACGGAGATCGCCACGTACGCGCCGCAGGTCATCGGCCTGCAGGAGGCGTGTGTACGCGACGTCGAGCAGATCCGCAGGGACCTGGAGGAGGTATACGGGCTGGTCTACCGGGTCGAGTACGGGACGGTCCTGCGGAACTGGAACCGCTGCGGGGGGCTGCCGTGGCGTCCGGGCGGCTACGGCCAGGCGATCCTCTCCGCGGCGCCGATGACGGACCGGGTGAGCGTCGAGTACCCCAACGGCGGCTCCGAGGACCGCGGTTACCTGGCCGTCACCACGTCGGTTGGCGGCCGGCCCGCCCGCGTCTTCAACACCCACCTCGCCGAGCGCCGGCAGGGCGCGGTGCGGGCGGGGCAGATCAAGGCGCTCGCCGCTGAAGTCCGCCGCCACGACCGTGCGATCGTCCTCGGCGACTTCAACGCCGTGCCGCACGCGCCCGAACTCACCCCCATGTGGGCCCTGGCCTCAGATACGGAATCCGGCTGCCACCCCTCGAGCACCGAAGCCGACACGGGCGCGGGCGCCTGCAGGGCGACCACCGACTGGGACAGCAAGTTCGACTACGTGTTCCTGCGCGGCATCACCTCGGGGACGCACCACGTCCGCCCCAGCCCGCACTCGGACCACCACGTGCTGTACACCGACCTGCGGCGGGGCCAGGTCGTGACCGCGGCGAGGCGCCGACCGCCCGAAGGCGGGCCTGCCGCGGCGCCTGATGCGTGATCGTCTTAGGGCCCCTATGTCGGGGGCCCTATGTCGGGCCGGGCTGTGCCCGGTCGACATGGTGCGGATCGACGTGGTCGTCCTTCGCCGCATGCTGATGGCGCTGCGAGGGCGAGAGCATGAGTGTCGTACCGGGCGGCGCGTTCGCTGGCCCGCTGTCAGGGTGCCCGGCCCGACAAATGGCGTGAGGGAAAGGTCGGGCGCGGGCCTGTGGCGCTGCGCGAGGTTGTGCCCATGACTGATATCGAGGGATGGTGCGAACCGCGGTTCGCCGCGGTCCGTGAGGTGCTTGCCGGTTTGCTGGGCACATGTGACGTGGGTGCCTCGGCGGCCGTTTTCCTGGACGGCGAGCCAGTGGTCGACCTTTGGGGCGGGTACGCCGATGTGGAGCGTTCGGCCGGGTGGGGCCGCGACACCCTGACCGCTGTGAACTCGACGAGCAAGAACATGACCGCCCTGTGCGCGCTGCTCCTGGCCGACCGGGGCGAGCTTGATCTGTCCGCGCCGGTCGCCGTGTACTGGCCCGAGTTCGCGGCGGCCGGCAAGGAGAACGTGCTGGTGCGCCATGTGCTGTCGCACACTGCGGGATTGCCGGGGCTCTCGGGGCTTGCCGCGGTCGAGGAGCTGTACGACTGGGACAGGATGGCAGCGGGGCTGGCCGCGCAGCCCCCGGAGTGGGAGCCCGGGACAGCCGCCGGCTATCACGCACTCACGTTCGGGTTCCTGGTCGGTGAGATCGTACGTCGTGTCACCGGCCGCAGCCTGGGGGAGTACTTCGCGCAGGAGGTGGCCGGGCCGTTGGGGGCCGACTTCCACTTCGGGCTGTCTGCCGAGCACGATTGCCGGGTCGCGCCGCTCATTGCGCCGGCGTCGCTGACCGACGAGTTCGCTGCCGGCGCGCCGCTGGGGGCGGATGGCGTGCGCCGGGAGTACACGGGTGCTGCGGTCCGGGTGAGGGACGTCAACTCCCTGGCCTGGCGACGTGCGCAGATTCCGGCGGTGAACGGATTCGGCAATGCCCGGTCGGTAGCTCTCGTCCAGTCGGTTCTGGCGAACCACGGGTCCGCTTTGGGCGTGCGGCTGCTGTCGTCCCGGGGCTGTGAGCCCGCCTGGCAGGAGGCGTTCCGGGGCGATGACCGTGTGTTGCGGACGCCTGTGTCGTGGACAGTGGGTTTCGGCGGATTCGGCGGCACCTTCGGGTGGGGCGGGTGGGGCGGCTCGCTGGTGGTGAGCGACCCCGGCGCACGGATGACGGTGGCCTACGTGATGAACCAGATGATCGACCGGGACCGGCAGGAGGACAACCGCGGCATGGAGCTCGTCATGGCCGCATACAGCGGTTTGCCGTAACGGCCGGACCGCGGAGTCTGCCCCGGTTGCCGGTTGCCGGTTGCCGGTTGCGGTGGCGGGGTGTGAGGTGGGGGCAGCCGGGTGGCGGGGGTGCGGGCCGTGAGCCTCCGCCAACCTGAATACGCAGGTCAAAGGGCTGGTGTGGCTGGCCCTCGGGATACTCACGCCGGTTATGGGTCCAGTGTCTGCGAAGTGGATCGTCCGCCCCTGATTTTCGTCATCTGTGAGCTATTAGGGTTGTCCTATAGGCCTTGAGCTGCGCGAACGGCGGGACAGTGAGCCGTTGCGGGCGGGGCGGGGGGACCTTCGGGACACGATCGCGAAGGCAGATGAAAGGGTTTCCGGTGCCGGAGAAGTCTTCTGCGCTGTGGTGGCTGTTCGCCGCGATCAGTGTGGCTCTGTATCTCGCCGTGATGTTCCCCGGGATGGTCAACCGCCGGCAGATGGTCTGGGTGTCGTGCGGTCCGATGGCATCGTTCCTGGCGATCATGGCTTTCAGCTCCAACTACGACTGGTCTCTGAACGAGCTGCTGCCTGTCTACTGCGGGGGGATGCTGGGCATCGCCCTGGGTGTTGTTGGCCATGGGAAGGCAATGCGTGCCTTCATGGCGTGGCGAGCGGAGAACCCCGGCAAGCCTGACGACGAGGGACCAGGTGTTCCCTGGGCGCTCCAGATAGCTTTCACGCTGCCGATTTTCCTCGGTGGCGCGTTCTGGTACATGAACGCCTACTGACCTCAGCGGTTGACTTCGAGGTTGGTCAGAACAAGCGGGGCGCGCAGGAGCTGGGTGGCGAGGGCGGGGTCGGTGCGGAGTTTCTCACCGTGATGCGGAGCACTGTGCCGGTCCCACAGGAGTGGTCACCCGGAAGGCCCGCGGGCCGGCTGGGGCCCGGGCTTCACGCCCTTGTCCCGCGGGGGTGACTACCTCTGGCAAGGAGGAATCGGCTTCCCTACGAGCTCGGGACAGCGACAACTGTGGACGTTCGACAGACGATCCCCGTCTCCGTGCGCGCCGTTGCGCGGACCCGCAGATCGCAGCCCGTCAGGAAGACGTCCTGCGCGATCTCATCGAGCACGCACTGTGCAGCACGCCTTGAAACATGCCCACGGCGCCACGGTGCTGCTCAGGCTGGTCGTGCTGAGCTGAGCGACTGCGACTGTTTCGGCGGGTGCGGGGATTCGGAATCTGGTTTCGGGGCATCTGTACGTTTTGGCCGAGCCGACCGACTGGAGGCAGTAGTGACCACGTATGTCATCACCGTGCCGGGTACGTTTCTGAGGGGCATCGACGAAGAGACGTGTTCAGAGCTGGGGGTGCGGTTGGCCTCGCATCACACGGGCGTGAGTGAGACGGAAGATGTGGAACTACTCACGGTCTACGAGGGCGGTGCTTTCTCCGTCCGGCTCGAAGTCGACGCCGCGGACCGGGCGGCCGCCGAGGAGGGCGCGGTGCGTTTGCTGACGGCTGCCCTTGAGGAGTTGGGTTTCCCGGAGAAGGACGTACTTTTGGGGCCGTGCGCGGTCACGGGCATCGACGGCGAGGCCTGAGACGTCTTTGGTTTGCGCCGGCTGGATGTGCGCCGGGGTGGTGGCGGCTGGGCCTCGCTGTGCCGGGTGGTTGTTTCGGTGGCGGGGTTCTAGAGGTGGCGGGTGGCGCCGAATCCGGTTTCGTGTGTCCAGACGTGGTGGCACTGGGGGCATTGGAGGTGGAGGAGGCTGCCAGTGTTGGTGAGGAGGTAGCGCCAGTGGGTGGGGCAGGTGCGGTGTTGCTGGCAGGGCGGGCAGTGGTGTGTGTCGTGGCAGCGAGGGCAGGGTAGCCAGGCGCGGCGGCCGGAGTCGGCCTGTGGGTCAAGGGGCAGCACGGCTGTCTCCTCGGCGGGGCAGCACACCGGCGGTGACGAGGTCGTCGTAGAGGCGTTGCTGATCGGTGTCGAGTGCGGAGTAGAGCAGGTCGTGGGCGGCCTCTTCATCGTGTAGGACCTTGATCGGGTCCCAGTGGGGGCCGAGAGCATCCATGACGTGGGCGCGCCGGAGTATCTCTTGCGAGGTGAGGTCGAGGGTGAAGTGGGTCGGCCCGCCAGGCGTGCCGGCACCGGTGCTGGTGTTGTCGTCGGGGGAGGGGGCGGAGGGTGTGCGGGGGGCCATGCCCTTGAAGTTAGGTAGGCCTTGTTTGGCTGGTCAAGGGGGGGTGGGGGGAGTCACAGGTGGTGGGGGTTGGGGGGTGGGGGCTGTGGTGGGGGGGGGTGTGGGTTGTGGTGTGGGGGTTGTGGTCGGTGTGGTGGGGGTTGTGGTGTTTGGGGGTGCGGGGTGGGGGTGGGGCGTTGAGGATGGGCCGGTAGGTCGTCTTTGTGGTGTCTGTGAGGAGTGGTGGCGTGTTGGGGCGTGTTTTGTGGAGGGGCTGTACGGAGGTCTCGTTTGTGTTGCCTGTGGACTCGCGTCGGGGGCGGTGAGTGTCGTGGGGGATTTCAATGGTTGGCTGCCGGGTGTTCATGCTTTGGAGCCGTGTACGGATGGCAAGCGGGCGGTGACGCTGAGTCTGCCCAGTGAGGGCGCGCATTCGTTTCGCTATCTGGCGGCGGGTGATTATTGTTGGGGTCGGGGATTGGCAGAACTCGATCGGGAGGTAGAAGGTCGATCCGGGTGAGCGTTCCGGCCCTGCTCCTTGTCTTCTCGACGAAGCCCCCCGCTTGCTCAGCAGGATCTGCGCTGAGAGGCGCTTGCGGAACATGGCGCCGGTCTCCAACGGGTTGGCCTGCCCGTTGGGAACCCGAAGGAGGGGGTGGTCTGGGAAGGTCTCCTCGAACCCGCCCTCCCCGGTGAGACCGGTGCCGAGCTCCAGCGGGAGCCGAGCTGCGTGCTTGCCGATGGTGTCGATGGCCTTGAAGACCCAGACGACGCGCTCATAGCCTTCCGTGACGACACGGGCCATATCCCAGCCATCCGCGCGGCCCTCGATCCCCCACATGTTGCCGGTGCCGGCGTACGAGGTGGAGGAATAGGCGCCCCCGGACCACGAGATCGTCTTGGTCTCGACGGTCGCCGGGGTTCCCCCGGAGAAGAGGGAGCGCAGGTTAGGGAGGAAGCGACGGCTGGCCATCAGTGGACCTCACTGGAGGTCAGCCAGAGGCCGAAGCTGGCGGTGGCCGCCGAAGCGATGGCGAGTCCGCAGAGCGGGGAGATGGCCCAACCGACGCTGACGAGGAGCAGCAGACTGAGCAGGACCGCAAAGGTGCCGATCGCGAGCGCCACCACTCCGCGGCGGGGTCGTTGAAACAGCGTCCACGAACCGAAGCCCAGGAGCACCGAAGCCACGAAGGCAATGCCGACGGGCGGATGAATGCCATACGCGACGTGGACCAGCCCCAGCGATCCGGCGGCCACCATCAGCAGACCGGCAAGTTCGCGGACGAGTCGGGTCTGGACGTGGCGGTACTTGCTGTCCTTGGGTGTCGAGTTCACCCGGCGGAAGCTAGGGAGGGGCTGGGCTTAGCGTCGCGCCGTCCGGTCGGGTCCTATACCGGCGGACGAGAGACCCCCGAGACGTACGCCTTCAGGCCGTACCGCGTGAACTTCCCACCCGACACAAGTTTCGCCCCGGCCGGCGGGGGAGTGGGCATCTTCCGCTTGGCGCGGACGCTCTGGTCCCCACCAATCAGGTGTCTGTTGTCGATGGCCGCAGCGCAGTCGCTCTTGGCCACGTCCGCGTACGCCCGACGGCAGGCCTTGCAGTAGGTGTCCAGCGCATCGATTCGCTGTTCTTTCTTCGTACGGAATGAGCCGCGGAAGTCCGCCACGCGCGCCACGGAGTCGTCAACCACGATTTCGGCGGCGACGACCCACGTGTGCGGGTGCTTAGGCGTGCTGATGGAACGGGACGTCGATTCTCCGGTCACGTGATGATCTCCCTGCAGAACCCATGGCCCGCTCCAAGGCCTTCCTGCTGTAGAAGACGCGGCAGCACATCGCTTCGTTACGTCAAGTCAGTCGGGCCGGCGGGAGGCTTCCATTTGGTCAGCGCTCCCGCCGACGCACGAGCGGCACCTCCTCAGGCCGCGCTGGAACGAGGTGGCCGCTGCCTGGCCGCTGCCTGCGCGATCAACGCCACGGCGCGATCAACCTCGGCGGCCGTGGTGGTGCGGCCGATTCCGAGACGCAGGGTGCTGCGGGCCTGGGCGCGGGTAAGGCCGATGGCAGTGAGGACGTGGGAGGGCTCACCGGTTCCGGTGTTGCAGGCGGATCCGGTGGCGGCTGCGATCTCCGGGAGGTGGTCGAGAACATCTGCGGCTTCCGCGTCCGGGAGGGTGAGGCTGAGGGAGCTGGGGAGTCGGCGGGTGGGGTGCCCGTTGACGGTGGCGCCGGGGATCGCTTCGAGGAGCCTGTCCTGAAGGCGATCGCGCAGGGCGCGGATCTGCGTGAGGGCGGGAGCCGTATCGCTGGTGATCAGATGGGCGGCAGCGCCGAGGCCGACGATGGAGGGGACGTTGAGGGTGCCGGCCCGCAGGCCGCGTTCCTGGCCGCCTCCGGTCTGCTGGGCAGCGAGGACGGTTCCGCCGCGGAGGTAGAGGGCGCCGATGCCCTTGGGGCCGTAGAGCTTGTGGGCGGAAAGGGAGGCGAGATCGACGCCGAGTTCGGCGGCGTCGAAGAGGCCGTATCCGGCGCTCTGGGCGGCGTCGGTATGCAGGAGGATCCCTCGGTGGGCGGTGAGCTGGGAGATGACGGCGATTCGCTGGAGGGTGCCGATCTCGTTGTTGGCGTGCATGACGGAGACGAGGACGGTGTGCGGGGTGAGGGCGGCGGCGATGTCGCCGGGGTGCACGCGTCCGTGCTCGTCGACGGCGACGCGGGTGGCGGTGTAACCGTGGTGGTCGACGAGGCGTTGGACGGCGGCGAGGACGGCCTTGTGCTCGATCGCGGTGGTGACGATGTGGCCGCCGTGCGGGCGCTTGGCGAGGGCGCCGCCGACGATGGCGAGGTGGTTGGCCTCGGTGGCGCCGGAGGTGAACACGACTTCGAGGGGGTTCTTCGCGCCGATGAGGTCGGCGACCTGCCGGCGGGCGGTGGCGACGGCCTTGGCCGCTGCCCGACCGTAGGCGTGGGCGCTGTTGGGGTTGCCGTACTCGGTGGTGAGGTACGGCAGCATCTCCTCCAGGACGCGGGGGTCGAGTGGGGTGGTGGCCTGGTGGTCGAGGTAGATCGGTCGGTTGGTCACGCTGCCTCCTTCTTGGCCCGGGCGGCGGCCGGCGCGGCCGCGGCGTACTTGCGTTCGCCGTCGACGAGGTCCCAGTAGACGGTGCGGGGCTCGGCGAAGACGGAGTAGGCGGTGGCCAGGCACCGCCAGTTCCGGTTCGGCTGGGCCCGGGTGAGGACGAAGGCGTCCTCGAAGAGCTTGGAGGCACGCCGCATCAGGGCCGGGCGCGGGTCCTGGGGGCCGAAGAGCTGAAGGTAGCCGCGTTCGCGCAGCCAGGCCTCAGCGTGTTCGGGTTGGGGGTCTCCGGCGAGCTGGCCGCCGTCGGCCAGGGTCTGGGCGGCGAGGCGCTCCAGGCGTCGGCGCCGGCGGTCCTCCTCCCCACCGGGGCAGCGGTCGCCGGTGAACTTCCACTCGTTCCAGCGGGGGGCGGTGTAGCGGTCCCAGTCGACGTCGTGGAGCTGGGCGGTGACCTGGGGCGGGAGTTCGCCGCGGGTGAGGTCGGCGACGTCGTAGCCGGGGCCGAGCGCTTCGAGGGTGTAGGTCCCCCGGATGCCGGGGCCCGGGCGGTCCATGCGGATCATGACGGTGAGCTTGTTGGTGAAGCGGTTGGTGGGGCTGGCCAGGATGACCGCGCGCCCGTCGGCCAGCAGTGGCTGCGCGCGGTGCGCGATCTCGCCGATGGGGAAGGTGTTGCCGCCGCGGTAGTAGGCCTTCTTCTCGACGCCGCCGTCGGAGCGGATCATCAGCCTGTCGGTGCCGAGCGCGGTGGCGAGGGCGTGGGCGGCGGTGCGTATCTCGGCCGGGCTCTGGCCGGGCCGTAACAGGGCCGCGTCCAGGGTGGGGAGGCCGAGCGAGTGGAGCAGTGCCATGGTCTGCCACTTCGGCCAGCGCCGGTCCCTGGCGGCCGCCGCGAGTTCCTCGGCGCTCTGGCTGTGCAGCGGGCGGGGCAAGGGAATCGCCATGATGTTCCCCCTCGTCGTCAGGCGGTCGCGGTGGCCCGGATGGCAGCGGTCAGCGTGTCGAAGGTCTGGTGCCGGTTCTCGGTGAAGGGGTGGTCGCGCCAGTCGTACTGCTCGCCGATGCCGAGCTGGTCGGCGACGACGCGGCGGACGAACTGGCGGGCGAACCGATCGTCGGCGGGCCAGTAGTGGTGCTCGCCCGGGCGGGGGGAGAGGTGCAGGTACGAGGTCTCCGCGGCCGCGGGCAGGTCGACGAGCGAGGAGAGGCGCCTGCCCGGGCCGCCGACCTTCTCGTACGCGGCCAGAATGGCGTCCGGGTCCGGTACGGGGATGAGGTGGAGGTGGGCGTGGCTGCAGCAGGAGGCGCCGAGCTCACAGTCGCGCGGCCCGTGCTCGGCGACGATGGTGGGCCCGTACTGGTTCTGGATGAGGGTCCGCATCGACTCCAGGCCGGCGGCGACCTGCGGGAGGTCGTCGGGGGCGACGTCGGCGGCGGCGTCGAGGTGCTCCAGCGGCATGTAGAGGGAGTAGCCAGGGGTGAGGCAGCCGACCGTGGGCAGGAGGACCCAGCCGTCGGTGGTCTCCGTGATGATGCGGGTCTTGGACTCGCGCGCGGTGAACTCGGTGCAGAACTGGCAGTCGTCCATGGCAGTCACCTCTGGTTCGGGTCGACGAGTTCGTCGGCGTAGCGGCTTTGCAGGTCTGCGGGATGGCCGTAGAACGGGTGGGCGGTCGCGGCGTGGCCGCCGCCGCGGAGCTGGAGCACGAGGCGGGCCAGCGGCATCCCGTGGTGCAGGCGCAGGGTGGCCGGGCTCTGGTTGACGAGCTCCAGGGTCAGATGGCCGGCCCAGCCCGGCAGGACGAACGGGCTGGTGATGTGGACGGCCAGGCCGACCCGGGCCAGATGACTCAAACCGCCGAGTATCCCCACGATGTCCGGGCCCAGAGAGATCGGCTCGGAGGCCGGCGCCAGGATCATGTGTCCCGGCTCCAGGTCGTAAGTCGTCCAGTCGGCGATCTGCGGGCCGTACAGGGTGTCGATGCTGGCCTGGTGGGCCAGGTCGACGACGGCGTCCGGCGCGAGCAGGGGCTGGATCGGACCGCCGAGCTTCAAGAGCAGGCTGTCCCCGCGCAGTTCCCCGTCCCACGTCACGGCGCCGCTGTCGATGTGGTCCTTGATGGACTCGGCTGAGAGCATGACTCACCCCCGGAATTCAGGCATCGGTGTGGTGAACATCGCCAGATCGAAGGCGACTGAGGAAATGTTCCCGTGGATAGCTCGTCATGTCTCCATGTCCACCCGAACATTTCAAGGTTTTCCTGGCGTGAAATGCGGTGAAGTCCACTACTCCTGGCCGCTCGGACAGTGCAAGCTGGTGGGGTAGCGCCCAGGGGAGGGAAGCGCATGCCGTCGTTACCGTCCGGTCCACTCAAAGTGCCTGGTCCTGAGGGGTTCCGGGGGGATCTGCTTGCCTGGTCACCGGACTTGCTCGACCTGACGTGGGACCAGATGCGCACGCTCGTCGTCGTCCACGAGGAGGGCACGGCGCTCGCCGCGGCCCGGCTGCTGGGGCGGGAGCAGTCCAGCGTGCAGAAGCAGCTCGACATCCTCAACCGGAACTTCCAGGCCCTGACCGGTGAGCTGGTGGTGGTCAAGCAGGGCCGCGGCCGCGATCTGTTGTTCACCCCTACCGGGCTGGAGGTCGTGGACCGGATCCGGTCCACGTTCTCGGACTGGCTCCAGGGCATCGCGAACTCCCGCCGCCGGCTCGGCTCCACCCTGACCGTGGGCACCACCGAGTTCACGCTCCCGTTCCTGGCCCGGGTGTGGGAGCGGGTGGAGCCCGAGCTGATGGCGCGGGAGGTGGAGCTCAAGGTCGTCCACGTGCGCACCCGCGACTTCCGCCAGCGCCTGGACTCCAACCAGGTGGACCTGCTGTGCGGGGGACTGGCCGCGCCGGTCGGCGACGGCCCGCTCGCCCCCGAGTACGACTTCCTGGAGTGGCACCGCGAAGGCCTCGCCCTCCTGACGAACCTGTCCGTCCGCGAACTACCCGCCCGGCAGGTCGGCGTCGAGCGGCTGCGGAACCTGCCGCTCGTCATACCCTCCCGCGGGGTGATCGCCGACTTCGTCGAGCGCTGGTACGGAACCGACTTCCGCACCCACCTCCAGGTCGTCGCGGAGATCGACGACATCTACTACGGGCTGGCCCTGCTGCGCTCCGAGATGACCCGCGGCTGCATGCTCTGCGCCCGGTCCATAGGCGAGGCGGCCGTCGAGGGCCGGCTGCCTGGCGGTGAGGGCTTCCGCCTGGTCGAGTTCGCCGACGACTTCGACCCCATGCTCCAGCTCGTCTCAGGCGTCTTCGCGCGCAAGGGCGAGCGTGACACCTACGACGCCTCTCACCCGCTGAACGTGCTGTGGGAGGCCTTCCGCGAGGAAGCCGCCTCCGGCCGGCCGATCCCCCTGTGACCATCCCGTCCTCCGAAGGGCACGTCTGATGCTGCTGGCCTCGATCAACCTCAACAAGCGGCTCGGCGCGGACGGCGCACGGGCTCGGTTCGCCGCCTGGCTCCGCGCGCACGACGTCGCTGTCATCGTCGCGCAGGAGCCGTACAAGCCCGCCGACCGGCGCCCGCCTCTCCTGCCCGGGTACGTCTTCGCGGGCGGGGACGGCCACCTCGCCACCTGGGTCCGTGAGGACATCGCCGCCCCGGACACTTCGGCGCCGACCAGCTGGGCGCAGCGGGTGGAGCTGAGCTGGCTCACCGTCCTGCAGGTTCACCTCGACGCCTACAGCAGCGCGGCCCGCACGACCCAGCTCGGCGAGCTCGCAGCGCTGGCTGCAGCCGAGGGCGGGCGGCCGCTGCTGATCTGCGGGGACTTCAACCTTGCGCCGCGGCCGCAGGACGGGCTGTACGACGGGGAGGTCAGCGGGTTCACCGCAGACACCGAGCGCAAGGCGCTGCAGCACCTCCTGCAGACCGCGTGGCTCGTCGACACCACCACGGATGGGGAAGCGGAATTCACGTTCGAGCGGATGTTCACCGGCAAGCTCAGCCGCTTCCGGTGTGACCTGGCCCTGCTGAGCGACCACCTGGCCGTCGGCGTCCCGGTCAGGGCCCGGCACGAGGTCCGTACGGGGCCGAAGGCGTTCACCGACCACTCCGCGATCCTGCTCGACCTGCCGCTCACCCCGGAAGTCGCCGAGCCGGACGACGTCCTGTTCGCGATCAGCGACCTGACGGGCAAGCCGCCGGCGGCCGCGGGGGCGCGCTCGTACCAGCCGCACAAGACCGCGATGAGCCGGCAGGCGGCCTCACCGGCGGCCCGTGCGGTCACCGGGCACCTGACGGGCCCGCTCGGAGTCCGTACGGTCCTCGATCACGGGTGCGGACGCGGGGCCGACGTCGCCCATTACCGGGCCGCCGGGCTGGACGCGGACGGGTACGACCCGCACGAGGGATTCGGCTGGCCCCGCCCGGAACGAGACGGCTACGACCTGGTGACCCAGATGTTCGTCCTCAACGTGCTGCCCGACCCGGGAGCGCGGATCGGCGCGCTGCAGGACGCGGCCGCGTTCGTACGACCCGGCGGGCACGTCGTGGTCGTCACCCGCTCCCCCGAGGAGATCACGAAGGCCGCCGCCGGCGGCGGCTGGACGGCCCACCATGACGGCTACTGGTCGAGCGAGGGCAAGGGCACCTTCCAGCGCGGCATCAGCGTGGCGGAGACCACCGCGCTCGCCCGCCACGCCGGCCTCGCCCCCGCGAGGAGGGCGGCCGGGCTACCCCTGGTCGGGGTGAGCCACATTGTGCTGGTCAAGCCCGAGCTGTAGAGGCGTTGCGAGACAGGCACCGCCGGTCAGCGGTTGCCGGTCCAGACGATGCGCTCCGAGAAGCCGCCCCGCTGCTCGGCCTTGGACGCCCGGATCTTCTCCAGCTGGGAAGGGTCGACGCCGAGGTCCGCCGCGAGAGCGAAGGCGACCTCGAGGACGTCCGCGAGCTCCTCGGCGGCGTCGGTCTCGTCCGCCTCCATGTATTCCGCCACCTCTTCGGCCAGCTTCGCGCGGAGCCGCTCCCGGTACTCTGCCGGATCGGCCACATAGACCTGCGGCTCGGCTCCGTCCGCGCGGATGATCTGTGGAATCCGGTCCCGTACCAGCTTGCCCGTGGTGAGCACGTACTTCTCCCGCACCAGTTCGTCATGGCCGGCCAGGCAGCCGGGCCTGTTGTTGTTCGAGCCTAGAGATGGCGCCTCAACCGGCGCCATTAGAACCAGGAATCCCACCCGAAGTGGTCAGTCCTTCGGATCCGCGTGCACGCTCGTGAGGAGCGCCCTGCGCAGGACGGGGTCAATCGTGAAATCGGCCCCGGTCGTGACGAGCAGGTCAAAGTGCTTGATCCGCTCTGGGGCCCTCTGCAGCAGCGAATTCAGGTAGCCGACCTTGCTTCGTGCCTTCCGCACGAGAGTCCACCCGCAATCGCGTTCCAGGTACCAGGCGACCTCCGGCTCTGGGACGGCGCAGCGGATCCACAGGGGTGGGGTGTTCTGTGGAGCGGCATAATCACCGATCCACAACGTGGCCAGTCGGCCGAGCCGGCTGTGTTCGGGATCGGTGAAGGCCTGTCGCAGCATCCAGCTCGGCTCTGCGCGCTCGTCTGCGGTCCACCCCGCGGCGTCGGGTCCTTCCGCGAGGGCGAAGGCTCCGACCAGTTGGTCGTCCTCCCACATGCCGATGAGCTGGATATCCGGCTGGGGGTCGGCAGCCAGGCGGAGCCGGGAGGAGCCGTCGGTCGTCGCGGTTCGGATCCGCTTCTCGTGGTCGGTGCGGCGGTGGACGAGCTCCGCGAGCGGGTCCCAGTCTGAGTTGGTCAAGAGCAGCATGGAGTACATGGCGTTGGTCTCTGTCTACGAGGTCGGGTGCTTCACTGCGGCGCCGGCGTACGCGGCGGAGACGTAGTCGGGCACTGCGGAGAACTGGTGGGCGTTCTGATGGCGGGCGGTGGGGACGACCCGAACGCGACCCCCGCAGAGGTCCTCCCAGTCGCCGAAGAGGTCACTGAACGCCCCGCGGTCCCGGGGACGGAAGGGGATGCCGGCGTCGTCGTACACCTGTTGGACCCGCTCCACCCAGGTCGGACTGAGATCGGCTGTCGCATGGGTGATCGACAGGGCGCTACCGGGTGGCAGCCAGGTCCGGAGGTAGGCCATGGCGTCCTGCACGCGGGCATCGTCGGGGATCCAGGGAGAGCAGGCGCCGGGCGTGCGGCCGTGGGTGGGCCCGGTCGCCGAGGCGAACGTCTGCACGACCTGCCTGCGGTCGCTTCGCGGCGAGCCGGAGCCCGTGCCGCGGCGCGGGGTCGACGCGGGTGCGGCCGACCACGGCGCGGCGGCCCGCCGACTGTGGGCGGTGCCCGCCCCCACAACCTGGGCTGCAGCCGTGCTCCCGGCGGAGCATCGCGGGCGTCCGATCACCTGGTCGTCGTGGACGCCAGCGCCCGTGATCATCCACTACTCCGCCGCCTGCAGCTGGTGCGGAGACGCCGGACCGTGCGAAATGGCCGGCGGCCGCCAGGGGAGTCCACAGTCCGTCACCGACCCGCTGCGGCGCTACGTCGCCTACCGGTGCTCGTACTGCCAGGAGATGACCGCGTACGAGCACGTCGGTACCGATCTCGAGCAGATCGCCCACTACCAGTCGCGCGCACCGAAGGGCAGCCGCCGATGAACACGATTGTCTCCATGACCTTCACGGAAGTCGGGAGGACGTCCCGCATCGCGTTGATCGCGTGTGGCATCCGTCCGGACAAGACGGCCGCGTGCGAGACGTGCACGCGGAAGGGCCTGACGGCCTGTTGCGCATCGCCTCTACGGGGTCTCTGGACGCGATCGCGGCCGCCATCTGCGGCTCTCGCGGGGGCGCGTGTGCACCCT
Organism: Streptomyces sp. NPDC046349; assembly: GCF_055587885.1. NCBI lineage: Bacteria > Bacillati > Actinomycetota > Actinomycetes > Kitasatosporales > Streptomycetaceae > Streptomyces > Streptomyces sp. NPDC046349. The sequence goes on from NZ_JBVJFK010000018.1 coordinate 137,142, forward strand.
GCACGGAGAAGGCGAACGACATCCTGGAGGCCGTGACGGGAGTGACGGTGTGAACGGAGAGGGCGAATTCGTCTCCTGGCAGGTGTGGCCGGCAGAGCTCGCTCGGGAGTGGCTCGGGCTGGACTTTCCCGATCAGCCGGGCGCCGACCGAGGCGTTCAGGCCCTGGTGCAGGACGCGGCGCCTCTGCTCCGCGGCGACACCCGCCTGCCGAGCGGCGAGATCGCGTCGAAGTCCCTACCTGCCCGCCTCTCAGGTGAGTTGACGCCCGCTGGCGCGTGCCATGATCACTCGCATGGGGAGATATGGGTGGGGACGAGCTGTCACGGGCGGATTGCTGATGGTTCAACGGCGAGAGTGCCGGGGGCCGGGACGGTCCGAGCAGTCGCCTGCATGCCTGATCCGGTTCCGGGGTGGCTGCCGGGTCCCGCCCGGGCGTCCCGTTGGGGCT
>NZ_JBVJFK010000019.1:0-86610 GCF_055587885.1 Streptomyces sp. NPDC046349
CCTCGGCCACTTCCGGAGCGCTGCCCTGGGGCGGCGACACGCAGGAGGGTCCCCGCAGGACGAGCGCGCAACCCCGGCCGCCCGGCCGCGACACAGCCCGCACGCGCCGAGCCGAGGAGATCCTCGTGCGGGGCACCGCCCCACCCCCCACCCCGCCAAGCCCCGCACCACACACCCGCCACCACCGAAGCCCCGGGCAGGGAACCCGCACCCGCCCAAGCCCCCGCCGGAGCGAACCCCCACACCGCCGAGCCGCCCGCAGGGCAACCGGCAGGGGGCCGCGCATCGCGCCCCGCCGCGCGACATCCCGCCCCTGGCACCCCGTGAGGGAAACGGTGTAGCAACTCCCCATGACGATCAACGGCGGTATTTCCTTCTGGTACGCGACCGACCACAGCACCCCGGCCACCCCACCCCGCGCTCCCCTCACCGCCCACACCACGGCCGACGTCGTCATCGTCGGCGGCGGCTACACCGGCCTGTGGACCGCCTACTACCTGAAGCAGGCCGCGCCCGACCTGCGCGTCACCGTCCTGGAGCAGAAGTTCTGCGGCTACGGCGCCTCCGGCCGCAACGGCGGCTGGCTCTACAACGGCATCGCCGGCCGCGACCGCTACGCCGCCCTCCACGGCCCGCAGGCCGCCCGGCGTCTCCAGCAGGCCATGAACGAGACCGTCACCGAGGTCGTCGACGTCGCCGCCAAGGAGGGCATCGACGCCGACATCCACCGCGGCGGCGTGCTCGAAGTCGCCCGCACCCCCGCCCAGCTCGGCCGCCTCAAGGCCTTCCACGCCGCCGAGCTCGCCTTCGGCGAGACCGACCGCGAGCTCCACGACGCCGCCGCCACCCGCACGCGCATCGACATCGCCGACGCCGTCGGCTCCGGCTGGAGCCCGCACGGCGCCCGAATCAACCCGCTCAAGCTGGTCAGAGGCCTGGCAGAGGCCTGCGAACGCCGCGGCGTGGTGATCCACGAATCCACCCCGGTCACGGAGATCTCAGCGGGGAAGGCGGTCACCCCGTACGGGACGGCCCGCGCCCCGCACGTCCTGCGCTGCACCGAGGGCTTCACCGCCGCTCTGAAGGGCCAGAAGCGGTCGTGGCTCCCGATGAACTCCTCGATGATCGCGACCGCCCCGCTGTCCGCGGAGACCTGGGCGCAGCTCGGCTGGTCGGGCCGGGAGGTCCTGGGCGACATGGCCCACGCGTACATGTACGCGCAGCGGACCGCCGACGACCGGATCGCGATCGGCGGGCGCGGGGTCCCGTACCGCTTCGGCTCGCGCACCGACAACGACGGCCGCACCCGGCCGGCCACCGTCGAATCCCTCCGCGACCTCCTCTTCTCCTTCTTCCCGGTCCTCACCGGTACGGAGATCACCCACGCCTGGTCGGGGGTCCTCGGCGTGCCGCGCGACTGGTGCGCCACCGTCACCCTGGACCGCACCACGGGCTTGGGCTGGGCGGGCGGGTATGTCGGCTCGGGTGTCGCCACCGCCAACCTCGCCGGCCGCACCCTGCGCGACCTCGTCCTCGGCGAGTCCACCGGGCTGACCGGCCTGCCGTGGGTGAACCACCGCGTCCGCCGTTGGGAGCCGGAGCCCCTCCGCTGGCTCGGCGTGCAGGCCCTCTACGCCGCCTACCGCGCGGCGGACCGCCGGGAGGCGGCCACCCACACCCCGACGACGGCTTCCCTGGCCCGCCTGGCCGACCGCGTCTCGGGCCGCCACTGACGGAGCACGAGAACGCCGGAGGGCCCCGGGCGGATCACCCGGGGCCCTGCGCTGCTGGAGCCCCCTGTCGGATTCGAACCGACGACCTACGCATTACAAGTGCGTTGCTCTGGCCGGACTGAGCTAAGGAGGCACGGTGCACCCGCCGTGTACTGCGAGCGAAACCGCCATCACTCTACACAGCGCGCGAATGCCCCTGCCATCGCATTGGCCGGCCCTCCCCGGGGTACCCCAGCGCCGCCACCGCCGCCGCCGCGGCGGCGAGGTCCGCCTCCGGGTTCAGCGCCTTGACCACATCCCCCGTGAGGGGGCGCAGGGCGAACACGTGGCGGATCGCTTCGAGGTCGGCCTGCCGCCCGTAGTAGCCCTCCGCGAAGGCGTGGTAGGCCTCCGGCGTGCCTGCCGCCAGGACGTGGAAGAGGTGGCCGGTGCCGTCGTCGTCGTACTCCGTGTACTCCACCGGCCCCGCCCGCCAGGCGGTGTCGTGCGTCTCCCGCCAGAAGACGACCGTGGCCACCGGGACCTCGTCGTCGCAGAAGGCCGGCTCGTCGAGCAGCGGCCGGAACACCTCCGGCAGGGTGTCCACCAGGCCGGGCCACAGGGCCATGTCCTCGTTCGTGTAGGGGCTCATGGAGGACTCGTGGTCGAAGCCGCGGCCGAAGACCCCGTCGGGGGTGAAGAGGATCGCGTACTCGTCGCCCGCGCCGTTGTTCATCAGCGCGGCCCCGGTCCCCGGGCCCCACGCCGGGTCGTAGTCGAAGTGGCTGCCGCCCCGGCCGCCCATCAGGACGTCGAGGGCCGCGAGCGCCCTGCAGCGGTCACGCAGGACGGGCACGTCCGGGAGGACGGCGATCAGTTCGTGGACGGTGCGCGGGCGCGGTGCTGTGGTCATGCGCGCCATGGAAGCAGGCGGGTCCGACAGATCGCACAGAGTTCGAATTCACGGCGGCGCGGTGCTGACAGGACGGGGTACGGCGGGTAGCGTCGGGCGGAGTCCGATTTCTGGACTAGACCTTCCACTCGGATCGTCCGGCACGTTCCTGCCGGTAGAAGGGATTCATCACCATGGCTTCTGTCACTTTCGACAAGGCGACCCGTCTGTACCCGGGCGGCGACAAGCCCGCCGTCGACCAGCTGGAGCTGGAGATCGAGGACGGCGAGTTCCTCGTCCTCGTCGGCCCCTCCGGCTGCGGCAAGTCCACGTCGCTGCGCATGCTCGCCGGCCTGGAGGACGTCAACGGCGGCGCCATCCGCATCGGTGACCGCGACGTCACGCACCTGCCGCCGAAGGACCGGGACATCGCGATGGTGTTCCAGAACTACGCGCTCTACCCGCACATGAGCGTCGCCGACAACATGGGCTTCGCGCTCAAGATCGCCGGTGAGGACAAGGCCACCATTCGCAAGAAGGTGGAGGACGCGGCGAAGATGCTCGACCTCACCCAGTACCTGGACCGCAAGCCGAAGGCGCTCTCCGGCGGCCAGCGCCAGCGCGTCGCCATGGGCCGCGCGATCGTGCGCAAGCCGCAGGTGTTCCTGATGGACGAGCCGCTGTCGAACCTCGACGCCAAGCTCCGCGTCTCGACGCGTACGCAGATCGCCGCCCTCCAGCGCGATCTCGGCATCACCACCGTCTACGTCACCCACGACCAGGTCGAGGCCATGACCATGGGCGACCGGGTGGCCGTGCTCAAGGACGGCCTGCTCCAGCAGGTCGACACCCCGCGCAACATGTACGACCGCCCCGCGAACCTCTTCGTCGCCGGCTTCATCGGCTCCCCGGCCATGAACCTGGTCGAGGTCCCGATCACCGACGGCGGCGTGAAGTTCGGCGACAGCGTCGTCCCGGTGTCGCGCGCCGCGCTGTCCGCCGCGGCCGACGCGGGCGACCGCACCGTCACGGTCGGCGTCCGCCCGGAGCACTTCGACGTCGCCGAGAGCGGCGGTCTGACCATCACCGTGAACGTCGTCGAGGAGCTCGGCGCCGACGGCTACGTCTACGGCTCCACCTCGGCCGCCGAGGGCTCGCAGGACCTCGTGGTCCGCGTGGGCGGCCGCCAGGTCCCGGAGAAGGGCTCCACCCTGCACATCGTGCCGCGGGCCGACGAGATCCACGTCTTCTCGACCTCTTCCGGGCAGCGTCTGTCCGACTAGTCGTACCGGCACGGAGGTTGGAGGGGCGTTCCGTCAAGGGGCGCCCCTCCGCCGTTCGTTGCCGGAGCACATCCCACAGGAACCCCGGCAGACCGGGCCATTCGGGCGCGGTCGTCAACCCGAAATTCGAAAAACCACGTCGAACCATCCCCCGACAGGGTGACTAAATGTCGCCAAATCTTCACCGAGCGCTACTCTCGCCCTCGTGACCCACACTGCCCGCCGTATCGGCCGTTCCCTCGCCCTGGTCCTGCCCGTCGTCCTGGTCCTGTCCGGGACCCTCGCGGTCACGATGGTCCCCTGGGCGGACACTTCCTCCTCCCAGCTCGTGACCGCTTCCGCCGAAGGCGTCTCCACGCCCGCGAAGCCACGCGCCGCCCACGAGGTGCTGCGCACGCGGCTCGTCGGCGAACTGCAGCAGGGCAAGGAGCCGGACGAGGTCCTGACCCACCTCCAGCAGGAGGTGAACCGCCGGCCGTCCCTCGCCGAGCACTGCGTGGGCATCGCCCGGGCGCTCGGACGCGCCGCCGTCGAGGCGTACGGCCCGACGAAGGCCCAGTCGTTCGCCCGCCCCGTCTGCGACACCTCGTACGCCTCCGGCGTCGCCTCCATGGGCTGACACACGCCTCGTCCCTACGCTGGCCGTCATGACCGACGACCCCCGATCCGCCTCCTCCGCAGCCGCGTTCCCCGCCGCACCCACCCAGGCAGTCGTCCTGGCGGGCGGCCAGGGTTCGCGGCTGCGTCCGTACACCGACGACCGCCCCAAGCCGATGGTCGAGATCCCGGGTACCGGGCTGCCGATCATCGGCCACCAGCTGGCCTGGCTGGCGGCCGAGGGGGTCACCGACGCCGTCGTCTCGTGCGGGCACCTCGCCGGGGTGCTCCAGGAGTGGCTGGCCGAGGCGCCGTTGCCGCTGCGGGTGACCACGGTGGTCGAGGAGGAGCCGCTGGGGCGCGGTGGCGGCCTGAAGTACGCCGCACGGCACCTGCCGGACCCCGGCGGCCCCTGGTACGCGACGAACGGCGACGTCTGGACCCGTTTCTCGCTCCGCGAGATGGCCGCCTTCCACGACGAGCGCGGGGCGGTCGCGACTCTCGCGCTGGCCCGGCCGCGGATCCCGTGGGGGGTGGTGGAGACCAACGAGTTCGGGCACGTACTGGACTTCATCGAGGCCCCGCTGTCGCCCTACCCGGTGAACGCCGGCGTGTACGTCTTCGGTCCCGAATTCGCGGCTCTGCTCCCCGACTTGGGTGACCACGAGCGCACCACCTTCCCGCGCCTGGCGCGGGAGCGGCGGCTGGCGGGCTTCCCGCTGCCCCAGGGTGCCTACTGGCGGGCCATCGACACGGCCAAGGACCTCACCGAGGCGGCACGGGAGTTGGCGGCACAGACGGGCGCCTGAGGCCCCTCACGGCCCCCGCCGCGCCCCCGCCGCGCCCCACCACACCCCCCGAGCACACCACCGGGGCCCGGCACGCTCGCGCGTACCGGGCCCCGGTGTGCCGGCCCCTGGCGGAGGGCTCAGCCGATGAGCCCGCCGATCAGGCCGGGCTGCTTGGTCGGGGCGGTGCCACCCCCGCCGGTGCCGCTGCCCGACGAGGACGACGGCGACTTCGGCGCCGTCGACTGCCGGGGGGTGCTGCGCGGGGTCTGCTTGCCGGTCGTGCTGCCCCGGGTCGCGGTGGGCGACCCGGAACCCGTCCCGGCCGTCTCCCGGGAGGGCGCACCCGACGCGGTCCTCCCGGCCTTGGCGGAAGGCTCGGACGGGGAGGGCGTCGGCGACGCGGGCCGCGTCGGCTGCTGCTGCGCGGGCTGCTGCCTGGTCGGCGTCTGCGGCAGCGGGCGGCCCGGCAGGTAGTTGCTGGGGGCCTCGCCGGGACCGGGGACGGTGACCACGGTGGTGGAGCGGACAGCGCCGCCCAGGAGCGAGCCCACCAGCAGGGTGAGCCCGCACACCACGGTCGCCATGACGGCACCGCGCCGCAGCACCCGCCGGCGCAGCCGCCAGATCTCGGAGCGCGGCCCGAGGGTGCGCCAGGCCTCGCCGGCGAGCCGCCCGTCGAGGGAGTAGACCGGCGCGCCCGCGATGATCAGCGGGCTCCAGGCGGCGAGGTAGATGATGTCGGGCGCGTCGTAGGCCGGGACGGTCTTCCAGCTCACCGTCATCAGCAGCGCGGCGGACAGCAGCGCCCCGAAGCAGGCGGCGAACCGCTGCCACAGGCCGAAGACCGTCAGCACGCCGACGATGACCTGGAGGAAGGCCACGCTGAGGCCCGCGCCCACCGGGTGGGCGAGCGCGAAGTCGCGCAGCGGCTCGGCCAGCGCCCACGGGGTCAGGGTGTGCAGCCAGGTGACCATGGAGCCGCGCTCGCCGCCGTCGAAGTAGACGGGGTCGCACAGCTTGCCCATGCCGGCGTAGATGGAGATGAAGCCGAGGAAGACGCGCAGCGGGAGCAGCACGACACCGAGGTTCATCCGGCGGCCGGGGTAGTAGGACGCCTGGCCGCGATTGTCGGCGGCGGGGCGCCGCGAGTCCGGCCCGGGACCGGCCCCGGGGCCGGACGGCTGCTCGTACGGGAGGTCCCGTACGGCGGCCAGGGGGCGGGTCTCGGCGGGGTCCCCGTAACTGCGCTGGCCGATGACGGTCGGCGTGGCCAGGGTGTCCTCGGCGAGGTCGTGGTCCAAGTCGATGCGCGGGATGACCTGGGTGGCGCCGCCGTCGTGCTCGTCGTGGCCGCGTACGGCCTGGAGCAGGCCGCCCATGGCCGCGGCGGCGTCTCCGGTGTCGGACTTGCCGCTCCAGACCACGGGGGCCCGGCGGCGGGTGGCCCCGGCGGCGGCCACCGCGGCGCCGCCCAGGACGGGCGCGCGGCCGGGGGCCTTCGCGGGCTTGGAACGCGCGCTCGGGCTCGGTGCGAGCCGCACGCGGAAGCTGGCGTGGTTGACGATGACCTGTGCGGGGTCGCACGGCACCTTGACCATGCTCAGCGCGGGCTGGTCGTCGAACCCTGACGTTCTGGTGTCCACACTCATCTAACCGAGTGATCAGTGTTTAGGACACTGCCTTGACATCAGGGATCTGTCCGAGACCCGTCAAGATCAAGCCACCCCGCCCGGAACGGGCGGGGTGACACGCTCACGGGTCATATTCACTGAGCCGAGTGGATCAATGCGATCAGGTGCGGGGGCGCACGGCGCGGCGGCGGGCCGCCTCGTACAGCACGACGCCCGCCGCGACACCGGCGTTGAGGGACTCGGCGCCGCCCGGCATCGGGATGCGCACGAGGTAGTCGCAGTTCTCGCCGACCAGGCGGCCGAGACCCTTGCCCTCGGAGCCGACGACGATGACGACCGGGCCGCCGAGCGCCTCCAGGTCCTGCACCTCGTGCGTGCCTTCGGCCGCGAGGCCGACGACCGCGATGCCGGCCTTCTTGTAGTCCTGCAGGGCGCGGGTGAGGTTGGTGACGCGGGAGACCGGCGTACGGGCGGCGGTGCCGGCCGAGGTCTTCCAGGCACCGGCGGTCATGCCGGCGGCGCGGCGCTCGGGGATGACCACGCCGTGGCCGCCGAAGGCGGATACGGAGCGGACGATCGCGCCGAGGTTGCGCGGGTCGGTGACACCGTCGAGGGCGACGATGAGCGGGTCCTCGCCGTTGTCGTGGGCGGCGTCGGTGAGGTCCTCGGGGTGCGCGTACTCGTACGGCGGGACCTGGAGGACGAGGCCCTGGTGGTTGAGCCCGTTGGTCATGCGGTCGAGCTCGGGGCGCGGGGCTTCCATCAGGTTGATGTTGCCGCGCTCGCCCGCGAGCTGGAGCGCCTCGCGGACGCGCTCGTCGTTGTCGATGAACTGCTGCACGTAGAGGGTCGTGGCCGGGACGCCGTCGCGCAGCGCCTCGAAGACCGGGTTGCGGCCGACCACCATCTCGCTGGTGCCCTTGGGGCCGCCTCGGCGTGGGGCCGGACGGCGCTTGGCGGCCTGGCGGGCCATGGCGTTGGCGATGCGGTTCGCCTTGTGCTTCTTGCGGTCCTCGGCCTTGGGCGTGGGGCCCTTGCCCTCCAGGCCCTTGCGCCGCTGGCCACCGCTGCCGACCGTGGCGCCCTTCTTGTTGGACGTGCGGCGGTTCCTGCGCTGGCTGTTCCCGGCCATGACCTCTACCTGTTTTCGTTGGTGCTGCGATATGTACGTATGAAGAGTGTGCCGCCCGGGACGCCGGGCGGCACAGTCGGACTGCTCCGGGTGCCGGGGGCTCAGCGGGGGCCGAGCGTCCAGCGCGGACCCGTCGGGCTGTCCTCGATGACCAGACCGGACTGCTGGAGCTGGTCGCGGATGGCGTCGGCGGTCGCCCAGTCCTTGCGGGCGCGGGCGGACTCGCGCTGCTCCAGGACGAGGCGTACAAGGGTGTCGACGGCGCCGTGGAGGTCCTCGCCGCGGTCGGCCTCGCCGGCCCAGTGCGGGTCGAGCGGGTCCAGACCGAGGACGCCCAGCATGGCCCGCACCTCGGACAGCCGGGCGATGGCCGCGTCCTTGTCGTCGGCGGCGAGCGCGCTGTTGCCCTGGCGGACGGTGGTGTGGACGATGGCGAGCGCCTGCGGGACCCCGAGGTCGTCGTCCATGGCCTCGGCGAAGGCGGGCGGGACCTCCTTCGCGGCCTCGACGGGCCCGCCGGCCTTCTCCACGACGCGCTGGATGAATCCCTCGATGCGCGCGAAGGCCGACTCCGCCTCGCGCAGCGCCTCCTCGCTGTACTCGATCATCGACCGGTAGTGCGGGGTGCCGAGGTAGTAGCGCAGGACGATCGGGCGCCACTGCTTGACCATCTCGGAGACGAGGACCGAATTCCCGAGGGACTTCGACATCTTCTCGCCCGACATGGTGACCCAGGCGTTGTGGACCCAGTAGTTCGCGAACGCGTCGCCGAAGGCCTTGGCCTGGGCGATCTCGTTCTCGTGGTGCGGGAAGACCAGGTCGAGCCCGCCGCCGTGGATGTCGAACGCCTCGCCCAGGTACTTGTGCGCCATGGCGGAGCATTCGAGGTGCCAGCCCGGGCGGCCGCGGCCCCACGGCGTCTCCCACGACGGCTCGCCCGGCTTGGCGGACTTCCACATGGCGAAGTCGCGGGGGTCGCGCTTGCCCGTCTCGCCCTCGCCGGAGGGCTGGAGCAGGTTGTCGAGCTCCTGGTTGGACAGGCTCAGGTAGTCGGGGAACGAGCGCACGTCGAAGTAGACGTTGCCGTCCGCCTCGTAGGCGTGGCCGCGCTCGATCAGGCCGCGCATCATCTCGATCATCTCGGGGACGTGGCCCGTGGCGCGCGGCTCGTAGGTGGGCCGCAGGCAGCCGAGGGCGTCGTACCCGTCGTTGAAGGCCTGCTCGTTGTCGTAGCCGATGGACCACCAGGGGCGGCCCTGCTCGGCCGACTTCGTGATGATCTTGTCGTCGATGTCGGTGACGTTGCGGATGAAGGTGACGTCGTATCCGCGGTACGCGAACCAGCGGCGCATGACGTCGAAGTTCAGGTAGGACCTGATGTGCCCGATGTGCGGGGCAGCCTGCACGGTGGCGCCGCAGAGGTAGATCGAGACGCAGCCCGGAACGAGCGGGGTGAAGTCGCGGATCTGCCGGGCGCTGGTGTCGTACAGGCGAATAGTCACGGCATCCAGGGTAGTGCGCCTGTAGCAGTGCCCCGCGACCTTTGGGGGCGCGGGGCCGCTTTGTTGCCGAAGATGTGCCGTCTCCGCGGGCGTTCAGGCCCGGTTCGTCCGGTACACGAGAGCCGTGGCGATCGCCGCGAGGCCCTCGGCCCGGCCGGTGAGGCCCAGTCCGTCGGTGGTGGTGCCCGATACGGAGACGGGGGCGCCCGCGGCGGCCGCGAGCGCCTTCTGCGCCTCTTCGCGCCGCTTGCCGATCTTCGGGCGTACGCCGATCACCTGGATGGCGATGTTGCCGATCTCGAAGCCCTCCGCGCGCACGATCCGGGCGGCCTCCGCCAGCAGGGTGACCCCGGCGGCGCCGGACCACTCGGGGCGGGAGGTGCCGAAGTGCGCGCCGAGATCGCCGACTCCGGCGGCCGAGAAGAGGGCGTCGCAGGCCGCGTGGGCGGCGACGTCGCCGTCGGAGTGGCCGGCGAGGCCGTCCTCCCCCTCCCACAGGAGGCCGGCGCACCACAGCTCGCGGCCGGTCTCGAAGGCGTGCACGTCGGTGCCGATCCCGACGAGGGGGATCGGCGGGGCGTCGGAACTAGAACCCATCGGTGGCCCTCCTGCGGGCGAGTACGGCCTCTGCGAGGACCAGGTCGAGCGGTCGGGTGACCTTGAAGGCCTCTTCGTGTCCGGGGATCACCACGACGGGGACACCGAGGCGTTCCACCATGCCCGCGTCGTCGGTGGCGCCCTCGCCGGCGACGGCGATCGCGGCGTGCGCCTCCAGGAGCGTGGCGAGGTCGAAGCCCTGCGGGGTCTGCACGGCGCGCAGCCGGGACCGCTCGGGCGTGGCGACGACCGGCTCGGGCTCGCCCGGCCTGCCGGGCTCGACCTCCTTGACCGTGTCGGCCAGCGGGAGCGCGGGCACCACGGCACGGGCGCCGTCGCGCACGGCCTCGACGACGGCGTCCACGGTGTCCACGGGGACGAGCGGGCGGGCCGCGTCGTGGATGAGTACGGAGGTGACGTCCTGCGGGAGCGCGTCCAGGCCGGCCCGTACGGACTCCTGGCGGGTCTCCCCGCCCGGGACGACGAGGACCTCGGTCCGCTCGGGCAGCGTGTGCTCGCCCAGCAGGAGGCGCACCTCGGCCGCCTCGGCGGCCGGGGCGACGACCACCACGACGGACACCGCACGGGAGCGGGCCATCGCGAGGACGGCGTGCACGAGCATCGGGGTGCCGCCGAGGGCCCGCAGGGCCTTGGGGGCACCGGGACCGAGGCGTACCCCGCGGCCGGCGGCCGGGATCACCGCGGCGGTGCGGCGGGGGCGCGTTACGTCAGACATCAGTAGCTCCGAGCCAGGTTTCCGAGCCAGGTTTGTGACTTCGGCCGACATGGGTATGGCCTGAAGGGTGCCGGGTGCGACGCCCTCGCCCCTTCCGTGACGACCGGTCGAGCAGGCTGCCCGGACCCGGCGCGCCAGTGAGGATTCAGGCGTACGAGTACGGGTACGGCAGTACGGGTACGGGCGAGAAATGCGGATACAGACATGCCGCAGCGCCCGGCAACAGGTTTCTCGTGGAGGAGAAACCTTGTCATCGGGCACCGCGGCAAGCTGTGCACACCGTGCACGGGGCCTCGCGTCAGGACGCGAGAACCTCGTCGAGGAGGGCCTCGGCCTTGTCCTCGTTCGTGTTCTCAGCGAGCGCGAGCTCGCTGACCAGGATCTGGCGCGCCTTCGCGAGCATGCGCTTCTCGCCCGCGGAGAGCCCGCGCTCGCGCTCACGACGCCACAGGTCACGCACCACTTCGGCGACCTTGATGACATCGCCAGAAGCGAGCTTCTCCAGATTTGCCTTGTAGCGCCGGGACCAGTTCGTCGGCTCTTCTGCATACGGTGCACGAAGCACCTCGAAGACCCGGTCCAGCCCGTCCTGGCCGACTACGTCGCGAACGCCGACGAACTCCGCATTGTCCGCAGGCACACGAACCGTCAGGTCGCCCTGGGCGACCTTGAGCACCAAGTAGGTCTTGTCCACGCCTTTGATCTGGCGAGTCTCAATGGCCTCGATCAGCGCGGCCCCGTGATGGGGATAGACCACGGTGTCGCCAACCTTGAACGTCATGTGACAGGTACCCCTTCCGTGGCTATCCAGGGTAACACGAGAACTGACTGTTATGAATGGCGTTTTCGCAGGTCAGGGCACATCTCGGGGCTTGACAACAGCGACAGGAACGTGCTGCGGAAGGCTTCCGGAAGGGGGTATTCGCAGGTCGGGGGCGCTGCGCGGACCAGGCGAAAGGGCCACGCTACACCCGGTCCACACCCCCACCAGTGTGACGTACGTCCCGTTTTGCCGGGTTGAGAGTCGCGAAACCCAACTGCTCCGTTCGGCTGGCGAGTGCCCGTACGAGAGCCGGTTCCGGCCCAATCCGGAATTGATCACCAAGTGGCGTCCGGCAAATCCGGGAATTGATCAACGGTCGGCGGTCGCACGATATGCGAGCGCCGCGTGATCGGCGAGGGGGAACGGCAAGGTGAACCCCGGACGGAATGCAAGATCGAGGACCACCCCCAGGGCGGCGGTCGCCCTGCGGAGGGTCGGGTGCGGGGGCGGGGCGGCGGCTCGGTAACCTAAGCGCGCTGACACACCCTTAGAGCGGCTTTGCCTCGGCCGTTCCGGGGGTACCTCCCAGCGGTTGCCGGGAGAGCCCACCCTTCCGTTCCGTTCGTCCAAGGAGTTGCCGCCGCCGTGAGCCGCAGCCTTCGACGCGGCGCCCTCGCCGCCACCGCCGTCGTGTTCTCGATCGCCTCGCTGGCCGCATGCGGTGCGGGCAACGACGCGCAGTCCCTCCAGATCAAGCCGGACAACGCCGCCGCCACCAAGGGCGACATCGAGATCCAGAACGCTCTGGTGATCACCCAGGGCGAGAAGGACAAGAAGGGCCCGGCCGTCGTCTCGGCGACCGTCTTCAACAACGGCACCAAGGCGCAGACGCTTGACGGCATCACTCTTGCGGATGGCAAGGGCAAGGTAGTGCTGAAGCCCGCCGAGGGCTCCGGCAAGATCACCGTGCCGGCCGGCGGCTCCGTGGTCCTCGGCGGCAAGGGCAATGCCTCCGCCGTGGTCGAGAACGGCTCCGAGGCCGCCAAGAACGGCGACGTGCAGAAGGTCGTCTTCCAGCTGAGCAGCACGGGCGGCGTCGAGCTCCAGGCCTTCGTGGTCCCGGCCGCCGGCATGTACGCGGGCTTCGGCCCGTCCGCGGCCCCGGCCCCGGCCGGCAGCCCGTCGGGCAGCCCCTCGGGCACCCCGGCCGGCTCCCCGTCCGGCTCCCCGTCGGGCGCGGCCTCCGGCAGCCCGGCCGGGTCCCCGTCGGGCGCTGCGGGCGCGTCGCCGTCGGGCTCCGCCTCGCACGCCGCGGGCCACTGAGGCACGCCGTACGCACACGCACACGGAAAGGGCCCCCGTCCGCTTCGGCGGACGGGGGCCCTTTCCGTGCCGGCTCCGGCCCCGCGGGCGTGTGTACGGGGTGCGGGCCTACGGCTCGAACTTGTAGCCCAGGCCGCGGACCGTGACCAGGTAGCGCGGCGCGCCCGGGTCCGGTTCGAGCACCTCCCGCGTGCGCCCCTCGCGCTGCGAGGCCCTGGGGGGCCTCACCGGCTTCGGGACGCTGCGCCGGCCTCCGACCGGCCCCGCGGGTGTGTGTGCGGGGTGCGGGCCTACGGCTCGAACTTGTAGCCCAGGCCGCGGACCGTGACCAGGTAGCGCGGCGCGCCCGGGTCCGGTTCGATCTTGGCGCGCAGGCGCTTGACGTGGACGTCGAGGGTCTTGGTGTCGCCGACGTAGTCGGCGCCCCAGACCCGGTCGATCAGCTGCATGCGGGTCAGCACGCGGCCCGCGTTGCGCAGCAGCATCTCCAGCAGGTCGAACTCCTTCAGCGGGAGGTCCACCTTGCCGCCGGCGACGGTGACCACATGGCGGTCGACGTCCATCCGCACGGGGCCCGCCTCCAGGGCGGCCGGGGTGACCTCCTCCGGCTCGCCGCGGCGGCGCAGGACCGCGCGGATGCGGGCGACCAGCTCCCGCGAGGAGAAGGGCTTGGTGACGTAGTCGTCGGCTCCTATCTCCAGCCCGACGACCTTGTCGATCTCGCTGTCCTTGGCCGTCACCATGATCACGGGCACGTTGGAGCGGCCGCGCAGCTGCCGGCAGACCTCTGTGCCGGGCAGACCGGGGAGCATCAGGTCGAGGAGAACGAGGTCGGCGCCGTTGCGCTCGAACTCGTCGAGCCCGTCGGGGCCGGTCGCCGCGATGGCGACCTCGAAGCCCTCCTTGCGGAGCATGTAGGACAGGGCGTCGCTGAAGGATTCCTCATCCTCGACGACGAGCACTCGGGTCACGGAAGGACCTCCGGGGCAGGGATGGCTGGAGCGGTTCTGGTTCAGGCTGGGGTCGGGTGCGTGCGAGGGGCGGCCGCCGGGGACGACGCGGCCGCTTCGGGGAGCCGCAGGGTGAAGGTGGAGCCCTGGCCCTCCGAGCTCCACACCGACACCTCGCCGCCGTGCGAGGCCGCCACGTGCTTCACGATCGCAAGGCCGAGGCCGGTGCCTCCCGTGGCGCGGGAGCGGGCCGGGTCCACGCGGTAGAAGCGCTCGAAGATGCGCTCGCGGTCCTTCTCCGGGATGCCGATGCCCTGGTCGGTCACGGCGATCTCGATCAGGTCTCCCCCGGGTGCCGTGACCCGGCGCCCGGCTATGCCGACGCGGGTGCGGGCGGGGCTGTAGTTGACGGCGTTCTCGACCAGGTTTCCGAGGGCGGCGGCCAGCTGCCCGCGGTTGCCCCAGACGCGCAGGTCGGCGGTGCCGCCCGCGGCCATGGTGATCTGCTTGGAGGACGCCGTGTGCCGGCAGCGGTCGATGGCCTCGGCGACCAGCGTGTCCACGCGGACGGGCTCGGCGTCCTCCAGCGGGTCGTCGTTCTGCACCCGGGAGAGGTCGATGAGCTCCTGCACGAGGTTGATCAGCCGGGTCGACTCGATCTGCATGCGGCCGGCGAAGCGGCTGACCGCCTCGGGGTCGTCCGCGGCGTCCATGACGGCCTCGGACAGCAGGGAGATCGCTCCGACCGGAGTCTTCAGCTCGTGGGACACATTGGCCACGAAGTCACGGCGTACGGCCTCGATGCGGCGGGCCTCGGTAAGGTCCTCGACCAGCAGGAGCACCAGGCGGGAGCCGAGCGGGGCGACCCGCGCCGAGACAGCGAGGGCCTCACCCCGGCCGGTACCGCGGCGGGGCAGGTCCAGCTCGACCTGGCGTATCTCCCCGTCCCGGCGGGTGTCGCGGGCCATGTGGAGCATGGGCTCCACGGCCAGCTTGCCGCCGCGTACGAGCCCGAGGGCGTAGGCGGCGGACGAGGCCTTGACGACGGCGTCGCCCTCGTCGAGGACCACGGCGGAGGAGCGGAGCACGGACAGGACGGTGTCCACGCCGGGCGGCAGCACCGCGTTGATGTCGGGGCGCATGGAGCTCCGGGTGGGGCGGGCCTGGTCGCGCTCGCTCCAGCGGAACGCCAGCATCGCGATGACGCCGGTGCAAAGACCGGCGATCGCTGCAGCTGCGGCGACCGCCGCGTTCACGTCCATGGATCCAGGTTAAGCAGGCACGACGACACTTCCACAGCCGTTCGGGTGGCACCTCGAACAGTCGTCGCCCAGAGTTCACCCTGGCGACGGGGTTGATTCACTTGTGGTGCCGGAGTCGGACGCGTTTGCGGCTCACCGTGTCAACGTGGGGCAGAAGGCCGCCCCGGCCCGCCCCGGGCACTGCCGCAGTAGTAGGTCGAGAGAGGGACACGAGACATGCGCGACGCGTACCACGAGGAACTGGACTCGATCGGAGAAGGCCTGGTCGAGATGGCCCGGCTCGTCGGTTCCGCGATCGGGCGGGCCACGACCTCCATGCTCGACGCCGACCTCAAGCTCGCCGAGAGCGTCATCGCCGCCGACCAGAAGGTCGACGACCTCCAGCACGACCTGGAGGCCCGCGCCATCGCGCTCCTGGCCCGTCAGCAGCCCGTAGCCACCGACCTGCGGATCGTGGTGACCTCGCTGCGGATGAGCGCCGACCTGGAGCGCAGCGGCGACCTGGCCCAGCACGTCGCGAAGCTCGCCCGGCTGCGCTTCCCGGACCGCGCCGTCCCGCGGGACCTGCACGCCACGATCCTGGAGATGGGGCAGCTCGCGCAGCGCCTGATGGCGAAGGCCGCCGAGGTCATCATCACGAAGGACGTCGACCTGGCGCTCCAGCTGGAGCAGGACGACGACGAGATGGACCAGCTGCACCGCACCCTGTTCCAGCACCTGATGGACGACCGCTGGAAGCACGGCATCGAGACGGCGGTGGACGTGACGCTGCTCGGCCGCTACTACGAGCGCTTCGCGGACCACGCGGTGTCGGTGGCCAAGCGCGTGGTCTACCTGGTGACGGGCGAGCACGCGGACGACCTCCAGCAGCCCACCCAGGTCGAGGGCGCCTGACCGTCGAGGGCGTCTGAACACTGTGTGAAGGCGCGCGACGGCGCCGAGCCACTCAGCGCTCCCGTGCGCCGTTGACGCGCCGGTGCAGCTGGGCATGAATGAGGGGCGAGGGCGGTCAGCCGTACGAAGTCCCGTATGCCGCGGGGCACCGCCCAGCCGAGGAGGAACCATGCCCGATTCCCCCGTCCCCATCACCCCGGAGCAGGAGCAGCCGCCGAAGCCCGAGCCGCTGCGGCTCCCGCTGCTCGCGGCCTGCGGCTGCGGCTCCGGCTGCGGCTGCGGCTGCCAGTCCGGCGCCCCCTGCCAGTGCGGTGGCTGACCGGGCCCACCCGGTCCGCACCCCGCCGCACGACACCGCCGCACCCGGTGCGACGAGAGGCCCCCTGCCCCGCGGACGTCCCGCAGGCGGGGGGCCTTTCCCGGGGTACGGCCTCCCGGGTACGCAGCCGCAGCGCCTGGTCTCCGCGCCCCCGATCCTGAAGACGTCGGACCCGGTCGTTCGCGGTAGGCGCTGCGGGCCAGGCAGCTGTGGTGAACAGGGTGGGCATGGCCGGGGACGTTCCGGGCGGTGCGTCCGGCCACAGCGCCAGGGCCTCTCTTCCGGATCCTGCCGGGCTCGCGGCGCCCGCCCCTTGATCCGGCCGGAGCCGGTGGAAGGGCCCTAGCGCAGGAGCCACTTCCGGGTCAGCTCCATGACCTCCGCGCGGCTGCGACCGCCGTGGTCGGCGGCGATGAAGTGGGAGCCGATCCGCAGGGAGAAGGTGATCAGGGAGCGGACCTCGACGTCGTCCTCGTCGGCGCAGAAGGCGCGGAACAGCGAGCGGAGGTACTCCATGCGCCGACTGTCCGCGCGGCGCAGCCGCTCGGCGACGGCCTCGTCGCGCCGGGCCCAGTCGCGGATCGCCAGATCGGCGTCGACGCCGACCACCGGCCCTTCCTCGTAGGAGGCGACGATCGTGAACAGCCGGTCCAGCCGTGCCCTGGCATCTCCTCCGCCGCTCTCGACCAGCTCGATCACGGCCTCGGTGACCTCGCGCTCCCAGGTGTCGAGCATCTCGGTGAGCAGTGCGCCCCTGCTGCCGAAGTACCCGTAGAAGCCGCCCTTGCTGACGCCGAGCGCCTGCGCGAGCACCTCGACGCGGACAGCCTCCGGCCCGCCGGCGGCCAGCGCCCGCAACCCCTCCTCGATCCACTTGCCGCGCGGCGTGCGGGTCGCGCCCATGGTGTGTCCCTCCTCACGCGCCCCCTGTCTATACGGTGCCGTATAGACGAGTGCTAGCCTCGATCTATACGGCATCGTATAGACAGGGGCTTGACTCATGAGACTCCCCAGCACCGCGCACACCTCCCGTCCCTGGAGGATCCACGAGATCGCCGTCGACTTCCGGGTCGAGGACGTGTGGGCGCTCCCGACCCCGGGCGGTCCGGACGACCTCGCGCGACTGGTGTGCCAGTTCTCGAAGGACACGGGCGACCCCGTCCCCACCCGCGTGGGGCGCGCGCTCTTCGCGATCCGGTGGAAGCTGGGCGCGCTGCTCGGCTGGGACGCGCCCGCCGACGGCGTCCGCTCCAGCGTGCCGACGCTCCGCGACCGGCTGCCGGCGGACCTCCGCGAGGGCGACCGCGGCCCCGACATCCCGTCACTCCCCTTCACGTCCGTCTACCAGACGCACGACGAGTGGGCGGCGGAGACGGCGAACAGGACGATGCACGGCGTTCTGCACATCGGCTGGGTCCAGGACGGAAACGGCGGCCACCACGGCCAGATGACGGTCCTGGTGAAGCCCAACGGCCTCCTGGGCGCTGCCTACATGCTGGCCATCAAGCCCTTCCGCCACCTGGGCGTCTACCCGGCCCTCATCCGCTCGATCGGCGCGGAATGGCAGAAGACGACGGCAAGCGCCTCGAACTGACCCCGCGACACCGAAAAGCCCCCGCCGGCCGGCGAGCCGTGGGCGGGGGCGGGGACGGAGCAGGGGTGGTCAGCGCTCGAGGTCGATCGTGAAGCGCCTCGTGCCCGTGGCGATCGTGTCGGCGTGGACCGAACCGCGAGCCCGGTCGAACTCACCGGTGCCGCCGGTGATCCCGTTGTCGAACGAAGGCGGAGGCCCCGGCACGAGATGGCCGAAGACCATGCCCTGCACGGAAAGCTGACCGCCCGGGAGGGTGTAGGTCACGACGCAGTGCTCGGCTCCGCCGTCGGCGACCCGGGTGGTGGTGCAGGTACCGCCGGTCTCGCCGACCTGTTTGTCGTCCTTGTCGAAGAGAATCGAGCGGAAGACGGTCCGATCGCCCTGGGCGGGCGCGCCGCCGGGATTGACGGGGAAGCGCGTCTGCTCCGCGAGCCGGCCGATGAGGGTGATCACCCGGCCCTTTCCCTTGTCGTGGGCGGAATCGGTGTCCGCCGCGGCGGCGGCCGCGGCAGGGGCACAGGCGAGAAGGGTGACCAGCGCAGCGGCCGTGCCGAGACGGGCGGCTCTGATGGGGCGCATCGTGCGGCTCCTGAGGTTCATGCTCACGGATGGTCGGATGACGATCCCGTCATCCGATTTCCTTGATAGCCCCCTCTCGGCCGCCGCCCGGAGCTTCTCGGCGCGACCCACCGTCAGATCCGACCGATCAGAGCAAAGCAGGGCCCTGGACGGCCGGGCCCGGAACGCACGAAAGCCCCCCACCTGCGCCGTACGGGCAGGTGGGAGGCTTGATCGCGGTTCTCGCTACTTCTTGCCCTGGTTCTTGACGGCCTCGATGGCGGCCGCGGCCGCGGCCGGGTCCAGATAGGTGCCGCCCGGGTTGAGGGGCTTGAAGTCCGCGTCCAGCTCGTAGACGAGCGGGATGCCGGTCGGGATGTTCAGACCCGTGATGTCCTCGTCCGAGATGCTGTCGAGGTGCTTGACCAGACCGCGCAGCGAGTTGCCGTGCGCGGCCACCAGGACCGTGCGGCCCGCCAGCAGGTCCGGGACGATGCCGTCGTACCAGTACGGCAGCATGCGCTCGACGACGTCCTTGAGGCACTCGGTGCGCGGCCGCAGCTCGTTCGGGATCGACGCGTAGCGCGGGTCCTCGGACTGCGAGAACTCCGTACCGTCCTCGAGCACCGGCGGCGGGGTGTCGTAGGAGCGGCGCCACAGCATGAACTGCTCCTCGCCGAACTCCGCGAGGGTCTGCGCCTTGTCCTTGCCCTGCAGCGCGCCGTAGTGGCGCTCGTTCAGGCGCCAGGAGCGGTGCACCGGGATCCAGTGGCGGTCCGCGGACTCGAGCGCGAGCTGCGCGGTGCGGATGGCGCGCTTCTGGAGGGAGGTGTGCAGAACGTCGGGCAGCAGGCCGGCGTCCTTGAGCAGCTCACCGCCGCGGACCGCCTCCTTCTCGCCCTTCTCGGTGAGGTTGACGTCCACCCAGCCGGTGAACAGGTTCTTCGCGTTCCATTCGCTCTCGCCGTGGCGGAGGAGGATCAGCTTGTACGGTGCGTCGGCCATGCGTACGAGCCTAATGGACGCGCGGGCGCGCTCGCGCGCGGTGCCCGGCGGCGCCGATTGACGGTCCGGGTCAATTGACTGGCGCCCCGCACCCACCCCCTCGTAATGTGCACCTCGCCAGAGCGACGCTTACACCCTCGGGGGGATTCCGTATGTCCGCTGCCAGGCTGAGACGGGCCGCCCGGGAAAGCGTCTCGGGGTTGCCCCGGGCGTTCTGGTGGCTCTGGACGAGCACCCTCGTGAACCGGCTCGGGGCCTTCGTCGCGACCTTCATGACCTTGTACCTGACCCTGGACCGCGGCTACTCGGCCTCCTTCGCGGGACTCGTGGTCGCCCTCCACGGTCTGGGCGGCGTGATCTCCTCGCTCGTGGCGGGTGTGATGACCGACCGGCTGGGGCGGCGCCCCACGCTGCTGGCGGCCCAGGCCTCGACCGCCTTCTCGGTGGCACTGCTGGGCTTCATGCAGCACCCGGCGGCGATCGCGGCGGTGGCCCTGCTGGTCGGCATGACCTCGAACGCCTCCCGCCCGGCGGTCGCGGCGATGATGGCGGACATCGTCCGCCCCGAGGACCGCGTACGGGCCTTCGCCCTCAACTACTGGGCCATCAACCTCGGCTTCGCCGTCAGTGCCACGGCGGCCGGCCTGATCGCCGAGTACAGCTACCTGGCCGGCTTCCTGGGCGAGGCCGCCCTCACACTGGCCTGCGCGGTGCTGGCGTACGTCAAGCTGCCGGAGTCCCGGCCGGAGCGCGGCGGGTCCGGCGCGTCCTCGGACAAGAGCGGCGCGGAGCCGGAGATCGGGCTGGGGGCCGTGCTGCGGGACGGGCGGTTCTTGGGCGTGGTCGGCCTGTCGTTCCTGATCTCGCTGATCTTCACGCAGGGGTCGGTCGGCCTGCCGGTCGCGATGGGCTCCGCCGGGTTCTCACCCGGGGACTACGGGCTCGTCATCGCCGTCAACGGCTTCCTGATCGTCGCCCTGCAGATCCCCGTCACCCGCTTCATCGAGCACCGCGACCCGCAGAAGCTGCTGGTGGTATCGGCGCTGCTGGCCGGTTACGGCTTCGCGCTGACGGCCTTCGCGGGACCGGTGTGGGCGTACGCGCTGACGGTGTGCGTGTGGACGCTCGCCGAGATCGTCAACTCGCCGACCCAGATGGGTCTGGTCGTACGGCTTTCGCCGGTGCACGGGCGCGGGCGCTACCAGGGCGTCTACACCATGTCCTGGGCGGTGGCCGCGCTGGTGGCGCCGCTGATGGCCGGCTTCATGATCGACCGGTGGGGTGCGGACTGGCTGTGGGGGACCACCGGCGTGCTCGGCACGGTGGCGGCGGTCGGCTATTGGCTGCTGATGCGGGGGCTCTCCGAGGGTGACGGGGGGACGCCCCCGGCAGCGGCCGGCGGCACCACCGCTGCCCCGCAGGAGGCCCCGCTCCCCATCGGAGAACCGGCTCCGACCGGCCCGCTCCCCGTCCCGGACCCGGCCCGGGCGGGCTGAACGGGGCGAAGGGCCGGACTTCGCCTGTGGTCCCGCTCGTCCCCGCGGTGCGGGCGCCCGGCCCTGGCCGGCACGGGCGACACGCCCTCCCGCACCGTTCGGAGCGGTGCGGTGCGTCAGCCGCTCGGAGTGCCGGGCCCGGCCGCCTCGCCCTGCGGCCGCGTCAGGTGCTTGAAGGCGTCGAGGTTGAAGGTCGGCTCGCCGCGCGAGACCCGCCATTCGTACTCACGCCGGATCGCGCTCGCGAAGCCCAGCTCCAGCAGTGTGTTGAACGAACCGTCCGCGGCCTCCAGCACCGTGCCGAGCAGCCGGTCCAGCTCCTCCGGGGTGACGACCGACAGCGGCAGGCGGGCGGTCAGGTAGATGTCCCCGAGCCGGTCGACGGCGTACGCCATCCCGTACAGCTTGAGGTTGCGCTCCAGCAGCCAGCGGTGGACGCCCGCCTCGTTCTCGTCGGGGTGGCGGATCACGAAGGCGTTGACCGACAGCGAGTGCCGGCCGACCCGGATGGAGCAGGTGGTGCTCAGCTTGCGCGTGCCGGGGAGCGTGACGACGTAGGAGCCCGGCGTCGGGCTCTCCCAGCCCAGCTCCGCGCCGGTCAGCGCGCTCTCGATGATCTCGGCGATCTCGGCGGTGTCAGCCATGGTGGGAGCGTACGCGACGGCGGTGATCGTGCATCGCCGCCGTGTAGACGTCGGCCGTGCCGCTCGCCGCGGTGTCCCAGCCGAAGAACTGCGCGTGCCGCGCCGCCTCCGCCCCCATCCGGTCCGCGAGCCCGGGATCGTCGACGAACCGGCGCAACTGGCGTGCGTAGTCGGCGGGCTCGTGCCCGGGTACG
Organism: Streptomyces sp. NPDC046349; assembly: GCF_055587885.1. Taxonomy (NCBI): domain Bacteria; kingdom Bacillati; phylum Actinomycetota; class Actinomycetes; order Kitasatosporales; family Streptomycetaceae; genus Streptomyces; species Streptomyces sp. NPDC046349. The sequence continues at coordinate 21,876 of NZ_JBVJFK010000019.1, forward strand.
AGGATCCCCGTGACACCGTCGTTGACGGCGACGGGCAGCCCGCCGACCTCGGCGGCCAGCACCGGGGTGCCGGCGGCCTGGGCCTCTATGGCGACGAGCCCGAAGGACTCGCTGTAGGACGGCATGACCAGGACGGACGCCGCGCGGAACCAGTCCGCGAGCCCGTCCTGGGCGACCGGCGGGTGGAAGTGCACGAGGTCGGCGATGCCCAGCTTCGCGGCGAGTTTCTGCAGCCCCTCGGGCTTGGCGAGGCCGCTGCCGCTGGGCCCGCCGACGACGGGCACGAACAGGCGGCGGCGCAGCGAGGGGTCCCGGTCGACGAGGACGGCGACGGCGCGCAACAGGATGTCGGGGGCCTTCAGCGGCTGGATCCGCCCGGCGAAGAGAGGGATGACGGCGTCCTGCGGGAGGCCGAGGCGGGCGCGGGCGGCGGCCCGGCCGTCGCCCACGGTGAAGCGTTCGAGGTTCACGCCGGGGTGGACGACGGCCACCTTGGCGGGGTCGGCCTCGTAGTACCGCACGAGCTCGTCGGCCTCTTCGGCGGTGTTGGCGATGAGCCGGTCGGCGGCGGCGACGATCTGCGTCTCACCTATGACGCGGGCGGCGGGCTCGGGCGTGTCGCCCTCGGCCAGCGCCGCGTTCTTGACCTTCGCCATGGTGTGCATGGCGTGCACGAGGGGGACGCCCCAGCGCTGGGCGGCGAGCCAGCCCACGTGCCCGGAGAGCCAGTAGTGGGAGTGGACGAGGTCGTAGTAGCCGGGGCGGTGGCCGGCCCAGGCCTGCATCACGCCGTGGGTGAAGGCGCACAGCTGGGCGGGGAGCTCCTCCTTGGCGAGGCCTTCGTAGGGGCCCGCGTCCACGTGCCGTACGAGGACCCCGGGGGCCAGCTCGACCACGGGCGGCAGCCCGCCCGTCGTCGCCCGGGTGAAGATCTCGACCTCGATGTTGATCGCGGCGAGCCGCCTGGCCAGCTCCACGATGTAGACGTTCATACCGCCGGCGTCGCCGGTACCGGGCTGGTGCAGCGGCGAGGTGTGCACGCTGAGCATGGCCACGCGGCGCGGTTTGCGGTGGTGGCCGACGGCCGGCAGGCGCAGCCGGGGCGGCTCGTGGCGGGTGGCGGCGCGGGCGGCGGCGAGGCGCCCGCTCAGGCTGCCGCCGAGGCGGGACACGTACTGGCTCAAGGAAGCGGTTCCTCTCGGCTCGGACGGTGCGCGCGCGACGCTCGGACGGCATGACTGCGGGGGCGCGTGGGGCGCCCTGCAAGGAGTGCAACCCGGATGGCCGTCCCCCGCATTCCGGGGGATCCGCATTTCCTGCGGGTTCCTCGTGTTTCTTTGGGCCTTCCCGGGGCGCCGGGCGATTTTCACGGTGTGCGGGCGCTCCGCTTACCCTCGACTCATGGCCTCCCGCACCACCCCGTCACCCAGCCGCGCCTCCGGCCGTCCTGTGGGCTCGGTGACGCGCGGGACGACGAACCCGAACCGGTTGCGCCGGATGGACCGCTGGATCGCGGCCGCCCACGGGGCCGCGTTGCGGCGTGCGGGGGATCCGGTGGCGGTGGACCTCGGCTACGGGGCCGCGCCCTGGACCGCGGTCGAGCTGCTGGCGCGGCTGCGGGACGCGGCGCCGCGCGTGCGGGTGGTCGGCATCGAGATCGAGCCGGCGCGGGTGGCGGGGGCGAAGCCGTACGAGCGGGAGGGACTCGGCTTCCGGCACGGCGGCTTCGAGGTCCCGCTCGAGGGCGGGGAGCGGCCGATGCTGATCCGCGCTGCCAACGTCCTGCGCCAGTACGACGAGGAGCAGGTCGCGGAGGTCTGGGCGCGGCTGTGTGCGCGGCTGGCGCCGGGCGGGCTGCTGGTGGAGGGGACCTGCGACGAGATCGGGCGGCGGCACGTGTGGGTCGCGCTGGGGCCGGAGGGCCCGCGCACGGTGACGTTCGCGACCCGGCTGGGCTCGTTGGAGCGTCCCTCCGACCTGGCGGAGCGGCTGCCGAAGGCGCTGATCCACCGGAACGTGCCGGGTGAGCCGGTGCACGCCTTCCTGCGCGACTTCGACCGGGCCTGGGCGGCGGCGGCCCCGTACGCCTCGTACGGGGCAAGGCAGCGCTGGATCCGGACGGCGCGGACGCTGTCCGCCGACTGGCCGCTGGCGGACGGGCCGGTGCGGTGGCGGCAGGGGGAACTGACGCTGCGCTGGGAGGCGTTGCGCCCGGCGGGGTGAATGCGGGGCGGCGGGGAACCGGGGGGTGGGGGTAGCCCGTTGATCCGTGAGGGGCAGGGCTCGGGGTCCGTTGGGGCAGACAAGATCGAAACGGCATCCACAAGGGTGTCGGAATTCATCGACTCGTGGCACCATCCCGATGGCAGTGCGAAGTTACTGATGAATAGTCAGATCTCATCTCAGGTCTGACTCGGGTGCCTTGGGGGGACCATGGGGTCGGTAAGGCGACGACGAGGCGCAAGCTCTCTCGTGCTGCTGTGCGCGATGGCGGTGCTGACGGCGCCGGGCCTCGCGACGGGCACGGCGTACGCGGCCCCGGCCGTGCCGGGAGCTCCGGCCGCTCCCCAGCCCGGGCCGGGCGGCAAGTCCCTGGAGCAGGTCCGCAAGGACATCGAGGAGCTCTACCGGCAGGCGGGCACCGCGACGGACGCCTACAACCTCGCCGAGGCCGAGACCAAGGCCCAGTCGGACAAGATCGTCGAGATCGCCAACCTGGTCGTCGCCGGCAAGGAGCGGATCGCCACGCTGAAGACCCGCGCGGGCGCCGCGGCCCGCGCACAGTACCGCTCGGGCGGCCTGCCGCCGGGCGCACGACTGGCGTTGAGCCAGGACCCTGACCAGTTCCTCGACGGAGCCGACCGGTTGCGCCAGGGCGAGAAGGCCGCCTCGGACCTGCTGGCCGAACTGGACCGCACCCAGACGGACTTGCAGCGCTACGCGGAGGAGGCGAGCGAGCGCTGGCAGAAGCTGGAGGCGAACCGGGTCAAGCAGGAGGAGTCCAAGAAGCAGATCGAGGAGAAGATCAAGGCCGCGGAGGAGCTGGAGAGCAAGCTCGAGGCCGAGGAGCGGGCCCGGCTGATCCAGCTGGAGCAGGAAGCCCAGTACCGCGCCCAGACGGCGTGGCTGTCCACGGGCGCGATGAAGGACGTCAACGGCAAGGCGACGGACGCCGGCAAGCAGGCCGTCCAGTTCGCCACGGCACAGATGGGTAAGCCGTACAAGTGGGGCGCCGTGGGTCCCGACTCCTTCGACTGCTCCGGGCTGACCTCGCAGGCCTGGCGCGCGGCGGGCCGGGGCATCCCGCGCACCTCGCAGGAACAGCTGAGGCTGCTGCCGAAGATCGCGCTCAAGGACATGCGTCCGGGCGACCTGATCATCTACTTCGACGACGCCAGCCACGTCGGCATGTACGTGGGCGACGGTGCGATGGTCCACGCCCCGCGCCCCGGCCGCAACGTGACGATGGCGGGCGCGGGCTCCATGCCGATCAAGGCGGTGGTCCGCCCGGACGCCTGACCCCTCCCGGGCGGGGCCGCCGGTTCCAGGACCGCGGCCCGTGCCCGGCCCGCCCCCGGCCCGGGCACCAGGGGCGGGAAACCCCCGCCGCGGGGACGCCCCCCGGCGCCACAGACGGAAATCCCCACCGCCGGACGGCCCCTAGCGCGGCGCGCCCGGCACCCGGGCCGTAGGCGCCCCGGGCCGCCGGGGTGCGTACGGCGAGAGCCCACGCACCGGCCCGCGCCCCCCACTCCCCCGCCGCCCCGCCGCCCCGGGCCGCCCCGGGCCGCCCCGGGCCGCAGGCCACTCGATCCGCGTGCCGGCCCAGCCGACGGCGCTCACCGACATCCCACGGGCCCCGAGACAGAGGTGCGGCCACGCCTGCCGCTGCGCTGCCGACCGCGCCCCGACCCTGAGCCGACCCCCAGGCTGCGTGCCCCGACGGCCTGCCCGCCGTGCGGCCCGAGGCCCGGCCCGGACCCCGGCCCACTCCACCGCCGACGGGCCCCGGACGGAGTCGGCGCCGGTGGAGGCGGTGGTTCACGGGTCGGCGCAAGCGCGGGTCGGGGGAAGCGCGGGTCGGGGCGAGGCAACCCGGTGGGGGTCGGGGACGTCTCGGTAGACGGGACGGAACGCGGCCCCGTCGTGACCTTTGTCATCAGTGAGGCCGATTTTCCCCCGTGATGACGGCATATGACGGAGGCCTCCGCCAAGAACGGCATTCCGTTCGCGGGGCCGGGACCGCTAGGGTCTGCCGGAGCGCACCCTCGGGGGGAGGGAAGGAACCGGAAACGATGCCCGTACCCGTACCGCGGCAGAGGGACACCCCCGCCACGGAGAGCGGTCAGGCCGTTCTGCACACCGCCGCACCGCCCGCCTCCATCGGTGCCGGTGTCGCGCAGGCGACCCCTCAGACCACCGCCCTGACCCTCCTGGTCATCGAGGACGATCCCGCCGGCGGGCTCACCGTTCCCGAGATCCTCGACGCCGACGGCCACCGCATCCGGCTCCGCACCGCCCGCAACCTCACCGAGGCCGAGCGGCTGCTCACCCCCGACGTGCACTGCATCCTGCTCGACCTGTCCCTCCCCGGAAACGGAACCGCCACCGGCTCCGGCACCCGCGTCACCGGCGGAGCCACGACGGCCACCGCCACCGTGGAGCAGCAGCTCGCCGTCCTCCACCAGGTGCTGCGCCTCGCGCCCCGCCACGCCGTCCTCGTCCTCACCGACGAGGACGACGCCGAGCGGGCGGCCGAGGCCGTCCGTGTCGGCGCCCAGGACTTCCTCTTCCGGGACGAGCTGGACGGCCGGCTGCTGAGCCGCGCCATCCGCTACGCCGTGGAGAGAAAACGGGCCGACATAGCCCAGTACAAGCTTGCAGAATCGAAACTGCGCGCCCAGGAGAACGCCCGCCTGGAGCGCGGTCTGCTCCCCACCCCCCTCCTCGAGGGCTCCGATCTGCGCTTCGCCGCCCGCTACCGCCCCGGCCGCAGCAGGGCCCTCCTCGGCGGTGACTTCTACGACACCGTCCGCACCCCCGACGGCACCGTCCACGCGATGATCGGCGACGTCTGCGGCCACGGCCCGGACGAAGCCGCCCTCGGCGTCGAGCTGCGCATCGCCTGGCGCGCCCTGACCCTGGCCGGGCTGTGCGGCGACGACCTGCTGGCCACCCTCCAGGAGGTGCTCGAAGTGGAGCGCCCCTGCGAGGAGATCTTCGCGACGCTGTGCACCGTCGACATCGCCCCGGACGGACGCCGCGCGGGCCTGTGCCTGGCCGGCCATCCGGCCCCGCTGATCTCCCGTCCGGGCCGCCGCGCGCAGCTCCTCCCGTACGAGAACAGCGGACCGGCCCTCGGACTGCTGCCGCGGGCCCGCTGGCCGCGCCGGCAGGTCGAGCTCGGCGGCACCTGGAGCCTGATGCTCTACACCGACGGCCTCATCGAGGGGCGGATCGGCGAGGGGAAGGAACGCCTGGGCCAGGACGGCATGGTCGAGATGATCAACCGCCACCTGGACCGGGGGCTGAGCGGCGAGGGGCTGCTGGAGGCCTCGGTCACCGAGGCCCGCCGCCTCAACGGAGGCGAGCTCACCGACGACGTGGCCGTGGTCCTGCTCTCCCGCGCCGAAGGCTGAGCCGAGCCGGCCTCGGCGCGCGGCCGCGCGGCACCGCGCCGCCGCGCCCCGGAGGAGGGCTACCGGCCGCCGTTGTAGGGGCCGTACGGCCCGTCGCTGCTGCTGCCGCCGCTGCGGCGGCCGCCGCCCGAGACCTGCTTGAGGGCGGGCCGCACGTCCACGAAGAACACGATGGTCGCCACCAGGCCCGCGATCTGGAGGAAGAGCATCCCCAGGAAGGCGTCCACGAGCACGGTGATGCCGAGGATGACCAGCCAGAACGTCTTGCTCTGCTTGTCCGCCGCCCGGTACGCGTCGTCACGGGCCAGCAGCGCGAACCCGAAGGCCACCACCGCGAGCACCAGCATGGCGAGCCCGAGCAGCGGGATCACCCCTCGATCGAACCCGTCCATCAACATCGCTTCGACCGCCTTCTCACGCTTCCGCTTCGCACTTCCGTTGCCGGCTCACTCCACGCTACCGGCACGCGCCCCTGCATCAACCACAACGGGCCGGGCCCTGGAAGGGTGCCCGGCCCGTGGTCGCCCATGCGGGCGTGCTCAGCTCGCGTCGTCCGCGGTGACGACGGCCTTCTTGGCCGTGCTCTTGCGCGCGGCGGGCTTCTTGGCCGCCGGACGCTCCTCGGCCGCGTCCTCGGCCGCGTCCTCGGCCGCCGGCCCGGGCCGCGGCTCGACGACGACGGCGATGTCGACGATCTCCTCGGAGACCTCGCCGCGCCAGGCCCGTACGGCCTGCTCGCCGTGCTCGGCGACCTTGTCGTAGGTCTCCTTGGCCCGCACCGCGTACTCGGCGGCCACGCCGACACCGCGCAGCGCCAGATCCTGAGCGGTCTCCCCGATCTTCTTCGGGTCGATCGCGCCGAACACCTCGGCGACCTTGGCGGTGACCGCTTCCTGCACGGCCTTCGGGTCCGTGTTCTTCACGGCCTCGATGCGTGCGGGGGCCTCGGCGCGCAGCTGCTCGATGAGCTCCGGAACCTTCTTCGCCTGCTGGACGGCGAGGTCTGCGGTGCCGGCGGCGAAGTAGAGGGGAGTGGGGTCGGTGAGGGTCTTCTTCAGGTCATCGGCGATGGCCATGTGCTGGTCCTCCCGGATCAACTTCAGTCGGTCTTCGACGGCATCTCGTCGGAGGGTGTGCCGGGCATGTCCGGCCCGTCGGGAACGGCAGGCGCGTCGAGCGCGTTCTCCTTGCGGAACGACTCGTAGATCTGGAGCAGCACCTGCTTCTGCCGCTCGTTGATCGACGGGTCGGCGAGTATGACGGCTCGCGTCTCCACCTCGTCGCGATCCCGCTCGTCCAGGATCCCGGCCTGCACGTACAGCGTCTCCGCGGAGATCCGCAGCGCCTTGGCCAGCTGCTGGAGGATGTCCGCGCTCGGCTTGCGCAGCCCGCGCTCGATCTGGCTCAGGTACGGATTCGACACCCCCGCCGCATCGGCCAGCTGCCGCAGCGAAAGCTGCGCCTGCCGCCGTTGCTCACGGAGGTATTCGCCGAGATTTCCGACGTTGAGCGATGCCATGCTCCAGATCCTGCCCGACCCCGCTAACTTTTGCAAGCAGATGCTTGCAACATCTCCCGCTTGGCCCAGTCGTCGAAGCGGAGCCCGGGCCGGGTCCAGAGGGTGAGGTCGCTGCTGGTGGCGACCGCCAGGGTCAGGCCGGAAGGAGAGAACCCGGCCGCGCGCAGTTCGGAGTGCTCGGAGTGGAAGACGTGCCACCACGTCCCTCCCGGCGGGCCCTTGTGGGACCCGCCGTCGGCGGAGAGGATGACGCGGTCCTGAGGCCACTGGGGGCTGACGACGTCCAGGGTCCAGCCGTCCGGTGTGGTGCTGTGCAGGCCGCCGCCGAAGAGCCCGGCGATACGGACCGCCGTGCCCTCGATCGGGCCGAGCCCGGGACAGGTGAGCTCCGGCGACGCGTCCGGCGTGCTGGTGTCCGGTTCCGGGTCACGGTCGCGGGCGACCTTCTCGCCGGTGACCGCGTCGAAGAGGCCGTGGCCGGCGCCGGACACGACCATGACGAGGTCGTGCCCGCTGTCGGGATGGACGGCGAAGCCGATGCCGAGCAGGCCGCCGACGGGCCTCCTGTGTTCGGTTACGGGCCGCCACGGCTCCGGAGCCGGCATGACGCCGGCGGCGAGGTAGCGCTCGCGCAGCTTCCGCTGGTGTTCGGTGATCATGAGGCACCCTACGGGCAGCCGGCGCCCTCAGGCCGTCCCGATCACCACCGTCGCGTACAGCTCCTCCGAGCTGGCCGCCCGCACCGTCAGGCCGGCCGAGGTCAAGGCCGACGCCGTCGACGGGGCCTGCCGGACGCTCGTCTCGATCAGCAGGTGCCCTCCCGGGGCCAGCCAGGCCGGCGCCCCCGCCGCGACCCGGCGGTGGACGTCCAGGCCGTCGGCCCCGCCGTCCAGCGAGACCAGCGGCTCGTGGTCGCGCGCCTCCGACGGCATCAGCCCGATCTCCTCCGTGGGCACGTAGGGGGCATTGACCACCAGCACATCCACCCGGCCGCGCAGCTCCGGCGGCAGCGCGGCGTACAGGTCGCCCTCCCACACCCGGCCGCCGTACGGGGCCACGTTGCGCCGCGCGTACGCCAGCGCCGCCGGGTCGATGTCGGCGGCGTGCAGCTCCACCCCGCCCGGTGACTGCGCCGCCACCGCCGCGCCCAGCGCGCCGACCCCGCAGCACAGGTCCAGCACCACGGCACCCGGCCGGGTCAGCGCCACCGCCTCCTCCACCAGGAACTCGGTGCGCCTGCGGGGTACGAAGGCACCCGCGCCCACCTGTACGCGCAGGCCGCAGAACTCCGCCCACCCCACGACGTGTTCGAGCGGCTCACCGCCCACCCGGCGGGCCAGCAGTTCCGCCAGGTGGGCGTCGTCCCGGGCGGCGCTGCCCAGCAACTCCGCCTCCTCCTCCGCGAAGACGCAGCCGGCCGCGCGCAGGGACTCCACAAGTGACGTCAAAACCTCAGTCCTTCGATCCGCCATCAGCCGTTCTCCGTTCCCGTCCCCGTCCTCTGCCCGCGGTCCGCGGTCCGCGGGCTCAGAAGACGTCCGGACACCAGGGACGGCGCGCGGTGCGGAACACCGCGTCCGCCAGCGCGACCGCGCCCGGCCGCTCCTCCGCCACCTGACCGAGCGCGGCCAGCCGCGCCGCGGACGCCTCACCGAGGTACAAGGCCCCCAGCGCGGACACGTCCAGCCGCAGGTCGGCCGCCTCCTGCGTGCGCTCGCACACGCCCGCCCCCGCGTCCAGCCGGTAGCGGCCGGCCGCCGGGCCCCCCGCGTCCGCGACCTCCAGCACCAAAACCCCGGGCACCTCGTACGTCCGCGCGCCCAGCGCCCGTACGACGTCCAGGACCCGCACCCACAGGAAGTCGGCGGACGTCACGACGCGGGCCGAGCGCGGGTCCGGCAGCAGGTGCGGGAGGAGGTCGTCGGGGGCCCGGTAGCCGGTGCGGACCTTCACCACCCAGTCGATGGAGCACAGGAAGTGCCACAGCGCCCGCTCCGCCTGCGGGGTGAGCGCCAGCAGGTCCTGCACCTGCACGGTGTTCTGCGGGACCTTCGCGTCCGTCCAGTGGTCGTCGGCGGTGTAGACGGCCACGCCGTCCACCTCGCCCTCCGCCGTCCGGTGCACGGCGTGGAACTTCTCCTTGTAGGGCCGGTGCGACATCTCCTCCAGCCCCGTGGCCACGTTCCACCAGCGCTCGTCCCGGTCCACGGCCCCCGGCACGGCCGCCCGCACCCTGTCGTGCAGCCCGGGGCCGAACCGCCGGAACTCGGCGGCGTCCACCAGGTCGATCCGCCCGCCGTCCGCGGGCACCGACCACCGCCGGTCAAGCCCGGAGCGCGGTACGTCGATCTCCCATTCCGTGACGGTGGTTGCGGGCCCGAACCCGTACCGCCCGTAGATCGGGTATTCGGCGGCGATCAGCGTCGCCAGGACGTCGCCGCGCTCGCCGGCCGCGGCGAACTCGGCGGCCATCATCCGGGTCAGCAGACCCCGGCGGCGGTGGGTGGGCAGCACACCCACGTTGGAGACCGCGGACACGGGGACGGCGGCCCCGCCGGGAACGGTCAACTCCTGCGCGAAGGAACGGAAAGCCCCCACGCAGCGGCCGGTTTCGGGGTCGAACGCGCCCTGGGTACGGGCGAGATCGCCGTACTTGGCGCGCAGGGCGACATCGGAGTCGGTCACCCGGGTCGCGGTCAGGAAACCGGTGTGAACGGCGCGCAGCCAGTCGTGGAGTTCGGATTCGGCGATCGGCCGGACGTCAGCACTCATAGCGGCCCACGCTAATCGCCCGACCGGCGCGGGTCGCCCGAATTTCCTACGCGAGCAGGTCGTCCACCTGCGCTTCTCCCTCCCGGTACCGCCGGGTGATCTCCGCACTGCACTCGTCCACCGTGCGCTGGAGCTGCTGCCGGCGCCACGAGACCTGCTGCTCGTACCGCACCAGCCGCCCCATCCCGTCGTGCAGTTCGCCGTCCGTGCGGGCCTCCAGGTCCGACAGCTCCACGTCGGAGAGCATCTCCGCCGCCAGCACCCGGTACTCCTCGCTGTGCGGGGTGCCGAGCGTGACGTGCCGGGCGGAGGCGCTGCGACTGGAGGGCGCGTCGGCGAGGATCACCGAGAGCCGGTCCACCACCGGCGCCTCGGGATCGGTCCGACGGGCGAGCTCGGCGCGCAGGATGTCGATGCGGCCCTGGAGCAGTCTGCGCACGTAGCTCAGATCGGCCTCGTCGCGCTGCGCGTCACGGCGCAGCGCACGCAGCTCGGGCAGCCCGAGCGCGGTGGCCGGGGCCGCGGGCCCCGGCTCGTGCGTCTCGGCCGTGCGCTGCGCGGGCGGTCGTACCGCGGCAGCTGCGACGGAAGCGGATGATGCTGGTACGGAGGTACCAGAAGTATTCATGTGGTCCGTCCCCTCGACCGGTGCGGCGCACCCGCACCGCCTGCGTGCATCGTGCCACTCTCCGTGGCCCCGGTGCAGTCCCACTCCACCCGATCGGCCCCGGACGGGTGCACGGCTGGTACACAGGTGGTATGCGAGCTGTGGTGCAGAGGGTGGACGGCGCGAGTGTCGTCGTGGGCGGCGAGACCGTGGGCGAGATCGTCGGCGAAGGGCTGTGCGTGCTGGTGGGGGTGACCCACGACGACACGCCGGAGAAGGCGGCGCTGCTGGCGCGCAAGCTGTGGTCCGTGCGGATCCTGGAGGGCGAGAAGTCCTGCAGCGACAACGGGGCACCGCTGCTGGTGATCTCCCAGTTCACGCTCTACGGCGACGCCCGCAAGGGGCGGCGCCCCACATGGAACGCGGCGGCGCCCGGGCCGGTCGCCGAGCCGCTGGTCGACGAGGTCGTGGCACAGCTGCGCGCGCTCGGCGCCACGGTGGCGACGGGCCGGTTCGGGGCGGACATGCGGGTCTCGCTGACCAACCACGGCCCGTTCACCATCGTCGTCGACGTGTAGGCCCGGGCGTCAGGGGGCTACGACGACCTCCTGGGCGGCGGCCGTGCCGCCCACCAGCAGCGGGGCGTCGACCGGGACGTTCCGCTTGACCAGGGCGAGGGCGATCGGGCCCAGCTCGTGGTGGCGGACGGCAGTGGTCACGAAGCCCAGTTGGCGGCCCTCCTCGCCGTCGGCGGCGAGCCGGACCGGGGCGCCGTAAGCCGGGAGGACCACCTCGGAGCCGTCCAGGTGCAGGAAGACCAGGCGGCGCGGGGGCTTGCCCAGGTTGTGGACGCGGGCGACGGTCTCCTGGCCGCGGTAGCAGCCCTTCTGCAGGTGCACGGCGGTGCCGATCCAACCCAGCTCGTGCGGGATGGTGCGGTGGTCGGTCTCCAGGCCGAGCCGCGGCCGGTGTCCCTCCACGCGCAGGGCCTCGTAGGCGAGGAGGCCTGCGGCCGGGCCGTGCGCGGCGGCGAAGGACTCCAGCTCGGCGCGGGGCAGGAAGACGTCCCGGCCGTAGGCGGTCTCGCGTACCACGAGCTCCTTGGCGACCTCGGCGATCGAGCCGGCCGGCAGGTGCACGACCGCGGACTCGTCGGTGCGGTCGGCGACTTCGACACGGTAGAAGAACTTCATCGACTCCAGATAGGCGATCAGATCGCCCTGGGTGCCGGGCTCCACGTGCGCCCACGTCGTCTCGCCGTCGTCGACGAGGTAGAGGGCGTGCTCGATGTGGCCGTTGGCGGAGAGGATCAGCGCCTCGGTGGCCTGCCCGGCCGGAAGCTCGGTGACGTGCTGGGTGATCAGCAGGTGCAGCCAGCTCAGCCGCTCCGGTCCGGTGACGGCGACGACCCCGCGGTGCGAGAGGTCGACGAATCCGCGGCCTTCGGCGAGGGCGCGCTGTTCGCCGTACAGCTCGCCGTAGTGGGCGGCGACGCCCTCGTCGCGGCCTTCGGCCTGGACGGCGCCGGGAAGATGGAGCAAGGGGCTGCTGGTCATGCGACCAAGCCTACGACCCTGCTACGTGTGGGCGGCACGCTGCTTGGCGGCGCACTTCTTGCACAGTCCGAAGATCGCGAAGTGCTTCATGTCGGTCTCGAACCCGAAGGTCGTGCGGAGCTTCGCGGTGAACTCGGCGGCGATGTCGACGTCCGCCTCGATGACGTCGGCGCAGTCGCGGCACACCAGGTGGATGTGGTGGTGGCGGTCGGCCAGGTGGTAGGTCGGGGCCCCGTGCCCGAGGTGGGCGTGCGAGACCAGGCCGAGCTCCTCCAGCAGCTCCAGCGTCCGGTAGACGGTGGAGATGTTGACCCCGGAGGCCGTCTTGCGCACTTCCGCCAGGATCTCGTCCGGGGTGGCGTGCTCCAGCTCGTCCACGGCTTCCAGCACGAGCTGGCGCTGCGGGGTCAGCCGGTAGCCGCGCCGCCGCAGGTCGGTCTTCCAGTCCGCGCCCGGGGTTCCTTCGGTGCTCTCGGTGCTCACCACCCCGTCAGTGTATGTGTGCGAAGGGGACCGCGGTCGAGCCCGCGGTCCCCTTTCGTGCGCAGCGTGGGGAGGTTTCCGCTCAGCGGAAGAAGGCGATGCCGTCGTCCGGCATGTCGGGGAGGTTGCGCGCCATCTCGGCGACCTCCTCGGGCGTGACGACCTTCTTGAGCTGCGCCGACATGTACGGGCGCAGTTCGACCTCCGGGGTGGCCTTCTCGCCCACCCACATGAGGTCGCTCTTCACGTAGCCGTAGAGCCGCTTGCCGCCGCTGTACGGGCCGGAGGCCGCGGTACGGGCGACCGCGTCGGTGACCAGGTCGATCTGGGGCTTCTGGTCGGCGAGCTCGCCGTACCAGACCTCGACGACGCCGTGGTCGCGGACCATGACGATCTCGACCTTGCGGTCCTTGTCGATGCGCCAGTAACCCGACTCGGACTCCAGCGGCCGCACCTTGTTGCCCTCGGCGTCGAGGACCCAGGTGTGGGAGGCGTACTCCAGGAAGTCCCGGCCGTCGTGGCTGAAGACGACCTCTTGGCCGAAGTTGCACTTCTCCTCACCGGGGAAGTCGAAGACTCCCGCGCCCTCCCAGTTGCCGAGGAGGAAGGCGAGGGGGACGAGGCCCGGGTTCAGGTCGGACGGGATCTGGATCATGTGTGGCTGCTCAGGCGATCTGTGGGAGGGGTTCCGGGGCGGTCAGCTGAGCCGGTGCTCAGCGCTGACCCTGGTACAGCTTCTTGACGGCCAGGCCGGTGAAGGCCATGACGCCGACGCAGACCAGGACCAGCAGGGAGGTGAAGACTGCCTCAAGCACGGGGTGCTCCTCGGAATCGTTTCGGGGCTGTACGGGGCCGGTCCCCAAGCCTACTGGCCCGGAGACCGGCGCACGGTGTGAGGTGGGCCGTACCGGTCGGCCCACCGCGGTCAGCTCAGCAGCTGGCTCTGCAGGATCACCGTCTGGTGGAAGGGGACGGGGGCCACTTCTCCCTTGCGGGACTGGATGACCATGCCCAGGACGTCACCCGTCCGGAGGCAGCCGACCTTGGTCTGCTCCTCGCCCGTGACGGGCTTCATCTCCTGGTACACGCTGAGGTCGGTGCCGTCGAAGTTGGCGGCTCCGGGGAAGTCCAGCGCGGCGCTGTTCATCTGCGTGTTCTTGGCGCTGGTCCAGACGTCGTCCAGGTCCAGGGCCGACACGCCGTTCAGCTGCGCGTTGGTGTCGCAGCCCTTGAAGGCGTCCACGAAGCCGGACGAGTGGAAGCGCAGCAGGTAGACCCGGGTCCGGGTGCCGTCAGGCGTCGTCCAGCCCCGGCCGGCGATCTGACGCAGCCCGTCCCATTCGAGGGACGTCTTGAGCTTCTCGCGGGCTTCGGGCGCGTACTCCTCCAGGAAGGAATCGACCGGCACCGCGCCGTCCTTGTCCGTCCTGACCGCGTCGTCGGCCTTGGCTCCCTGGGGAGCGGGCAGGAGCAGGCCGGTGAGCCGCGCGTAGTGCGTCCCGTCCCTGTTGTCCGGGCCCTGGGGCAGCGGGGCGCCGGCGGGCAGCGCGGGCGGGGAGAGCTTCGGGAACACCCAGCGGCCGTCGCCCTCGGTGGACAGACCGGGGATGTCGGTGCGCTCCGGCACGGTGATCCCGTACGCGACCCCCGCGCCGACCGCGGCGAAGACGGCCACGGCGGCGGTCCAGCGCAGGGCGGCGCGCAGCGCCCGCCGGTCCTTCGGCGGTGCGGGCGGGGCCGCCCAGGGGGAACCCTCGGACGAGGGCTCGGCGGCGGGCACGGGCGACGCGTCGGCGGGCACGGCCTCGGGATCCGGAGCGGCCTCGCCATCGGGCACGGGCTCGGCAGCCGGCACGGGCGGCGCCTCGGCGGCAGGCGCGGGCGACGGCTCGGCGGCGGGCACGGGCACGGGCGCGGGCTCCGCCTCGGGGCCGGTGGTGGTCTGCTCGCTGCTCACGCGGACTCTCCGGGGGACTTGAGGTGGTCGAGTTGCTGCTTGAAGAGGCTCGCGGCGTCCTTCGCGGCGAATCCCTTGCTCCCGTACATGCGGAAGGTCACCAGGACGTCCCCTTCGACGGCCACGCAGTCGAGGGCGTCGATCTTCTCCTTGCCGTCCCTCCCGCCCTTGAGCGAGTCGTCCAGCCCGCACTTGGCCTGCGGGTAGCCGTCCACCTGGGGCGCCTCGCCGCCGGCGGCGGTGAGCTCGATCAGCTTCTTGGTGAACTCGGCGAACTTGGCCAGCTGCTGCGGATCCGCCTGGATCAGCCGGATCTCGGCGGCCGCGGCGCCGTGGCCTTCACCGCGGGCGTAGCTGCGACCGGCCATGCCCTTGAGCTTCAGGTCGGCCAGCAACTTGTCCCGTTCGGCCCGCTCACTGCTGGACAGGCCCGTACGGGCGTCCTTGAAGCTCTGCAGCGCCTTCTCGCTCGGAAGGTAGTAGTGGTTGCCCTCGGGGTCGAGGTCGGGGCCCGGCCAGTAGTTGGCGGGCAGCGGCATCAGCTTGCCCGTCAGCTCGTTGGGCGGCACGGACGGGACCGGGGCCGGCGTGCCGCCGGTCGTGTGGTCCTCGGCCATCCAGTACCGCGTCGGCGAGGTCCGGTCGGCGTCCGCGAGCGCGGCCGCTGCGGCGACCCCGCCGCCCGCCAGGACGACGACGCCCACGGCCGCCGAGACCAGCGCGAGCGTCCTGCGGTTCCCCTTGCGCACGGGCGCGGCCGCGGGCTCGACCGCCACTGCGGGTGCGGGCTCGACCGTTACTGCGGGTGCGGGCGCCGACTCGGGCCCGGTTGCGTTCTGCTGCTCGCTCACAGCCGCTCCATCTGTCGCTTGGCCAGTTCGACCAGGGCCTTCTCGTCGACGTCGCCGCGGTTGTTCGTGTACTCGATGCTCATCACGATGTCGCCGCGCCGGACCACGGCGCGGCCCTGCCGGAGCGGGTGGTAACCGGGCTCTTCGTGCGCCTTGGAGTCGATCCACATGTGCCCGAAGTCCGCCGGGGCACCGGGGAGGTCCTTGCCCGTGTTTCCAGCGTTCTCCTTGTCGGGCATGTACTCGACGATCTCGGTGTAGAAGTCGTCGGCGCCGCCGCGGTCGCGGAACTGGAGCAGGTTGATCTCGATGAAGTTGCGGTCGTTCTCGGCCCACCGGGCGGTGGCGAGGCGCTTGGCGTCCCTGATGAGCGAACCGACCGCCTGGGACGGCTCGAGGAAGTAGTCCGCCGAGAACGCGTCCGTGGACACCGGTCCGGAGAAGCTGTCCTGCACGCCGCCGGGGACGTCCACCAGCTTCTTGGCCAGATCCTCGTCCGCCTTGTGCCAGCGGTTGGCGTTGATCGAGCGCCGGCTCGTCGCCTCGTTCATGCCGGCCGGCTTCGGCCCGTCCATCTTCTGCTCGGCCAGCGGCTGCAGCGGGGTGGGCTCGCGGTGGTACTGGACCGCGTAGCCGGTGACGGTGCCGGCGAGGACACCGAGCACGGCGGCGCCCGCGATCAGGAGCGTGGTACGGCCCGCGCGGCGCCGGCGCGGGACCGAAGTGACCGGAGTCGCCGAAGTGGCCGAAGTGTCCGGCTCCGGGGCGCTCTCCTCCTCTTTCCGCTGCTCAGGGCTGGTCTGTTCGTGTTCCAACGGGGTCCCCCACAAAACTGGAAGCGCGGGTTGGTTACCCGCGCGTACCCCATGACCCGCAGCGTGGTGGAGCAGTTGTACGAAGACTGATCACGTTCTTGTCTCGTGGGGGGAGGTCAGTCCTCGCGGCGCCGCTTTCCGTCCAGTTCGTCCCACCACTCGTCGGACTTCGGGTCGCCCGAGGGGTCGTCCCACCAGCGGTCGTCCGGCCCGCGCAGGTTCCCGACCACCGCGGCGACCGGCAGCATGACCATGGCGACGACGCACATGGCCACGGCGGCCTCGACCGACCACAGGCGCACGAAGGACCAGGCGGAGACGAAGAGGAGAAGGCATCCGCCCATCAGTAGGAAGTAGGCGCGTCGGCGCCGGGCGTACATGCTTCCAAGGGTAGGACGGCCCGTCCGGGCAGGGAACGGCGCGAAGGGCCGCACCCCGTTCCAGTGGCGTCCAACCCCCGGGGGTGCGGCCCTTCGGCCGGTCGATCAGGCGATCACATGTGCGGGGCTCAGACCGCGATCGCCACGTCCGTCACGCCGCCGGCCTCGGCGACCACGACGGCACGGTCCGCCTGGGCACCCGGGACGAGCGCGCGCAGCGTCCAGGAGCCGGTGGCGGCGTAGAACCGGAACTGGCCGGTGGCCGAGGTCGGGACCTCCGCGGTGAACTCGCCGGTCGAGTCCAGCAGCCGCACGTAACCGCTGACGGGCTCGCCGTCCTTGGTCACCTGGCCCTGGATCGCGGTCTCACCGGGCTTGAGGGTCGCGAGGTCGGGCCCGCCGATCTGTGCTCCACACATGTTCTCTGTCCTGTCCTAGAGGTCGTACTACGAGGGCGTCGCGTGCCCGGGATTACTTGTTGGGGCCGAGCTCGATCGGCACGCCGACCAGCGAGCCGTACTCGGTCCACGAGCCGTCGTAGTTCTTGACGTTCTCCTGGCCCAGGAGCTCGTGCAGCACGAACCACGTGAGCGCGGAGCGCTCACCGATGCGGCAGTAGGCGATGGTGTCCTTCGCCAGGTCGACCTGCTCGGTCTCGTAGAGGGCCTTGAGCTCGTCGTCCGACTTGAAGGTGCCGTCGTCGTTGGCGTTCTTCGACCACGGGATGTTGCGGGCGCTCGGCACGTGGCCGGGGCGCTGCGACTGCTCCTGCGGGAGGTGGGCCGGGGCGAGCAGCTTGCCCGAGAACTCGTCGGGGGAGCGGACGTCGACCAGGTTCAGGGAGCCGATCGCGGCCACGACGTCGTCGCGGAAGGCGCGGATCGAGGTGTCCTGGGCCTTGGCCTTGTACTGGGTGGCCGGGCGGTTCGGGACGTCCTTGCCGTCGACCAGATCGCGGGAGTCGAGCTCCCACTTCTTGCGGCCGCCGTCGAGGAGCTTGACGTCCTGGTGTCCGTAGAGCTTGAAGTACCAGTAGGCGTAGGACGCGAACCAGTTGTTGTTGCCGCCGTAGAGGACGACGGTGTCGTCGTTGGAGATGCCCTTGGCGGAGAGCAGCTTCTCGAAGCCCTCCTGGTCCACGAAGTCGCGGCGAACCGGGTCCTGGAGGTCGGTCTTCCAGTCGATCCGGACGGCGTTGGTGATGTGGTTCTTGTCGTAGGCGGACGTGTCCTCGTCCACCTCGACGATGACGACGTTGGCGTCGTTCAGGTGGGCCTCGACCCAGTCGGCGTCTACGAGGACGTCGCTGCGGCTCATGGTGATCTCCTCCGGGGCAGTGTGCGGCGGGGCGGTACGGGTTGCGCTGTGCTGCGTGCCTGCGGATGCGCTCGTTTTCCTGCGCGGGGAGGCGTCAGGGATCAGGAGGCGGGTGCGGTCACGCGGGAAAGGCCTGTCGGGGCCGTCGTCCGGCTGATGGAGCGGATGCGCTCACACGTCACATGGATCGACAGAGCATGGCGGCGACGCGACACAGGTCTACTGCCCGTCGCTTCGTGAGGTCCGCCTGCTGATGCTTCATAGCCATGGATCGTAGGGACGAATCAGCCGCCCTGTCACCGGTGTGTCATATTCCGAGACAGGATCGTCCGGATTGTGAGATGGCAGCAGCTTTCCGGACGCCCCCGGCGCCTCCGGGGGCCGCTGCGCGGCCCGGCCTTCTGCGGATCGGACCGCCCTGTCTCACGATCCGGCCATCACCACGTTCGAGCCGCCCAGGGTGAGGTGCACACCGGTCTCGTCCGAGGTCAGGGCCGAGAGCTGGAGGCCCGCCGGAAGCCCGCTCTCGATATTGCGGTCGAAGTCGGTCTGCCGCCGGACCAGCCGCTCCAGGCCGGGGATGCCTTCGCCCGGCACCTCTTCGGCGCGCACCCGGACGATCTTGCCGCCCTTGGTGTCCGGCGCGTCCACGAGCGCGATCGTCGAGATCACGCTGCGCGACAGCTTCCGCCCGGCGAGGTCCACGGACGCGGTGACCTTCACCTTGCCGGGAGCCCCGCCGTAGGACAGGGTCGCGCCGGTCTGGGAGGCCGCGGTCAGATCGGCGTACGTGATGAGCGCGGTGCCCTCGGCCCGCTCGGCCGTGCCGCCGCTGTAGTCACCGTCGAGCCGCACGCCGCGGAAGCTCGCGCCGAGCTCCGAGAGCCGCGTCTTGCGGCCCTCGGCGGCGACCTCGACGCCCTTGAGCTTCAGGTCGACCCTGTCCAGGTCGTGGCTGAGGGCCTGGGTCAGGAAGGGGAACCCGTGGATCTCCACCTCCGTGCTGCCGGCCAGGCCCTGCCGGGCCTGTATTCGGTCGGCCAGCTGGTTCTCGGCGTAGCCGACCGCCCAGCGGTCCACGCCCACGAACAACGCTCCGAGCACCACTCCGACGATCACAACGACGCGCAGGATACGCACGTGCCCTCCCCCTACTTATCGGTACGTGCGGTCTAGTTGACCATGTCCGGCCATCAGGAGACCGTCAGCGGTGGTGGGCCGGCGCAGGTCAGAGAACCACCCGTCCGATCAGGTACACGGCGGGGGCGGCGGCCGCGAGCGGCAGCGCGACCCCGGCCGTCATGTGCACGAACTTCGACGGGTAGTCGTACGCCGCCACGCGCAGCCCGACCAGCGCGCACACCCCGGCGGCCAGGCCGAGCAGCGCCCCGCCGACACCGACGGAGGTGATCCCGCCGACCGCGACGCCCGCGCCGGCGGCCGATGCCAGCGAGACGCCGACGGACGTGGCGGTGGGCAGCGGCAGCGCACGGACGAAGACGGCGACGGCCACGGCGGCCGCCCCGACCGTGACGGCGGCGGTGTCGGCGGCCAGGTAGCCGGCGCAGATGATGGCGAGGGCGGCCGAGGCCACCGAGGCCATCAGCCCGTACATCCGCTCGTCGGGATCGGCCTGGCTGCGCAGCTGGAGCACGAGGGTGAGCAGCACCCAGGCGCCGAGGGTGCCGACGATCGCGCCGGCACCGTACGTCTCCGCCACCGCGAGCACGGCCGCGTCGGCGGCCAGGGCTCCGGCGAAGGCGAGGGCGATGCCCTGCCGGGCCGGCCACATGCCGTTGAGGCGGAACCAGCCGGCCGCGGTGAGGCCTTGGAGCGCGATCAGCGGCGCGAGCAGGGCGTACTGCCCGAGGGCGGCGGCCCCGGCGAGCAGCAGGCCGAGGGCGGCGGTCAGTATGGCCGGCTGCGGGCCGGGGTCGATGATCGGCGACCGGCCCTCGGCGCGGGCCTGGGCCGGGTCCACGGCGCGCACGGTGTTCCCCGCGAGGGTGGGCGGGGACCAGTCGGTGGCCTCCGGCGCCTCGGCGGAGTTCCGGGCAGGGGCCGGGTCGGCGGCCGCCTGGGGCGGGAGGCCGGCAGTCTGCTCGGCGGCGGACATGTGGGGCTCCTGATGCTGCCCGGGACCCGGGTACGGGGGCAGGTACGCGGTCTGCTCCGCCGCGCCGCCCTGCTCCTGCCCGGAACCGCGGTACGGCGGCAGGTACGCGGTCTGCTCCGCCGCGCCGCCCTGCTCCTGCCCGGAACCGGGGTACGGCGGCAGGTACGCGGTCTGCTCCGCCGCGCCGCCCTGCTCCTGCCCGGGACCCGGGTACGGCGGCAGGTACGCGGTCTGCTCCGCGGCAGCGGACCCGGCCACGCCCTGGCCGCCCTGGGACCAGTCCTGCGCAGGCACGGCGGGAGCCTCGTCGCGGAACCAGCCCTCCGGAGCCACGGGCTGCTGCTGGTCGGGCCCGGCGTACTGCCCGGCGGCGGCGCCGCGCAGCTCCTGGCCGGGGCCCCCGTACGGCGGCAGGTACGCGGTCTGCTCCGCGGCAGCGGACCCGGCCACGCCCTGGCCGCCCTGGGACCAGTCATGCACCGCAGAAGCCGCAGAAGCCGCAGGAGCCGGGGGCGGGGCAGGGGCGGGCTCGTCGCGGAACCAGCCCTCCGGGGCCAGCGCCTGCGGCTCCGGGCCGGTGGCCGGCGCTCCCCAGGCGGGCCCCTCGGCCGGGACCTGGGCATGGGACTGCCCCTGTCCCTGGCCCGGGTACGACGGGTAGGCCTCGGCCTGGCCCGGAACGGCCCCCGCACCCGGGACGGCAGCCTCGTCGCGGAACCAGCCCTCGGGCGCGACCGGCTGCCCCGGCACCGCACCCAGCGGCGGATGCACCGGCTGGTAACCGGTGTCCCAGGTGTCGGCCTGCCAGGTCTGGGTCCCGTACGGGTCCTGCGGCGGCTGCTGCTGCGACCGCTGCTGCTGCTGTTCTTCAGGCGTGCTCATCGGCTCCCGCTCACCCGCCCGCGAACGGCGGGAGCACCTCGACGGTGCCCCCCTCGGTCAGCGGTACGGAATCGTGCGGGCGCTTGCCCACAGGTTCTTCGTTCACGAGGAAGGAGCAGCGCAGCAGGACCCGGGTCAGCTCCCCGGGGTGGCGTTCCCGCACGCCCTCGAGCGCCTCGGCCAGTGTCCCCGCCGAGTACGGCTCCTCCGCAGTCCCGGCCGCGGCCTTGGCCGCCGCCCAGTAGCGGATGGTTCCGGTTGGCACTGCAGCTCCTATCGTCGGCTCTCTACCGTCGGCCTCCATGATGGCCCCTCCGGCCGCCGCCCCCGGCGTGCCCCGACGCGCCGTGTGTGCGCCGGGGGGTCCCGGCCCCGCCGCCCCGCATGCCTGCGTTCCGGTGAAAAACGGTGCATACGCAGGGCGGGAACGTGGCAGAAGGGTGGCAGGAACCACAGAAGCCGAAGCAGGAGAAGCCCGGACGGGAAACAGCGGGTGGGCTATTCTGCTGGCGAGAGGATCCGGGCAATGTTGCCCCCGGGTCCTTTTGTGCTTTCAGCACGTTGAACGAACCGAGAACAGTGGTGACCGGGCGGATCCCCAGGGCGCGGGGCGCGAGGGCACCAGGCGACACGTACGAAGCAGTACCGCGCACGTCCTCGACGGGACCGAGGAGGAACCGACGTGATGGACCAGCGAACCGTGCACCACCGTCCGGCCCGGGCAGGTGGTCGGTCATGAGCTCGCTCCTGCTGCTCACCAACGCGCTGCAGCCGTCCACCGAAGTGCTGCCCGCACTCGGCCTGCTGCTGCACAACGTCCGGGTGGCACCGGCCGAGGGCCCCGCCCTCGTCGACACCCCGGGCGCCGACGTCATCCTCGTCGACGGCCGCCGCGACCTGCCGCAGGTCCGGTCGCTGTGCCAGCTCCTGCGCTCCACCGGCCCCGGCTGCCCGCTGATCCTCGTGGTCACCGAGGGCGGCCTGGCGGCCGTCACCGCCGACTGGGGCATCGACGACGTACTCCTGGACACCGCCGGCCCCGCCGAGGTCGAGGCGCGACTGCGGCTGGCCACGGGCCGCCAGCAGCTCGGCTCGGACGACTCCCCCATGGAGATCCGAAACGGCGACCTGTCGGTCGACGAGGCCACGTACTCCGCCAAGCTCAAGGGGCGGGTGCTGGACCTGACCTTCAAGGAGTTCGAGCTCCTCAAGTACCTCGCGCAGCACCCGGGCCGCGTCTTCACCCGCGCCCAGCTGCTGCAGGAGGTCTGGGGCTACGACTACTTCGGCGGCACCCGGACGGTCGACGTGCACGTACGGCGGCTGCGGGCCAAACTCGGCCCGGAGCACGAGTCCCTGATCGGCACGGTCCGCAACGTCGGCTACCGCTTCGTCACGCCGGAGAAGGTCGAGCGGGCGGCGGCGGAGGCCGCGGCCCAGGCGGCGGCCCAGGTCGCCGCGGAAGCGGCCGCGGAGGGTTCCGCCCGGTCCTCGGGGGCGGCCACCCGGTCGGCCTAACGGCCCGGTGATCGTCCGGTCTTCAGGACGCCCTGCCCAGAGGTAGGTCACCCCGCGTAGACTGCCGCGCGTGGCCAAGGTGACGCGGGATGACGTAGCGCGACTTGCGGGTACTTCTACCGCCGTCGTGAGCTACGTCATCAACAACGGACCCCGGCCGGTCGCCCCGGCCACGCGCGAGCGTGTCCTCGCCGCGATCAAGGATCTGGGCTACCGCCCGGACCGGGTCGCCCAGGCGATGGCGTCGCGGCGCACCGACCTCATAGGCATGATCGTCCCCGATGCCCGCCAGCCGTTCTTCGCGGAGATGGCGCACGCGGTGGAGCAGGCCGCCGCCGAGCGCGGAAAGATGGTCCTGGTCGGCAACTCCGACTACCGCACCGAGCGCGAGGTCCACTACCTGCGGGCCTTCCTCGGCATGCGGGTCTCCGGCCTGATCCTGGTCAGCCAGGGCATGAGCGAGCAGGCGGCCAGCGAGATCGAGGCCTGGGACGCCCGCGTCGTGCTGCTGCACGAGCGCCCGGAGGCGATCGACGACGTCGCTGTCGTCACCGACGACATCGGCGGCGCCCAGCTCGCCACCCGGCACCTGCTGGAGCACGGGCACGAGTACGTCGCCTGCATCGGCGGGATCGAGAACACCCCGTCGGTCGGCGACCCGGTCGCCGACCACGTCGAGGGCTGGCGCCGGGCCATGCTGGAGGCCGGCCGCTCCGTCGAGGGCCGGCTGATCGAGGCCCCGTACAACCGCTACGACGCGTACACGGTCGCCCTGGAGGTCCTGGCGCGGCCGGACCGGCCCACGGCCATCTTCTGCGCCACGGACGACCAGGCGATCGGCGTGCTGCGCGCCGCCCGCGAGCTGCGCATCGACGTGCCCGGGGAGCTGGCCGTGGCCGGCTTCGACGACGTGAAGGAGGCGGCCCTCACGGACCCGCCGCTGACCACGATCGCCTCGGACCGCCCGGCGATGGCCCGTGCGGCGGTGGACCTGGTCCTGGACGACGGCCTGCGCGTGGCCGGCTCGCGCCGCGAGCGCCTCAAGCAGTTCCCCTCGGCGCTGGTGGTCCGCCGCTCCTGCGGCTGCCGCTAGGCCCTGTCGTCGACATTCCCGCCGGGCTCACGCCGCCCGGCCCCCGCACCTCGGCGTGTTGTCGGGGCGCTCGTGCCACCGGTACACGGCGGGCCGCCCTCCGCCTCGCGGTGCTTCCCCTCGGCCCTGCGGGCGGGAAAGACCCCATGGCGCCCGACGACGAGGGCTCGGCAGGATCCGAACGATTCGGCCCAGGGGTCTCCCCTCAGAAGCCGGCGAAGCAGTAGGCCACCAGGAGGAACACCGGCGGCAGCACCGCGGCCAGCGCCACCGACGCGCCGCTCGGGGGGTTGTCGCGATCCGCGACGGAGCGGCCAGCAGCAGGAGCGACGCCGGGACGACGGGCCACAGGCCGAACGGCGTCCCGAGCAGCGACACCCGCGGCAGCACCCTCCCCGCGAGCAGGCAGGCACGGGCGAAGGCCGCCGGTGCGGCGCGCCGCAGAAGAGGCAGCGCGGCGACGGCCGGGATTACCAGGTACATCCGGGGCAGGACGTCGCCCGTCCCCATGGTCGCCGCACACACCGTCGCGACACCCGTCACCGCTGCCGCCGTCGCCGCCAGCCTCCACGGGACGCGGGGCACCCACCCCGCGCCGCACGACCTCGTCCACGATCCCCCCACCAGAAATGTGAACACGTTCAAGACAGCCCCGGCGGGAAAGGAACGGGAAGTGCCCTCACATGGGGCATACATGGTTCTGTCGGGCTTCTCAGCCCCGACTCAGGAAGCTCTCATCAACGGCGGGGAGAGTCGTTCCATGACCGACAGCTTCCGCCGCGAAGGCGAGTACCCGCAGGAACACCGCCCCCAGCACGCGCCGTTCGGCGAGGACCGGCAGCACGGATGCGAGCGGCCGGCGCACGAGGCCGGGACCGGTAACGGGACGGGGCCGGGCACCGCAACCGGGGCGTACCCGCCGCCGCCCGCCTACCCGCCGGCCGCGCCCGGCTGGTACGAGGCGCACCAGCCGCCGGTCATCCGGGGAGAGACGGTCCCGGCGGCCGGCGGCGAAGGCAGCGGCGAAGCCGGAGCCGGCAACCAGGGGCCCTCCCACGCCGCCCCGGCCCGGCGCGCCAAGCGGCCCGTCGCCCTGCTGGCCGCCGTCGCGCTCGCCGCGGCCCTGGTCGGCGGCGGCACCGCGGCCGCCGTCCAGCAGCTGATGGACCGGCAGGCCGACACCGCCGGCGGGGTCAGCGGCACGAACGTCTCGCGGTCCAGCACCGGCACCGTCGCCGGCATCGCCGAGCAGGTCGGCCCCTCCGTCGTCCGCATCGACACCCGCACCGGCTCCGGGCAGGGCACCGGATCCGGCTTCGTGCTCACCGGCGACGGGGAGATCGCCACCAACAACCACGTCGTGGACGGCGCCACCCGGATCCAGGTGACGACGAGCGACGGCAAGAAGTACCCCGCCAAGATCGTCGGCACCGACCCCGACAAGGACCTGGCCCTGATCAAGCTCGAGGGCGCGAGCGGCCTCAAGCCCGTCGAACTCGGCGACTCCGGCAGCGTCAAGGTCGGCGACCAGGTCGTCGCCATCGGCTCCCCCGACGGCCTCACCGGCACCGTGACCAGCGGCATCGTCTCGGCCCTGAACCGCGAGGTGAAGGTGCCCAAGTCGGAGCAGAGCCCCCCGCAGGGCCGGCAGCAGGGCGAGGACAGCTGGCCCTTCTCCTTCGGCGGCCGCCAGTTCAACGGGGACACCGGCTCGGACACCACCTCGTACAAGGCCCTCCAGACCGACGCCTCGCTCAACCCGGGCAACTCCGGCGGCGCCCTGGTCAACATGAACGGCGAGATCGTGGGCATGCCCTCCGCGATCTACTCGCCCTCGACCGGCAACTCCGCCGCCGGCAGCGTCGGCCTCGGCTTCGCCATCCCCGTCGACACGATCAAGGCCGATCTGGACTCCCTGCGCAAGGGGGGCCCCGGCGGCCAGGGATCCCCCGGCACCTCCGGCGGCGACTCCTCCGCAGACGGCTTCGGCACGTCCTTCTAGTCGCCGTGCGAGGCTGGAGGCGCCGCCACCCGCCGGATCCCACAGCCGGCCACCACACCTGGGAGACCCATCCATGAACCCCGCCGAAGGCGAAGCGCGGATCCTCGTCGTCGACGACGAACCGGCCGTACGCGAGGCCCTGCGCCGCAGCCTCGCCTTCGAGGGCTACGCCGTGCAGACCGCCGTCGACGGGCTCGACGCCCTCGACAAGGCGGCCTCGTACGCCCCCGGCCTGATCGTGCTGGACATCCAGATGCCGCGGATGGACGGGCTCACGGCCGCCCGCCGGCTGCGCGCCTCCGGCAGCGTCACCCCGATCCTGATGCTCACCGCCCGCGACACCGTCGGCGACCGCGTCACCGGCCTCGACGCGGGCGCCGACGACTACCTCGTCAAGCCGTTCGAGCTCGACGAGCTCTTCGCGCGCGTCCGCGCCCTGCTGCGCCGCAGCTCCTACACCGCAGCGCAGGCCGGCGCCGCTCCCCACGAGGACGCGCTGACCTTCGGCGACCTGCGCATGGACCTCGCGACCCGCGAGGTCACCCGGGCGGGGCGCCCGGTGGAGCTGACCCGTACCGAGTTCACGCTGCTGGAGATGTTCCTCGCGCACCCGCGCCAGGTCCTGACCCGCGAGCAGATCCTCAAGACCGTCTGGGGCTTCGACTTCGAGCCCAGCTCCAACTCCCTGGACGTGTACGTGATGTACCTGCGCCGCAAGACCGAGGCGGGCGGCGAGCCGCGCCTGGTCCACACCGTCCGCGGGGTGGGCTACGTCCTGCGCGCCGGCGAGGGCGGGCCCGAGTGAGCCCGGTAGCCCGCTTCCGCGCGCTGCCGCTGCGCTCCCGGCTGGCCCTGCTGGTCACGGTGGCGGTGGCCGTGGCCGTGGCCACCGTGGCCGGCGTGTCCTGGGTGGTGGTGCGGGCCCAGCTCGACAACCAGCTGAACCAGTCCCTGATGGCCACCAACCCGACCAGCCAGGTGCTGGACCGGCTGCGCAACGGCTGCCCGGCCCGCCCCCCGGCCCAGCCCCAGCAGGACATCGCCGAGAAACTGAACGCGACCGTCCAGATCGTCACGGCGGACGGCAACCACTGCTGGGTGAGCGGCCAGACCGACCTGCCGGTCGTCGCCCTGGACCGGGAGGTCGCGACGGGCCTCAAGAACAAGGCCCTGCACGACGCGACCACGGACAACGGCGTGCGGATGCGCGTCTACACCTTCGCCGCGCAGACCACGCCCGGCGCACCGATCTTCGCGGTCTCCGTGGCACGGCCGCTCTCCGACATCGACAAGCCGCTGTCCACCCTGGCCTGGGTGCTGCTGCTCGTCTCCGCCCTCGGGATCGCCGGCGCCGGCGCGGCCGGCCTGTGGGTGGCCCGTACGGGGTTGCGGCCCGTCGACGAGCTGACGGACGCCGTCGAGCACATCGCCCGCACCGAGGACCTGACGGTCCGGATCCCGGACGAGGGCGACGACGAGATCGCCCGCCTGTCGCGGTCCTTCAACTCGATGACCGCGGCCCTGGCCTCCTCCCAGGACCGGCAGTCCCAGCTGATCGCGGACGCCGGGCACGAGCTGCGCACCCCGCTGACCTCGCTGCGCACGAACATCGAGCTTCTCGCGCGCAGCGAGGAGACCGGCCGGGCCATCCCGCCCGACGACCGGCGGGAGCTGCTCGCCTCGGTCAAGGCGCAGATGACGGAGCTGGCCTCGCTGATCGGGGACCTCCAGGAGCTGTCCCGGCCGGACGCGGCCTCGCCCGGCCCGCTCGGGGTGGTCGCCCTGCACGAGATCGCCGCGGCGGCGCTGTCCCGGGCCCGGCTGCGCGGTCCGGAGCTGGCCTTCGCGTCGGACCTGGAGCCCTGGTACGTACGGGGCGAGGCGGCGGCGCTGGAGCGGGCGGTGGTCAACGTCCTGGACAACGCGGTGAAGTTCAGCCCGCCGGGCGGATCGGTCGAGGTGACGCTGCGGGCGGGCGAACTGACCGTACGGGACCACGGGCCGGGCATCCCCGCGGCGGATCTGCCGCACGTCTTCGAGCGGTTCTGGCGGTCCCCGTCGGCCCGCGCCCTGCCCGGCAGCGGGCTGGGCCTGTCCATCGTGGCCCGTACGGCGGCGCGCGCGGGCGGCAGCGCCGAGCTGCGGGCGGCGGCGGACGGCGGTGCGGGCACGGAGGCGGTGCTCCGCATCCCGGGGGCGCCGACGCCGCCGCCCTCCGAGCCGTCAGTTGTGCCGGATCAGTGAGGCGACCAGGCCGGAGCGGGTGTTGGGGAAGTCCATCGGGACGATCCCGAGCCCGGTCCGGCCGGCCATCTCCGCGCCGTCGACGAAACCGTGCACCTGGGGGTTGAGCCGGTCGGAGTTCCAGCGCGGCGGCATGTAGGCGGAGGTGCTGACGTAGTTGACGAAGAGCTTGCCGGGCTGCTGGACCGCCTTGCGGAAGTGGTTCTCGATCTTCCCGCGCTTGGCGAAGGGTTCGGCGTTCCAGTCGTCCTGGATGTCGAAGACACTTCCGTCGCCGTAGCGCAGGCCCGGCAGGCCGCCGTTGTCGGCGAGCAGGACCACCTTGCCGCGGGCCTGTCCGAGCGTGGGCAGGGCGTCGGCGATCCGGAACAGCGGTCGCCAGCCGCGGTTGTCCAGGTAGTCGTCGAAGACGGCGCGGAAGGTGGCGTCGCTCTCCCCCGAGTACTCCTGCTTGACGCGCATCAGGACGGTCTCGCGGGGATGCGCGGCGAGGAAGGCCGCGCAGGCGACGAGGACGTCGCCGAACATCAGGTCCTGGAAGAAGGACCCGTGGTGGATGGCGAAGGATCCGCCGGTGACCCGGCAGCGGACGTCGAGGAAGCGGATGCCGGAGTCGAGCTGCTGGGCGATCGAGGTGTTCTGGCAGGCGACGTAGAGCCCGCCCCTGGTGGCGCCGGAGTCGTGCGTGCCGGGGATGGTCATCCGCTGCAGGGCGGTGGAGTCGGCGAGGCCGGCCATCCAGTCCTGGGTGCCGAGGGCGGCCGCCGTGGCGGGTGCGGCTCCCAGTCCGACGGCCGCTCCCAGGGCCAGTGCTCCGGCCAGGAACGTCCGCCGGCCCACTGCCGGTGCGGCGACCGCGCCCGCCCCGGGTGCGGGGACCCCGCCCGCGCCCGTACCGGTGACCGTGCCCATGCCGATGCCCATGCCCGCCCCTTCGCCGACCCGATGACGGCCGGATTATGGCGTGCACGCGTCAAGTTTGCCACCCGTGGGCAGTCGTCAGCTTCCGAGCAGCTCGACCATGGAGCGCAGCCCCTGCAGGAGTTCACGGCCGTCCGGCGCCTGCTCCGGATCGGTCAGGGTCTGCACCATCACCCCACTGAGCAGTGCGATGTGCATCGAGCCGAGAGCCCGCACGTCCTCCTCCGAGACCTCCTCCGGCGGCACTCCGCGCAGGGCCGCGGCCACCATGCGCCGGTTGCGGCGCTGCCCCTCGGCGAGGACGGCGAGCAGCTCGGGTGAGGACTGCGCGTGGACGAAGGCCTCGACGGAGGCCAGCCAGAGCCAGCGCATCTCGCCGAAGTCGCGGATCTTGCGGTCCCAGGTGTCCGCGTAGCGCTCCCCCGCGCTCGCGCCCTCGCCGGCGAGGCGGCCGGACCCCGCGGCCCACTCCTCCATGGCGGCGAACAGGGCCTGGTTGAGGAGGGCCTCCCGGGACCCGAAGTGGTAGCCGATCGCGGCCATGCTCACCCCCGAGGCCGTGGCGATGTCGCGCACGGTCGTGCGCAGGTAGCCCTTCTCCTCCAGGCAGCGCCGGGCTCCGGCCAGCAGGTCCTCGCGATTTCCCATGCCGGGATCGTATCCGCGGCATCGTTTGGGCAAGCGCGCAAGACAATCGTATTGCGCACTTGCCCAAACGCTGGCAGGGTGGAGCCGTCGGCAAGATCCACGGGCCCACGGGAGGCACGCGCATGCGCCACGAGCTGAAGATCGACGACCGGACCCTCTCCTACCTGGACTTCGGCGGCGCCGGCCGGCCGCTCCTCGCCCTGCACGGCGGTCTTTCCGAAGCCCTCGCCTTCACCGGGCTCTCCGCCGCCCTCGGCGACACCTGGCGGGTCATCGCCCCTGATCAGCGCGGCCACGGAGCATCCGACCGAGCGCCCCACTACCGCCGCGAAGGCTACGTCGCCGACGCCGTCGCCCTCCTCGACCACCTGGGCCAGGACACCCCCGTGCCGCTCCTCGGCTACTCCCTCGGCGGGCTCAACGCCTACCACCTGGCCGCCGCCCACCCGGACCGGTTCTCCGCGCTCATCGGCGTCGACGCCACCGTCGAGATCCGCATCCCCGACGGGCCGAACTGGTTCGACTTCCTGGGCGGCCTCCCCCACACCGCCCCCACCCGCGAAGCACTCCTCGCCGCCGCCGGACCGGCCGCGCCCTTCGTCGCCGACGGGCTGCGCCCCCTGCCGGACGGCACCGGCTGGCGCCTGGCCTACCACCCGCAGGACATGCTCGACTCCATCCACGCCTGCGCCGGCGACCACTGGGACACCTGGCTGGCGAGCACCTGCCCGGCCCTGCTGGTCCACGGCACCGGCAGCCGGGCCCTCACGCAGTCGGTCGCCGACGCGATGGTCGCCCGGCGCCCCAAGACCTCGTACGCGCCCCTCGACGGCGACCACTTCGTGCCGTTCACCGACCCGGACGGCTTCCACCAGGCGGTCGGGACGTTCCTCGCGACCCTCTGATCCCCGCCGGTCCCCGCGCCACGGGGGTGCACGGGGAAACGCCGAAGGGGCGGCGGGCCGGTCGGCCCGCCGCCCCTTCGGGCACGCTGCGCGCGGGTGTTACTTGACGACGGTGATCCGGTTCGCCGCCGGCGGGGCGATCGGCGCGGACGCCGAGGAGTTCTTCGTCAGGTAGGCGTTGAAGCAGTCCAGGTCGGACGCGCCCACCAGCTTGTTCTTGTGCTCCTTCAGGACGGTGAAGCCGTCACCGCCGCCCGCGAGGAACTCGTTCATCGCGACCCGGTAGGTCTGGGCGGGGTCGATCGCGACACCGTTCAGCCTGACGGAGTCCACGACGATGCGGTCGGCACCGGCCTTCGTCATGTCGAGGGTGTACGTGAAGCCCTTCGACACCTGCAGGATCTTCGGGCTCGTCCCGTTGACCGGGCCGCTGACCTGCTGCTGGAGCGCGGTGATCAGCTGCGCGCCGGTCAGGTCCACGACGTTCATCATGTTGTTGAACGGCTGCACCGTGAAGGACTCGCCGTAGGTCACGACACCGTCGCCCTCGGCCCCCGACGCCTTGTAGGCGAGGTCCGAGCGGATGCCGCCCGGGTTCATCAGGGCCAGCTGCGCGCCGCCCTTGTCCGCCGGGGCGAGCGCCTCGAGCTGGGCGTCGGCGATCAGGTCGCCGAGCGGCTTCTCGGGCTCCGCCGAGCCGCGGCCCGGGATGTCCGCCGAGATGAAGCCCTGCGGGCGGTTGGCGATCGGGGCCGCCAGGGCGTTCCAGCGACCGATCAGCTCGGTCATGTCCGCAGCCCTGGGCTGGTCGCGGTGGACGACCTTGTTGACCGGCTTGGGCGAGCTGATCGGCGTACGGACGATGTCCTTGGTCTGCCGGTCGTAGGTGAGCGTGGTGTCGGTGAACAGACGGCCGATGGAGGCCGCCGAGGTCACCGCGCGCGGGTTGCCCGCCGGGTCGGGGATGTTGCAGGCGTACGCCTGGTGCGTGTGGCCGGTGACCAGCGCGTCGACCTTGGCGTCGACGTTCTTGGCGATGTCCACGATCGCGCCCGAGATGCCGGCGCCGGCGCCCGGCACGTCGCAGTCGTAGTTGTACGCGCCGCTCGCGGGCAGCCCGCCCTCGTGGATCAGCGCGACGATCGACTTCACGCCCTGCTTGTTCAGCTCTGCGGCGTACTTGTTGATCGTCTCGATCTCGTCGCCGAACTTCAGGCCCTTGACGCCCTCGGCGGTCACGACGTCCGGAGTGCCCTCCAGGGTGACGCCGATGAAGCCGATCTTCACGTCTCCCTTCTTCCACACATAGGTGGGCGACATCAGGGGGCGCTTGGTCTTCTCGTCCGTGACGTTCGCGGCGAGGTACTGGAAGGTGGAGCCCGTGAACTCCTTGCCGAACTCGTAGCAGCCCTCGACCGGGTGGCAGCCGCCGTACGCCATGCGGCGCAGCTCGGCCCTGCCCTCGTCGAACTCGTGGTTGCCGACGCTGGAGACGTTCAGCCCCAGCTTGTTCAGCGCCTCGATGCTCGGCTCGTCGTGGAAGAGCCCGGACAGCATCGGGCTGCCGCCGATCATGTCTCCGGCCGCAGCGGTGACGGAGTACTCGTGGCCCTTGCGGGCCTCGCGCAGGGCGGTCGCGAGGTACTCGACCCCGCCCGCGGGTATGGCCTTGGTGGTGCCGTCGGCCTGACGTTCGGTCACGGTGCCGGAGGAGCCCTGCGGGGGCTCCAGGGTGCCGTGGAAGTCGTTGAACGACAGCATCTGCACATCGACGGTCCGGCTCTTGGCCGCACCGCCACCACTCGCGGCTCCGGCCGGCAGTGCGGCGGCGACCATCGCCCCGGCCCCGGCCGTGACGGCGAGGGCGGTGAGGGTCAACCGGCGGGTTCGGCGGTGCCGTTGTGGCGTCGCTGACATTTAGTCCCCTTTGTGGACAGCGATACTGCTCGGGAGGTCCGCCGAAGCCTATGGTCAACGCGCGTAGCTCTACCAGGGGGTAACGGGTATCGCGTTGGTTACACGCAGAAGAAGGACCGACCCCGCGCCCGTACTCCGCTCGGCGGCCCCGACGGTCGTAGGCTCGTTCCATGACTGACGCAAGCGCGGCCCTGGAGCCGGGACGGCAGATTCAGACCCTCGACGAGCTGACGGGGGAACAGGCCGACGCCGTACTCGACCTGATCGAGGACGCGGCGCGTACGGACGGCACCACCGCCGTGTCCGAACAGGGAAGGCTCCAGCTGCGCGGAGGACCGCGCCCGGGGATCCGGCACTTCCTGCTCACCGACGGCGGCCGGCTCGCCGCCTACGGGCAACTGGAGGACACCGACCCGGTGGAGGCCCCGGCCGCCGAACTCGTGGTACACCCCGAGCTGCGCGGCCGCGGCCACGGCCGGGCGATGGGCATGGCCCTGCTGGCCGCCTCCGGCAAGCGGCTGCGGGTCTGGGCCCACGGCGGCAAGTCCGCCGCCCGGCACCTCGCCCAGGTGCTCGGCCTGACCCTCTTCCGGGAGCTGCGCCAGCTGCGCCGGCCCCTGGCCGAAGGGGCCCCGCTGCCGGATCCGGTGCTCCCGCCCGGCGTGAGCGTACGGACCTTCCTGCCCGGCACCGACGATGCGGCCTGGCTTGCGGCGAATGCGGCCGCCTTCGCCCACCACCCCGAGCAGGGCTCGCTCACCCAGCGGGACCTCGACGACCGGATCGCGCAGCCCTGGTTCGACGCCAAGGGCTTCTTCCTCGCCGAGCGCGACGGCGAGCTCGTCGGCTTCCACTGGACGAAGGTCCACGCCGCGCAGCAGCTGGGCGAGGTCTACGTCCTCGGCGTCCTCCCGGGCGCCCAGGGCGGCGGCCTCGGCAAGGCCCTCACCGCGATCGGCCTCCAGCACCTGGCGGCCCTGGGCCTGCCGACGGCCATGCTCTACGTCGACGCCGACAATCCGGCGGCCCTGGCCGTCTACGAGCGCCTCGGCTTCACCACCCACGAGGTCGACCTGATGTACCGCACCGAAAGCTGACCCGCCCGCGTGTTCAGCCTCACCGGCGATCGAGGCGCGGGGGTCCGGGGGCGGCGCCCCCGGCAACCGCGCCGCACCAGCGCACGCGCCCCTGCTCCGGCCCCCTGCCTCCTGCCTCCTCCCTCCTGCCCCCGCAGAATCCGCGCCCCCGGGAAGGACTCGTGCGCCGGCCGGAGCCGGGATGCCATGCGCCATTCACCGGGCATTCAGAAGCGCTTGCGACTCTCCCCCAATGCAGCCCCGACTCCGACTGACGGCCGACCCGTCCGACGCGCCTGTCCTGCCGCTTGCGCGGAAGAATGGAGTCATGAGTCACAAGCCCAGCGCCGGTCCCACCGAGGTCCCCGCCCAGCACCCGTCTCACACGTCCGCCTCCGCCGCCGGCAAGGCGACGGGCAAGGCGGCAGGCAACGACACCGGAAAGGCCGCCGCCCCGGCCCCCGGCGCCGCAGCGCACGCCCGCATAGGCTCCATCGCCGCGCACCGCCCGCACATCGGCCTCGACCCCGATCTCGACGCCGACCTGGACGCCTACGACGACAAGGACGGCGGGGAGCTCCCCCCGGACCGCTTCCTCGACCGGGAGCGCAGCTGGCTCGCCTTCAACGAGCGGGTGCTGGAACTCGCCGAGGACCCGACGACCCCGCTCCTGGAGCGCGCGAACTTCCTGGCGATCTTCGCGAGCAACCTCGACGAGTTCTTCATGGTCCGTGTGGCCGGCCTCAAACGGCGCATCGCGACGGGTGTCGCCACACGATCGGCCTCCGGCCTGCAGCCCCGCGAGGTGCTGGACCTCATCTGGACGCGCTCGCGCGAACTCATGGCCCGCCACGCCGCCTGCTTCCAGCAGGACATCTCCCCGGCGCTCGCCGAGGAGGGCATCCACCTCATCCGCTGGCCCGACCTCACCGAGAAGGAGCAGGCCCGCCTCTTCACGCTGTTCCGGAACCAGATCTTCCCGGTGCTCACCCCGCTGGCCGTGGACCCCGCGCACCCCTTCCCCTACATCTCCGGCCTCTCCCTGAACCTGGCCGTGGTCGTACGCAACCCCGTCAGCGGCCACCGCCACTTCGCCCGGGTCAAGGTCCCGCCGATCCTCTCCCGCTTCCTGGAAGCCTCGCCGCAGCGCTACGTCCCGCTGGAGGACGTCATCGCCGCGCACCTGGAGGAGCTGTTCCCGGGCATGGAGGTGCTCGCGCACCACATGTTCCGCGTGACCCGCAACGAGGACCTCGAGGTGGAGGAGGACGACGCGGAGAACCTGCTCCAGGCCCTGGAGAAGGAGCTCATGCGGCGCCGCTTCGGCCCGCCCGTGCGCCTGGAGGTCGAGGAGTCCATCGACCCCGGCGTCCTGGACCTCCTCGTGCAGGAACTGAACGTCAACGCCTCCGAGGTGTACCCGCTGCCCGGGCCCCTCGACCTGACCGCCCTCTTCGGGATCGCCTCCCTGGACCGGCCCGAGCTCAAGTACCCGAAGTTCGTCGCCGGCACCCACCGGGACCTCGCCGAGGTCGAGTCCGCCCACGCGCCCGACATCTTCGCCGCCCTGCGCGAGCGGGACGTCCTGCTCCACCACCCGTACGACTCGTTCTCCACCTCGGTGCAGGCCTTCCTGGAGCAGGCCGCCGCAGACCCGGACGTCCTCGCCATCAAGCAGACGCTCTACCGCACCTCCGGCGACTCCCCGATCGTGGACGCCCTGATCGACGCCGCCGAATCCGGCAAGCAGGTCCTCGTCCTCGTCGAGATCAAGGCCCGCTTCGACGAGCAGGCCAACATCAAGTGGGCGCGCAAGCTGGAAGAGTCCGGCTGCCACGTCGTCTACGGGCTCGTCGGCCTGAAGACCCACTGCAAGCTCTCCCTCGTCGTCCGCCAGGAGGGCGACCAGCTGCGCCGCTACGCCCACGTCGGCACCGGCAACTACCACCCCAAGACCGCCCGGCTCTACGAGGACCTCGGCCTGCTGACCGCCGACCCGCAGGTCGGTGCGGACCTCTCCGACCTGTTCAACCGGCTGTCCGGCTACTCCCGCCGCGAGACCTACCGCCGGCTGATGGTCGCGCCCCGCTCGCTGCGCGACGGACTGATCGCACGGATCGACAAGGAGGCCGCCCACCACAGGGCCGGCCGCCCCGCATACGTACGCCTCAAGATGAACTCGATCGTCGACGAGGCCCTCATCGACTCGCTCTACCGGGCCGCCCAGGCGGGCGTGCCCGTCGACATCTGGGTGCGCGGCATCTGCGCGGTGCGCCCCGGCGTCCCCGGACTCTCGGAGAACATCCGGGTCCGCTCGGTCCTCGGCCGCTTCCTCGAACACTCCCGCGTCTTCGCCTTCGGCAACGGGGGCGAGCCCGAGGTGTGGATCGGCAGCGCCGACATGATGCACCGCAACCTCGACCGCCGCATCGAGGCGCTGGTCAGGGTCGCCGACCCGGCCCACCGCGCGGCGCTGGACCGGATGCTGGAAACCGGGATGTCCGACGCCACCTCCTCCTGGCACCTGGGCCCGGACGGCGAATGGACACGGCACAGCACGGACGCGGACGGACAGCCGCTGCGGCACGTACAGGAGACACTCATAGACGCGCGGAGGCGCCGGCGTGGCTCAGCAAAACCGTAACCCGTCGACCGGGGAGCCGGACGCAGGTGACGTGCTCGGCACGTACCTGCGTTCGCAGGCCACGGCCTTCCTGCGCGCAATGCGTCAGTTCAGTCCGAGCGCCGTGAGCGGGGCCGCCGCCGCGGAGAACAGCGACGCGGCGCGCAGCCTGCGGGGGGCCGCGCGCCGCATCAGCGGATCACTGGCCACGTTCCGGGTGGTGACCGAGCCGTCCTGGGCCGACGGACTGCGCACCGAGCTGGTGTGGCTGTCCTCGACCCTGGCCGACGAGCACGCGTACGCCGCCCGGCTGGCCCGCCTCACGGCCGCGCTGCACCGGCTGTCGGGGCCCCCGGAGCTCCCCGCGCCGCGCGGCTCGGCCGGTGCGCTGACGGTGGGCTCGGCGCGCGCGGGCGCACTGCTGGACCGCCAGCTGACCCTCGCCCGCACGCGCGCCCACTCGGTGACGCTCCAGGCGCTCGGCTCGTCCCGCTTCCACGCGGTGGCGGACGCGGTGGCGGTATTGGCCTCCGAGGTCCCGCTCGATGCCGTCGCGGCCCGCGGCCGGGTCGGGGAGGTCCTCGTCCCCCTGGCGGCCGTGGCCGAATCCCGACTGTCGGCCGCGGTGTCGGCGCTGCCGCCGATCGACGCCCGCGAGGCGACGCCGAGCCCGTACGACGCCGACCACGACGGCCTCTGGCACGAGGTGCGCCGCCTCCTGCGGGTCCACCGCTACGCGCAGGAGGTCCTCGGCGAGGACGTGAGCCGGCCGGCGGCCGCGAGCGAGGCCCTGGACCGCCACCGTGACGCCGCCGAGGCCGCCACCGCCTCCGCCACCGCGGCCCGTACCCCGCGCATCGCCCCGGCGACCGCCTACGCCTTAGGCGTCCTGCACGCCGACCAGCGCCACGAGGTCGAGGCAGCCCGGGCGGACTTCCAGCACCTCTGGATCCGGGAGCCCGCGGCCGCACCGCGGTAACAGCGGGATAACGGATGATGGCGACTGTGGGCGGACGGGCCGGAACGCACCGGGTCGTCCGCCACGGTTCACCGTCCGTTCACTCGGGCCGGTCGGCTGCTTCACCTGTTCTGCCTAATTTCGGTCGTGCACGGAGAAGGCGGCCCGCAGACGGAGCGGCCGGCCCGCGCACCCGATGTAGTAGTCCTCTTCGCACGCCGCCCGGTACGAACGAAAGCGGCCGGCGGCTTCTGGAAGGAACACCCGAAAGTGAAGCTTCAGCGCAAGAACATGCTTCGTGCCTCCGCCCTCGGTGCGCTTGTCGTGTCCGGCGCCCTGGTCCTCACGGCGTGCGGCTCGGACGACAACACCAAGACCGGCGACGGCGCGTCCAAGGCCGCCGCTCCGGCCGCCGGCGACATCAAGTGCGACGGCGCCAAGGGCAAGCTGCTCGCCTCCGGCTCCTCCGCGCAGAAGAACGCGGTCGACCTGTGGGTGAAGAACTACATGGCCGCCTGCTCCGGCGTCGAGGTCAACTACAAGTCCTCCTCCTCCGGTGAGGGCATCGTCGCGTTCAACCAGGGCACCGTCGGTTTCGCCGGCTCCGACTCGGCGCTGAAGCCGGAGCAGATCGAGGAGTCGAAGAAGATCTGCACCGGCGGCCAGGGCATCGACCTGCCGATGGTCGGCGGCCCGATCGCCCTCGGCTTCAACGTCTCGGGCGTCGACAAGCTGACCCTCGACGCCGCCACGATCGCCAACATCTTCAACGACAAGATCAAGAAGTGGGACGACGAGGCGATCAAGAAGCTGAACCCCGGCGTCACGCTCCCCTCCACCGCGATCCAGCACTTCCACCGCTCCGAGGACTCGGGCACCACCGAGAACCTCGGCAAGTACCTCAAGGCCACCGCCGGTGACGCGTGGCCGTACGAGGCCGCGAAGAAGTGGCCGGCCCCGGGCGGCCTCGGCGCCAGCGGCTCCTCCGGTGTCGCGACCCAGGTCAAGCAGGTCGACGGCGCCATCGGCTACTTCGAGCTTTCCTACGCCAGCGCCCAGGGCATCAAGACGGTGGACCTGAACACGGGCGCCGCCGCCCCGGTCAAGGCCACCGGCGAGAACGCCTCCAAGGCCATCGCCGCCGCCAAGATCTCCGGCACCGGTTCGGACCTGGCGCTCAAGCTCGACTACACCACCAAGGCCGAGGGCGCGTACCCGATCGTCCTGGTCACCTACGAGGTCGTCTGCGACAAGGGCAACAAGGCGGAGACCCTGCCGACCGTCAAGTCCTTCCTGAACTACACCGCGTCCGACGCGGGCCAGAAGATCCTCCTCGAGAACGGCTACGCGCCGATCCCGGCCGAGATCAACGCCAAGGTCCGCGAGGTCATCAACTCGCTGAGCTAGTCCTGAGCTCCGAGGCCCGGTCCGTCCGCTCCCCCCGTCCGGGGACCGGACGGGCCGGCCCCGGAGCCCCTTCCCCTCCACCCGGGGGAATCCGGTGCACCGCCGCCAGGGGGCCTGCCCCCCACACAGACCGGAAAGACCATGGCTTCCACCACACCCACCCAGATAGACACGGCTCCGCCGGTCGCCCCGAGCAAGGGATCCACCGGCCGCGCCGGTGACAAGATCTTCGCCGGACTCTCCAAGGGCTCCGGCATCCTGCTCCTGGTGATCATGGCGTCGATCGCCGTCTTCCTCACCTACCGCGCCTCGATCGCACTGTCGGAGAACGAGGGGAACTTCCTCACCACCTTCGACTGGAACGCGTCGGCCGACCCACCCGTCTTCGGCATCGCCGTCCTGCTCTTCGGCACCATCATCAGCTCGATCATCGCGATGGTCATCGCGGTTCCGATCGCCGTCGGCATCGCCCTGTTCATCTCGCACTACGCGCCGCGCAAGCTGGCCGCGCCGATCGCCTACGTGGTCGACCTGCTGGCCGCCGTACCGTCGATCATCTACGGCATCTGGGGCGCCCTCTTCCTCGTGCCGCAGCTGGCCGGCCTGAACCTCTGGCTCGACGAGTACATGGGCTGGACCTACGTCTTCGACAAGACCGAGGTAGGCGTCGCGCGCTCCCTCTTCACCGTCGGCATCCTGCTCGCGATCATGATCCTGCCGATCGTGACCAGCGTCAGCCGCGAGGTCTTCCTCCAGGTCCCGCGCATGAACGAGGAGGCCGCCCTGGCCCTCGGCGCGACCCGCTGGGAGGTCATCCGGATGTCGGTGCTGCCCTTCGGCCGCTCCGGTGTCATCTCCGCCTCGATGCTCGGCCTCGGGCGCGCCCTCGGCGAGACCATGGCCGTCGCCACCGTCCTCTCGCCGAGCTTCCTGATCTCCGGCCACATCCTCGACCCGGGCGGCGGCACCTTCGCGCAGAACATCGCCGCGAAGTTCGACGAGGCCAACGAGTTCGGCCGGGACGCGCTGATCGCCTCCGGTCTGGTCCTCTTCCTGCTCACCCTGCTGGTCAACGGTGCAGCTCGCCTGATCATCGCTCGCCGCAAGGACTTCTCGGGGGCGAACGCCTGATGAGCCACACACTCCAGGACAAGCGGCCCTCCCGGGCCCCCCGGTCCGCCGCCCCCGCCGGCCTCACCCGAGGCGG
This sequence comes from Streptomyces sp. NPDC046349, assembly GCF_055587885.1. Taxonomy (NCBI): domain Bacteria; kingdom Bacillati; phylum Actinomycetota; class Actinomycetes; order Kitasatosporales; family Streptomycetaceae; genus Streptomyces; species Streptomyces sp. NPDC046349. The sequence goes on from NZ_JBVJFK010000019.1 coordinate 61,289, forward strand.
CCTGCCCCGATGGGCCCCCGCCGGCATCGCGGTCGTCTCGATCGCCCTCGGCAGCGGCATCGGCATCGCCTTCGGCCTCGACAGCAAGATCCAGTGGGGTCTGATCGCGGCCCTCCTGTTCGTCGCGATCACGTACACCGCAAGCGCGGTGATCGAGAACCGGCGGCAGGCCAAGGACCGCATCGCGACCTCCGTCGTATGGGTCTCCTTCGTCCTCGCCGTCATCCCGCTGCTCTCGCTGATCTGGACCACCATCAGCCGCGGCGTCAAGGTCCTCACCGGCGACTTCCTGACCCACTCGATGAACGGCGTGACCAGCTTCGAGGAGGGCGGCGGCGTCTACCACGCGCTGCTCGGCACCATCGAGCAGATCGCCCTCGCCACCCTGATCGCGGCGCCGATCGGCCTGCTCACCGCCGTCTACCTGGTCGAATACGGCAAGGGCACGCTCGCCAAGGCCGTGACCTTCTTCGTCGACGTCATGACCGGCATCCCCTCGATCGTCGCCGGCCTGTTCATCCTGACGACCTGGAACCTGGCACTCGGCTTCGGTCCCTCCGGCTTCGCCGGCGCGATGGCCCTGTCGATCCTGATGATGCCCGTCGTGGTCCGCTCCACCGAGGAGATGCTCAAGCTCGTCCCGAACGAGCTGCGCGAGGCCGCCCTGGCCCTCGGTGTCCCGAAGTGGCGCATGATCCTCAAGGTCGTCCTCCCCACCGCCATCGGCGGCATCGCCACAGGCCTGATGCTGGCCGTCGCCCGCATCGCCGGCGAGACCGCCCCGATCATGCTGCTGGTCTTCGGCACCCAGCTGATCAACGGCAACCCCTTCGAAGGCGCCCAGTCCTCGCTCCCCCTCTACATTTGGGAGCAGTACAAGGTCGGCAGTGACGCCTCCTACGACCGGGCATGGGCCGCTGCGCTCGTCCTGATCGCCTTCGTCATGATCCTCAATCTGGTGGCCCGCGGCATCGCCCGCTGGAAGGCCCCGAAGACCGGTCGCTGACGCGACTGTATGAAAGCGAAGTGACCCCCATGGCGAAGCGAATCGACGTCAGCGGACTGTCCGCCTTCTACGGCAGCCACAGGGCCATCGACGACATCTCGATGACCGTCGAACCCCGATCGGTGACGGCCTTCATCGGCCCCTCCGGCTGCGGCAAGTCCACCTTCCTGCGCACCCTCAACCGCATGCACGAGGTCACCCCCGGCGGCCGCGTCGAGGGCAAGGTGATGCTGGACGACGAGAACCTGTACGGCGCCGGCGTGGACCCCGTCGCGGTCCGCCGCACGGTCGGCATGGTCTTCCAGCGCCCGAACCCCTTCCCCACCATGTCGATCTTCGACAACGTGGCGGCGGGCCTGCGGCTGAACGGCAGCTTCAAGAAGTCCGAGCTGGCCGACATCGTCGAGCGGTCCCTGCAGGGAGCCAACCTCTGGAACGAGGTCAAGGACCGCCTGGGCAAGCCCGGATCCGGCCTCTCCGGCGGCCAGCAGCAGCGTCTGTGCATCGCCCGCGCCATCGCGGTCGAGCCCCAGGTCCTGCTGATGGACGAGCCCTGCTCGGCCCTCGACCCCATCTCCACCCTCGCGATCGAGGACCTGATCGGCGAGCTCAAGGAGCGCTTCACGATCGTCATCGTGACGCACAACATGCAGCAGGCCGCCCGCGTCTCCGACCGCACCGCCTTCTTCAACCTCGCGGCGGTCGGCCAGCCGGGCAAGCTCATCGAGATCGACGACACGGACCGGATCTTCTCGAACCCGTCCGTGCAGGCGACCGAGGACTACATCTCGGGCCGCTTCGGCTAGAGCGAGATGTGAGAGCGTCCCGCGGTGCTGCATGGCGGTGCCACCGCGAGGGCGGAAGAAAGAAAGAGGGCCGGCTCCCCCTGGGTGGGGGGAGCCGGCCCGCTTTCGTGTGCGGCAGGGGACGGCGGCCGCGCTAGCCGAAGGCCAGGTTCACGACCCAGAAGCTGACGGCAGCGACCAGGGCCGCGGCGGGCATCGTGATGAACCAGCCCAGGATGATGTTCTTGGCGACGCCCCAGCGGACCGCGTTGACGCGCTTCGTCGCGCCCACACCCATGATCGCCGAGGTGATCACGTGGGTGGTGGAGATCGGCGCGTGGAAGAGGTAGGCCGAGCCGAACATGATCGAGGCGCCGGTGGTCTCCGCCGCGAAGCCCTGCGGCGGGTCCAGCTCGATGATCTTGCGGCCGAGCGTGCGCATGATGCGCCAGCCACCCGCGTACGTACCCAGGGACAGCATCACGGCACACGCGACCTTGACCCACACCGGGATCGGCGCGTCAGCGGTCTGCACGTCGGCGATGACCAGGGCCATCACGACGATGCCCATCGTCTTCTGCGCGTCCTGCAGACCGTGGCCGAGCGCCATCGCGGCGGCCGACACCGTCTGCGCGATGCGGAAGCCGTGCTTGGCCTTGTGCGGGTTGGCCCGGCGGAACATCCACAGGATGGCCACCATCACCAGGTAACCGGCGACGAGGCCGACGACCGGCGAGGCGAACATCGGGATGACGACCTTGTCGACCACACCGGACCAGATCACCTCCGTGCCGCCGGCCAGGGCCGCGCCCACCATGCCGCCGAAGAGCGCGTGCGAGGACGACGAGGGCAGGCCGAAGTACCAGGTGACCAGGTTCCAGACGATCGCGCCGACCAGCGCCGCGAAGAGGATCCACATACCCGTGGAACCGTGCGGCGTCTCGATCAGCCCCTGACTGACCGTCTTGGCCACCCCGCTGCCCAGGAAGGCACCGGCGAGGTTCATCACCGCGGCCATCGCGAGGGCGGCGCGCGGGGTCAGCGCACGCGTCGAGACCGAGGTCGCGATCGCGTTCGCCGAGTCGTGGAAACCGTTCGTATACGTGAAACCGAGCGCGACACCGATGGTCACGACCAGAGCGAAGGTGTCCACGAGGTTCAGGACTCCTTGACCGCGATGGTCTCCACCGTGTTCGCGACGTGCTCGAACGCGTCGGCCGCCTCTTCGAGCACGTCGACGATCTGCTTGAGCTTCAGCACCTCGATGGCGTCGTACTTGCCGTTGAAGAGGTGCGCGAGCAGCTTGCGGTGGATCTGGTCGGCCTGGTTCTCCAACCGGTTGACCTCGATCCAGTACTCGGTGAGGTTGTCCATCGTGCGCAGGTGCGGCATGGCCTCGGCGGTCAGCTCGGCCGCCCGCGCCAGGACCTCGATCTGCTGCTCGACACCCTTGGGGAGCTCTTCGACGTTGTAGAGGACGACCAGGTCGACGGCCTCCTCCATGAAGTCCATGATGTCGTCGAGCGACGACGCCAGGGAGTAGATGTCCTCGCGGTCGAACGGCGTGATGAAGGAGGAGTTCAGCTGGTGGAAGATCGCGTGGGTCGCGTCGTCCCCCGCGTGCTCCGCCGCCCGCATCCGTTCCGCGATCTCGGCCCGGGCGGAGGTGTCCGCTCCGAGCAGTTCCATCAGGAGCTTGGAGCCCGTGACGATGTTGTCCGCGGATGCGGCGAACATGTCGTAGAAGCTCGTCTCCCTGGGGGTCAGACGAAATCGCACGTGAGGTCCTCGGGGTGCATCGGATTCGGTCAGGCTGATGCTAGGCGCATCCCCCGGCCACGGCTAACCGGCCGTTCACCAGTGTCCTCCATCAGGCAGAGTGAGGGCCACGGGCCCCTGCCCGACGGGTGCGAGCCCGGTATCCTATACCCACGAGGGGTATCTACCCCCTTGTTCCGGACCACGGGAGAACCTATGACGACCATCGAGGCGGAGGGCTCCGGAGCCGTGTCCGGCGCGGCGGCCACCCCCGGCACCTCCCACGACGCCGGGGCCGTCCACGGCTACCACCACCAGAAGGACGAGCACCTCAAGCGGCTGCGCCGGATCGAGGGCCAGATCCGCGGCCTCCAGCGGCTCGTCGACGAGGACGTCTACTGCATCGACATACTCACCCAGGTCTCGGCGAGCACGAAGGCGCTGCAGTCCTTCGCGCTCCAGTTGCTGGAAGAGCACCTGCGCCACTGCGTCGCCGACGCCGCGGTCAAGGGCGGCGCAGAGATCGACGCCAAGGTCGAGGAGGCCTCCAAGGCCATCGCACGGCTGCTGCGCACCTGATCGCCAGGCCCCGCCGCCGGAGACCGCGGGGCCCGGAGCGCCACCCGTGCCGGGCTGGTGCTGTGCCCGGAAAGGTTCACCGGGTCACAGCGCTAGCGGCCCAGCAGGACCTCGTCGATGCGGTCCAGGCTCAACCGGTCCTCGGCTGCCGCGGACGCGGCGATGATCAGCTCACCGCACAGTTCGATCTCGGCGAGCGCCACGTGGTCCTGCACCGTCGTACCGCCTGCGGGAGTCACGCGTGTCACCTCTGTCTGCCACCGGCCACCGGCCGTCACGGTCATGCCGCACCACTTGCCGGCGCCCGGCTCCTCAGCGTAGGGAGGACGCCCGTCCCCCCGCATGACACGGATGGACCATTTCCGGATACCCGGCCATGGCCCGATCGCGCCGCCCCCGGACCGCCCGCCCCACTAGTCGGCGATCTTTCCGGCGTAAATGTCCCTGCTCGCGGGCAATACGACAGTCACCGGCGTCCCGAATCCGTACAGCAGCGTGGTCGATGACACATCGATCACGCCATTGTTGACGTACGTGAAGCGGTGCCGGACCTTCCGCAGCCGCCCCTCCTCGTCCAGGTACGCGTCGAAGGGCACCGTGTCCTTGCTGAACCCTTTCGCCGCTGCCGCCAGCGCCCCGCGCATCTCCGCCGACGCGCGCGCCGCGGCCAGCCCGATGTCGGTGGTCCCCCGGTAGTGCCGCACCTTGGTGCCCGCCACCTCGGTCTCCCCGACGTACGTCACCTCCTGCGCCACCCGCAGCAGCTCGGCCGCGATCAGCGGGTCGGTGGCCCCGCCGGTGACCAGGTTCCCGTCGGCGAGGGTCGTCGTGTCGACGCGGACCCACTTGTCGGCGGGGACGCCCGCGCCGCGGTTCTTCATGTAGAGCGCGCCCGGGACCAGGAGCTCGGTGATGGGCCGGTGCTCGTCCTCGCCCTTCACACCGGCGGGGAGCAGCACAAGGAGCTGCCCCATCCGCTTCTTGAAGTCGACGCCGCCCTCACCGCGGATGGTGACCCGGGTCCCGCCCGTGGCCATCTCCATGGCCGTACGGGCCCGGGCGCTGCCCGTGCGTGCCAGGGCGTCGGCGGCCCCGCGGACCACCAGGGCCGCTTCCGCCGGCGACCGGTCGTCGCCCCCGCCGTCTCCGGCGCACCCGCTCGTCGCCGTGACCGCCAGGGTGACTCCGGCGGCGAGCACCACCTCAGCCGCCCGCCCGCGCAGCCGCTTGTGCCGGTGAACCACCATCGCCTGCCAACCCCCAACGCATGACCGATGTTTGCCCGAGGCCCCACCCGCTCCGCTTAACGAGGCCCCGGGTCTCCCGTCACGGGGTCGCCCTCCCCGCCCCCGTCGGCCCCGGGTACCGTGGAGAAGTGGAACCGCACATCGACGCGACCCCGGTCCCTCCGCTCGACTCCGTACCGCCTCCGCGGCCGCCGTCGCAGCCGCCGACCCCCCACACCACATCCACCGCCGACCGCGGATCGTTCTGTCTGGCCGTCTGCTCCTGCGGCTGGAAGGGCCCGGCCCGCCGCTCCCGCGACCTGGCCCGCAAGGACGCCGCGGGCCACGAGGCCGCAGGCACCGTCTGACGTCCCTCGCCCGTTCGGACGGCCCGGCTGGCCGGGGGGCGCCGCAGCGGATGCCCTTGACTCATGCCAGGTTCCGCAGCCCGCCTCGCGACCCTTCTCGGGGCCGCGCTCATCGCGTTCGCCCCGGCCGCCGCGGCCCGGGCCGGACCCGTGGCCGCGGCGGACAGCCCGGCCGACGTGGCCCTGGCCGTCGGGCTCACCTGCGCCGCCGCCCTGGCCGCCGCGCCGTGGCTGCGCTCCCGCCACCGCCGCGGGGGCGACACCGGCGCGGGTGACCGGTGACGCCCCGGCCCCGCCCGCGGGCGGTCCTGGTGTGCTTCGGGGTGGCCGCGCTCTGCCTGCTGACGGCCGCGCTGCTCGCCGTCTGGGACTCGTACGGGACGGGGTAGTGCTGGGGCGGCCCCGGCCGGGCCTCCGTCAGGCGGCGAGGTCCTTGTCCTGCGGGCGCCGGCCCGCGGGCGGGGTGGTCCGGGGCTGCGCGAGGTCGACCGGCCGGGGATGCGTCCGGCCGCCGGACCGTACGAGCCGTCCGAGGCGCCGGGAGCCGGCCACCGCCCGCACCACCGGGTTCAGCAGGGCCAGCGTGAGCGGCGCGAGCACGAGGACCACGGCCGTGCCGAGCGCGAGCCCGCCGATCACGTCGGTCGGGTAGTTGACGCCCATGTAGACGCGGCAGAATCCCTCGACGAGAGCCAGCCCGATCCCAAGGATCCCGAACTTCCGGTGGGCGACGAACAGGCCCACGCCCAGGGCCATCGCGACGGTGGTGTGGCCGCTGACGAACGAGTACGCGGTGTTGCCCAGTCCCACGCCCCAGTCCGGGTCGAGGACCTGCAGCCCCTCGTGCTGGCGAAACGGCCGCTGCCGGCCGACGAGTTCGCGCAGCGGCACGTTCACGAGCAGGGCCAGGCCGGCGGCGAGTGGCGCCCACACCAGCGCCGTGAAAGATTCGACGGCGGCGGCCTCGTCCTGTCGGCGGGCGCCGCGCCAGCACCACAGGACCAGCAACACCAGGGCCAGCAGGATCCCGTACTCGCCGGCCGTGCTCACCGCGGTGTCCAGCCACGCGGGGGCCCGCCGGGCCGCTCCGTTGACCTCGTACAGCAGGCTGACATCCACGTTCGGCCCACCTGTCGTGAGTCCAGCCATGGTGACGCGGCCCCTTGCTCTTGCCCTGGTTCCCCTGCGGGCGCACCCGGGTGTGCGCCCCTTCGACACCCACTTGATCAACCCCCGCGTTCATGGAACGCCCGTTCTGACAGCCGGGTTCCACTCTCCACGCAATGATCACGGCAACGTTATCGAAGAGTGACTGGCCGTCGCAGCTCAGGGCCTTTGCATCACGGAGAGTTGCTAGGACGGCCGACCCGGACCGGACCGCTGCGGGAGGGACTCCGCCCCGTCCTTCGTCACGCGGGTCGCTCCGAAGTAGTCGGGAGTATCGATCTTGTCGAAGCGGATGACCGCTCCGGTGAACGGGGCGTTGATCATGTATCCGCCGCCCACGTAGAGCCCGACGTGCCGGATCTCCCGGGAGTTCGTCAGATCATCGGAGAAGAACACCAGGTCTCCGGGCAGCAGTTCGTCGCGCGAGGGGTGCGGACCGGCGTTGTACTGGTCGTTGGCCACGCGCGGCAGCTCGATCCCGACCGTCTCGTACGCGGCCTTCGTCAGCCCCGAGCAGTCGAACCGCCCACCCTGGTCGGGCGTGCCGTTGCCGCCCCACAGGTACGGCGTGCCCAACTGCTTCTGCGCGAAGTAGATCGCGCCGGCGGCCTGTTGCGAGGGCGCCACCCGGCCCACGGGCCGCGCGAAGCTCTTCGCGAGCGTGGTGATCGCCTTCACGTACCCCTGGGTCTCCTTGTACGGCGGCACTCCCCCGTACTTGATGACCGCGTAGGCGCCGGCGTTGTAGGCGGCCAGCATGTTCGACGTCGCGTCGCCCGGCACGCTCTTCACGTCCCCGGCCAGCTCGCAGTCGTACGAAGCCGCCGAGGGGATCGCGTCGTTCGGATCCCAGATGTCCCGGTCCCCGTCCCCGTCCCCGTCGATGCCGTGGCCCGCCCAGGTGCCGGGGATGAACTGCGCGATGCCCCGCGCGTCCGCCGGACTGACGGCGCTCGGGTTCCAGCCGCTCTCGGAGTACAGCTGCGCGGCGAGCAGCGGCGGGCTGATGGCCGGGCAGAGATTGCCCCACTTCTCCACCAGCGCCTGGTACTTCGCGGGCACCGCCCCCTTGGTCAGGCCCACGGCACGACCGCCGGCACCCGATCCCACCAGCCCCGCCGCCGCCGAGTACGTCCCCACGACGAGGAGCGCCACGAAGGTCAGACACAGCCCGATCCCGATCCCGCCGGCCATCCAGAATCTGCGCACCCGTCAACCCTCCCCCATGCCGGTCGCTTTCACGTGCGAATCGCCCGTGTCGCCGGATCCACTACTCCACTTACTCCACCCGGAAGCCCGTGCAGTGGATGCTCGCGTACTGCGTAGGGTCATCCTCGACGTGATAGAAGACCAGCGTCCAGTCCCCCGGGTCGTTCGCCAGGGGCACGCCGGGGTACGTCTTGCCGTTCACGTGCTCCGCGAAGTCGTCCGGGTACGTGAGCGTCAGGTATTCGCCCGTCTTCCACTTTCCGTAGATGTCGACGGGCTTGCTGGTGAAGCCCACGGACCGGTTGTCCATCGGGAACGGCTGTCCGGTCTGCGGGTCGAGGTCGTGCGGGGCCCTGACCGCCACCGACACGTAGTACGGATCGGGTTTGGTCGGGCTGCTCTCGGCGTACTTGACGCGCATGCTGATCTTCACGGACTTGCCCAGCACCTCGGCGCCCGCCTGGAAGTCCGCACCCGGCGGCTTCTGCTCCGTCCCCAGGTTGCACGCGCCGGTGCCGTGCGCCGCGCGCTCCGGGTCGGTGGAAGGCAGCCAGAAGTAGCGCGAGATCCGGTTGCCCTCGATGTACTCGGCCGGCGGCTTGCCGGCGGCGCCCCCGGTCACCGAAGGGGCGGGGCCGACGCCTCCCCCGCCCGGCGTCCGGGCGGGCGTGCCCGCGGCACCCGCCGAGGCGCCCTCGCCCCGGCCGGCCTCACCGTCCTCCCCGCCGAACGGGACGAGCTTCCAGGCGGCCAGCGACAGGGCCGCGGCCACCGCCACGGCCGCCACCCACACACCCGCCCGCCCACGCCTCGCCGGGGCCGGAACCGCGGCCGGGGCCGCGTGGTCGGTCGGCGTGTAGCCGTACGGGAGACCCGGCCCCTGCGTCCGCATCTCGTGCACCGGCACGGCCTCGCCCAGCGCCCCCAGCCCCAGGTACACGGGATCGTCGATCAGTGCGTCCCGTACTCCGCACCGGGCGATGACCTCCGGCAGGCCTGGCCGGGCCGCCGGGTCCTTCGTGACGCAGGCACCGATCAGCGCCGCCAGGCCCGGCTCCACCCCGGCCAGGTCGATCGGCTCGTGCACCGCCCGGTAGCTCACCGTCGCCGCGTCGCCCGTCCCGTACGGCGGGCGCCCGGTCGCCGCGTACGCCATCGTCGCGCCCAGGGCGAAGACGTCCGCCTTGCCGTCCCCGGTCCCGCCGCCGACGAGCACTTCCGGCGCGGTGAATCCGGGCGTGCCCGGGGCCTGCCCGTCCTGCGTGAGCGCGGTGGTCCCGACCCCCTTGGCGATGCCGAAGTCGATCAGCTGCGGCCCCTGTGCGCCCAGGACGACGTTCTGCGGCTTCAGGTCCCGGTGCGTCACCCCGTACGCGTGAACGCTCGCCAGCCCCTCGGCCAGGGCCGCGAACAGCCGCAGGCAGGTGTCCGCCGGCAGCGCCCCGCGCGTCGCGACCGCCCGGCCCAGAGTGGGTCCGGCCACGTACTCCGTGGCCAGCCAGTACGGCGGGGCGGCGAGCGAGGCGTCGATCAGGTTCGCCGTGTAGGCCGACCGGACCGCCCGCACCGTCTCGGCCTCCCGCCGGAACCGTGCCAGCGCCTCCGGGTGGCCGGTGATCTCGTCCCGGATCACCTTGACCGCGACCAGCCGCCCGCCGGGCGAGCGCCCGAGGTACACCTGCCCCATGCCTCCGGCCCCCAGCCTGGCCAGCAGCGTGTGCTCCCCGATGCGGGCCGGGTCGGTCCCCCTCAGTGCGTCCATCCGCACGAGCCTGCCATACCGACTCCGTTGCACCGCACCGGGGTTGGCGCCCCGGCGCCGTTTCAGCGCGGCGCCACGTACAGGCTCTGCGCGCTCCGGCCGATCGGGCCCTTCTCGTCGTGGAGCTGCGCGTCGGCGAGCCCGATACCGGCCGCGTCCACGCTCGTACGGGCCTGCACGCACGCCCACTCGCCCACCGGATGGCGGTGCAGGTGGACGGTCAGGTCGCTGTTGATGAAGACGTAACGCCCGAAGTCCATCACCGCGCTGATCCCGTTGCCCGAGTCGGCGGCGATCAGGACCCGGTCCAGCGGCCGGGTCTCCTCCCCGGCCACGAGCGGCACCTTCATCCGCATCCAGCAGGTGCCGGGCCCCGGTTCGACGAAGGCGCCCTCGGTGAAGCGGGTCTCCATGGCCGAGTGGTAGCCGATCTCCCACGGCACCGGGAAGAACGGGGTCGCCTCCACCTCCCCCGGCGTCGGCAGCTGCGGCCCGCTCACGACGGCCGGCACGGACTCCTCTGCAACCCGGATCCGCAGGGCCCTCGCCAGCATCACGGACGCGGCACCCGCCGGGCCGATCGCGGCCTCGACCACCTCGGTACTGCGGCCGGAGCGCAGCACGCTGGTGGTGACCTCCAGCTCGCCGATGGGCACCGGGCGCAGGATCTCGTACGTGATCCGGGCGATCCGCATGTCCGTGCGCGCACCCGGCCGTTCCTCCACGGCCCGCCCGAGCAGCGCGGCCGGCGGACCGGCGTGCTGCGAGCCCGCGTCCCACGGCCCGCGCGTGTACTCGGTGGCGGTGAACCGCCCGGCATCACGTCGTTCGAAGAACCCCTCGCCAGTGCCCATGGCCCGAACGCTACCGACAGGTAACCAGCGGCACCAGCCCCGCTCCGCCACTCAACGGGCGAACCCCAGCCCCACCCCCAGCCCCACCAGCACCGACCCGATGGCCCTGTTCAGCGTCCTCTGCGCCTTCAGCATCCGCTCGCGCAGGCTGGAGACGGAGAAGAACACCGCCACCGCCCCGAACCAGCCCAGGTGCGCCGCCGACATGAACAACCCGTAGCCCGCCTGCTGCCACAGCGGCGTACCCGGATCCACCACCTGCGTGAAGGTCGACACCACGAACAGCGTCGTCTTCGGGTTCAGCACATTGGTCAGGAACCCCGACCGCATCGCCCCCGGCCGGGTCAGGCCCGGCTTCGACTCCAGGTCCACTGTCACCTCAGCCCGCGCCCGGAAGGTCCGTATCCCGATCCACACCAGGTAGGCCGCACCCGCCAGCTTGATCACGGTGAACAGGGCGGTGGAGGAGGCGATCAGCAGACCGACACCCAGCATGGTGTACGAGACGTGGACCAGCACGCCGGCCGCGACCCCAGCGGCGGCGAACAGCCCGGTGGGCCGCCCGTAGAGGTAGCTGTTGCGGACCACCATGGCGAAATCGGCGCCGGGGCTGATCACCGCGAGCAGGGTGATGACGGCGACTGCGATCACTTCTGTCATACGGCGATGCTCGCCGCCCCCTCCCCCTCGATCAACCCCTCTCCCGCGAAGCACACTTGGCGCACGGGCCTCCCGCGGCCGCTCGCCTGCGCCCCTTCCGCCCGGCCGACGACGCCCAGCTCGCCGCATACGCCGCCGGGCCGGGCCGCTGCGCGTGGACCGCCGGGCCGGGCCGCCGTGCGTCGACCGCCGCGCGTGGACCGCCGCGCGTGGAGACCGCGGTGTCCCCGGACGGCACCCCGCTCGGGCACGTCTCCCTCGCCCGGACACCGGCCGCATGGCCCGCGTCATGATCGCGCCCGAGGCCGGCGGCAGGTCTTCTGCGGGCGAGCGGCTCGTCCCACGCCGTCTCCATCGGCCTCGACGAGCCGGCCCTCCCGGAGTCGGCCCCCGCGTCCGGCCCCACAACCCGGTGCGGTGCGTCTCCCCGAGAAGCTCGGCTTCCGCACCACGGCGGCCGTCGAGACAGTTGCGACGGTTGCGACGGCGTGCCCTGGAGCGGGCACCGGATGCGCCCGGCCGCCTCCGACCGGCGACAATGAACGCGTGTCCCAGAGCCTGCCCAGCCAGCCCGACCAGCCCGGCCTGCCGCTCCTGCGAGCCGACTGCGCGAACTGCTTCGCGCTCTGCTGCGTCGCCCTGCCGTTCGCCAAGTCCAACGACTTCGCCGTCAACAAGCCCGCCGGCACCCCCTGCAAGAACCTCCGGGAGGACTTCCGCTGCGGCATCCACACCCGACTGCGCGACCAGGGCTTCCCGGGCTGCACCGTCTTCGACTGCTTCGGCGCGGGCCAGCAGGTCTCCCAGGTCACCTTCGGCGGCCGCGACTGGCGCACGCACCCCGAGACCCGGGCGGAGATGTTCGACGTCTTCCCGGTGATGCGCCAGCTGCACGAACTCCTCTTCTACATGGCCCAGGCCCTCAGCCTCCCCGACGCGACCCCCCTCCACCCCGGCCTGCGCAGCATGCTCGCCGAGACGGAGCAGTGGACGCGCGCCGACGCCGGGGCCCTCGCCGCCCTGGACGTCACGGCCCTGCGGGGCCGGGTCAACACCCTGCTGCTCGAGACCAGCGAACTCGTACGGGCCAAGGTCCCGGGACGCAGGAAGAACCACCGCGGCGCCGACCTGATGGGCGCCCGCCTCTGCGGGGCGAACCTGCGCGGCGCGAACCTCCGCGGCGCCTACCTGATCGCCGCCGACCTCTCCCGCACCGACCTCCGCACGGCCGACCTGATCGGCGCCGACCTCCGCGACGCGAACCTGCGCGGCGCGGACCTCCGCGGCGCAATCTTCCTCACCCAGCCCCAACTGAACGCGGCCCACGGCGACCCGAAGACCCGCATTCCCCCCACCCTCACCCGCCCCGCCCACTGGACCTGACCCGGCCTGCACTCGATGCGCGGGGCCGGGCGGAGCCGCCCTCTCAGGCCCCGCCGGCGATTGAGGCGCGCGGCCGGGGCGGAGCCCCGACCTTCCGGTCCCCGCAACGCGGCGCCGCACGCGACCCGCGGGCCCGGAGCCGCCGGCCCCGGCTTTGGCCCCGGCTCCGGGCCCGGCTCCGCCAAGCCCGCGGCCGGCGAAGGGTCAGCCGGCCGAAGCCGGGATCTCCTTCAACCGGTCGACGACGGTCCGGGTCATCACGGCCGTGGTGAACACGACCGTGCCCGGCTTGATCAGTCCCCCCTCGCCGGCCTCACCTTGCACCTGGACGGTCCGCTCACCGAGGTACGTGAGCGTCTGCCGATCGAAGATCCACTCCTCCCGCTGCCCGCTTTGCTCGTCGAGCCGGGCGACCGCAAGCCCCTGGCGCCCCGCGGCGTCGACCGCGTCGTCCACGACCACCACACCGGGGATCTTCGCCGCGGCCTTGTAGAGCGCGACGGTGAGTTCGGCCGGCGGATAGCTCGAACGCAGCAGGTCACCGATCGTGGTGAAGGCTTCCTGGTCGGGCCCGCGGCCCATCCCCCGGGTCTCCTCGTAGATCTTCTTCAGCAGCACGTCGGGATCGGTGGGCAGCCCGGCGAGGTAGTTGTAGGTCGGCGCGTTGAGGTACGGAGTCGGGGTCTCCCCCTTCTCGTCCTTCCCCGCCAGGGTCATACCTTTCGGGCCGGTGTTGCCGGGCTCGATCAGCCAGCCGTCACGGCCGTCCGGGGAGTTCCACTGGTGGCGCATGTGCAGCTCTTCGCTGACCAGGGTGTGCTTGTCCCCGACGCTCTTCACGTAGGTGGTGGCCGTCTTGCTCCCGATGTAGATGAACTGGTCCGCGCGCACCTTCGACCCGCCGCCGGTCGAGGCGGCCGCCAGGGAGATGCGGTCCAGGAGCTGCGGCGTCCCCTTGGCGTCGGCGGTGCCGATGCGGGTGGTCATCGCCGGACCCGTGGCGATCGTGGAGCCGGTTCCGTCCGCCGCGCCCCGGTCCACGTAGGTGAGGAAGCCGGCGGCGAGCGCTCCGGCCAGGGCGAAGGCCGCGGCGGGAACGAGGAACGCGCGGTTCAGGAAGGGCTTGCGCGTCGCCCTGCGCGGGGCAGGGGCGCTGGTGGTGCCGGCGTCGGCGGTTCGGAGGTCTTCGTGGATCTGGGCCATCAGCCGCTCCTTGTGGAACCGGTGGCGGCCCGCGGGCAGTTCCCGTTCGGCGAACGGCAGGGGGAGGGGACTGTCCTCCCGGCCGGCCGGGTGGCGCCGGGAAAGGTCGGCGTTCATCAGATTCCCTCCTGTGCGGACCGGACCGTCTTCGCGCGGTCGTCATATGTCTGTCGGGAGCGGCCCTCGGGTTCCCGTCTGTTCTTCTTCATTTCCGCGTCGGCGAGTTTGCGCAGCTTCGTACGGGCCCGGGACAGCCGGGAGCGCACGGTTCCGACGGGGATGCCGAGGACCCGCGCGGCCTCGGCGTACTCCAGCCCCTCGCACAGGCACAGCAGGAGGACCTCGCGCTCGGGTCCGCGCAGTGCGCTCAACTGCGTCAGCGTGGCCGCGATCTGCTGCCGGTCGTCCAGCCGGCCGGCCACCTCTTCGGCGTGATCGGGCACGGACGCGGCACCCGCGGCCGCCGCTGCGGCGGCCGCGGCTGCCCGGAAGCGGCGGTTGCTGCGGCAGTGGTTGCGAGCCAGGTTGGTGGTGATCCCCAGGAGCCAGGGCCGGAGGGAGCCGCCCTCGGGATCGACCGTGCCGCGCAGCCGCCACGCCTCCATGAAGGCCGCCGACATGACGTCCTCCGCGACGGCCCAGTCCCCGGTCATCCGGAAGGCATGGTTGTACAGGGTGCGGGAATAGCTGTCGAACAGCTCCGCATAGGCATCCGGATCCCCGGACCGCACCCGAGTTCGCATCTCTGTGGTCACTCCTGTCGGCTGTCCGGCAACCCCGGCGGAGTTCCCGTGACCTGCGTCACAACGCCCTGCAACCCAGGAGCACCCTACGAACCACCCGCGGGCCGCCCGACGACGGCGCACTCCCCGCCCGGTCACGCGGCCCCACCACGGCGGGCCGGCCCCCCGAGGGCCGGCCCGGAGCCCGACGCGACCCGAAGCCCGCAGGCCGGATCACCGGGCAGCCGGGCAGCCGGGAACACAGTCGCACCGGCTGCCGAAGGTCCCCACGGCACACGGGCGACCAGGCAGCACAACCGCCCGGCAGCCCTGCCGACCCGCGTCCTTGCCGCCCGCGGCCATGCCGCCCCGGCCCGACCGGAGCCTCGCCGCCCAAGCGGTGACCCTGCCCTCGCGAGGCGCGGCATCCCGCCCGGCCCGGCGACCAGGCAGCGGCGGCGATCAGGCAGCGGCGGCGGCCCCCGGGCCGACCCGCGCCAGGAAACCCCGCACCGCGGCGAAGTACCCCTCCGGGTCCCCCTCCCGCACCGCGTGCCCCGCCGGCAACTCCACCAGCCGCACCCCCGCCCTCCGTACCGTCATCTCCCGCGCGTGCTCGGCCGACAGCACCCCGCTCCGGTCCCCCCGCACCAGCAGCGTCGGTGCCTGCACCCGCAGCCAGTCCCCCCAGTGGTCCCCGTTCAGCTCCTGCTGGGACACCACCATGTCCTCCACGTCGAACGCGGCCCCCCAGCCGTCCGCATGCTCCCGGACCGACCCGTCCAGATACGGCGCCGAGCTGCCCACCCCCGCCAGGAACCCGGCCCGGGTCTCGGCGCGCCGCGGCCACGCCCGCGCGAACGACAGGTCGCCGTCGACCACCGCCCCGATGTCCTCGACCACCACCGCCCGCACGAGATCCGGCCGCCGCGCGGCCAGCTGGTACGCATTGACCCCGCCCAGCGATTGCCCCAGTACCACCGCCGGACCGAGCCCCACGTGCTCCAGCAAGGCAGCCGCGTCGGCCACGTACCCCTCCCGCGTGTACTCCCCCGCCCGGTCGGAATCCCCGTGGCCGCGCTGGTCCAGGGCGATCACCCGCCAGGACGGGCCCACCTCCCGGGCCAGCCGCTCGAAGGCGGCCCCCGACCCGAAATGCCCGTGCAGCGCCAGCAGCGGCGCCCCCGGCCCGCCGAAGTCCGTGTACGCCAGGCGCCGCCCGTCCTGCGCCACCATCACCCCCGGCAGCGGCCCCAGCTTGTCGATGACCCGCTGCCGCAGCAGCTGGTACTCCTCCCAGCGCCGGTTCAGCCGCCCGCCCGGCCGCTTCACCACACGCCCGGGCGTGACCGTCTCCCCCCGCCGGAACTGCTCCCGCGTCAGATCGACCCGGATACCGCCGGGCAGCAGGTTCCACCAGTGGTAGCCCTCCTGCCGGCCTTCGCGGAACACCTCGCCCAGCACCAGGTCCCCGCCCACGAGGTCCTGCACGACCAGGGCAGTGATGTCGCACTGCCCCCAGGCCGGATTCTCCGGAGTCCAGGGCACCCGGCTGATGTCGGCCGGCTCGGCGGTATCGGCGGACCACCCCGCCCGAATGGCCGCCTCGAGATCCGCAAGAGTCCAGGTAGTCGTCATCCCTCCAGCCTGCCGCACCCCACTGACAACGCAGCGGTCCCGAAGATCAGGGATTGATGACCGCGGCCCAGCCCAGGGTGCAGGTCAGTGTCAGCGTGCACGAGGTCTCGAAGACGGCGCCGGAGGTGGTGAGCACCTTCACGTAGACCCGGTCGGCGACCTTGACGGACACCCCGCAGGCGTTCCGCGGATATCCCGGCGTCTGCCGGTAGTTGGTCAGGTCCTTCCACGCGTAGGCACCGGTCGGCGCGCTCCGGTAGCCGACGTACGTCCGGCCCCGGGTCAGCGCCGCGCTGTACTCCGCGCCCGACATCGACCCCGGCACCCCGACCGTGTCGATGTCCACGCACGGCCCCGGCGGCCCCTGCGGCCCCGCCGGACCCCGCTCCGCCTTGGGCTTCGGTCCCAAGCGCCGCGTCGGACACGCCGTGCCGCGGGCGCCGGGCGCCGCCTTCGACTTCCCCTTCGCGGTGGCCCCGGTCTTCTTCCCGCAGGCCCCGGCCACCCCCGCCCCCTGCGCGCCGACGGCGTCCGCGGCCGCCACGGGTGCCGAAACGCCCCCGAGCACCAGCACCAGCGGCACCGCCAGACCCGCCGCCGACCCCAGCCGCCGGCCCGCCCTCATCGATGAACCCATCCTTCACTCCCTGCGTCGTCCTACCTGACGACGTGGAGCTTCGCCCCCGATCGCATGTACGGATGGATTACTGACGGAATGTCGGACATATGTCAGCGAGTCGGCCCAACGACACGCGACCCCACTGCTCCGAACGGCGGCCCCTCGCCCCGCCCCCCGTACGCCGACAGGACAATCATTGCCCGGCGTCACCCCCCGTGATACACAGAGTGACCGCACGTTCTTGCGGATGGACGGCAGCCCGGCCCAGGTCAGAGCGCGGAAGCCGGTCGCGGGCCGCGAGATCGGGTAAAGAGAGCCGACAAGTCGACGACGGCGGCGGTTTCATCAGCGAAGATAGTGCGTGACCCCTGCCGTCGGGCAGCGGGCATCCGGAACTACCCATACAGGGGCGGTGAGTTACATGATCCTGGCAGCCGAAAAGGGCGACATCACCACCATCATCGGCGGAATCGCCCCGAACTGGGGGCCGTTCGGCAGTCTCGGCAACGAAGCGAAGGTCATGATCGAGGTGGTCATGGCCGTGGCGATCCTCCTCTGCCTCGGCATCGCCATCTGGGGCGCGGCCAAACAACGCATCGGCGCGACCGCCCTGCGCGACACGTTCAGCGCGGAACAGGGCAAGGGCCTGATCGTGGCCGGCCTCACGGGCGTCTTCATCATCGGCTCCCTCGGCACGCTCTTCACGATCGTCTACGGAATGGCCGTCTGACCCGACCGACCACCGGTGTCCCCGCCTGATGAGGACTCACCACACCGCATCCACGCGGGAACCAGCGCTACCGTCGTACGACGCGGAGGGGGCGGAAACGGAATGAGCAACGACGACCAGTACGGCGGCGCCGGCTACGGCGAGGTCGGCGGCACGGGCCAGACCCGCACCCGCCTCCCCGAAGCCGCCGCCGACCCGTACGGCCCCGCCCGCCGCACCTCCCGCGCCCCCCGCAGCCTGGTCACCGTGGTCGGCGTGGTGGTCCTCCTGATCGCCGCCATCGCCTTCGCCAACCAGTCCCCGGACACCCCCGACGACCGCCCCTCGGACGACGCCCCGGCCGCCGCCTCCACGGCCGCCACGGGCACGGACCCGGTCACCGGCAAAACCGCCGGCATCCCCAAGGGCTTCACCCAAGACGAACAGGGCGCCCAATCGGCCGCCGCCAACTTCGCGGTCGCCCTGGGCTCGGACGGCATGTTCCGGAAGAACACCCGCCACGCCCTCGTCGACGGCATCTACGCACCCGACGTCGCGTCCAGAATGAAGGGCCCCCAGGACGAGGCCTACTCAGCGGCCTTCCTCGCCAAGCTCGGCCTCGACGCGAACGGAAACGCCCCCCAGGGCAGCACCTTCGTCACCCGCACCGTCCCGATCGGCACCCGCGTGGAGAGCTACACCCCCACCGCCGCCAAGGTCTCCGTCTGGTACACCGGCCTGATCGGCATGTCCGGCACCAAGTCCACCGACCCGGTACGGACCCTCTGGAAGACCTGGACCTTCGAGCTGAGTTGGGTCGGCGGGGACTGGAAAGTCGTCGACGACACCCAGCAGGACGGGCCCGCCCCGGTTCCCGGCGATGTCCCCGTGTCGACGTCCGACGACATGAGCAAGGCCATCAAGGAATTCGGAGGATTCACCTATGCCCGCTAGCCTCCGGCTTCCCGCCCGGCTGGGCGTGATCGCCTCCGCCCACGTGGCCCTCGCGTCCCTGGCGACCCGCGCCTACGCGGCGCCCGATCCGACTTCGCCCGCCTCCACACCTCAGCCCACCAACGACCCCTGCGCCCTGCTCGACGGCCCCTCCAAGCAGTACTGCCAGAACGGCACAGGCGCATCCGGTGCCACACCCGGAACGGGACTGGCCCCCAGCGACGGCGGAGACGCACTCAACCCCCTCGCCTCCCTCGCCAAGGGCTGCGCCGACGCCGCAGCCTGGATCGTCACCAAGCTCAGCGAAGCGGTCAACGGCAGCGCCAACGTCGACTTCACCAACGCCACCTTCCTCAAGCAGTACGCCGTCGTCTTCGCCGCCTCCACCATCCTCACGCTCGTGCTGTGGCTCTTCGCCGTCGCCAAGCGAGCCGTCCGCGGCGTCCCCCTCACCACCGCCATCTCCGAAGCCATCGGCTTCCTCTGGCTCACCGTCCTGGCCTCCGCCTTCACCCCCCTGATCCTCTACACCGTCGTCTCCGCGACCGACGGCGTCACCGAGGTCATCGCCTCCGCCACCGGCGGCCAGACCGACGTCTTCTTCGGCTCCTTCTCCGAGGCCCTCAAGAAGGGCGACGACATCGGCGGCGGCCCGATCATGCTGATCGTCGTCGCCCTCGTCACCGTCCTCGCCGCCGGCATCCTCTTCCTCGAGCTCTTCATCCGCGCCGCCCTCCTCTACGTCGGCGCCCTCCTCGGGGTCGTCGTCTACTCAGGGCTCGTCGACCGCAACCTCTGGGGCCACGTCCGCCGCTGGGCCGGCATCATGATCGCCGTCATCCTCGTGAAGCCGGTCATCGTCATCGTCCTCGGCCTCGCCGGAGCCCTCACCGGCGAACAAGGCCCGGGCGCCTTCTCCGCCGTCGTCACCGGCCTCTCCATCATCCTCCTGGCGATCTTCGCCTCCGCGGTGATCTACCGTTTCGTCCCCGGCTTCGGCGACGAGATCGCCTCCGCCCGCGCGGGCCGCAGCAAAGCCACCGACGGAGCCCAGGCCGCCGCCGTCATCAGCTCCCCGGCCTCCCTCGTCTCCCAGGGCATCAAGACCCACAGCAGCCGCGGCGCCCACCGCGGAGGCGACGGCGGCGGCGCGCCCCGCCCCGCCAACCCCCTCTCCGGAGGCGTGGCCGCCCACAGCAGCCGCCCCGCCTCCGGCGGCGGGGGCGGCGGCGGATCTGTCCCCTCCGCCGCACCCCCGCCCCGCACGAGCTCGAGCACGAGGAACACAGGAGGTGACGGGCGTTGACGTCCCAGTCCCACCAGCTGCACCCGGTCGCGCCCCGCCGCACGTATCTCATCGGCCGCGCCCGGCCGAACGCGATCGTCGGCAAGAACCGCGAGACCGGCGAGATCGCCCTCATCATCACCGGGGCGTTCTTCGGCATGATGAGCGGACTTCTCGTCCCCGACCTCACCCTGCGCATCGTCAGTCTGGTCGGCTTCCCCGTGCTCGCGCTCGCCGCCGTGTACGTCCCGTACAAGGGCCGCACCTTCTACCGCTGGTTCGAGATCAGCCGCAGCTACAAGCGCACCCTGCGCCGCGGCACCACCTACCGCTCCGGCGCCATGGAAGCCGGCGTCCGGGCCGCGGACGGCCGCGAGGTCGAGGTCGGCCCGCCCCCGGGCATCGGCCGCATCAACTGGCTCGCCGCCCCCTTCGGCCCCGACGAGATCGCCGTACTCCTCCACGCGGACCGCCGCACCGTCACCGCCGCCATCGAGATCGAGGGCCCCGGCGTCGGCCTGCGCGACAGCGAGGACCAGGAAGCCCTCGTCGACCGCTTCGGCACCCTCCTCAAGCACGTGGCCAACGGCGACGGCTTCGTCACCCGCCTCCAGATGCTCGCCCGCACCCTGCCCGCCGACCCCGACGCCCACGCAAAGGACGTCGCCCAGCGCGGCGACACCCAGGCCCCCGTCTGGCTGCGCGACTCCTACGACCAGCTCCAGTCGATGGTGTCCACCTCCTCCGAACAGCACCGCGCCTACCTCGTCGCCTGCATGCACTACACCCGCGACCTGGCCGCCGAAGCCGTCACCATCGCCCGCGCCTCCACCCCCCACAAGGGCCGCAAACTCGACCGCGACGCCGGCCTCGCCATCGTCATGGCCCGCGAGCTCACCGACATCTGCGCCCGCCTCGCGGAGGCCGACATCCGCGTCCGCCAGCCCCTCGGCCAGGGCCGCCTCGCCTCCCTCGTGCACTCCATGTACGACCCGGACCACCCCATCGACCACATCCAGGCCATGACCAAGCGCAACGCCTGGCCCGCCGAACTCGACGCCGTCGAACCCACCTTCCTCCAGGCCAAGACCCGCGAGTCCTCCACCCGCGCCCCCTGGTGCCACGCCACCGCCTGGGTCAAGGAATGGCCCATGACCCCCGTCGGCGTGAACTTCCTCGCCCCCCTCCTCGTCCACACCCCCGACGTCATCCGCACCGTCGCCGTCACCATGGACCTGGAGCCCACCGAGGTCGCCATCGAACGCATGCTCACCGAGAAGACCAACGACGAGGCCGACGCCTCCCGCGCCGCCAAGATGAACCGCACGGTCGACCCCCGCGACATCGCCGCCCACGGCCGGCTCGACCAGAGGGGTGAAGACCTCGCCAGCGGCGCTGCCGGGGTCAACCTGGTCGGGTACATCACGGTGTCGTCGCGTTCACCGGAGGCCCTCGCCCGCGACAAGCGGACCATCCGCGCCTCGGCCGGCAAGTCCTACCTGAAGCTGGAGTGGTGCGACCGCGAGCACCACCGCGCCTTCGTCAACACCTTGCCGTTCGCCACCGGCATCCGACGCTAGCTGGAGGGAAAGCCGCCCATGCGAGATCCCATGACAGCGCTGACGGACGCCTTCACCAGCTTCCTCTTCGGCAAAGTCGAAACCACGCGCCTGCCCGTACGCACCTCCACCGGGCAGGCGCAAGCCGTCTACCTGCCCACGGCCGCCCCCGGCCTCGGCGACTCCGGCGTCATCATCGGCCGCGAGGTCTACAGCGGCAAGGGCTACATCTACGACCCCTTCCAGCTGTACGGCCAGCAGCTCCCGGCCCCCCACTGGCTGGTCCTCGGCGAATCCGGCAACGGCAAGTCCGCCCTGGAGAAGACCTACGTCCTGCGCCAGCTCCGGTTCAAGGACCGCCAGGTCGTCGTCCTCGACGCCCAGGGCGAGGACGGCGTCGGCGAATGGAACCTGATCGCCCAGCAGCTGGGGATAACCCCCATCCGCCTGGACCCGATCGCCGCCAACGACACCGGGATCCGCCTCAACCCCCTCGACCCGGCCATCACCACGACCGGCCAGCTCGCGCTGCTGCGGACCATCATCGAGGTGGCCATGGGCCACGGCCTCGACGAGCGCGCCGGCTTCGCCCTCAAGGTCGCCCACGCCCACGTCGTCGACACCATCCGGGACCGCCAGCCCGTCCTGACCGACATCGTGGAACAACTGCGCCACCCCGAGGCCGAATCCGCACTCGCCATGAACGTCGACATAGACGACGTCCGGGCCTGGGGCCTCGACGTGG
This sequence comes from Streptomyces sp. NPDC046349, assembly GCF_055587885.1. Classification (NCBI taxonomy): domain Bacteria; kingdom Bacillati; phylum Actinomycetota; class Actinomycetes; order Kitasatosporales; family Streptomycetaceae; genus Streptomyces; species Streptomyces sp. NPDC046349. The sequence continues at coordinate 83,480 of NZ_JBVJFK010000019.1, forward strand.
CGCTCGTCATCGACCGCCTCGTCGACGGCGACCTGCGCGGCATGTTCGACGGCCCCACGACCGTCGGCATCGACCTCGACGCCCCCCTGATCGTCTTCGACCTCTCCCACATCGACCGCAACTCCATCGCCATGCCCATCCTCATGGCGATCGTCGGCGTATGGCTCGAGCACACCTGGATCCGGCCCGACCGCAAGAAGCGCATCTTCCTCGTCGAAGAGGCCTGGCACATCATCAACAGCCCCTTCGTCGCTCAGCTGTTCCAGCGCCTCCTGAAGTTCGGCCGCCGTCTCGGCCTGTCCTTCGTCGCCGTCGTCCACCACCTCTCCGACGTCGTCGACGGGGCCGCGGCCCGCGAAGCAGCAGCCATCCTCAAGATGGCCTCGACCCGAACGATCTACGCCCAGAAGGCGGACGAGGCCCGCGCCACGGGCCGGGTCCTGGGCCTGCCCCGCTGGGCGGTGGAAATCATCCCGACCCTCACCCCCGGCATCGCCGTCTGGGACGTCAACGGCAACGTCCAGGTCGTCAAACACCTGATCACCGAAGCCGAACGCCCCCTGGTCTTCACCGACCGCGCCATGACCGAGTCCTCCGCCTCGGCCCGCCTCCCCGCGGACCTCCTCGCCGCCGAACTGGAAGCGGAGGAACGCGCCCTGTCCATCGAACGCAGCCGCGGCAGCGGCAGCCCCGGATCCGCGACCACGGTGGCCTGACCATGCACGACGCACGACGTACGGAGCCCGCGGCGCGCGGCGGCGGAATCCCGGACGGCCTGCTGGTCGCCCTGCTGGCCTTCCTCCTCGGCCTGGCCGTCCTCGTCTGGACGGCCACCGGGCTGGCCTCGCTCTTCGCCAAGGGCTCCTGGCCGGGCACCGTCACCTTCACCCGGACCCCGACGGCCGTCCGCGCCCTGATAGCACAGCCACACGACATCCCGGCCGCCTGGCCCGACACCGACCCGGCTGCCCTCTCCGGCTGGGGCCTGTTCTGGGGCCTGTTCGTCAGCCAGCTGCTGATCCTCTTCGTCGTGACGGTCTTCGCGATCGGCGTGGTGGCCCGCACCAAGGCCCGCCGCGCCCTGGCGAAGCAGGAGTCACGGGCGCCCGTACCAGGCCCCTACCAGCCGGCACCGGCGCAGACGGCGATCCCGCCAACGGCCCCCACACCTGCGACCCATCCGGCCTCGACGACCCCCACTCCCGCGCCGGCGGCGTCGGAGGCGCGGGGGTCCGGGAGCAGCGCCCCCGACGGCCTGCGCCCCGCACCCGTTCCCGTCGCGGCCGGTCCGGCCCCGACGGCGCCCGTGGCGCTGGAGCCCGGCCCCGGCAGCCCCGGCAGCCCCGGCAGCCCCGGCGACGACGCCTACCGCTACGGCTTCGGCTACGCCCCGCTCGGGCCGGCAACCAGCACCGTCACCCCCGCTCCAGCCCCGCAGGGCCTCGCGTACGGCGGCCCCGACGACCGTCTGCGCGCCGCGGCCCACCGCATCGGCGAGGCGGAAGGCGCCGCCCTGGTCGTGACCTCCTCCCCCACCCTGTGGGCGGAGACCAAGGACGCCCGCGCCAAACTCGGCCCGGTCCTCCTCTACGACCCCTCCCACCTGTGCGACACCCCGGCCCGCATGCACTGGAACCCCGCCGAGGGCTGCGCCGACCGCGACGCCGCATCCGCCCGCGCTGTCGCCCTGCTGGCCCCCGTACGCCCACAGGCCCGGATGGACGAAGCTGTCGCCGACACCGCCGAAACGCTCCTGCGCAGCTGGCTCCAGGCTGCCGCCCTCGACGACCGCCCGTTCAAGCAGCTGCACCGCTGGGCCCAGGGCAACAGCGCGCAGGACCCGGTACGCATCCTGCGCACGCACCCCGGTGCCGCCGCGGGCGCGGCCGGTGAACTGGAGAGCGCCCTGACCGCGCACCCGGAACGCCGCGAACTGGCGCAGAACCTGACGGCCCGTGCCCTCTCCTGCCTGACATCGATCCACATCCGCGAGGTCTGCACCACGAACCGAACGGATTCGCTCACCCTGGCTTCGTTCCTGGCCGAAGGGGGAACCCTGTATGTGGTGGGTGAAGCTCTGGAGGACCCTCGCACCCACCCGGGTGCGATGCCGTTGCTGACCGCACTCGCCTCTCACGTGGTCGAGCACGGCCGCCGCATGGCCGCACGGTCATCCCACGGTCGGCTCGACCCACCACTCTCGCTGGTGCTGGACGATGTGGCGGCCGTGGCCCCGATCCCCCAGCTCCCGGAGCTGCTGACCGGGGACCCGCTTCCCCTCCTGGCCCTGTGCCGCAGCCGCGAGCAGGCCCGCTCCCGCTGGCCCGGAGCCGGCCTCTAGGCCGCGTCGGGCCGACGGAGGGCGTACTCCAGCTCCTTGGCCTCCGGGTTCCCGGGCATCGGCACGACCGTGCCGGTCGCCTTGAACCCGTACCTCCGGTAGAAGGCCCCGGCCCGCGCGTTGTCCTCGTGCACGAAGAGCCGTACGCGTTCCAGGACCGGCGCCTCCAGCCCCCAGGCCCACTCCAGCGCGGCCGCGAACAGGGCCTCGGTCAGCCCGGTGCCGCGCTGCTCGGGCCGTACGAACACCCCGACCAGGTGCCCCTGTGTCCGCTCGACGGCCTGGCCGAAGAAGTCGATGGTCCCGCCCTCCTCGACGAGCACGGACACCGTGCCGACCCAGCGCCCGTCGGGGGCCTCCGCCACGAACTGTCGCGCAGCCCGCCCGTGGGACGCTCCCGCGGCTCGCCCCTGCCAGAATTCGTCGGGGTGTTTTTCGGCCTGCTCCACCGTCTCGAGGAACGCGACCGGAGCAGCCGGGTCCTTGAGGCCGGCTATCCGCAGCTCCTTGACCTTCGCCCACTCGTCTGCGCGCACCGGACGTATCACGTGCTGGACTCCGTTCATGAGCGAAGATCCTAGCCATCCATCCGCCCGACTTCCTTCATGATTACGCACGTCAGAGCCATCGAGCACGTCACCACCCGGTCGTTGGGCCGTCCTTCGGACCCGGCCGTCGCGGCGAAAGCACCCTTAAACGCAGAAAAGCCCCGCACCAGAAGGTGCGGGGCTTTCCCACAATGATTGTTCGGCGGCGTCCTACTCTCCCACAGGGTCCCCCCTGCAGTACC
>NZ_JBVJFK010000020.1:0-81968 GCF_055587885.1 Streptomyces sp. NPDC046349
GTGTTGCCCCAGCTCAGATGCTTCCGACAAAGAGGCTGCCCGACCAGTAGCTCACCATCCTGAACAGGGCTGGAGCCTGCTCTGCAACGGCTTGCTGCTCTTCGAGGACACCGGTGAGCTTCTCCCGGACGGCCAGGTCGTGGCGCCGCACCGCCCTGGCACCGCAGCGCCCGCCGCCAGCGGGAGCAGCCGTTGAGCAGGCTCGCGCCGCCGGACCCGGAGTTCCTGCCGGGGATCCAGGTCGATACCACCTATACCCGGCGCGAGTCGGTGCCCGTCGTCACCCTGTTCCACCCGCATGCGCACACCCGCAACATGGTCGCCGGCACGGCGATGCTGGCCATCGCGAACGGTCTCGGTCTCCGCTACGGCCGGAGCTTCCCACGCACGGGGCAGCTCGTCTACAACATCTGGGACTACTTTGCGCTGGACTACGGACACCCGCGCGACGTCCTGACCTTCTTCCCCCAGGACCCGATCTGGCCGTACGTGGTGCGCGGCGGAGGGGGCTGCTTCCTGGCCGTCAGCCTGGAGCACGAACCCCGGCCGGCGAGCGAAGACCGCATCCTGACCGGTCGGGTCGCCCTCAGGTACCGGGCCCCGCGTGAATGGATGCGGGCACGATGACGACGCCGGTTGCAGAAGGGCGCGATTTCTGGGACCGGCCCGAATGCGACTGGGGCGAGGGGCGCCCGGAGGAGACGGCGCTCCTGGAACTCAGGGCCTACGCGAACTCCTGCTACCGCCAGGGGTCCGTGGCGCTGTCGCAAGGAGACCTGGAGGTGGCCGAGAACTGGCTGTGGACGGCCGTGGAAGCCGATCACCCTGGAGCCTGGTTCCGCTTCGCCGTCATCGTCCACCGTCGTGGCCCCTGCGTACTCGGCGACGACGCTCTGTACCCGTATTTGCGCTATCTCGTCCAAGCCGCTGCCGAGTTCGGGCACGGTGATGCGCAGTTGATGCGCCCGCTGCTGAGAGACCCCTCCGCGGCCCTGGCGCCGTTTGTCACCTGGGAGGACCCCGAATACGGACCTGAGCTCGTGGCCGCGCTGCGGGCGGCCTCGATGTCCTCCCCCTGCTCCACCACGACAAGGAAGAGGAACCAGATGAGCCATCTTGAGACCGTCGGCCCCGAGGCTCTGCGAGCCAACATGGTGCGAGCCCTACATGACCAGGACGCGATCACCTCCCCGTCGGTCGCGGCCGCTTTCACCGCCGTCCCCCGCCACCTGTTCGCGCCGGACATGCCCCTCGACCGGGCCTACGACCTGCACGGCATCATGCCGGTGAAGAAGGACGTGCGCGGCCTCGACATCAGCGTCATCTCCGCACCGCATCTGCAAGCGGTGATGCTGGAGCAGGCCGACATCGAGCCCGGCATGAGGGTGCTGGAGATCGGGTCGGGCGGATACAACGCCGCCCTCATCCAGGAACTCGTGGGCCCCGATGGCGAGGTCAGCAGTCTCGACATTGACCGCGACGTCATCGACCGGGCCCGCAAGCACCTGGACAGCGCCGGGTACACCCAGGTCAAGACGGTCGTGGCCGACGCCGAGACCGCTGTGGCCGGCCTCGGGCTGTTCGACCGCATCATCGTGACGGTCGCGACATGGGACATCCCCCCGTCCTGGATCCAGGCCCTCACCGCGGACGGCCGACTCGTCACACCGCTGACGGTGTGCGGCACGACCAGGTCGGTGGCGTTCAAGCGCGACGGCGGCGGCCTGCTCACCAGCCTCTCCTACCGGCTGTGCAGCTTCGTGCCGATGCAGGGCGAGGGCGTCGCCCCGGACCGCAAGATCCTGCTGCGCGACGGCGTGGCCCTCCAGACCGACGACCGGCAGGTCCCGCTCGACGCGAAGGCCCTGGACCTGGCCCTGGAAGGCGGCCGGCTGGAGAAGTGGTCGGGGGCGGCCTACGACCTGCCCGACGAGCTGGAGTGGTACATGACCTTCAACCTTCCGTCCCCCGCCCGTCTGCACGCCAGCCAGGACGTGATCGACAGCGGTCTCGTGGAGCCTTCCGCCCGCCTGGGCGTGGCGGCCCTGGTCAGCGAGGACAGTTTCGCCTACCGCACCCGCCGTCCCAACTCCGCGACTGGGGGCGCCGGGTTCGAGAGCGGCGTCATTGCGCACGGACCGCAGGCCGAAGCGCTCACCGAGCAGTACGCCGAGCTGCTGCGGAAGTGGGCGACGGACTACCTGCGACGCGGGGCCGCGACGATCCGGTACGTGCCGGGCGCCGCCCCCGCCGTACTGCCCCAGGGCACGGTCCGCAAGCGCCACGGCTACGTGAGCGTGACCTGGGCCTGAGACTCCGGGGCCAATACGGTCTCGGGACATCGCACCATCCATCCGGAAACCCAAGGAGGGGACCATGACGATTCAGGTGGAACAGACGGCCGCGCCGAAGGCGCCGGCCACGGAGCCGTACCACGCCAGCTTCGAGCTGGACATCACGATCGTGGAGGGCGGCGTCGCCGCGGACCAGCTCATCCAGCTGACGGGTGACGGCTGCGGCTCGACGTGCGCGACCGCGTGCGTCAGCTGCCCGTAACGGCACATCCCCGTATGCACCGCGGTGTCCGGTCGCGCCTTCGGGTGCGGCCGGACACCGCTCGGCCACAGGAGGGCACGTGTATAGCGCTGTCGATGCGGCAGCGGTCCGGGCAGCAGCAGGAAGCCGCCTCGACTCGCGCACAGCCTGGCCCGACCTCGGCCCCGACGCCAGCCCGGACCGGTGGCGTGTATGGCTGGACCAGGTCTGGGAGACCGACGGCTTTTCCGCGGCCGTGGCAGCCGCGAGCCCGGATCTAGCAGACCGCGTAGAACAGATCCGCGATGGCCAGCCGCTTGCGGCTCCCGCCTTACGCCGCACGGTGCTCGCCGTTCTGCGCTACCACCTGCGCGCGAGCGGGCGCGCCACCCCCTTCGGACTGTTCGCCGGCGTCGCCGCCGCACGGTACGGGAAGACACCGGCCCTGACCGTGGGCGGCCGCCACCACGCCTTCACCAAGCCGGACGCGACAGCCCTCAACGCCCTGGTCGCCCGCTTCGAAGCCGACTCGGAGCTGCGGCCCCACCTGCTGCTGCTCACCTCCTCGCTCGCCGTCGAGCACGACGGGCACGTGGTGATCGAGCATCGACCGCCCACCGTGCCAGACAGCCCGCCCGACCACGTACGGATCCGCCTGACCGGTCCGGTCCGCACGGCCGTGGCCGGCGCCCGGTCCCCGGTCCGGTGGAGCGAACTCGCGGAGCGGCTGTCCCTCGCCTTCCCCCGCGCATCCACCACCGCGGTGAACAAGCTCCTCGCGGGCCTGGTCGAGCAGCGCGTACTCCTGACCGACCTGCGCTCGCCGATGACCACGCCCGACCCGCTCACCGCGCTGACGGCCCACGTCGAGACGCACACGCCCAAGGATCCGCTGCTGCGCAAGACCCCGCATTCGGCGATCGACCTGCGCGTGGACTGGGACCTGACGATCCCTACCCCAGTACTCCGCGAGGCAGAAGCCGCAGCGCGCGCACTGGCCCGCCTTGCCCCGCGTCCCGCGCTGGCCGGCTGGGCGCAGTGGCACGGCCGGTTCCTCGACCGGTACGGGCCGCGGGCTGTCGTCCCCGTCCTGGACGCCATCGATGTACTTGGCTACCCACCCGGCTACCGCGGGGCCCCCGATTCCGCACTCGCTCCCCTACCGGACCGAGACAGGGCCCTGCTCAAGCTCGCCCACCGCGCCGCGCTGCAGCACCGCCATGAAGTCGTGCTCGATGACGTGATGATCGAGGAGCTGGCCACCGTCGGCGCCGACCGCCCGGTGCAGCCGAGCACCGAGCTGACCGTGCGGATTCACGCCGAGAGCCTGCCGGCGTTGGAGCGGCGGGACTTCGTGCTGCACGTCACCGGGGTGGCGCGGTCGGCCGGCGCGACCACCGGCCGGTTCCTCAGCCTGCTGCCCCAGCAGGACCGCCGCCGCATGAGCGACGTCTACGCCGCGCTGCCAGGCCTCCACCAGCACGCGCTCGTCGCGCAGATCAGCTCCACCCCACTCTCCGTCCTGGGACAGAACGTCGCACGGTCCCCGCAGACGACGCCTCTGGTGATCCCGGTCGGTGACTTCCTGGCCCCGGGCACCGGGGTCCTGCCCGTTGCGGACCTGGCGGTGACCGCCGACGCCGACAACCTGCACTTAGTCTCGCTCTCCCGGCGCCGGCCCGTGCACACCCTGCTCCTCAACGCCGTCGACCTGACCCGACACACCCACCCGCTGGCCCGGTTCCTCCTCGAAGCCCCCATCGCGCTGGCCGTCCCCTGCACCGGCTTCCAGTGGGGCACCGCCGCCTCCGCACTGCCCTTCCTCCCCGCCCTCCGCTACGGGCGTACCGTCGTGTCCCCTGCCCGCTGGCTGCTCACCGGCGCGGACCTCTCGCCCGCGACGTCGGCGACGGACCGGTGGGGGGAGGCCGTGGAAGGCTGGCGCCGCGACGTCAACGTGCCCCGGCACGTCTACCTGAGCGAGGGTGATCAGTTCCTCGCCCTGGATTTGGCGGAGCCCGCGCACCAGGCCGTGCTGCGCACCCAACTGGAGCGCCACCCTGCGGTGACGCTGCTCGCGGCGCCTCACCCGCAGGACATGGGGTGGTGCGGCGGCCGCGCCCACGAGGTGGTCATACCCCTTGCAGCGGACCCACGCCTCGCGCCCATCCCCACCCCGGGCTCCACGGTGGCCGGGCGCAGCGATGGGCAGCTTCCCGGCTGCGGCAGGACCCTGTACCTCCAGCTCCATGGGCGCTGTGACCGGCAGGACTCGATTCTGACGCGGCATCTGCCTGACCTTCTGCACGAGCTCGGCGGCCCGCGGTGGTGGTTCATCCGCTACCCCGACCCGGCCGACCACCTCCGACTCCGCTTGACCGTCGCGCCCGGCACGTTCGGACGGGCCGTAGAGACGACCGGCGCGTGGGCCCAGCGGCTCCAGCGCCGCGGCCTCATCACGGATTTGACCCTGGCCACCCACATGCCGGAAGTCGGCCGGTTCGGCGGCACGGCCACGATCGAGGCGGTCGAGGAGTACTTCGCTGCCGACTCCGCAGCTGCGGTCGCCCAGCTGGCCGCGCAGACACCGGCCGGACCGGATCCCCGCGCGCTCACCGCGGCCAGCATGGTGGACATCGCCACCGGCCTCCTCGGCACCACCGCCGCAGCGATGGACTGGTTCATCAAGCACACCCGCACCCAGCCGACCCCACCTCCACGGGGCGTCTACCGGCAGGCCGTCGACCTGGCCGCCCGCACCCCGGACAGCCTCGGCGAGCACGTCGCCGCCACCTGGGCCGAACGTCGCGCGACGCTCGCCGACTACCGCCACGCCCTCACCGGTACCGCTCTGCCCCCGCAGCAGGTACTGGCCGACCTGCTTCACCTGCACCACGTCCGGATGAGCGGCCCCGACCTGGACACCGAACGCACCCACCTTCACCTGGCCAGGGCCGCCGCCCTGAGCTGGACCGCCCGTGCACGGAGGACCCCATGACCGCGACGATGACCGCGCCCGCCGCGCTGGCGGCCGCCACCACGCTGGCCGACCTCTTAGCTGAGCCCGATGCGCTCTGGCCCGGCGGCCGCCCGGACGGCTGGCGGGCCTGGCCCCAGTCCCTGGCCGGCGGCGCCACCGGGATCGCCCTGCTGCACGTCGAGCGGGCCCGGACCGGGTACGGCGACTGGGACACCGCTCACCGCTGGCTGACGGAGGCCGTCCGCGGCGAAATCAGCGGAGCCGTCAACGCCAACGTCTTCTTCGGCGTACCGGCGCTGGCGCTCCTCCTGCATCGAGCGGAGAACGCCACCGGGCGGTACACACGGGTGCTGGCCCGCCTGGACGCGGCGACGACCGCTCTGACCCGTACCCGCCTCGCGCAGGCCCACCTTCGCCTCGACCGCGGGGAGCGGCCGCCCATGGAGGAGTTCGACCTGATCCAGGGCCTGTCGGGGCTTGGCGCCTACCACCTCAGCCGGTACGGAGACGCCGAAATCACCGAGGAAGTCCTGGCCTACCTGGTCCGGCTGACCGAGCCGTTGTCGGACTCCGCCGGGCTGCCGCCGTGGTGGATGAACGTCGGCACCACCGGAGCACTCCACCCCGACTATCGGGGTGGCCACGGGAACTTCGGAGTCGCCCACGGCATCGGCGCGGCCCTGGCCATCATGTCCCAGGCCCTCCTGCGGGGCCTGGAGGTGCCCGGCCTCACCGGCGCAGTCGAGCGGGTATGCGCCTGGACGGACCAATGGCGCCAAGGCGACGATACCTGCCCCTGGTGGCCCGGACTGATCGACGCCGAGCAGGTGGCGAGCGGCTGCGTGGACGTGGACCTCCGCCCGCGGGCTTCCTGGTGCTACGGAGTCAGCGGGACCGCTCGAGCCCAGCAACTCGCCGGCCTGGCCCTGGGTGACCCCGCCCGTGTCCGCACCGCCGAGACCGCGGTCCTCGCGCCCCTGCGCGACTCCGCCGAGCTCGACCGACTGCCCGAGATCGGCCTGTGCCACGGCATGGCCGGCCTGCTGCACGCCTCATGGCGCATGGCTACCGAAACCGGCAACGCGCACATCGCAGCCGAGCTGCCACGCCTCGCCGACCGCCTCATCACCACCCTGAGCCGAGCCGGCCACGACCCCGAACTCCTCGACGGCGCCGCCGGCGCGGCCCTCGCCCTGCACACCCTCGGCACGAACCACACCCCAGCCCCGTACTGGGACACCTTCCTCGCCCTGGCCTGATACACCCTTCCCGGGAGCCGCCGCCATGCCCAAACTCACCTGGCAACAAGCCAATGTCGCCTTCGCCAACTGGGAGAACGCCGAGACCACGGCCCTGGCCCGCATCATCCCGCTGCTACTCGCAGCCGAGAAGGCCGGTACCGTCACCACCTGGTTCTACGTCCGCAAAAACCCCTGCTGGCGCATCCGCTACCGGCCCAACCCGGACCGCGCAGACAGCATCGGCGGGCACCTCGACGCCCTCACCGCGCGCCGGCACATCGCCGGATGGACTGTGATGGTCTACGAACCCGAAGTCCACGCTTTCGGCGGCCCCGACGCCATGGCCGCCGCCCACCGCCTCTTCCACCAGGACAGCCGCAACCTGGCCACCCACCTCCCGAACGGTAGCCGCCAGCACCGCCGCGAGCTGTCCCTCCTGCTGTGCAGCCTACTCATGCGTTCCGCCGGACTGGACTGGTACGAACAGGGCGACGTCTGGGCACGCGTAGCCGAACACCGCGCCGATGCGGCGACTGCCAAGCCCGAAGACCAGGGCCGGCTGACCCCCGCTGTGCACCGGATGGTCTCCGTGACGGGGGAAGACCTCATGCGCCCCGGTGAACGGCTGGCCTACGCAGCCGAGTGGGCTCACGCCTACACCACCGCCGGCACCGACCTCTCCCACCTCGCAGCCTCCGGCCACCTCCACCGCGGACTGCGCGACGTCGTGGCCCACCACATCCTCTTCGCCTGGAACCGCGTCGGCCTCCCCTACACCACCCAAGCCACCCTGGCCACCGCCGCGAAGACTGCCGTCTTCGGCCCGGACCCCACCACCGGGAGGAAGCCGCATGACTGCGCCGACTCTCACTGACCTCGTCGCCCGCTTCCCCCTCGTCCCCCGCCCCCGGCCCATATGCCTGCCTCTCCCCCAGCGCGTCCGCTCCTTGAGCAACCTCGCGCAGACAGCGGCGGACACCAGCGACCCCGTCACCGCCTCCGCGGTCTATAACCAAGCCGCTCTACTCGCCTCCGATGTCGGCCTCCGCGACCTCGCGTCAGAGATGTGTCGCCAGCACGCGGCCGCCTACCTGCACGCAGCCCCGCTGCCCGCCGATACCGCGATCCGCGCACTGGAACCGGTCATCAACCTGGCCCGCCTGCAGCTGCGCGCCCGACAGGGAGACAGCGCACTCGACCACCTCCTGCGCCTGTTCAACGCCGTCAGCACCGGCACCGCCGACCAGTTCGACGGCGTGGCCGTCCCGGCCAACCTCGTCGGGACGCCGACCACCCGACAAGAGGTCCGCTCCTGGCTGTGGCGGGTCCTCCTGGCCGACGGCTCCCGCACCCTCACCGCAGTCGGCCGGTGGGACGCAGCGCTCGCCCACGTCCACGAACACCACGGGGTCGGCACACGAATGCTCGACGGCCGCCAGATCGCCGTCATCGCAGCACTCACCAACGACAACAGCTCCGCCGCCGCGGAACTCATCGCCGCAACCGAGCCCGGCGAGCCATGGGAAGCCGTAGTCACTGCCTGCCTCCGCGCTCTGTGCTACCACCCTGCCGCTGGTCTGGACCAGCCGCATGCACTCGCGGACGCCCTGTTCGCGCTGCCCGAAAGGCCAGGCACGATCGCATTCGAAGTGCGCCTCGGCCTCACCATCATCGACGTCATCTGCCCCAGCCCGGCAGCCAGAGGTGTCGTGCGCGAACTGCACCGGCGGATCACCCGTGCAGCCGACGGAGCCGCAGCCAAGGAGGCCCAAGCCCACGCCCTCTTTACCACGTTGTCCACACAGGACGAAGCACGCAGATGCCGAGACCTAGTCGAGGCGTGCGGCATCGATTCTGGCACCCTCCCGGCGTCCCTCCACCGAGAACTGCAATACGCGATTCGGATCAGCGACCGCTTGATTCGGGACCCCAGCCGCCCCGCTGCGTGACGTAAGCCCTTCCGCAGGTCCAACGCACGGCCAGTCGGCCATCGCCCGTAGCCCTATCAGGGATTGATGCGCAGCATGTGCCTCCCGCCGGCGTCTTCAGTCACTGTGGGTCAACGGTGGGGAGACGCCGGTCGAGATCAAGGCGGACGGTGCCACCGTCTTGTTTCACGCAGCTGCGTTATGCGGCGTAGCCGGTGAGGATGGCGTGCTCCCAGTCTGCTGCGGCTAGACCGCCTCTTTCGGATCTTGCCGGGCCCGCGCCGCCCGGCACCGCACCCGGCCGCGTTGTCGGGGCGCCCGAGTACGTCCAGTACCCGGGCGCCCCTCCGCCTTGCCAGCCATGGCACCGGACAACGCGGGCCGACCGACGCCGCCGCCCTGCCGCCCTCCAGCACGTCGAGGAGATCGCGGCGCGTATCGCCGCCGCGCGGACCAGCCACACCGTCGGCATGGCCGAGGTCGCCGCGGTCCGCGACATGATCAACGCATTCTCCGAGATGGATGAACGCCACGGCGGACAGCACGGGCGCAGCGCCCTGGTCACCTACCTACGTGACGACATCGCCCCCCTGTGCCGGGCACGATTCCGCACCGGTGAAGTCCGACAGCAGATGCTGTCCGCAGCCAGCCGCGGTGTTCACCTACTGGGCTGGAAGTCCTACGACGCCGGCCAGCAGGGCCTCGCCCAGCGTTACTACCTCCAGTCCTACGCTCTGGCCACCGAATCCGGACTCCGCGGGCACGACGGCTTCGTGATGCGCACCATGGGTATGCAGGGACTCAAGCTGCACCGCCCCGAGCACTGCCTGGGACTGCCCGAGACCGAACCGTGCCAAGGGCCAGGTCGACGCCCAGACCGAAGCTCTCTTCAGGGTCGTCCACGCCCACACCCTGGCCAAGAGCGGCAAGCACCGTGCGGCACTGGCCGCAGTCGAGCACGCCCGCACCTTGCTGACCGGAGCCCCCGGCGACGAAGTGCCGCTCTGGGCGCTGGCATGGGGGCCGCCGGCCGCATCCGTGTATTCCCGTACCGCCAAGCTCGGCCATCACCGCGCCGCCGCCGAGCAGTACGCGCTGGCCGCTACAGCCCGCCCGGCCGCCACCTACGCGCGGATCGTCGCCCTCGACCTGGTCGCAGGTGCCGAGATGTCCCTCAAAGCGCGGAAGCATCGAGCAGGCGTGCGCCACCTGGCACCGCGCCATCAATCACATGGGCGGTGTCCGCTCCGTGCGGCCCCCCCCCCGGACGATCGGCTCCAGGTAGTCGGCGTGGGATCCGGCGCCAGGCCGGCCAGGTCCGTCGTCCCCTTTGCCGTCCTCGCCGGCTTCATGGCCCCCGCCGCCTCCGTCCTGGCCCTCACCGCAGGCGCGGGACTTGGTCTGCTGTGGCTGACCGCGGTGACAACCCGACTGGCCAGCGCCCCAGCCGACCGCTGACCGCTGGGCATCCGGAAGAGACAAGGACACCCATGGCCACCTAGAAAGGTCCTGCCCGCTCACCAAGCACATGCAGCTCGTCAACCGGCTCGAGGCCAAGCAGCTTCCGGGCCACGGTGACACCAACGCCCTCCGTTGCCCACACCCTCGCCGAGGACTGGCAAACAGTCAGGCACGATCAACGAATCGCGCGTCCTCGCCCAGGCGGCCCGGCAGGCCGAAGAGGGGGAAGAGTCGCTCGGTGTCACGGAAGGCCGTAATGCCGGTGATCCGGTCGCCGGAGAACTCGACGACCTGCAGGGCCCACGGCTCGTAGTCGGTACCGTCCGGGCGGGGGCGGTACTGGCCGAAGGCGGGGGATCCGTTCGCGGCGGTCGGAACCAGACGCGACCCGCGGCAGCCGATGGCGGGACCGGTCAGCCATGCCTGGATGTCGGGCAAACCGCGCATCCACTTCGAGTACGGGGGCAGGCACAGCGTGGCGTCGACGTGGAGGAGCATGTTCAGCTCCTCCATGTCGTAGCGGGAGAACGCCGCGGCGTACCGCTCGGCCAACACCCGACGGACGCTGTCGTCGGACGGCCGTACGTCCAGTTCGTCCTTCCCCCGGCGGTCGGCCAGTGTGGCTCGAGCCCGCTGCAGGGCGCTATTGGCCGAGGCGACTGTGGAGCCGTGCAGTTCAGCGACCTCGCGCGCTGAGAAGCGCAGAACATCGCGCAGGATCAGCGTGGCTCGCTGCCTGGGCGGTAGGTGCTGCAGCGCAGCAACGAACGCCAGCCGCACTGACTCGCCCGTCGTTGCGGCCGCCTCCGGATCACCGCCAGGGCAGGGCTCCACCCACAGAGCGGTGTCCTCCGGGGGCGCCGGCGGCGTGCCGCCCACGCTCGGGCCGGACAAGTCCATCGGCAGCGCGCGCCGCTTACCCGAGGCGAGGGCATCCAGACAAACGTTGGTTGCGATGCGGTACACCCACGACCGCAACGCTGCCCGGCCCTCGAAGCGTTCGATGCTCCGCCACGCCCGGACCAGCGTCTCCTGCACGGCGTCCTCAGCCTCGGAGTACGACCCCAACATCCGGTAGCAGTACCGGATCAGCTCCCCCCGGTAGGCTTTCAGCCCCTCCACCGCTGCGTCGGCCACGCCGATACCCCCCATGCCGCATTCCTTCCAAGAGAAAGATCCAAGTCGCTGAGCTGGTCCTTCACTGTAGGGCCGGGGCCGTGGACCTGGTCGAAGCACGACGTTTCCGCGAACCGGACCCCGGTACGCGCCGCTTCCCCGATGCAGTGGTCCTGGTGGCGCTCCTTGCGACCTGCGCCGGCATCTACCTCACCGCCGGTGAAGCCGGCTTCACCGGCGTCATCAGCGCCGTCGCCGCCTTCCTGGGCAGCTGGCGCGCACGCCGATGACGAGGTCGACGGCATCGGCACAGGCCCTGAGTCGGAAGCAGACGACAACACGCTGGCCGACCGCGACAGCCTCACGACGGCACGCCGCCCGAGCCGCGGCCAGGTCCGCCCATATATCCAACCCCCGTCGGCGGCCGCGAATGCCCTGTCGGCTGCCGCGTGCAGCTCCGCCCGCGCGGTCACACCGTCACCGGGGAGCACCGTGAGCTCGGCTGCGTCCGCGACCGTGGCGAGCAACCGTGCCAGCTTCTGACAGCTCGGCTGTCGCACCGTGATGCCCAGGTCCTGACCACTACCGAGGTGAGACTTGAACCCCGATCGGTCATTCGGAAGGCTGCCTTGCCGCCCTGTACGGCTTGAGGGAGACGCGGGAGGTCAACACTGTGATCCTGCGATACGCGGCAGGTGTTCTGGTTCCCGAGGTCGAAGGCAACCTGACGCACGACGAACTGGGGCAGGCCATGCCCGCGGACGAGCCGCGACTGGTCGTCCATCAGCTGTCCTTCGCAAGCCTCGAGGGCACGCGAAGGAACGAACAGCTCCTGATCTTCTGGATGCCGCACGACGCCGGCGAACAGGAGGAGACGTACGCGGCCGGGTACGCCGTCCTGAAGGAGCACCTCTCCGACGTTCACGTCCACCTCACCGCCCGGCGGACAGACCAACTGGACTACGCCCTGGCCGGCTGAAGCCCTCCCCGCTGCCGGCGGCGGACACCGACTGCTCGAGGAAAGGCGGGTGCTGTCGACCGCGCCTGCGTGGAGCGACGTGTGACGGCGGCCGATGCCCGGCCAACAGCACCGCAGGGGGAAGAAGGACACCGACACGGCAGGTGCGCTCCTCACCACAGCCCATCCCACCTGATCCGCCCGCGCTGAGCCCCCAGGACCTGCCCCGCGTCGCCGCGAACCACCCGCACAGACCCCTGCTGCCGCGCGCTCCGGTTCATCACAGCCGAAGGGATCCTTCACCCGGCCGCGGACACCCCAGCACCGCACCCCCGACGCGGAGGGCTGCTCCGGATCGACCACGAGCAGCCCCTATCGCCACGCGGATCGACGACGAAGCCGGCCGTCTGCAAGGCTGCCGTCGCCGCGAGGGTGTCGCGGGGTACGACCTGCTCGGACCGGGTGATCTGCACGGGCAGCCCGCCGATCAACACCCGCGGGCATGCCGTATCGGATGCACGCCCTCCTCCCCCCGGGCGCGGCCTCCCCGAAGCCCGCCTCAGCCAGCACCGCCCGCACACTCAGCAGGAACTCGTCCTCATGATCTCCCATGCGCAGGGAGCGGAATGAGCCGGGGCGGCGGGCCTCTCCCCGGCACTGCCGACCCTCGAGGGCGCCACGGCGCCCCGGGCGGGCACCACGCCCGAGCGGCGGTTCCGCCCCCGCTCGACGGCCGGCGCCCGGTCATCAACTCCGCCGGGTGGGCGCGGCAGGAAGCGGACAGGGCTGGTCAAGCGCCGCTGCGCTGTGGCCGAGCCGGCCCGGTGAAACGGACGGCGACGCCGCACCCGCGGCATTTCAATGACTCGACTCTGCGAGCCGCGCCCAGGCTTCGGGGAGCTGCCGCGCCAGGATGGAAGGTCCTGCGGGCGCAGGCTTGTGGGGGTGAGAGCGAGGAGTACGCATTGATCACTGTCGACGTCCAGCACCGCGGCGGCACCGTCCTGCTCAGCGCCGCGGGCGAACTCGACTAGTACGCGGGGGAATCCCTCCGCGCCGCTGTGGATGGTGTCACCGCCGAGGTGCGGGACCTGCTGGTGGACCTGCACGGCGTCCCGGTCATGGACTGCGACGGCCTGCTGCACCTCCTCGACGTCCACCGGCGGGCCGAGCGGCGGGGACTGCGCGTCCTTGTCATCGGGTGGCAGGAGCAACCCCAGCAGTGTATGGCCGACATCGCCGGTATCCCGGGAGCCCGCACGGCCACCGGGGAACGGTACGCCGTGGCAGGCTTCCGCAAGCTCATCGAGCAACGCGCCCACAACGCCCGGGACAGCGCCGACTTCACCGCCGGATGGCTCCCCTGCACCTGACCCGCGCCACAACCACAGTGGTCGGCCAAGGACCGCCGGCTGTCGGGCTTCTCTGCGGGCTCGTCCCAGTCGACGGCGTGTGTCGGCTGTTGGAGCCGCCCGCGGCCGACAGCGCCACGGGGGCTGGCAGCAGCCAGTCCGAGAGGCTCCCGGCAGTGGCTATTGCACCCCTGTTTCGGGTGAGGATCACCGTTGACGCGCTCATGCGGCTGTGATCCGCACCCGGACAGGTGCTCTCGTCCAGGTGCGGCGCTGCTGGGGCGTGCCCGCGCGGGCTGGTCTGTTACAAGTAACTTAGATCTGGGTGGGGCGGCCCTCTCCGGGCTGGGGAATCCACTCCACCCCGCCCTCGCGGTTGGCCCCCAACTCCACCCGCGCCGCGTCCAAGAACTCTCGAAGCGCCCCCACGTAGGCCTGCGCTCGCTCATGCTGCGTCACTGTGACCGGCCCACGAGGCAAGTCGCCGATAACCGCGCGTATCTGCCCGTAGGTCAGCAGGCCGCACCGCCGCATCATCTCGACCGCTTCCCTCGTAAGCGCTTCCCGATCCTGCCTGCGCACCCTGAGCGCCTCCCGCGCCCTCAGCGCAGCCGAGTGCGCGGCCCAGCCCGGTGTGCCACCGTCATCCGCCACCTCCTGCAGGACCGCCATCGCCCTGGCAGCCGGGCCCCGCAGACGAGCTGCGTCCAAGGCCGCTTGAGTGGCTTCCAGAACCGGCTGCGCCAGTGCCACAAGGTTCGCCGGCGCACTCAGCTCCACCTCGGCATACGACTGGGACACCTCCTCGTACATCAGCCGGGCTTCCGCATCGCGGTCCTCGCTGTACAGCTCGCCCGTGAAGCGGAAGAGCCTGCGCGAGGTGCGGACGAGTTCTGCGATCGCCAGCCGGCGCTCGTCCCGCAATGCCGCCAACCGGGAAGCCTCAGCCGTGATCCGAGCCGCCTCCCGCGCAGCACTCGCCTGCGCCAGACCGCCCGCCGCCTGCACCTTCGCACCGAGCCAGTTCCCGAGCAGGCCCCCGCCGATGGCCAGGAACGGCACCAGCAGGCTCAACCCCGCCGAGTTCCGCTCGACCCAATGCCAGACCCCCACCACCATGCCGCCCCCTCCGTCCAACCCGCCGCGACAGCGAACAGGCAGCGTACGCACGCAACCCGCCGAGCCGGTCATGCGGGCGCATACTGCACGGCGCCCGACGTGTCGTTCGGGTCACCTCCACACGCAATGAGAGCCTGCACCCTGGGAGGCTCCATGACCCCTGACCACCACGGCGACGAGCCCGCAGACGGCCCCGGGACCGAAGACCAGCGTCAGCACAAACCCTGGTGGAAGCACGTCTGGGTCTGGGTCGCCACCGTGATCGCCGGCGTCGCCAGCACCGTCATCGCAGCGGTGATCACCGAAAACATCGACAACGACCCACCCAAACCCCGCCTCACCAAAGAGCGGTACGTCCGGCCCTTCACCGACGAAGGAGCATTGCGTCCGCCATTCAAGGCCGACCCCTCACGCACGGCAAAAGAGGGCCACTGCAATGCCGCATCGCTCTTCTCCACCGACCCTGCAGCCTGGCGCTGCGGCTACGGCACACCGATCTCCAACCTCGCCGACCCTTGCTGGACGCACGCCCTCAAGGCCGTCTGCCTCCCTTCGCCGTGGGATCCGGATGTCCTGATCATCGACGAAGTGAAACTCGCCCCGAGAGTCCAGGTCTCGACCAAGGAAGGCACTCAGCCTTGGGCACTGGAGATCAAGGACCCCGTCGGCGGCGACACTCTTCGCTGCTCGTGGGCCGGCGGAGCGACTTCGCTGATCGCCGGGAAGCGGGTGAACTGGCGCTGCATGAACGATGATGACGCAGTCATCGGTGAGGCAGCTGGCGACGTCGTCCAGTCGAAGTCAGCCCCGTGGACCGTGCTCTACAGCCCCGGCAACTCCTCCGAGGTGCAGAACGCGGAGATTCTCACCGTCTGGTACTGACTGGCCCACTTCCCAACACCGGCAGGGCAGTGCAACACCCGAGCCGAGGTCCTCCTGGCCGAGGCGGTCGTCTATCCGGAGATCGGCCCGGGCTGCACCCTGATGGGCGGAGTGTGGTGGTCGTACTACGACAAGCGCGAGGTCACCCCGGCCGGCGCGCTGGACATCGACCACATGGTCCCGCTCGCCGAGGCCTGGGACTCCGGGGCCTCGGCGTGGACGCCCGCGCGGCGTGAGGCGTACGCCAACGACCAGGGCCAGCCGTCCTCCCTAGTCGCGGTGACGGCCCGCTCGAACCGGTCGAAGGCCGACCAGGGATCCGGCGGAGTGGCTGCCGCCCGCGCCGGACGCGCTGTGCCGGTACGGCGCCGAGTGGACCGCGACGAAACTCCTGGGGCCTCGCGGTCGACGAGATGGAGCGGGACCGGCTGCTGGACATCGCGGTCGGGTGCGGCGGCACGGCCGTGGAGCTCGCCCCGCCCCCGTAGAGCGAACGAGGACGGGCTGACGAAGGGCCGCCGCCTCGACGTGCGGCGGCTCGCACGGAGGCACCAGCCGCAAGGTAGAGGTTCCTCAGCCCGTCACACACCTCACGCTCCCCCATTGCTGCTCGGGGTCGGTGTTCACGGCTACGGCTGCAGGGCCGTACTGGTACTGGCATGCCTCGTTCCAGGAGAGGGGACCGTTGCTGGTGATCCGTTCCGCGCTTCCATCCGTGCGTACGCATGTCCAGTCTTTGACGGTGCGGAGCTCCTTCTCGGGGCGTGAAGAGGCGAACTCCTTGTACCGGCAGTATGCATAAACGTTGAGAGGGCGGCCGATTTCTCTCGGTGCGTCTGTAGATGACCCCGCCGGCTTCGGTTCGCTTAGCCAAGGTGGGCCGACGCCGGCCCAGGTCAAAATGCCGACGATCGCAGCCCCGGCGGCTAACGTCCCGCCCACTGCCCCCGCGATTGCCTTGAACTTTCCCAACTGCCTGGCCTTCCGTCTGCCGATGAGTGCGGTCGGGATCTTCACGGTAGCCACGGCAGAGGGGGGAAGGTCAGCGGCGCGCCCGGGGAGACCCCGGGCGTCCATGGTGTGCCCGGGATGCCTATCCAAGTTCAGGTGCAACGGGCCTGCGGCCTCGACCGCACCCTGAGGCCGCCCGCCAGGTCTCGCCCCACCCGGGGCGGGACCGCCTTCACCGCCCGCCGTACCCAGCCGGCCGCGCGTGATGTTGCGGGAGAAGATCCGGGCAGGGGGGCCGACCCCGCGCCGGACGCGCTGTGCCGGTACGGCGCCGAATGGACTGCGACGAAACTCCGCTGGGGTCTCGCGGTCGCCGAGATGGGGGTGCCGGTACGAACCACGACACCAGCCGCAAACGAGCAAGGTCGTCGTGGCAGTTGCGGGTGCCCACTAGTAGAAGACCTTGGACAATGAGCATGAGGGTGTTCCCGACAAGGCGCTGCCTGCGGTCCTTCTCTGCGGCGATAGGGACTTAGAGAGGCCACTCAGGTGAGGAGGCCGGAGAATGCTGGAGACCCTGGTAGCCCTGGCTGTGGCTGGCGGCCGGTAGTGCAGGTTGCCGGTACCGATGCGTGGAACGGGTTGCGGGGCGCCGTTGCGCGTTGGTTCGGGCGTGGCGATGCCCAGCGTGAGCAAGCGGAGCTGGAGCGCCTCGACCAGACCGCTACCGCCCTGCAGGCCACCGACCCGGCCGAGGCAGAGCGGGCGCGGATCAGCCAACAGCCCGCAGGGCAGGCCCGTATCGAAGCCATGCTGGAAAACCTTGACGAGGGAGAGCGCAGCCAAGCCGCTGACCAGCTGCGTGCTCTGCTGAACGAACACGCCCCGCAGGGCGGAGTGACAGGCGGACTGGCGGCAGCCCACAACGTGAGCATCCATGCCGAGGACAGCTCAATCGCGGCCCAACCCATTCAAGGTGGTGCGTACATTAGCCCCCTCCGAGGCCGGAGCCGCCCAAAGACTGAGCGGACCGCCCAGCCTTGAACCGACGCCCGGCTTCGCCGGCCTACCGGGAAGTGTCACCGCGAAGGATCACAGCCTCGCCGTCGGCTATGTCGGCCCCGGCGGGCGGGTCGCCTTCCACGCCGCGAATCTTCCCCGGTGACCTGGCCGCACCAGGTCGGCGTGCTGCCCCGCCAGGCCCACTGCTTCCAGGACCGTGGCACCGCCCAGGAGCTGGAGCACGCAGCGGCGCGTCCGCGGTCGTGGAGGTCAGCTGCTCGGTGATCTCGACCAGGAGTGCGGCCAGCGGCTCGGACAGCGGTGCCGCCTTGTCGCGGACGAGAGACAGGTGCGCGTTCCAATCCGCCAGCGGCCCGGTCAGGGCAACGTCCGCCGCGCTGGCACCCTGACCGCTACGTAGGTCACGAAAGAGCCAATACTGGCCCGTCACCAGCACCGACCGTCGCATGATGCCCCCTCAGCCACACCGTGACCTTGGGGGGTCCATGCGCATCCGCACCACCGCCGTCCTCGCCACCAGCCTCGCGGTGCTACCGCTCACCGCCTGCAGCAGCACCGACGGCAAGCCCGCGGACAACCCGGCCGTCACCGCCCCATCCTCCTCGGCGACGCCCAGCGCCTCCCCCAGCCCCAGCCGCGCCGCCCCGCTGACGTTCGGCCAGTCCCTGACCACTAACGCCGCGGAAGACGGCTCTGTCGCCACCGCCACGGTCATCGGCTACCAGCAGGGCGTCAAAACACAGCAGAGCGCCGACAAGGAGAACGGCACCGATGGCTACGTGTGGGCCGCCCTGGAGCTGAAGGTGTGCAGCACCAAGGGCACCATCCACACCAGCCGGTTCCCCTGGATCCTTTCCTACCCCGACGGCGTCCGCATCGAGCCCAGCGGCACTACGTTCGGTGACTTCCCCAAACCCGAGTACCCCATCGAGGCCACGGTGAAGGAAGGCGACTGCGTCCGCGGGAAGACCGTCTACGCGGTCCCCGCCGCCCAGCGCCCCACCAAGATCCTTTACACGACCAAGCTCCTCGCTGAGCCCGCCGAGTGGGCCGTGCCCACAGCCTGACGGAAGGACGCGCCCGTGCCCACCAGTCCACGGAGGGCCGGGACCAACTCCAGGACCGCGATCTCCCGGGCAGAGGGGGATCTGGTCGCCCCTCCCTGCCGCTTGCCGTCGACGGTCACGGAACCGAGCGGGGCCCCAGCCGAGCCGCACCACCTGCGCGCGGAAGCAGGCCTCGCCCGGACCCGCGTCCGCGGCCCCGTGACCGCCCCGATGCGGCGGTGCCGCGCAGGTTGGCCGTCCAGGCCAGCGTCAGCCGCCGAACCCCCACCCGACCCGCTGCCGACTGCCCGCATTGCAGTTCAGCAGGTGGTGGAAATATGCGGCTGCTATCCACGTGCGGTGGCCGCGGACGGCATGCGTCACTCGAATGGGTGATTCGGGGGTTGTTGAAGGGAGAAGGGGGGCGGGTCGGCTGTCTGGGTTGCGTGGGCGCGATCCGCGCCCGTACCAACCGCAGATGGAGAACGACTTCAGATGCCCTTCGACTGGACCGGGATCCCCCCGGCTGTGGGCGCGGTGGCTGCCCTGGCGGCCCCCCTGATGAAGCTGTGGCGTGACCGCAGGTCCCGCACGGCAGTACCGGAAACCCCTCAAGAGGACGAGGCTGCCGTGGTCCCGGCGGCGGCCGGCCGGGTGCCGGTCCTGGTGCACGTCATGCACGTCAAGGTATCCGGAGCCTCGCGGGTGCGCGTGACGGTCGCCGACCGCGGGGGGCTGATCCTGGTCGACATGGAGGTGGACCCCGAGGCCGACCGATCGTGGCCTTCCCCGAGGGAGCGCGCGCCGTGGTAGCAGGTGAGATGCCCAAGACGCCACCGCGCTCGCGCACGGACAAGCCGTTGGCGGCGGTGGAACCCGGCGCGGCCGGGGAGGAAGGAAGTCGCGGCAGCGGGTGGGCCGACTCCGAGCAGGCCCAAGAGCTGACGAGGCAGGCACTGGAGTTCCTGGAGAAGGAACCGGCGGTGCTGCGCGGGAAGACCGGCGGGAAGTTGTCGTGGGCGGCGTGCGAGGACGTCGTGGGTCAGGCGGTGTCCAACGTGATCACGCGGGCGGCCGAAGGGCTGCTGGGTGGCGTGGTGAACCTGACCGCGTACCTGCGCAGGTCGGCGTGGAACCTGGCGCTCAACCAGCTGAACGCGAAGGCCCGTCAGGAACTGGTGGGGGACATGGTGGAGTCGTCCGCCACGTCGCTGGCCCCGTCGCCGGAGCAGGTGGCGGTCGGGGATCTGGACCCGATGCGGGACCTGCTGGTGGGGGCGATCGATGCGATGCCGTCGTCGGTGCGCCGGCAGGTGGTGCGGCTGCAGATCCAGGGCCTGACCGACGTCGAGATCGCCGCCGCCCTCGGCATACGCGCCCGACGACTCCACCAGGAGCGTCATAACGCGGTTGTGGAGCTGCGGCACGCGCTGCAGGAGTTCATCCGTGATGCGCACCGGAAATCATCAGGACGCAGGGAGAGGGACAGGTGACGGTGGTGACCCGTTTGATCGACGACAGCCGCGGCCTTCCGCCATCGGCCGGGCTGGTGGAGCTGCTGGCGAAGCTGGCCGGGCCGGAAGACTTCTGGGACCGGCCGCAAGGGGACTTCGGTCCGCTGAGCGGCTTGTACCGGCTGGACCGGGACGGGTGCGAGCGGGCGAACTCGCTGTACCTGCTCGGGTCGAAGGCCCTGCGCCGGGGTGAGCTGACCGTGGCAGCGGACTGGCTGGGTGAGTCCGCCTCCGCCGGCCACCCGGGAGCGATGTTCCGCATGGCCGCGCTCACACTGCGCGCGGGAGCGGACTGGACGGACGATGCACGGTTCCTGGTGGCCGAGGCCGCCCGACACGGCCACGGTGACGCCGCGCGCCTCCTGGCCGCGCTCGCCCGACGCCTCCCCGACAAGGAGCCCGGACAGCCCGAGGACGAGGAGTACTTCGACGAGGTCCGCGAAGGGCTGGGCGTGCCCGGGCACCTGCTGCACCCCGACACCGACGACTCCCCCACCACGGCCGGCGCGGTGGGCAGCGAGCATCCGCAGCTGCACCTCGTACCTGCTCCCCAAGTCCCCGAATACGGGCCCGCCCCCCGGCCGACGACGGCCGGCGGGCGGCGGCCGCACCTGGCCGCGCTGCCCCCCGCCGAGGGCGGACTTCGTCTGGCGCTGCCCGATCTGCGGCCCGACGCGACCGCGGCCGCGGTGCACCTGCTGCGGCAGGCCGCCGCCGAAGCGGACACCGGCGACGGCCAAGGGACGACGGACCCCTGGTCGGTGAACGCGTTGCGCCCCGCCGTCCTCAACGACATGGCCCGGCACCGTAACACCCCCGCCCGTGTGCCCCAGAAGTGGCAGACCACCCAGCGTGCCCGCGACCTGCTCCAGCTGATCAGCACTGCCAGCGGCATCGACAGCCGCGCCCTGGCGCACAAGGCCGGGATGTCGCTGAACACGACCGTGCGGCTGCTGGACTGGCTCCTTGAGCAGCGACTCGTCGAGTCCGTCGGCGGCGCCTACTTCACCGGCCCCGTTCTCGACCTCGTCACCAAGGCGGATCCCCACCGGCGGATGCTCGACCTCGCCCTCGAACAACTCCGGGACGACCTCGGCGCCGCCGTCTACATCAGCACCTACGCCGACGGCGAGATCGAGGTGAACGGCTGCGCACACAGCGCCTCCGCCCCACCCGTCCACGAGTGGGCCCCCTTCGCCGAAACCGCCCATGCCAGCGCTGTCGGGAAGAGCCTCCTGGCGCAACTCGACTTCGACTCCCGCATGGACCACCTCACCCGCTACCCCTCCGTGCAACTGACCGAACGCACCATCACCAGCCCCCGCGCCCTGCTCGACGTCCTTGACGAGCCCGGTCCCCACGCCGCCCAGTTCGACCTCCTCGAATACTCCGAGAAGGAAGTCTGCGTCGCGTTCTCCCTCGGGCTACCCGGCCGGGCCTCCAGCATCGCCGTGTCCCTGCCCGCCCACGACCACGCCCGCCTGATCACCGCGGCCCAAGGCCTCAGCCGACGCGCCACCGGCCTCCTCCTCGCCCACCTCCTCACCGACAGCAACCAGGACATCCACACCAGCCACAGGCAGGAACACCACCGCCGCGCCCTCCCCTGACCGGCAACTCTCTCCTGGAGACACGCAAGACGTACACGGGGCCGCCCCACCCGGGGCGGCCCCCGCGGCGTGGCAGAACCGCTGCGCGGAAAGCTCCCCGGCTCGTCGGCAGCTCGGTCGTCGAGCTCGACACGACAGACAGTCGCCGGTGGAATTGCTGGTACGTGAGGCCGGAGACCTTGATTCGGCCAGCACGTTGCATTGCCGCCAATCCCTGGCAATCCAGCCACACCGCCGCTGACCCCGAGCTACACAAGAGGTCGGGGGCTGTCGTCCGCTGCCCCGGTTCCGGCGGGGAGGCTGACGCTTGCTGTCGATCAATGTGGCGGTACTGCTGGTGGTCATCGTTGTACTTCGGCTGCGCCGACGTACTGAGGCCCGGAGCCGGTTCGACGAGAAGATGACCGTGGTCATCGTGCTGGCGCTAGGCATCATGCTCGCCCCCACCGACGTGGGTCAGGGCATCGCCGATTTCCTCGGCCAGCTCGTCAGCGGTGTCTCCCAGGCGAGCCAGTGACCCCGGCCGACTCCCTTCGTGCTCAGCTCGGTCTGCATACGGCGGACTCCCCGTCGGCGCGGAGTGGCCGGTGAGTGGGCGGCGTCGGCCGGTACGGCGGTCCCGGCGGCGGCAGAACCAGCACCTGGAGCAGGTGCTCCTCGCCGCTTTCGCGGCCACGGTCGCGCTCAGCCTGGCGGCCGCAGCACTGCGGTGGCTGGCCGAACATCCCTGGGTCGTGGTCCTCGCCGTCCTGGTGGCGGCCGGCGCGGGCGGGGCCTGGATGTGGCGTCGCGGGGAAGCAGCGCGGTGGGAGCAGGTTCGCGCGCAGGGCCTGCGCTACGCGATGGAGCAACTGGACCATCTGCACCACACGCAATTCGAGTTCGCAGTGCGCGACCTCATGCACCGGGACGGATGCGCGGACGCGCAGCGGGTCGGCGGACGCGGCGACAACGGCGCGGATGTGAAGGCAACTGATCCGTACGGGCGGCGCTGGGTGATCCAGTGCAAGCACCGCAAGGCCGGCTGGTCCGGGAAGCCGGTCGGCACTCCCGATCTCCACGTCCTGAACGGCACGGGCCGGCAGGTCCACAACGGCGACGTGCTGGTCATGCTGACCAACGGCCGGATCACAAGCAACGCCGTGGACTTCGCCAAGGACCAGCGCCTGCACCTGGTGGACCGCAGGGTGCTCGCCGAGTGGGCCGCCGGATCGCGCCCCTTGTGGGAGCTGCTGCGCGCGATACCTCCGCCCCGGCGCCAGTTCCCCCTCTCCTAGGGGGTAGCGGTGCCCGGCTGCGGCTCGTCCGCGATGCGTGTGCCCCAGCGTTGTCAGTGGGCGGGTCTACCTTGGGAGGTTGCGGCCGAGCGGGCCGTCGTCGTGCACCTCCCCGACTCGTCAAGGGATGGACCACCCATGGCTCACGTCAAAGGGCACTACCGCAAGGACGGCACCTACGTCCGGCCTCACACACGGCGGACCCGGCCCAAGTCGGCTCACACGATCCCGTCGCAGCGCGGCGCATCACATCCTGCCCTCCCGCCGGACATGGTGCTGACCACGG
Source organism: Streptomyces sp. NPDC046349 (assembly GCF_055587885.1). Lineage (NCBI taxonomy): Bacteria > Bacillati > Actinomycetota > Actinomycetes > Kitasatosporales > Streptomycetaceae > Streptomyces > Streptomyces sp. NPDC046349. The sequence goes on from NZ_JBVJFK010000020.1 coordinate 23,280, forward strand.
GGGTGCGGGGGCACCACCGCGCGGACGGTACCTACGTGCGACCTCACCGTCGGCGGATCGGGCCCCCGGCGGCCGCGGCCGCTGCGGGAGGAGGCGGACTCCTGGTACTCATCCTGATCCTGGCGGCACTCGGCGGCGGGGGCGGCGGAAGCACGCCCCATACCTCGAACCCCTCGGCCCCCGCCACCACCGTGAGCACGCCGTCCGGGTTACCCCGGTAAGCCAGATCCGACGAGGGCCCGGCCGATGACCGGGCCCTCGTCATGTCATACGGCCGCGGTCGTCGCGCAGGGTGGCGGTGTCGGAGCGGTTGTCCCAGACGTAGTCGCGGCGGTCCTGGAAGAGGTCGGTGCGGGTGTCGCGGCCGTTGCCGGTGTGGATGCGGATGGTGGGTGGTGAGGTGCGTCAGCCGCTGCGGTTCTTGCAGCGCGCCGACTGGCTCGGCGCGGGGGTCGGTGTCGGGGTGGCGGACGGGCTCGGCGTCGGCGATGCCTCCGGTGTCGGGGAGGCGTCCGGCCTCGGCGACTCCCCTGTCGTGGAGGCGGTGGACGGCGTCGGGAAGCCGCGGAGCAGTGGATGCCCGGCGGGAACAGTGATCCAGGCGGCCGGCTCGGCAGCGAACGCGACCGGTCGGACGCTCCCGGGGTCGTGGAACGAGACGGCGTCGGCGTGCAGCTCGGCGGCCTGGGTGCTGCCGTCCCGGCAGCCGCTGGGTGTCCCGGTGAAGGAGTCGCCCACCAAAATCGTGGCCACCGCCACGACTGCAACCCCCAGCACCACGCCCGCGGGGCGTACCCAGGGCGCCCTCAGGCCCGGCGGCAATCCGACGGCTACAACTCTGCTGCCGGAAAGTCGGGGTTCGGATCTGTCCAGTGTCGTGGCGGCCGTTGTCTCGCGTGCCCGGTCGAGGAGCTCGTCGGCGTCGCGGCGGGCCTGCGCGCGGATGTCCTCGGCATCGGTGTGCGCGCTCGTACGGATTCGTTCGGCTTCCGCGTGCGCTTCCGTGCGCAGAGCCTCGGCGGCGCGGACGGCGTCGTCGTGGGTCCGGCGGACCGTGGCCCGCACCCTTCTTTTCGCGGCCTGGGCCCGGCGCTGGAGCAGCTTGGCGTCCTGCCAGTGCCCGCGCCACTCCTGAATGAGGGCGGCGTCGGCGCGGAACTTCGCGGCGGCCGGCTTGTCCAGGCCTCTGGGGGTGGTGACAACCCGTAGGTACTCCAGGAGCGCCTCAAGGGTTGGCAGACGCTTGCCGGTGAGCATTTCGTTCAGGCCGGTCGTGGTCAGGCGCGGCCGCACCGACGCGGCGGCGACCGTGGCGTAGGAGGGGGTCCCGCCGGATATGTGGACCAGGTTCAGCTTGTCGGCGAAGGCGTGCAGCGCGGCCTCGTAGGCGTCGATGGCCTCACGGTCCTGCGGCTCGCCCCCGGGTGCTTCGGTTGCCATCAACCCCCCTGCCTGTGCGGAAAGGCCACGCTAGAGGGCGGTGAAGCCGGATGTATGCGGATTGCGCCGAACGCTTCCGGCCGCTCCGCCCCGTCCGGGAACAGCCCGCTTCCCGACGACCGAAGCACAAGATCATCCGGGTCCGGGCGGGCCCGTACGGATCACTGGGAAGCAGGGCTTCAGGGCGCTCTCCTGGAGTCATGACCGACACCGGAACCACCCCGCAGACACCCAAGCCCGACCCCGATCCCGCCCAGCCGCCGGCCACCCGCGACCCGGCTGCCGGGGAGCGGCGCGTCCCCGACGCCGTGGTCCTGGTCGCGCTCCTCGCCACCTGCGCCGGCATCTACCTCACCGTCGGCGAAGCCGGCTTCGCCGGCGTCATCAGCGCCGTCGCCGCCCTCTACGGCACCTGGCGCGCACGCCGATGAACCCGGCGAACAGCCTCCGCGCAAGCCCTCGGTCAGAAGCCGACGGCGACGCGCTCACCGACCGCGACAGCCGCACGCCGACACCCCGCCCGCACGGCGGCCAGGTCCGCCCGTCTGTCCGTCCCCCGCCGCTCATCGGCCGCCGTGGACGCCCGAGCGGCTGCCGCGTGCAGTTCGGCCCGGGCGGCCGCACCATCACCGGGGAGCACCGTGACCTCGGCCGCTTCCGCGACCGTTGCCACCAGCCGCGCCAGCTCGGCCGGACCGGACGCCGTCTGGTGGATGTGCACGCCGAGCAGCCGGGGCGCCCACCCTGCCAGGGCGCCCCGGATCTGCTCACACAGCCCTTCGATCCCCGCGTGCGGGCCGTCGGGTGCTATGCCAGCGCTCATCTCCCCATGGTCACCGCCACCACCGACAACACGCCTCGGCCCGGCCACGACCGCCCCTACGGGGCGGGGGTGAACTCCACGTCGGTGCCGCCGCAGCCGGCCGCGATGTCCAGCAGCCGGTCCCGCTCCAACTCGTCGACCGCAAGGCCCCAGCGGAGCTTCGTCGCGGTCCACTCGGCGCCGTACCGGCACAGCGCGTCCGGTGACGGCGGCAGCCACTCCGCGGGGTCCTGGTCGGCCTTGGACCGGTCAGCGGGCCGTCACGGCCACCAGGGAGGCGGGCTGGCCCTGGTCGTTCGCGTACGCCTCCCGCCGCGCGGGCGTCCATTCCGCCGCCCCGGCCGGCGGGGAGCGTCATTCGAACCGAGCGGTATTCCTGGCGGGCCTCCGTACCTGTGCGCCCGCCAGCATACTTCTCGATCGGTAGGGCAGCAGGGCCAGCCGCTAGCGACCTGGTCGACGCCGACGGCCGGCTGCACGGCATCGCCCCCGGCGTGCTCATGGACGGCGACGACATCGGCAAGTGTGGCTCCAGCAGCAGAAGCAGCCGGCCACCTGGGCAGGGCTCCTGCCTGAACAGCAGACACGGCTGACCGCACTGGGCGTGGAGCCCGCCCAGGCACCGCCACCGGCCCCGGGGGGGCCGGGCGTACTGACGAAGGGGAGGCCGAGCAAGACGCAGCAGGCATTCCACCGGAGCCTGACGGCCCTTGCGCAGTGGGTGGAGTGGGAAGGCGCCGACCGGCCGTACCCCGACCCCCATGCCGCGGAGATCACGGTCGAGGCCGAGGCCCCTGCTCCTCGCCCGTCTCGGCGACGAGAAGGCCGCCACCGAGGCGCAGGACCAGGCCCTCACGGAACTCCCCACGAGCCTGCCGCGCTTCGCCACCCACTTGGAGCTCCACCGTGATGCTCGCCCGGTCCGGCGACCGGGTCGGCGGTGTCGCGCACGCCACCGCAGCGATGGATGCCCTGCCGCCGGAGGAGCACAGCCTGACCCTGCGGATGCTGGTCAACGAGATCCGGGCCTGACCGGCCCCCGGCGCATCCGAGGGTGCGTCGGGACCGCCCGCGGCCGACCCGCGCAGCGGACCGGTCACGGTGTCGCGGCGGTGCTCGTACTCCTGGCAGCGGGCTGGCGGATGCGGCCGGAAGACCCCGCCCAGGTTCGGAGGATTCTTGTCGCATCGCGGGTGAGTCGCATACGTTGACCTGCATGTACAGGGGGATGGAGCTAGCGGGCCGCTACCGGCTCGAGAGCCGGTTGGGGCGCGGCGGCATGGGCGAGGTGTGGGCGGCGTCCGATCTGAGGCTGCGCCGTACCGTCGCGGTCAAGACGGTGCTCACCTCCCATCTGCGTGACGACCGGCTCGCTGCCCAGGTCCTGGCCCGTTTCCGCCGTGAGGGCGAAGCAGCCGCCCGGCTTAACCACCGCAACATCGCCGTCGTCCACGACCTGGGCGAGCACCGGGAGACGAGCGCCGACGGGCAGGTGGAAGTCTCTCCGTTCCTCGTCATGGAGTTCCTGGAAGGTCGTGATCTCGCGACGGTCCTGCGCGAGGACCACCCCGGCGGGCTCCCCCTGGAGCAGGTGGTGGAGTACGGCGCCCAGGTGTGCGACGGGCTGGCCGCCGCCCACACGCGGAACATCGTCCACCGCGACATCAAGCCGGCCAACCTAATGCTGCTCGACGACGGCACCGTCAAGATCTGCGACTTCGGGATCGCCCAGGTCCAGGACGGCACGATCGGCCTGACCATGACCGGAGCGCTGCTCGGCAGCCCTCAGTACATGGCTCCCGAGCAGCTCAGCGGACAGACACCGACGCACTCGTCCGACCTTTATGCCCTGGGCGTCAGCCTCTACGAGCTCCTCACCGGGCGCCCCCTGTTCACCGCGGACTCCGCGTACGCCGTCATCGCCATGCATCTGTCCACCATTCCCGAACCGCCCAGCACCCACCAGCCGGCAATCCCGCCCGACATCGACAACCTCATCACCTCCCTTATTGCCAAAGACCCCGCCGGCCGTCCCCTCACCGCCAAGGACGTCGCCGCACGCCTGCGCACCGCCCATCTCGCACCCGGGCCCACCCCCGTGCCGGCAGCGGAGGCATCGGAAACCGACGAGCAGCGCCACAGACGGGCCGCCGAAGCCGGAGACTTTGACGCCATGTTCAGCCTCGCGTGGCTGCTGAAAGAGGCTGACCGCATCGACGAGGCGGAAACCTGGTACCGGAAGGCCGCCGACGCCGGACAGATCGACGCCATGAACAACCTCGGCGTGCTGCTGGAGAACACCGGCCGCACCAACGAGGCAGAAACCTGGTACCGAAAAGCCGCCGACGCCGGACAGATCGACGCCATGAACAACCTCGGCGTGCTGCTGGAGAACACCGGCCGCACCAACGAGGCAGAAACCTGGTATCAGCGCGCCGCCAACACCGGCCACACCAACGCCATGAACCAGCTCTCACTGCTCCTGCAGAACACTGGCCGCGAGACCGAGGCGCAACCCTGGTACGAACGCGCCGCCGACGCCGGACACACCGACGCCATGAACAGCCTCGGGGTGCTGCTGCATAACACTGGCCGCACCAGCCAGGCGGAACCCTGGTACCAACGCGCCGCCAACACCGGAAACACCGACGCCATGAACAACCTCGGGATGCTGCTGGTAAACACTGGCCGCGAGACCGAGGCGGAACCCTGGTACCGGCGCGCCGCCGAAGCCGGGAACACCGAAGCCATGAACAACCTCGCAGTGCTGCTGCGGGACACTGGCCGCGAGACCGAGGCGGAACCCTGGTACCGGCGCGCCGTCGACGCCGGAAACACCAACGCAATGAACAACCTCGCACTCCTGCTGGAGAACACTGGCCGCGAGACCGAGGCGGAACCCTGGTACCAGCGCGCCGCCGACGCCGGAAACACCAACGCAATGAACAACCTCGGCATGGTGCTGGAGGACGCCGGCCGCACCAACGAGGCAGAAACCTGGTACCGAAAAGCCACCGACGCCGGGAACACCGGCGCCATGACCAACCTCGGACTGCTGCTGGAGAACACCGGCCGCACCAACGAGGCAGAAACCTGGTACCGAAAAGCCACCGACGCCGGACAGATCAAGGCCATGAACAACCTCGGGGTGCTGCTGCAGACCACCGGCCGCGAGACCGAGGCGGAAGCCTGGTTCCAGCGCGCCGCCGAAGCCGGACACACCCAAGCCATGAACAACCTCGCACGGCTGCTGCATAACACTGGCCGCACCAGCCAGGCGGAACCCTGGTTCCAGCGCGCCGCCGAAGCCGGACACACCGAAGCCATGAACAACCTCGGAGTGGTGCTGCAGGGCACCGGGCGCACGGCCGAAGCAGAAACCTGGTACCGGCGCGCCGCCGAAGCCGGAAACGCCCCTGCCATGAACAACCTCGCACGGCTGCTGCAGAACACAGGGCGGGTGGCCGAGGCAGAAACCTGGTACCAGCGCGCCGCCAGCACCCCGGACGGTGATATCCGGGCCTGACCGGCCCCGGCTCATCCGAGGGTGCGCCAGGACCACCCGCAGCCGACGAGCCCCTACGCGCTTGCCGCCCTGCCGCGCGCGAGCTGCCCGCAGCCCAGGCCGCCGCCCGCGTGCCACATCCAGCACCGGGGGCGCCTCGCCGCCGTGTTCGTCGCACCACAGGACCGGGTCCAGTCCGCCGCAGCCATGCCGCGCGCACACGCAGTCCTTGTCGGTCCTCGTCTGCGGGACGCCGTGGCGGACCACACCACCGCCGGTTGGCGAGGCGGTGCCGCGCAGGCGGGCCGGCCATTCCAGCGTGATGCGCAGCCCGCCCGACCCCGAGCGGAACCGGTCGGTCACCCGGACGTCCCCGAGCACCGCGAGGGGGCCTGCAGCCGGTGCGGTGAGCCGGGTGAGTGTGGCTCCGACATACCCGGCCGCCCGGGCGGCCAGCGCGTCGGCGTCCGGATCGTCGGCGACCCAGCCCGACAGTCGGTCGGTGCCCTCGATGTCGTCGGCGAGGCCGAGCCGCGGGGCATCCAGGCGGAACCGGCCTGTAGCGCCGCCGGGCGGGCTGCCGGGGAGCCGATACCGGGCATGCGAAAGGGCCGTCGCCCAAGGGGTGACGGCCCGGATGGCGGACTACGGGTAGCCGAAGGCCGACAAGAGACCGATGCCTGGTGCTGTTACCTGTTCTGTGCGGTCAGGAGCAGCATCAAGGCCTTGGAGTGGGTGGTCCCGAGCCCGGCGGCCACCGTCTCGGCGGACACGCCGTCTTCCGCCAGCGCGCCCGCGGCTTCCCGCCCGACGCGGGTGGCGATCCGCTCCAGCACCCCGACGGCGCGCAGCGCAGCCAGGGGTGTGTCCGCGGTCCTGGCGGTCAGCTGCTCGGTGATCTCGGCGAGGAGGGCGGCCAGGGGCTCGGGCAGTGGTACCGCGTTGTCGCGGACGAGGGACAGGTGCGCAGTCCAGTCCGCAAGCGGCCCGGCGAGGTCGACGTCCGCCGCGTACAGCGGCCGGTCTCCGGCCGTCGCCCAGCCCAGCGGGTACTCGGCGGCGCCGCGCCATCCGCACGCGCACCCCGCCCGGAGCGCCTCGGCACGCGGGCGGCCGGCCCGGCCGTCGTAGGCCGACCAGTGCGAGGTCGACGGCACGTCCGAGCCGCTCCCGACGTCGAAGTACACCGGCCCCGGCTCACCACCACCGACAAGGACACCCACCACGCCCGCGTGCGCGTCCCCAAACTCCACCGTCCACCAGTCCCACTCCACCAGCACACCACCCTCCCCCGCACATCCCCGCCGACCACCCTGCCCCGCACGCACGACCACCCACACCCCCGCCGGCCCAACAACGCACGTAGTTGGCCAGGCAGCAGCAAAGGGCCGCCACCTATCGAGGTGGCGGCCCTCACCCCCGGCTGCCCTACGGGGCGGGGGTGAACTCCACGTCGGTGCCGCCGCAGCCGGCCGCGATGTCCAGCAGCCGGTCCCGCTCCATCTCGTCGACCGCGAGGCCCCAACGGAGCTTCGTCGCCGTCCACTCCGCGCCGTACCGGCACAGCGCGTCCGGCGCCGGGGGCAGCCACTCCGCCGGGTCCTGGTCCGCCTTGCTGCGGTTCGAGCGGGCTGTCACCGCCACCAGGGAGGCGGGCTGGCCCTGGTCGTTCGCGTACGCCTCACGCCGCGCGGGCGTCCATTTCGCCGCTCCAGAATCCCAGGCCTCGGCGAGCGGGACCATGTGGTCGATGTCGAGCGCACCGGCTGGCGTGACCTCCCGCTCGTCGTAGTACGACCACCACACCCCGCCCGTCAGGGTGCAGCCCGGCCCGACCTCCGGATACACGACCGCCTCGGCCAGGAGGACCTCGGCTCGGGTGTTGCAGCCGTCGGCCGGAACGTCGCCGGCGTTCCAGTGCCGGAAGGAGGTGCGCTGGTAGCCGGTCCGGTCCTCCACCGCGATCGGAAGCGCGGACACCGCGACCCCGATCGGCAGGACCTGCGGCACAGCTGCGGCCGGAGCGGCCGGATGTCCGCTCGCCTGCGCAGCGGCCGGGAGGGAGAGGGTCATGGTTAGGGCGGCGGCGGCCGCGACGGCGGACCGCTTCATGATCATCATGGGCCGGTTCTACCGGCCACCACGCCGTCAGCGACAGCCCGCGCGGACCGGTTCACCCGCCCGCGCACGGCGGTTCACCGGCGAAACGCCACTGCACGCGTGCCCCGTGCAGCAGTACGGGCCGCCGCCCGGTGGGGGCGACGGCCCGTACTCGCGGCCGGTCAGCGGCGGTGGCCGCATCGTCCGGCTGCGGGTGTGTCCTCTCGCGCAGGCTCTCGGCATGGGTGCCTGGCCTGTACTGGCACCAGGCCGCAGCCCGCGCGCTGGCCGCGCTCGGCGCGCAGTGGCAGACCAGCAGCGGGCCGGACCGGCGCCTGCTAGTCGGCTGCCTGCGCCAGGGCCTTGCCCTGGCCCGCGACCACCGGCTCGAGCTGGGCTGGCTCACCGACGCCGCCTGGGCCTACACCGACGACTACGTGTGGGAACCCCTCCCGCTCCCGGGACGCGAGAGTACGCCCCGGCTCAGCCTGGCGTGTCCTCTCTCGTCGCTGGATCGGCCTCGGGCAGCGCGGCCGGCCGCCGAGCCAGGATGTCGCTCAGCTACGTGGGATCTGGTAACCCGATCTCGAAAACCGGGCAAGCCATCCGTTCGGTGCGACAAGAGCCGAATCCATTCCGGTATCACCGGGCGACATCTCGATCAGATTTTGATGCTCAAGCTCCGCGGCGCATCGTTTCATTTCGTCGGGACCGGAGAAGCCGAAGAGCTCGTAGTCGCCAAAATCGCAGGAGCCTTCGTTGCCGACCATGTCGTCAAGAAGCTTCCAACCGCACGGAGAGATGTTGGGGTTGTTCGCATATTCATCCGAAAGGAGCGTCATCCAGGACTGCATCAGCGCAACATGCTCAATTTCCCCCGCGCCGATGACCCCTTCGTCGTGCAGCCAGAAGCTGAAGTCCTCACACTTTTGAAGAGTGTTCCTCAGATTGCATTTAAGAATCTCGTAGAGATATTGAAACCCTATAGGACCGACCGGCGGAGCTCCTCCTGTCGAAAACTCGTTGATGCGAGCCTCAAGCGCCCCGATCGCATCACCCATGGACAGAGGTTCGACCTCAAGGGGGTGGCACAGGCGACCCTGGAGTCGCGGTGACGCCGCTGCGGTGCGCACTACGCCTCGCGCTCCGCATATCACCCACCTCAACCCCGGCTCGGCGAGAATCGTGTCGCGAATCTCTTCGAGCGCCTGTCGCGCCGAGGCCGAGCTGACGAGAAGCTCCAGGTTATCCAATACGCAGACGAAGTATCCGCACCCTGGAGGGTCGAAGCACTCAGCCATCCAAGAACGCACCATATTGGCCAGGCCGGATTCCGCGAATGCGGTTGAGGCATTCAACGATTCACTTCTGCCTGCCGAGACACCGACACCCGCAACGGAAACACCGGCGGAGATGTTCTTAATGATGGGAGAGTTCATCCATTTGTTGATGTCTGCCACTTTAGGCGTGTCATAGCCCCAGGCCTGCAATGCTTCCCGGTATCTTATGAAAGCTTCCGCGACCGCGCGGTAAACCGCGGCCTCAAGCAGCTTCACGCCATCCTGGGTGGTGATCTGAAACGATTTCTCGATGGGGAGCAGGATTGGGCTCCGAGCCTTATCACTATTCCTCTTCATGCGATAATTGGCGATGGTGATGAGGCTGGTCTTACCGACCCCGGCCTCGCCTTCGATCGTCACATGGCTCGACGATGAGGCGAGTCGGTTAATCAGGCGCTGAATATGCTTCTCCCGCCCCACCAGCAGCCTCTCTCCGATCGCCGTCGGAGGAAGAGATTTAGTGTCATAGGGGCTCTGATTGAAGCCCAGATCGGTCCAAATTGTCATGACGCACCATTGAAACGTCGAAGCTCGATGCCGGGCCGGTGTCGCGTTCAGACGCTGATGTCAGCGCGGTCCGCGGTCCCATCGGCCACGAGCGGTGAGGCCCTGCAACCAGCCTACGAGCTGCCTCAACGCGCGGCATCCGGGCGGAGCGTCTCCAGGAACGAGCAGCATCCACAACTTGTCCGGACGGTACGGGGACTTCTCGTGGAGGCGCCCCGCAGTGGCCGGGCGGCGGGGGGCTCCATGGGAACACGATGCCGGCACTGACGGTGACACTGGTCTGCGTCACGGGCACACTGCTCGCACCGGTACTGAGCTCTTTCCAACTTCACGCTGAGCTGGTCAGATCTAGGGCGAGGACGGCTTGGACGAGTGCGGTGATGCGGACCGGACGGCGGCGTGCACGAGCGCCGAGTTGGTCACGGGTGGACGCCCGCCTGCGCAGCCAGATACTCGACGCCGCGGTGGCCGGACTGCTTGGACACGTGGACGTGGACCGCGTGCCGGCCGGACGGCAGTGCAGGGTCGGCGTGGTCGCCGCGGAAGGCGACGAAGTCCACCGGCATGACACCGGCGAGCTCGCTGGAGACGGCCTGTTCCCCGAAGGGGTCGTACTCGGCGTCGGTCATGAGCTCCCCCACGGCTGTTCCCCAGGCCCGTCCAGGCCGGCGGACGGGATCTCCTGCTGACGGGCCGCGGGGCCCGTACACGGGGCGGCTCGCGGACAGCTCCGCCGCGCCGACCCGGACACCGGCGCCCAGCAGGCGCCGCAGACCTCTCACCACGTCGGGCGCGAACACCCGCACAGCAGTCGCGGCTATCAGCGCGAGGACGAGGGGCTCGGTGCTGTTCACGTCGAACGGAGTCCTTCCAAGCAAATGAAGTAGACAGACAGCCGTGCCACCCCCCGGGTCCGGCAGCCAGGACCCGGCCCGAAAACCGGCTCCTACTCATCAGCCAAGCGAAAACAACCCCCAAACGTTCAGGGCACTTTCGAAAACTTTCCGGAGCGGTCAACTCCGCTTCCCTGCGCGGCCCACGCACCGGCGCACGCCCGGCGGAAACCCTCCTGGCCAGAGCCCCTTCCGACCCGCATCACGGCACGCCCGCAACCGGCAGGAGAGCGGAAAGAATCCGGGCGCCGAGCGGGTCGGTCAGGTCATGAGGGCGGGATCCCGACCACACCCCTGCTCCGGCCTGCACCGCACAGGCGGGGCAGTCAGGACCCGCCCGGGGCATGACGCCGGACGGGGGCACCAACCGACGAAGGGGGCCCCCACCCCTGACAGGTGAGAGCCCTGCACGCCTGCCGCACCCCGCTTACGGGGCGGGGGTGAACTCCACGTCGGTGCCCCCGCAGCCGGCCGCAATGTCCAGCAGCCGATCCCGCTCGGCCTCGTCGACCGCGAGGCCCCAGCGGAGCTTCGTCGCAGTCCACTCCGCGCCGTACCGGCACAACGCGTCCGGCGCCGGCGGCAGCCACTCCGCCGGGTCCTGATCCGCCTTCGACCGGTTCGAGCGGGCCGTCACCGCCACTAGGGAGGCGGGCTGGCCCTGGTCGTTCGCGTACGCCTACCGCCGCGCCGCCGTCCATTCGCCGCTCCAGCTGGCGGGGAGTGCTACTCGAACCGAGCGGCATTCCGGGCGGGCCCCGGTACCTGTGCCCTCGAGCAAGAACCGGTGCAGCAGCAGCTCGGTGTGAGCGTTGCCGTCGGCAACGACCAAGACAGCGAAGTCAGCGCAGCAGGTCGGTGATCTCGCCGTGAGCGAGGAGCCAGGCCGCCACCTCGGCCTTCGTGCCGCCGTCGAGTCGGAGAAGTGGTCGTGTCGGCGGCGCCAGTGCGAGGCCGCGCGGGAGGGTCGGCGCCTCGCCCTGAAGGCGCTCCTCAGCCTGCTGGCTGCCGTTGGATCTCGTCGCGTGTGTCGGGGGCGGCCACGATGATCCGCGAGGTTTTGGGCTGGCCGGGGACCTGCCCGACGGCGGTCTGCCCGCGGCTCTGCCCGGGTCCTCCGGCTTGGCCCGAGTACTCGATCACCATGGCGTTCTTGCCGCACAGCAGGGACGCCCAGGTGTTTGTGCCGCCGGCACCGGAGGCGCTGTTGTAGGGGCCCGCAGGGAGGGTGTTGCTGCCCTCGTCACCTCGGGGCCACTCCGATGAGAGCGCGATTTTTTCCTCCTGGGTGTCGTGCGTCGATGTGGCGACGATTCCGCAGGATTCGCCTTTCACGTATGCGATAAGGCGGCCGTGCTCATACTTGACTTCGGAGAGGATCCTTACGGCTCCGCCGCTGTCGGCCAGCGGGTCATCCGCGATCGAGATTGATTCCAGATCTGACAGCGGTACACGCCGGGAATCGCTCGACGGAGAGTCAGCTCGGGAGTCTGCCCCGTCGCAGGCTGTGAGCAGTAACAGGAATGCAGCCCCAACGACTAGAGTTTTCGCAATTCGAGCCATCGGGGCTGCACCTCACTCATGTAGTAATGCCAGGAATTTCTTTACGACGTCCACTGATTGAAGCAGACGCCTACGGGCTTGTACGCCCAGACCCTCTTGCCCGTGGGCAGGCCGCCGCCCACGCCTGCGTGGGCGTCACCCTCGAAGACGTCGTAGAGCGGGAAGGCCTGCACGGTCCCCCACTTGCCCTCCGGCACCTCGTAGCGCGTCTCATTCTTGACCCCGTAGCTGCTGGTGACGCTCCAGCCCATGCCGGCCGAGATGTACTTCAGGTCAACATTGATCTCCTTGGTGACGGTAGCGGCGATGCTCTTGTCGACCGAGAGGACCAGCGTGGTCTTGCCCTGGCCGCTCGTCTGCTGGATCAGCTCGGTCCCGCAGGACTGGGCGATCCAGTGCGCGTTCTTGATCGTGTAGTAGTCCGCGGTACCTGCCGGCCCCGGGGTGACAGGAGAGGCGGACTCGACCGACATCGCGCCGGCGTCGGCGGGAACGGCGTTCCTCTTGACCACGGTGTTCGGGCCCGGCGTGAAGAACTTGCCGTCCGCCGAGACAGCGCTGGCGGGAACTCCTAACGGGGCCCCGTTGGCGGCGTAGGAGACTCCCGACCCCAGCGTCGCAGCCAGCGTGCCAGCCATAGCCACACCGGCAATGAGCGTACCGATTCCACGCCGCTTCGACCCGTCATCCGAATTCTTCATGACGCTCCCCCTATATCGGGACTGACGAATACAGATCCCGGACTGGTCAGTTCCGCGAGCTGCATTCAATGACCCAGGAATCTTGTCCATCGCGCCACATGGCAGTCAACGAGGACCAATTGACTGTGCCTCAGGTCGCACAGAAACCTCATAGGCACCTCAATTCTCAGATCGAATTCAAGCCAGAATGTCTACTTCCCGGCGAAACGTGATGAGCGCTTCGAAATTTTGGAACCTCGATAAATGCTCAGGATGGCGCAAATTCGCGCAGAGAGATTTCCGGCCATCGCCGCCTCGGGGCCCACGCAACGTCAGGTCAGGCCGGCGGAGGCGTTGTCGTCCCAGCCGTCCTCGCGCTGCATGTAGCCGAGCATGGAGCGGGAGTGGCGGGCCCAGCCGCCCTGGTCGGCGATGGCGATGGCGTCCTTGCCCTTCCGGCGGCCGGTGGAGGCGAGGCCGATGCGCAGGGAGTGCCCAGTCCAGGAGATCGGCACCCCGGCCCGGGCGGAGATGCGTTTGATGGCGCGGGTGACGGAGTCGGGAACCAGGCCGCCGGTGATGTGGCCGTGCCGGTCGATGCCGACGAAGGCGGGGGTGGAGGGGTCGACCCACCGATGGCCGTGCTCACCGACCAGGCGCTCGCGGTAGGCGGTGTAGGCGCGGACCGGGCAGATCTCCGGGTCCGCCGCGTAGCCGATCTTGGCGTTGCGGACGGAGTGCTTGGTCTTGCCGGTGAGAACGGCGACGACCAGGCCGCGCGGGTGCAGGGTGACGTCGCCGCTCTGGAGGCCGGCGGGGTCCTGGGCGCGGGAGGCGTAGTGGAAGCCGGTGAGGACGAGGGCCTTGTCCCGGTCGCCGGTCAGGGTGTCGGGGCAGGAGCGGGCGACGGCGTACAGACCGTCGATGTCGGCGCCGACGGCCTGGCCGCGGCCGCGCCGCTGGCCGGCCTGCAGGAGTTTGACCTCCAGCCCGGCCAGCGCCTTGCGGGCGGCGGCCTGGTCGTCGCCGCTGACGGCGGCACCGCGCTGGCGCAGGCCGATGACGACAGCGGCGAGGTGGGTGTCGGCGGAGCTCGGCGCGTAGCCGGTCCCGTTCTGCCGGCCCTCGCGCAGCATCCATGCCACGAAGGCGACCAGCGCGCCGCGAGATCCCTCCCGCTCGGGCAGGCCGGCCCCCGCGCAGAACCGGGTCCACACCCGCCACGACTTCGCGTAGGTGTCCACGGTGCTGTCCGGGACGATGGCCGCGGCGATCGCATCGGCGAGGTCCTCGGCCTCGGCCAGCCGCCGGGCGGCGTCGATGCCGTGGCGCCGCGCCCACTGCTCGATGAGCAGCAGGCGTTCGGCAGCCGGGAGGAGTTCGTCCGCCGCGCTGCCCACCGGGTCCGTCGCCTCCGCCGTCACCGTTCGGGCCGGGTGTCGTCGGCGGTTCGGACGGCGGCCTCTGCGTCCCGCCTCGTCTGCTCGGGTGCGGGGCGGAGGGTCGAGCCGGCGCGGGCGGTCGCGTCCCGCAGTGCGGCTCGCGCCGCGGCCACTTCGGCCGTCGCCCGTTCCAGCCGGTCCATTGCCGCGTTGAGCGCCTGCGTGGCGGCCTCGACCTCGGCGGCCGCCGCCTGGTGCTCGTCGGTGTCGAACACCCAGACCTGGGCCCCCTCGCCCCCCCCGGGGCCGGCCGCCGGACTGTGCTTGGCCTGAACGAGCCAGATCCGGTTGCCCTGGACTAGTACCGCGTCCGCCCCGGTGTCCGCGCTCGGCGGCGGGGTGACGGCACGTGCGCCCCTCTCGTAAGAGGCCGCCTGGAGCCATCGGTTCAGGTACACCCGGCGTTCCGCGCGGTCCAGCTCCTCCGGTGAGGCAATCGCGTCGAGGATCCGGGCGAGTGTCTCCCTGCTCGGCAGCCGGTGTCCGCTGAGCGCGTGGGCGATCGTCGACTTGCCCAGGCCCGAGCGCTGGGCCAGCACGGCGTAGGACGGGCTTCCGTGACGCCTGAGCAGTTCACGGAGATCGTGGGCGAGTTCGGCGAGCTCCGCGGGGGCGTCGTCCGGCACGGGGTTCGGCGGCCGTCCGGCCATCTGTTTGCCTCCTTGAGCTGGATGTTCGCATTGTCTCTCGATTGTCTCTACCCTTTGAGACAATAGGGGCGTCCGCAGACGCGCCGTCACCCTGCCGCCTCGTCTGGGGAGTTCCGATGCTCGTCGCCGCCGGGTCTGCCAACACCGCGTGGGTCCTGTTCGCGCTCACCGCCTGCCTGCTCGTGGCGGTCGTGACCTACCACGTCTCCCGCGCCGCCCCGGTCTCGATGGCGCCGGGGCCGGCCCTGCTGGCCGCCGGCGCGGCGGGCGGGCTCGCGGTGCCGATCGCCTTCCAGATCCTGGAGAAGTTGCAGCTGCTCGCCTGAACCGGGCCCGGCCGCCAGTCGGGGGACGAGGGCGTCGGACCGCGCGGTCCGGCGCCCTTCGTCGTGTCCGCGCATCGTGGCCAACCCCCCTGCCGGTGTCCGGGTTTGTCGCGTCGGATAAGGAGAGCTTATCCGACGCGATGAGCTCACTTCTTTCTGTTCCAAGATTTTTTGACACTCCGCCGCCGCCCCGGGCCCGAGCAGTGAAGGCTGGACACCAAGCAGCAGGGAGCAGCAGATGATGAGCCACGTGGAGTTCGGCAGTCCCTACAACACCACCTTCGGCGGGGGGCCCTGGGAGGCGACCATCCATGGAAACTTCGACCTGACCCGCGGCTTCCTGGTCCTCGGCATCGACAGCACCCCGCAGCGCTGCGTCGTACGGGCTCTGCGAACCAGGCCGAACCGCCCCGACGTCTTCTACCCCTACCCCATGCCCACACAGGGACGGGCGTGGCTCAGCTATATCGCCACCTCCGTTGCCGAGGTCGGCCCGATCGAGCGGCAGGCACGCCAGCTGAACACTGACATCCTCCAGTGGTTCACCCCTCAGCCGGTGGTGCGCCTGTTGGCGATCACCGTCGGCCGCATGCTGATGCTCTTCCTCGTGCGGTCCGGCTCCAGCGACCCCGCAGTCCGGGCCGAGGCCGAATCGGTAATGGCCGCTGCCCTGTGCGCTCGCCGCGCGATCCTGGAGTCCAAAGAGTTGGACGACTGGAAGCCGGCAGTCGCCTTCTTCGCGCGGACGTATCTAGGCGTCTCCCGCACGGACGGGGAATGGCTGGAGGCGGTCTCGACGGCGCTGCTGGGCAACTGGGTGGATGCTCTCGAAGCGCCACCGAACGACGCGGGCACCCTGCACCACCTGCGCCAGGAGGCCCGGGCGGTCCACCGACAGTTGATGCCGCTGTGGCAGCGCAAGTCCGGGCCGGGCCGGGTGTGGATGCTGGACTACCGGCTGCCGTCCGGGGAGACCCTCCACGAGCTGGTCGCCGGGTCGTACCGGATCGAGGACGAGGTCCTGGACTGGTCTCCGGACCGGGGCGACACCTGCGCCGTCCTCGGGCGGCTCAAGGAGGACGAGCGACGGGTCGCGCAGGTCTTCGCACTCGGCAGCGGGTCCTGGGCCGAGGCTGCTGAGTCGGCCGGGCTGCCGCCTCAGATCGGCGAGCGCGTTATGCGCAAGCTCCGACGTCTCGGCGTCGAGTACCGGCGCCGGCGGCCCCTGGTCGGTGCCGCGTGAACACCGCGCTCGCACTGGCCTGGGCAGCGCTGCCCGAGTTTCTCGGCAGCCTGAGCGCCAGTCTCGTCCTCGCGGGCGGGGCTTGGATGGCCCGCCGACGGGCAGCTTCGCGCCCCGCCGGGCAGGAGAGTGGCCGCACCACAGGCTGATTTGGCGTGCCGGCTGACCGCGGTGCACGCGGTCAGCCGTCCCGGAGACCGCCGTCGTTCATGAGGTGTTTCAGGCGACGCACCGTTTGCAACGCCTCATGCAACTTGATCGCTGCAGGTGGATGACCTTGCAGCGCCGTGTTGCGACGGGGACCACCTATGAAACGGGGGATCACCTACTGAGGCGACGCGACTGTTCCACCGCGGCACCGGGCAGGGTTCACCAGTCGCCGGGCAGTCCGGCGAGAGAGGGGAACCCGATGGCCCAGGATCTGAACGCCGAGCTGTCCCGCATCTACGAGCGCTGCATTGAGGCCGTACGCACGATCGCTGCGCACGACCCAACCAAGCCCGTCGAGGGATGGGACCAGTACACATGCACGGCCGCCAACGAGTTCGCCATGGACGTCGGGATGGCATGGACGGCGGCTCACCCGGAGCACCAGGCGCATGACACGTACCAGGCAATCATGGGCGGCGTTCCCGTTGAGCGTGAAAGTGTCTTCGGGGACTCGCCCACGCGATACATCACGTACGGGCTGACGTCGTACGCCCGTGTCTTGCAGTGCATCGAGGCCCTGCGCGTCGGTCGCTTCGATCCCCACGTGCCAGGCGGCATCATCCGAACCGACGAGGACTGAACCAGCCGAGGCCGGCAGCGGCACGTTCTATGGTGCGGCGGGTTGGATGCCGTCAGATCGGCCTTGGGGCCGTCCGGGGATCCGTTCCGTTCTCCCGCGGTAGCGGTTGGCTGCGATCCTCGGGCGATGTCACCATCCTTCCCTTGGAGAGCAGCATGGTTCTGAGCGCCACCGGCGAGCCCGTCGTGACCCAGGACGACCCCCAGGTCGACGTCGGTCTCCATTTCCAGGAGGGCACGCTCGTGCTCACCCAGGACGGCACGGAGTACGCGCCCTACCACGCCCAGGTCGAGTTCGCGGCGCCCATGGGGGACCCCTGGACCGCACAGAAGGTCCGCTTCTCGGCAAAGGGGCCGGGCGGGAACAGCGTGGGCCTAGCGGTCGATCTCTTGAACGATGCCTGCGATGGACCGCGCCCCGGGCTCCCGGCAGCGATCTGGAAGGTCGTGGCCCTCGCCGCGACGTCCGCTGGCGACGTCGGCATCACCTACACGGCGCCTGCCTCCTGACGGCCGTCCGCACCCTGCGGACGGCCGACCGGCAAAAGGGCGCTGCCGTCCGGCGCGTGCCGGGGCCGGCCATGGACACGGCCGCATGCCTGCGGGTCAACGGAGGTGCGGGCGCGGCCGCCGCAATGGCCGCCGTCTACGACTCGGCTGCTGCGAGACTGCGGTGGTGAGCAGTATTCGCCGCCCTCTCGGGCACGGGCCGGTCCCGCATGATGAGGCGGCAGCAGAGCGTGCGGTGCGCGGGCGTACCGCCGCCGAGCGGCTCACCGAGGCCCAACAGCTGCCCGCCCCGCCTCCCGAGCCTGGCTCGGTCGCACGACGCGTTCTCGGAACTGGCCCCGGTACCTGAGCGAGCTGCTCGGCCACGGTCAACCCTGTTAGGTCCAACTGGTCTTCTTGGCCGTCGTCTTCTTCTTGGCGGGCATCGGGTGGACGGTGGCCGGCTCGCCGCGGGTGGCCTTCGCGTCCTGGACGGACTTCTCCAGCATCGCCATGAGGTCGACGACCTGCGCGGAGGCGGGCTCGGCCGGCTCCGGCGCCGAGGGGCGCTCGCCGGTGGCCTTGGCGGCGATGGCCTCCTCCAGGGCGGCCCGGTACTCGTCGCGCATCTGGCTCATGTCGAGGCCGGTCAGGGTCTCGGCGAGCGCGACGGCCACGTCGAGCTCCTCCTCGGTGACCTGCACGTCGGGGACCGGGACCTGGTCGGTGGAACGGATCTCGTCCGGCCAGAGCATCGCGTGCAGGACGATCACGTCGTCGAGGACGCGGAGCAGGCCCAGGCGCTCGCGGTTGTGCCACGCGAACTTGGCGACGGCCACCTTCGACGAGCGCTGCAGGGCCCGGCACGGCGACGCGCTCGCCGACCGCGACAGCCGCACGCCGGCACCCGGCCCGCACGGCGGCCAGGTCCGCCCTTACGTCCGGCCCCCGCCGCGCTCGGGCGGCCTCGGACGCCCGGTCGGCTGCCGCCTGCAGTTCGGCCCGGGCGGCCGCTCCGTCACCGGGGAGCACCGTGACCTCGGCGGCCTCCGCGACCTTGCCACCAGCCGCGCCAGCTCCGTCGGACCGGACGCCGTCTGGTGGAGGGCCGGTTCCCCCAGTTCGTGGAGGAGGTTCCGCCCGCGGCGGTCGACTACGTGGCCAGCGTGGTCAAGGTGCCGGCGGAGGACTTGGCGAAGTACGACCTGTCGTCCCGGTCGGCGAAGGGTCACCGGACGCAGATCCGCGAGGCCCTCGGGTTCCGCCCGGCGACCCGCGCCGACGAGGAACGGCTGACTGCCTGGCTCGCCGATGAGGTCTGCCCGCTGGAGTTGGTCGAGGACCGGCCTGCGTGAGGCCCTGCTCGTGCAGTGCCGCAGCGACCGCATCGAGCCCCCGGGGCGAGCCGAGAGGATCGTGGCCGCCGCGCGAGCGCGGGCCGATCGCGTCTTCTGCGCGCAGACCGTCGAGCGCTTGGGCGGGGCGTGTGCCGGGCGCCTGCTGGCTCTCGTGGAGGAGGGCAGCGAGGACGGCACGGCGCTGCTGGCCGCGCTGAAGCGGGACCCGGGCGCGGTGGGGCTGGACTCGCTGCTGACGGAGATCACCAAGCTGACTGCCGTCCGGCGGCTCGGCTTGCCGGAGGGGTTGTTCGCGGACTGCTCGGAGAAGCTGGTGGCCGCGTGGCGGGCGCGGGCGATCAAGATGTCCGGAACCGGGAAAGTGGCTCGTAGGGAGACCGGAACTGACGAACTCCCAAGTAGTTTGTTAGTGAACCTTCCTCGGAATGCGCCAGTTCTACAACGGTGAGATTCTGGTGATACGGGACAGCACACCGATACCCGATATCTGCTAGGCCTCATCATGAAACTCGGACACGTCATAGCGGCTGCGGTTTTGTTGACCCCCATACCATTTGCGGGCATGACGAATCCTGCTGCCGCATCTTCCTCACACACTGTCGTCGCCAGCGGATGGATGCGTGTAACCGACAATGGAACCTTTTTTTCAATCCCCCCAAATCAAAGGCACACCGTCAATTTCACTATCCCCACCACGACACTCACCCTTACGCATACCAGGCCCAGCCGTCGCATAACTCACAGAGTCTGTGCAGCAGGGGAGACCATGGGAAAGCTGACCATCCAACTGGTACTTCAGCCCTCCCAAAGGGTCGACGCACTCGCGGAGCTAAAACTGTATGAAGAGTCGACCTGCGAGAACCTCGACCTTGACGACACTGACTGGGCCTCGACAAGCGTCAACCCAGGGCAAACAAGACAGATCGACAGGCTCTGGGTAACCAACGCACAGGAAGCCCAGTCGTGGGACAGTGCCGAAGCGTCCGTGACCGTAGCCCAGAAACCCGTGCCGCCCCCGTTGATTGACCTGTGGCAGGAGCACTGCCGGACCAACAGCGAAGCCTGCCGGATCACCCCCAGGCCGTAGCCGGTGGTACTGCCCCCGGGAACCGGGCACCGAGCCTTGCCCGCGCACGCCATATCGGCACGGGCCGGCCCTGACTCTAGCCGCGCTGCGGTGGCCGACCCTGGAGCGCACCGGGCTCCGCTGCCGGCGGCCGGCCCGGCCCCGCACGGGCGTCACTCTCGGGATGCGCCGGAATTGCCCCGGTGGGACCGTAACGGTAGGGGCGGTATCAGGTGCACGCCCGCACCAAGTTCGCAGTGCCATGGCGAGGGGGAGAACCACGAGGTGTGAGATGAAGCTGCGATATGCCGCGGGGGCTGCAGTGCTGCTGACCCCCGTCCTGTTCGTGGGCATGACGGAGCCCGCTGCTGCGCGTAACACTCATACGATGTGGATTCGGGGAGTGCTCAATGTGCGGGACGCCGACGGGGAGGTGACCGGAGGCAGTTTCACCCAAGCGGTCGACCTCACGCATGACGCCACGAGGGGTACCTTCCGCTTCTCCCGCTGCGCGGGCGGGGAGACCACGGGCGTCCTCGTCCTCACGTTTTACCTCCTCCGCGACGAGACCGTCGCTCCCAACGGCACGCTGTCCCTGTACGAAGGGACGCAGTGCAACGACCCCGACAGAGAGGGAGCGATACGGGTCTCGGAAAGGCCAATTCTCCTGGGCAAAGTCCGGAACGAGGAGCTGGTCGTGAGGAACCGTGAGTTCCTGTCGGATGATTCGACGTCGGCGGAATTCTCGATCACGCACAGGGCAGCCGCAGTGGACGTCGGGCGGCCGACCGAGGCTTCGAACGTCGTCGCCACGGCGGTCCCTGTCGGCGACGAAAAGACCGTCCGAGTGGACTGGGAAGACAACGCCAACAACGAGACGGGTTACGAGGTCCGCAACACCACCCTCAACCAGAGCTTCGGCGTGGGTGCCAATACCAAGACCTTCTCGGTTCCCCACCTCGACCCGAAGGTCAGGTACTGCTTCCAGGTCCGGGCAGTGGGCAACCAGGGCCCATCCGACTGGAGCCCCGTGGGCGAGAAGGCGGAGTGCGCGTGAGGCGCTCGGCGCGGCACCGCCTGACTCGGGGGTCGATACTGGTGGGCTCGCCTATTCAACCGTCGCCAGTTCCTCTGGGGACTCCGTCCTGCCACTCACCCTCTGTAACCCTGATAAACCGTGTTTGAAATGTCGATCAACACAGGTCTTGATCGACATTTCGAGCACCGCATAGCGTCAGGACGGTGGAAACAACGCACCGGCCCGCCGCCCGGGTCATCTGCCTGGACGCTGCCCACCGCCTGCTTCTTCTGCACTGGCGGGATCCGTTCGACGGGACATGGCTCTGGGAGCCTCCCGGTGGCGGCATCGAGCCTGGCGAGACGCCGCTGGTGGCGGCACGACGTGAACTGGCCGAGGAAACCGGACTCGACCCGGCTGCCGTCCTTGACCGGTCGGTGCTCGTAGACCGTGATGTGCAGTGGAACGGCAAGCGGCACATCGGGACGGAGCATTTCTTCGTGGCTCAGTTTGCCGACGAGCAACCGTCCCTGGTGCGTACCGGCCTGCTCCCCGACGAGCAGGCCAACCTGGACACGCATGCCTGGATCGCATGGCCGGATCTGGACTCGCTGCCGGACCCGGTTGAGCCGCCGCAGTTGCTGACCGTGCTCGACGCCCTCGTGCCAGACGGCCCGTGGTGTGATCGTGCATGAGGTGCGGCCACCCCTTCTTCAACTGTCGCTGGCTCCCCGAGGAACCCAGCCCGCTGGTGACCTTGCGTGATCCCCTGGGGCGTATCGGCTCCATGTTCCGCCGGTCTCGTTGCGGAGCCGGGTGGTGGTTTTGTCGTGGTAGCCGAGCGCGTCGGCGACGACGGGGGCGGGCAGTTCGAGGAGTTGCTGCCGGATGGCCGCGCCGCGGGCAGCGGCGGCCGGGACCCCGGCCTCGTTCAGGAGCGCAGACAGGTGATCGGGGCGGAACGGCTGGCCCGCCCGGCGGCCCGGGAAGAGCCAGCGGGATGCGGGGTTGGTGGCGGTGTTCATGTTGTCGCGGTTTGCGATGTGCTCCAGCAGCAGGGCCGCGACCGGTGCCGGAACGGGCGAAGCTGGCTCCCCGAGCCGTAGCAGCACCGTGTCGCCGTCGCGGATCACGTCGTCGACGGTGAGCCGGACGATGCGGCTCACGGGCTGCGCGTAGAGGAGCACGATGACTCCCGCGACACGCAGAGGTGTCGGTATTTTCGTGTCGGTCAGCAGTCGGCCGAGGGCGTCGAGGCGCTCGTCTTCGCTCAGTGCGGCCCGCCGGGAGACCTTCAGCGCGGGGATGGAGAGGGAGCGTCGGCAGTGGCGGCTCTGCATGGCCCAGTTGAGGAAGGCTCGCACACAGGTGCGGCCGTGTTCGGTGTTCTCGGCATACCAGGCGTCGACATCGATCTGGCCGCAGGACGCGAGGGTGCTGTTGCGCTCGCCGAGCCATTGCAGGAATGCGGTCGCGTACTTGATCTGCTCGGCGGCGAACCGTCGGACGCTGGGTGTGATGTGACTCCGCTCGGCGCGGGCCCGCAGCCGAGGGAGGACGCGCCAGGTCGCGAAGAGCCTGATCGTCTTGACGTGCTCGGGGTCAGCGATGCCGGCCAGATGCCCGGGAAGCCAGCGTTGGAAGGAACACAGGTACTTGTCGACCGCGGGCAGGACTCCGCACGTCATCAGGAGTTCTTCCAGGTGAGCGGCGGCCCGCCAGGGCTGGAGCTCGTGGAAGGCGTCGTGGGTCAGCGGGATCTCGCCGAGGCCAAGCCGACGCAGCAACTGTGAGGCGTTTCCCGGCTGGCCGCGGCGCATCTCCAACCAGGCCAGCCCGCTACTGGGCTTGTCCATCGCCACCAGCAGGTTGAACAGCGGGACCAACTCAGGACGGATCCGGCCGGTGCTGTCGTCCAGGAGCGCGGTGAGGCGGTCGGTGAGCGTGCAGAGTTCACATAGCCGCCCGCCCAGGAGCTTTCCCTCGAAGCCGCAGCGTGAGCAGTCGAAAGTTTGGGAGAAGCCGGCGCAGGTGGTGCAGATCGGGGCCCCGTCACCGGGGCGGAGCCCGGGAAGGGCACGTTCCTGGCCACATCCCGGGCACGTCCCCCGTGTCCGGACGGCGCGGTCCGAGCAGGTCCGGCAGACGTATCCGTCCGGCCAGCTGCCGGCCTTGTGCCTGCGGCGGCCGCAGCGGCAGCACTCGGCCATGTACCAGCGCTCGTACTGTTCGTCGGTGGCGTAGGTGCGGGTCATGAGTCGGGCAGGATGCGGGCGGCGCGGGGCCGCAGCTTCGCGACGTTCGCGGGCGGGGCGGGCAGGTCGTCGGTGGCGGTCTTGCGGACTCCGGCGTTCTCGGCGGTGGTGGTTACCAGGTCGGCCGGGGTGCAGGACAGGATGTCGCAGAGCGCGGCCATGATCTGCAACGACAGGCGTTCCGGGGTGCCGGAAACCAGGCGGTGGACCTGGGAGGCGGATAGGTCGATGCCCCGTTCGCGCAGCAGCGGCACCAGTTCGGTGGCCGTGAAGATCTGGTGCTGGGCCATGACCTCGCGCAGCCGCCACACGTATCCGACCTTGCGTTTCATGCTTGCTTCCCGGTCTGGGTCTGGAGGGCCGCGGCGATGGTGGAGTCCAGATGCCGCCGCAGGGTGCGGGTGCGGAAGTCCGAGGACACGCAGGTGTAGAGCGAGGTGGTGCTGGCGTGCTCGTGGCCGACTTGTTCCTGGACGAAGCGCGGGTCCCAGCCATCCTTGATGAGGTGGGTGACGTAGGACCTGCGGAAGGAGTGGAAGTCGAGTCCGTCGTCCAGGCTCAGGGCCTTGCGGTAGGCGATGAAGCGGGAGTTGAGCCGCTGGCAGCCGATCCGCAAGCCCCGTTCGGAGGGCCAGGCCGCCGGGTTGTTGTCGGTTCCGAACAGCGGGCGGACCTCGGTGAACCACTCGTCCAGGACGTCCGGGGGCCAGTCCCACACGGTCAGCACCTCGCGGCGCTTGGGCGGCGAACCTTTCTTGGCCTTGCCGAAGCGGACCAGGCACCGGCCGTACTCGCCGAACTCGGCGCCGTACGGATTGCGGCCGAAGTCGGCGGCGTCCAGCATCCGCGTCTCGTTGCGCCGCAGCCCGTAGGCGTACGCGGTTTTGAACAAGGTGGCGTCGCGGAACGCCGGCAACCAGCCCTTGCGGCCGAAGGCCCGGATCCTTGCGACCTCGTCGTCGCAGTGCGCGAAGAAGCCGTGCAGCTCGGCCTTGGTGAACGCGCGCTTCTTCGCGTCCGCCTCATTGTCCTGGACGTGCACCGCGGTGTTCCACTCGTGCACGACCTGAACGGGGTGGGTCCCGAACCGCTCCTGACAGGTCGCCGTCCACTCGTAGAGAGGGTCAGTGATGAAGTGGCAGAAGGCCCGCACCGCCTCGGAGTACGAGCGGATCGTCGAACGCTTCAACTCTCGCAAAGAACGCAGGTCACCGAGCCATTCGTCGACCATCGCCGGCGTCCAGTGCCACGGATAGGTGTTCACGTAGGCGGCGAACGCCTTCACCGTGTTCTCCCGGCCTTCCACGGTCGTGCGGGCCAGATTGCGGGCCAGCTGCTGGTTGGCGAAGCCGGTCAGCATCGCTGTGAAGACTTGCTCCTCGGGCCGCAGCAGCGCGACCCCGTCGACCAGATGCAGCCTCGCCGCCCCCGGCACCGACCCGCTGAACCACGCCATTCCGCCACCCTCCGTCACTCGCATTCGGTGCGAGAAAACCGCATCCGATGCGAGTCGGCCGCCGATCCGCAGGCCAGCCAGCCATACGAGTGACGCGGCTGGCGTTCAGGTGCCACCACCCGCTAACGTCGCATGCCGCTTCAGCGCCTCAACCGCCCTGGTCACGCAGGGGAATTCGGGCATCCGCCGACGCCGCATCGCAGACCGCCGCGAGTTCGCATCCGATGCAATTGGCGGCGCTTGGAACATCGGAACGAAAACCGGCGCTACTGATCTTTTCGTAAGTTCGGTGGGTGTGGTGGGTGGATGGTCAGGCCGGTGTGGGCGAGGAACGACCATGGCGGTTGTGGGTTGTGGTTGATGCGATGGATGCCTTGCTCGGTGGCGTCGGCGACATCGGCGAGGTGGTCGCCGGCGAGGTTGGCGAGTTCACGCTTCTTGAGTGAGGACCACAGCAGCTCCACCGGGTTGAGCTCGGGAGCATAGGCGACCGCTCCCGCTCCTCCGTCGACTCCTCGTTCGGCCTAACGAACAGGCCGAGCAGGAGCAACGGGAGAGAAGAGGAAGCCGACCGCTACTTTGCACCGTGGGTCAGGGATAGGAGACCGGGGCCGTCTAGGCCCGGGCTCGACCGCCCCGCTACGAGGCGGGGGCGAACTCCACGTCGGTGCCGCCGCAGCCGGCCGCGATGTCCAGCAGCCGGTCCCGCTCCAACTCGTCGACCGCGAGGCCCCAGCGGAGCTTCGTCGCGGTCCACTCCGCGCCGTACCGGCACAGCGCGTCCGCGGACGGGGGCAGCCACTCCGCGGGATCCTGGTCGGCCCTTCGACCGGTTCGACCGCGCCGTCACCGCCACCAGCGAGGCCGGCTGCCCTTGGTCGTTCGCGTAGGCCTCACGCCGCGCTGCGGTCCACGCCGAGGCCCCGAAGTCCCAGGCCTCGGCGAGCGGGACCATGTGGTCGATGTCCAGCGCGCTGGCCGGTGTGACCTCGCGCTCGTCGTAGTACGACCACCACACGCCGCCGGTCAGGGTGCAGCCCGGGCCGATCTCCGGATAGACGACAGCCTCGGCCAGGAGGACCTCGGCGCGGGTGTTGCAGCCGTCGGCCGGGACGTCGCCGGCATTCCAGTGCCGGAAGGAGGTGCGCTGGTA
The DNA here is from genome assembly GCF_055587885.1 of Streptomyces sp. NPDC046349. Taxonomy (NCBI): domain Bacteria; kingdom Bacillati; phylum Actinomycetota; class Actinomycetes; order Kitasatosporales; family Streptomycetaceae; genus Streptomyces; species Streptomyces sp. NPDC046349. The sequence goes on from NZ_JBVJFK010000020.1 coordinate 49,376, forward strand.
GCCCGTCCGGTCCTCCACCGCGAGCGGGAGAGTGGACACCGCCGCCCCGATCGGCAGGACCTGCGGCACAGCAGCGGCCGGAGCAGCCGGGTGTGCGCTCGCCTCGGCGGCGGCGGGGAGGGAAAGGGTCATGGTCAGGGCGGCGGCGGCCGCGACAGCGGACCGCTTCATGATCATCATGAGCCGGTTCTACCGGCCTCCACGCCGTCAGCGACAGGCCGCGCGGACCCGATTCACCCGCCCGCGCACGGCGGTTCACCGGCGAAACGCCACTGCACGCGTGCCTCTGCAGCAGTACGGGCCGCCGCCCGGTGGGGGCGACGGCCCGTATTCGCGGCCGGTCAGCGGCGGTGGCCGCATCGTCCGGCTGCGGGTGGGTCCTCTCGGAGGTTAGCGGCGGCGGCCCCAGGACTCGGTGTCGACGGTGCGGCCGCGGTCGTCGCGCAGGGTGGCGGTGTCGGAGCGGTTGTCCCAGACGTAGTCGCGGCGGTCCTGGAAGAGGTCGGTGCGGGTGTCGCGGCCGTTGCCGGTGTGGATGCGGATGGTGTCGCGGCCGCCGAGGCGGACGTTGTCGAAGCGGTAGCGGTTGCCGTCGCTGTCGCGCAGCGTCCAGCCGCGGAGGTTGATCGGGTTGCGGGTGGTGTTGCGGATCTCCACCCACTCGGCGTTCAGGGAGCGGTTGGAGCGGTCGTCACGTCCGGGGCTGTCGGCCTGGACCCGGCTGATCTCCACCCGCGGGTGCCGCTGGTGGTGGCGGTCGCCGTCGTGTGCGGCCGCCGGCAGTGCGGCGGCGGAGACGATGGCGCCCGCGGCCAGGACCGTGGCAGCGATACGGCGTACGGAGGAAGAAGCAGAAGACATGGGTGGCGCTCCCTCAAGAACAGCGCTCCACCAGCCGAAACAGGTCGGTGAAGGCCTTTGCGGTGTCGGCCCGGTTGAGCCGAGGACCCACACTCTCGACCCGACACGACCCCCGCGGCAGCCTCCGCCGACGCCGGTTACCAGACACGGATATATCCGTCACAGTCGCCTGGACACTGCACGCATTCCGCCCGAACGTGCCCCTGACATTCGCTGACTGCTACACCCAGCCGCCCCGGAAGACGCGGCTCCGGTTCGCGCACCCCGGCGCACCACCGGGCGCACGTTTCGCCGACCTCACCCGGCCGGGCTAGTTGATCAGGTAACAACCGTTCTGCGGAATTCTTCGCTCACACTTCCGCAGGTCGCACATGTGGCGCCCTGATGTGGACCAGGGCGAAGGGCGCTTCGTTCATCGGCGGGGCGGTCGCCGCGCCCGCCGGGGGCATAGCCCCTCGCGACGGTCGGCGCCGGGCGAACCTGTGGCGCCCGCCCGAGCAGCTGGTGCAATCGGCGTGCGGGTACGGCGTCGCGTCAGGTGTCGAGGAGGCCCAGTTCGCTGTCGGGTCGACACAGCGGGCACGCCATCACGCCGGAGGCCGTCAGCAGGATCTCCCGCACGTTCTGCGCGGTCGCGGGCCGGCCGCGGCTGCTCATCGGGCAGTCGCCGGTGTGCACCCGCTCGGGGGTGCGGCGGACGCCGATGCCGTACTCGATCCACCACTGCGGCGGCTCCGGCATCGGCCGGCGCCGGGCCTTCTCGGCGTCGGCCGCGCGGACCGCGGCAATCCTCTCGTCGACCCGGGCCAGGGTCAGCTCCAGCCAGCGGCGTATCACCAGCAGCTGCTCCAGCGCGGGCGGCAGCGGCAGGAGGGGATCGGGGCCGGACACGTGCCTACGCCGCCTCGGGCTCGGAGGGCTCCTCCGCGGGGCGGGCCTGCTTCTTCAGCTCCATGCGCGCGGAGACGACCTCCTCCCGCGCCAGGGTCGCCCAGTGGGGGTGGTCGACGACGGAGATCGCCAGTTCCCGGATCTCGGCCCACATCCGGTCGACGGTCTCCTTCTCCTCCTGCGACCAGCCGGGGCTGTCGGGGACGTCCCCGCGGTGGGAGAAGCGCTCCCCGCGCGCCCACCCCGGCATCGGCTCCACGCTCCACGGCAGCCGGGCCAGGAAGGCGCGGTGCTCGGCGTTGGCGCGGTGCAGCTGCTCCTGGAGCTTGAGGAGGTCGTCGGGGAAGGAGCGCGCGTCGGATGAGGTCACCCATCAATCGTAAACCTGTTCGATTTCGGTTGGGAACGCGCCGCTCCGCTCCGTCCCCCGGACGGCCGCACCCCGCTGGCCCGCCCCGTACGGACCCGCACCTCACGCGGCCCGACCGGCGCGGTGCCACGCTGGAAGAAGGGGCCCGTTGTGCGTCCGACAGGACACCTGGCCAGTGGGGTGGAGTGAAAAGATCCAACTCTCCCGTCCGGACTCGAACGGGATCACTCGGCATTTGGCGTCGCGAGCAGCGCACCGCTCAGGACGACGGACGTGGTCGCACCCGGGCTGGCGGCGGACGAGCCCGATGGCGCTATCCGCGACGCTGGTCGCGGGGCTGCTTGTCGCAGGGGGTACGTCCGCAGAAGGAGCGTCCTCGGGCCATGGTGAGCAGGCCGCGCCTGCCGGCGCACGGGCCGCTGTGACCGTGCCGGACAGCTTCAGCCCCGTGGTCGTGACACCGATCAGCGATCCGACGTTCCCCTGGCTGGGCAGCGACCAGAAGTACCACGTTTCCTACGACTTGCAGCTGACCAACGCCTCACGGCTGCCGGCCACGCTCACCAAGGTGCAGGTGGTCGACGCGAAACGACCTGACACTGTTGTCGCCACCCTCTCCAGCCGCCAACTGGTCAATCCCGAATGCGAGTACGGAGCCTGCAATCTGCTGCGGACGTTGCCCTCGTCGAACGCGACCGACACCGTCATGCCTGCCGGCCAGTCCCGAGCTCTGATGGTGGACCTGACCTTCGACTCGCTGGACCAGGTGCCCGCCGAGGTCATGCACCGGCTGTTTCTGACCGGGCAGGCCGTGCCCCCGGCCACCAAGCCGAGCCCGGTCGACTACCTCGCCGCGCCGTACAACATCTCCTCCGGCAAGCCGCGGATCATCGTACCCCCGCTCAAGGGGGGCGACTGGGTCGCCCTGAACAGCTGCTGCGGCACCGGCGGGTCGCACCGCATCGCGCTCAACTCACTGAACGGCAAACTGGCCAACTCCCAGCGCTTCGCCATCGACTGGATGAAACTCACCGACGACGGCAAGTTCTACAGCGGCGACAAGACGAAGAACGAGAGCTACGCCGGCTACGGCGAGGCGGTGTACGCGGTCGCCGACGGCACCGTAAGTTCGACGCTCGACACGGTCGAGGCGGGCACCCCCGGCATCCTGCCCGCCAACGACCCCGTTCTCGGTCCGAAGATCACCGTCCAGAACGTGGACGGCAACAACATCATCCAGGACCTCGGCGATGGCGTCTGGGCCATGTACGCGCACCTGATCAAGGGCAGTCTGCTGGTCAAGCCGGGGGACACGGTCAAGAAGGGCCAGAAGATCGCGGAGCTGGGCAACACCGGCAACTCCAACGCCCCTCACCTGCACTTCCAACTTATGGACGACCCGTCACTGCTGCAGGCCGACGCCGTCCCCTACGTCATCGACCGCTTCACTTACCTGGGCCAGATTCCCTTCACGACCTGGGTGACCACTGACAGCTACCTGAGCGGCACCTTCCTGCAGGGCAGGCTGCCCGACGCACAGTCCCGCACCGATGCGCTGCCGCTCGTGCTGGCGGTCGTCGACTTCCCCGATACGTAAGGAACCGCCGCGCCCCGGGCTCGGCTGAACCGCCAACGGTGCGTGGCGGTCGGAGGAACCTGAGATCCACCGGGCACGGGGTAGGCATGCTGTCCGATGGCCCACCCGAAGCCGGACGGGCGGGCATGAAGGAGCAGCGGCACGGCGACGACCGCGGCGGTCGCGAAGGCCAAGGGCAGCAAGCCGTGGCCCGGCCACATGATCAGTGGCGGCAGTGGGGTGAACACCGAGAAACAATTGCCAGCGAGCATCCCTCCAGACGGTTCCAAGTGGGCATTTGATCGTAATTCAGGTACCTAGCCAAGCTGGTGTGCGCCTACGGGGTGGCTGAAGTTGCTGGTATCCGCTCCGTCAGTCCGCGACGGCCGGCGCGCGGCCGCCGCCCGGATACCGGCGGAGCGTGAACGCAGCAGTGCGGGCCGCCACCCCGACAAGGGTGGGCTTCAGGGACAGAGTTGCGCTCTGCCCCTGAAGCCTGCGGTCATTCGCCGCACTCTGTTTTGTAGCTGGCTGCGTCGAGGAGATCGAGACCGTCGAGTGCGTTCCTGTCGGAGGGCTCCAGTCGGAAGAGCCAGGCGGCGTAGGGTTCCGTGTTGAGCAGGCGAGGGAGGGATTCGAGCTTGGTATTGACCTTGACGACCTTGCCTCCGACCGGGGCGTAGATGTCCGCTGCCCCCTCCGTTGACTCGATGGGAGTGACCGGGTCGCCTGCGGCGACCACCACCCCAGCCGGGGGGAATTCGACGGACACAATGTCGCCGAGAGCGTTCTGGGCGTGGTGGCTGATGCCGACGGTCACGGTGCCGTCAGCCTCCAGACGGACCCACTCGTGGGACCGGGTGAATCGCAGATCTGCCGGAACTTGAGACATGTCGTCCTCTGTGGGTTGTGATGGTCGCACGGGAAGGGCCCTGCGAGCCGCGTTCGCGGCCGTCAACGCTCTGCGAACGGGGCCACTCCCATCCTTTACCTCCGCTTCCCCTTAGCGTTGGATCACCGCGCAGGGCTCGCCCCGGACCGGGTTGAACTCGACGACGGTGCGGAAGAGGAACGGCAACGGGACCGGCTCAGGGCGTTCAGCGAGGGCTGGACCGGTGGCCGCCGACCCGGTGGCTGACGGCTCCACGACTCGGCCTCCGCGGCAGCGGTTCGAGAACCGGCCTGGAGCAGTGGATCTTGTTCTCTTGCTGAAGGATGGTGTTTATGAGGAACACCGGAGCCTTCAAGGAAGCGGTCGCGGAGACCCTGGCCCAGCTGGCCCACCGCGGGGTGACGGTCCGACCGGGTACGGTCGCCGACACCATCGGACGGAACATCCGCGCCGTCGCCACCCAGCCCCGACGGGGATCCAGGAGCGCTCCGCCTGGCGGTACTTCGACCCAGCCTGCCTCGCGGCGAACATCGCCCGGCAACGGCAGGCGGCCGAGACCGGCAGCGCGCCCGGCCAGGTGGGACGCGCCCCGATGCCGCCGGTCGACAACCCGGAGCTGGCGCTCATCCTCGGAGGTGTCCCCGACGCCCTGGAGGAGAGCGGCGGTGACCTCTACAGCGTCATCGTCAACGTCGCCGTCAACGCCTGGATGGCCGGCCACATCCACGGCGAGGACGGTTGCACCGACTGGCAGGCCCGCATGGACACCATCACCGCCATGACGCCCGACATCACGAAATGGTTCAACCGGGGAGTCTGGACGTCCGCCCTCAACGACACCGGCTACGGCATCACCCGGCGCTGACCCGGGCCGTGCTCATCCAGCGGTCGCGGAGCAGCGGGGCAGGCGCCTCTGCGAGGGCATGGCGGTGGTGCTGCTCGGCCTCAGCCCCGCGACCAGTTCCGGGCAGACGCCGGCCCGAGAGAGGTTGGGAGCGGCCTCCGGTGCGCAGAACCCGCCTGGTGCGGCCTGTCACGGCCCGAAGGGTTACGTGGCCAGGCCGTCCTCTCGGGCCTTGAGCGCGCTGCTGCGCAGTCGAACGGTGCATCAATCGGCTCAAGCAGTGGCGCGGCTTGGCTATGCGGACGGACAAGCTGGCCATCGCCTACCAAGCTGCACTACATCTCGCGGGGATCCTCATCTGGGCACGATGCTGACTACAGAAACGGAACGCAGCCCGAGCGAAGTATCACGCGTCACCCGGCTTCACCAGTGAGGCAGGCGTGACATAGGCATCGGTCCGGGTGAGGAGCGAACGGCGCCGTCCTGGCTCGGAACTGGCACGCGTACTGCTCCAGCGTCACGGAGATGTCCGCTGCGTAATCCGCTGAGATGAACCCACGTGCACGTCGGGCCTCTTCCAGTCGCTCCAAGACCCGCGGCGTGTGGACGAGCTTCGGCCGGAAGCTGTGGAGGTGGCGCGTCGCCATGTCGATGACGATCCACCGCCCGGTGTGCCGCTCGCGCCCCACGGACGTGATCCGATCACCCCCCGGACCCCAGTACGCGTCCGCGACGTACACCTTCGCTCCGCCCTTGAAGCACTTTGTCCCGGGGCGCAGCTCCCGGCCTCCAACCCCGCATCGGCGCCATGCCACGACGTTCGCGGCCACCAACCAGACTGGCTCCAGTTGCGAGCCATTCGACTGGTCCACGCGTCCCCCTTCCAGCGGACGCCCTGCCAGTTCCGCAGCCGGCATCCTACTTCGAGTGGTGCGAGTGCCGCGCTTCCTTTTGTTCTCGCCCTTGTGCCGGCAGCTGGTCAAAGAGACAGGCTCTAGCCCAGATACCGGGCCATTGCCTCCTCGATCCCCGCCGCGTCCGCACCCTCCGCCGCCCAGGCCACGTATCCGTCGGGCCGTACCAGGACGGTCGTCCGGCGGTCGTCCGCCCAGCGCTCCACGGTCAGCCACCCCTCACGGACACCGGGGCCTTCGTACGTCCCGGGCGTGATCACCACGAACCGGCCGCCGCGCAGCGCCTCGTAGAGCCGGCCGTCCTTCAGGGCGACGTCGGGGACGCGGGTGCCGGTGAGGCGGTGGGCGCCGCGGGGGGCGGGGTAGGCGTAGCCGATCCCGGTGATCTGGCCCAGGGCCTTTCGCTGGACGGGCGGGGCCATGTCGACGAACGCGGAGACAAGGGCGCGGGCGGCACGCAGCAGCGGATTCCGCGCGCGGGCCAGCCGGACCAGTCCGCCACTGCTGCGCAGCACCGCCCTGCCGACCGGGTGGCGCTCGGCCTCGTAGCTGTCGAGGAGCCCTTCGGGCGCCCGGCCCTGGACGGCCGCGGCGAGCTTCCAGCTCAGGTTGGCGGCGTCCTGGAGGCCGGTGTTCATGCCCTGTCCGCCGGCCGGGGAGTGGATGTGCGCGGCGTCCCCGGCGAGGAAGACCCGCCCGACCCGGTAGTGCGGTGCCTGGCGCTCGTCACTGTGGAAACGGGAGAGCCAGCGGGCGTCGTGCATGCCGTAGTCGGTGCCCAGGGCACGGCGGGTGATCTCCTTGACCTCGTCGAGGTCGAGCGGGGCGTCGTCGGAGACCTCGTTGCGGCGGTTCCAGCCCATGACCCGGTACCAGCCGTCGCCGAAGGAGGCGATCATCGCGAAGGCGTCGCCGCGGCCGTTGACGGTGAGGACGCCCTCGGGCTTCTCGGCCAGCCGGACATCGGCCAGAATCAGCGACTTGATGACGGAGACACCGGGGAAGTCCAGGCCGATCGCCTCCCGCACGGCGCTCCGGTGACCGTCGGCGCCGACGACATAGGCCGCCCGGCGGGTGACGACCGCCCCGTCCGCGCCGCGCACGTCGATGTCGACCCCCTCGTCGTCCTGCCGCAGCCCCACGACCTCGCTCTCGTACGCGAACTCGACCCCAGCCTCCCGGGCCCGCCGCTCCAGGAGCCGCTCGACCTCGTACTGCGGGGTGATGAGCAGGAATGGGAAACGCGAGGGCAGCGTGCTCAGATCGAGGGAGAGGCGGCGGAAGAGCCGCAGGCCGGTGATGGTGTCCCCGGTGGTGAGGAGTTCGTCGGCGAGGCCGCGGGCGTCGAGCTGCTCCAGGGTGCGGGCGTGCACCCCGAAGGCGCGGGAGAGGTTGCTGATCTTGCGCGGCCGCTTCTCGACGAGGGTCACGGTGACGCCGGCTGTGGCGAGGTCACCGGCGAGGAGGAGGCCGGTGGGGCCGGAGCCGACGACGATCACGGTGCGATGGGTGGCGGTGCCGTTCATGGTGGCCTCCTGTTGCCAACGCTTGCTTGCCATCACCTATTGCCAACAAATGTTGGCCAACGTTCGTTGATGAAGATAGCGAGGCGCCAAGAGGATGTCAACAGTCGTTGGCAAACAACCGTTGACGAACAGTTGTTGACCTACGCCTGTTGACCTACGCTTGTTGGCATGAACGGCAGCGACAGCACCTCCACGGTTCCCGGCTCCGGCGCCCCCCGCCGCTCCGACGCCACTCGCGGCGCGATCCTCGCGGCGGCCCGCGAGCGCTTCGCGACTGACGGCTACGAGCGAGCCACCATCCGCGCCATCGCCAAGGACGCGAACATCGATCCGTCGATGGTGATGCGGTATTACCGCAACAAGGAGGGCCTCTTCGCGGCGGCCGTCGCCATCGACCTGCGGCTGCCGGACGTGAGCGGGGCGGACCGCCAGCAGGACGCGGGGCGGATCCTCGTCGAGCACTTCCTCGACATGTGGGAGAACAACGAGGTCCTCACCGCCCTGCTGCGGGTCGGCGTGACCAACCAGGCCGGGGCGGAGCGCATGGAGGGCATCCTGCGGGACCAACTGCTGCCGGTCGCCCGGCAGGTGTGCCCCGACCCCGAGCAGGTCCCGGCACGGGCGGCACTCATGGCGTCGCAGCTGCTGGGGCTGGCGCTCACGCGGTACGTGCTGCGGATGCCGCCCGCGGTGGGGCTGGCGCGGGCGGAGATCGTGGTATGGCTGGCACCGACGATCCAGCGGTACCTGACCGCGCCGAGTCCCTGAGGCTTGCCGAGCACTCGTATCCGCCGGGGCCACGGGACCGGTAGGGCGCTGGAAGGCCGCCCAGTACATGAGACCCGCCGGTCGACGAGAAATTCGGGCCCAGGAGGCCAGCCAAGCGCGAGAACCCGCCGAGCCCCTGACACGCCTAGGAGTTGTCGTCAAAGTGTCAGGCCCACATCAGGAGTGATGCGAGGGTGACGGCTGCCGTGTAGGACTCGGCGGTCTTGTCGTACCTGGTGGCGATGCCCCGCCATTGCTTGAGGCGGTTGAAGCACCGTTCCACAACGTTGCGGCGCTTGTACGTCTCACGGTCGAAGGCTGGCGGGCGGCCGCCGAGGCGGCCTCGCCGGGCTCGGTTGCGGACCTGGTCGGCCCGTTCGGGGATCGTGTGCCTGATGCCGCGGCGTCGCAGCCAGGTGCGGATCGCCTTGGAGCTGTAGCCCTTGTCACCGATGACGTGGGCGGGCCCGGTCCGGGGCCGGCCCGGCCCGAGCCTCGGCACGCGAATTGCGTCCATCACGGCGGTGAACTGGGTGCAGTCGTTGGTGTTCCCGCCGGTCAGGACGAAGGCCAGCGGGCGGCCCAGGGCGTCGCAGGCCAGGTGGTTTGGGGGTCAGTCCGCCTCGGGACCGGCCGAGGGCCGGGCTGCGGAGCCCCTTTTTCGGGCGCCGGCGGCGTGCTGGTGGGCGCGGACGATGGTGGAGTCGATCGACACCAGCCAGTCGAGGCCACCAGTCGCGTCGGCCTTCGCCTGCGCGGAACGGAGCATCCGGTCGAACGTGCCGTCCGCCGCCCACCTGCGGAAACGAGTGTGGAGCGTCGCCCACGGGCCGTACCGGTCGGGCACGTCCCGCCAGGCGACCCCGGTGCGGAACTTCCACACGACCCCGTTCAGGACCATGCGGTCGTCCAACCGCGGCCGCCCCAGCACAGGCCGGGGCAGCAACGGACGTATGAGATCCCACTCGGCATCGGACAGTTCATGGGCGACGTATCACGACACCATGATCCACAACCCAAGATCACTTTGACGACAGGGCCTAGTACTGAGCGTGTATCTGGCCGGACGGGCCAACTACGAGATTCTGACCGCTCTTCCGTGACGAGTACGCCAGACAGAGGGCAGTCACAGTGGGCTGAGGCGTTCAGTCACGCAGGATCCGGGCGGGCCTTTCCCGAAGACGGACAGTCCCCGGCAGCGGAGAATCCGGGTGCGGCGCGCGGGGCGGGTCTGGTACCTCCTGGGGAATTCGACCATCGGGTCACTGGCGCCATCGCCCTGGCTCTTCCCCGGCGGCCAGCCCGGACGCCCGATCAGCACCACACGGCTCACCCAGCGGCTCAACAACCTCGGGATCCGCCCCAATCAGGCCCGCAGCACCGCACTGTTCCAACTCGCCACTGGATCCTCGCCCGCACCCTGGGCATCCTCACCGACGTCGCCGTCGCCTGGCAGCGCCTCTCCGCAGGCGACTGGGCCAACTACGCCGCCGAAGTCAGCCGCCGCTCTCGAAAGGCCCCCGCGCCGTGACCTTCCAGGACCATCTCCGAGCCCTCGCCACGCAAGCAATCACCTCGATCTCGACTGCCGAGGCCAGGGACATCTACGTCGTCTCGTTCTTCATCGACAACGAGAGGGACGACCCACGTCAGCCCACTCTGACCATCGGATACAACACTGAGGCCCAGTTTCGACGCAGTATCGCGGACGCTTCAGACGAGGCAGAGGCTCGCTGGAACTATGCCTTCTGGCTCCAGAACGAGCTGACGGTCATCGGCGATCTCACCCAGGACCCCGACGGAGCCGCAGCACGCCGCCAGTGGATCAACGAACTCGGACTTTGGTACGACGAGCCCACCAATCCCGAGGAGTGGGCAACAACCGTCGGGTCGACCGCCGCGTTGATCGAAGCCAACTTCAACCAGGCCTGCGTTCAACTCGCCCGCGGTCTCCACGACGACGGCGTCATCGCAACCATCATCGGCAAACCAGTACCTGTGGTCCTCCATGAGCTGGAGTACTACGAGGCCATCGCCCGCCGCACCGAGGCAGCCAACCCGCCCGGACTCGCCGACGACTTCACGGCATGGGTCCGCACAGAGTGAGGAATTCCGAGAGTTCCAATACCCGACTCCACCATTACACGTCCGACTCCGCCTCCAACGCCAAGCCATCCAAACCCTCGGCAACGCCCTCAGCCCGACGGACAACGACCCCGACGACCCGCCCTCCGCAGCCGTCGTCCGCTGACGTTGCCGCTGCGTCAGCTACTGCCGTCACCCTACGGATAAGCCCCGCCAGGACATGCCCGGCGGGGCTTATCGCTTGCTGCCACTATTAAGGCATATGCCCGCCGCGTAGAACTTCCTCAGCCTCTTCCAAGGCCTCACTGGAGACGCGTCGCAGTTCACCTTCGAATCGCGAGATCGAATTACTGAGGAACTTAACAACCTCATTCGACGAATCGGCGAGCTGAGGAATCAGAAAGCAGACCTCTCGAAACAGCTCAAGGTCCTCCCCATCAGCCTTCTGGAGAATCTCCGGAAGGAGATCAAGGATTCTTCTTCTGCAGTACTCGGCAACATCCACTGAGACTCCGTCAACTAGTGCTTGGAGTCCACGAGACCTGGCGTTGAGAATCGATTCAAGCAAGGCTACGGAGTCTGAATTAAGGTCCCCTCCGCACCCTACGTGCTCCGCGATGATGTCGACGCACGGAGCAGCGGCACTGTACAGCTGCCCTTGATTAGCGACCTCGCAGTAGAGCAGCCCGCCTGCACGGTTGCGCTCCTCTGCATCACTCCCGAGCAGTCGCCCAAGATGCTGTCGAAGCTGGTTCGAAGGAACACTCAGGGTCGTGAGGGATTCCCAATCCCACTCTTCGGACGATTTCACCCTAGATCACTCTCCCATTCAGTTCCAGGAGCGAACTGATCACGAGTAGTTCGACTTTCGCACCGCGTACACACAGGGGCAGGGGTGCGCTTCAATGGGCGAAGCGGCACGCTATAGACGATGTCTTCCGGATTCGCGCCTCTGGCGACAAGATCGGCTCGACAAATGTCCTCCGCGCAGAAGGCGCCATCTCCGGTCTTCTTCATGCCGACTGCTACGTTCCCAGTTTTCCGGTCGACAGCTGCGGACCCCATTGCAAATTCACGAATCTTGGAGCGAGACATCGTTGAGTGCATTTCGTCGAGTTTAGCGGCCAGTGCCTGGTTCGCCTTCTCTGAGGCTTCGCCGTAGCTGAGCTCGCAATTGTGAACGAGGACGGGAGCGGCCCCCGCCAGCACATAGTACGTGTGGAAGTCGTCGACGGTGAGGTTGTGGGTGGTGACGGCAAGGGGATAGGTGCGGGTGGTCTGGACGGTGAGGGTGGTGCCTTCGGGCTTGCGGAGTTGCTCGCCCGGGGTGAATTCGCCGGCGTCGAGCCACTGGCGGCGGGTTTCGCTCCAGTGCGGGTGGTGGGAGGTGGAGGTGAGGGTGGCAGGCGGGCCGCGGGGATTGGCGTCGTCAGTGAGGGTGAGGTCGGTGAATTCCTTGTCGTCCGGGGTGGTGATGGTGGCCGTCACCGTCTGGGGTGCGGTTTCGCCGGTCTGAGGGTCGGTGGCGAGGACCTTGTCGCCTACTTCGACGTCCTCGATGCGCTTGCTCGTCCCGTCGGCCATCTGGACGCGGGTGCCGGTGGGGAAGCTGTTCTGCTTGGTGCACGTCGGCGCTGCTGAGTCGCCGGAGCGTGCGTCTGCTCCTCCGCCGCTCGCCTCGGCGTCGGTGTCGCCTCTGTCGGCTTTGGACTGTGTGCCGGCGCTGTCGCTGGCCGACTCTGTCGTTGCTTTTTCGTCCGCTGACTTGCGTGCTTGGGCTGCGGCTGCGGCTGCTTCGTCGTCGGCTTTCTTGGCTTTGGTGACGGCCGCCATGGCCTGGGATACCTTGCCCTCGGCGGCGTCGACGGCTGCGTAGGCTTTGTTCAGCTCTTTGTAGATCTTGAAGGCTTGGATGCCTATTTTGATGGCCTTGGCGACCTTGCCCCATGGGACGGCGTTGAGGGCGGTGTTGATGCAGGCCATGACGTCGCCCTTGGTGAAGCAGTCACGGGCGTCGTTGTAGCCGATGAGGTCCATGACCAGGTCGACCACGGCGTGCTTGAGGGCGTCGCGACGCTTCTTGGCCTTGTTCAGCTCGCCGTTGGCCTTGTTCAGTTCCTTCGTGGGGCCGTCAGAACCGCCGTCCCCGCCCCCGTGGGCGGACTGGGAGGCGTTGGCGTTGCTGGTCGTTCCGGTCTGTGTGTTGTGGGAGCAGGCGGAAAAGTTGTCGCAGAAGACCTTCAGGCCGGTCGCGTCGGACTTGTTGATGGGGTCGTTGTTGGAGTAGGCGTAGGCGTTCCACTGCTGTGGGTCGCTGGGGTCGATGATCGGGTCCGGGCTGATGAAGCGGCCGGTGGTGGGGTCGTATTCGCGGGCGCCGAGGAGGGTGAAGCCGGTGGCCTGTTCCTTGGTGCCGCCGACGAAGCCCTTGTCGCCGGCCCAGGTGCCGGGGGTGGGCTGGGTGCCGCGTTCGTTGCCGAAGGGGTCGGCGGGGCGGCGGATGTGGTTGAGGTCGGTGGCGTTGAGCTGGACGCCGTTGGTGCCGTGGTGGTCGGAGGACTGGTAGGTGAGGTTAGACGTTCCGGCGGTGGTGGTGCGGGTGATGGACAGGCCGCCGGGGGCGCCGTAGGTACGGACGTTGGAGACCTTGCCGGTGGCAGTGTCCAGGGTGATCTGGTCGGTGCCGAGGTTGAGGGTGGTCTTGCCCGGGTCGCGGCGGATGAGCTGGTTGCCGCCGGTGTCGTACACGTAGCTGGTGCCGGCGCTCTCTCCGGTACCCGTGATCTTGTCGAGCTTGCCCTGGTCGTTCCAGGTCAGTGTCTTGGTGCCCGGCGTGCTGGTGATGGAGGCGGTGTTGCCGCCGGCGTCGTAGGTGTACGAGGTGACCTTCGTGCCCGTCGCACTGGTCTCGGTGGACTTCATCAGGGCGTGCGGGCCGCCCGTCCCTCCACCGGTCTGGGGGTCCAAGGACGGGACGTTGGGGCCGGCGCCGAAGGTCTGGGTGACCGTCGTGTCCTTGGCCGTGTTGCCGGTGACGTCCTTCCTCACCAGCTTGGTGCGGTTGCCGATCTTGTCGTACTCGTACTGCTGCCAGTACGGGGCGGGCCCGCCCACGCTCGGCTTGCCGGTCCCGTCGACCGCGGGTGCGGTGCTGTTGGTGCAGCCGCCGATCCCGCGGACGCTGGGCTGGGGAGCCGTGCTGGTGGTGCCGGTGTCGGTCCAAGCCTGGGTGAGGCGGCCGAGGTAGTCGTGGGTGAAGCACTGCAGGTCGCGGCTGGCGCCGTCCTGGGTGTTGCTGATCGATGTCAGCTGACCGACCCGGTTATAGGTGTAGTCGACGGCGTCGACGCTGGCCCTCGTCGCGGTCTGCTTGTCCAGGGTGGAGCGGACGGGCCGGCCGGTGGCCTGGTCGTAGTCGATCGTGGAGACGACCTGCTTACCGGTGCCTCCGATGGTGGTACGGATGGCACGGCCGTAGGGGTCGTAGCGCATGTCCACGACGTACGGCGTGGTCACCGAGTTGATCGTGCCGTCGAGGAAGGTGAAGCTGCCCGCGATGTTGTAGTTGAACGTCAGGGTTTCAGCAGCCAGGCCGGCGGCCGTGACGGCCGGCAGGTCGGTCGTCTGAAGCTGCCCGTACTTGTCGTAGGTGTTCTTCGTTTCGTAGGTACCGGCGAGCTGCTTCTCGGCCGCCGGGATGGTGACCTTGGTGCCAAGGGGCCGGTAGCCGCCGTCGTAACCGGTGACCTCGCTGAGGTACGGCGTGCCGGACTTGCCGCCCACGTAGCGGGTGGTGGTGGCGGGCTTGCCGAGGGCCTTGGGCAGGCTGTCGTAGGTGAAGGCACCGACCTGCTTGGCCTCGTCGACCGCCTTACCCTCGTACGTCGCAACGGTGCGGCCCAGGATGTCGCTGACGGTGGTCGCGCTCTTGCCGCGGGCGTCAGTGACGGTGACGAGGTTGTTGGCGTCGTCGTAGGCCGTGGTGGCGATGCCGGAGTCCGGGTCGGTGGTTTTCACCGTGCGGCCCAGCAGGTCGTAGGCGAAGGTCCACTCGTTGCCGGCGGAGTCCTTGCGCCGCAGTTCCTGGCCCTGGGTGTTGACCTCGTAGAGGGTCTCGTCGTAATCGCCGGTGGGAGCGTTGCCCTTGTACTGGCGCAGGAGGGAGGTCGTGCCGTTGGAGATGCGCGTCGTGGCGTAGCCACCTGCGGGCGGGATCGAGCGGACCTCGTCGGCTCCGGGGTACTCGGTCTTAGAGCGCCACTGCTCGATGCCGTAGGACTGGAAAACCGACGCGGTCGGGCGGCCGAGGCCGTCGAAGACCGAGACGGTCTGCGCCGGGATCTTGCTGTCCGGGTTCACCCCGCCGTTGGGCAGGAACAGGGCGCCGCCGGGGGCGGCCTGGTCGTTGTAGTACGGCGCGCTGGTCTTGACCTGGCGGCCGTGGGAGTCGAACAGGGCGTCGGTGATCATCCGGCCGTAGGCGCCGGAGGGCGTGTGGGCCTGGGTCTGGCGGACGCGGCCGAGGCCGTCGTAGATGGTGTAGCTGTTGATGTAGGAGTTGTCGTTCATGAGCGTCTGGCTCAGAACGGTTGTCGGCGCGTTGGCGCCGTTCATGCTGTACGAGAACTTGCGGACCGGCGGGTCGACGGTCCGGTCCTGGCCCGGCTGCCAGATGGTGGTGACCCGGCCGAGGGAGTCGTAGCCGCGTTCGGCGACGTGGCCGTTCTCGTCGGTGGTCTTCATCGGCAGCGCGCGGCCGGTGTCGAGGGTGGTGGTGGTCTTCCAGCCGAGGGGGTTGGTGTGGGTGACCTCGTACGGCAGCGCGTTGGGCAGGGCCCGGTACTCGGTCTTGGTGACCGCGCCGTCGGGGTGGGCTGTGTCCTTGCGGAGCTTGTTGGTGCTGGTCGCCAGGCGGCCGTAGACGTCGTAGGTGGAGGTGATGTTCAGCCGGTAGACCGGCTGGCCCGCGGCGTCGTATTTCTCCAGGATCTCGGTGCCGGTCTGGTTTGCGGTGGTGCCGGCCTGGCCGAGGGGCTTGTCGTCGAAGTAGGCGCGCGTGTCACCGACGGTGTTCGCGGCGGTCGCGGGTCCTGTGCAGCCGCCGGCGCCCTTGAGGATCAGGGTGCGGGAGGCGAGCTGGGTGAGCGCGCCTGCGGGGCCTGCGGCGTAGGTGAAGGTGGTGCACAGGCGCTGGTCGGGGCGGGAGAGGTCGCTCTTGTCGTCGACCTGGAGGGGCCTGGAGAAGGCGGTGTCGTCGTAGGTGGAGGTGCGTTCGCTGATCCGCCAGGTGCCGTCGGCGAGTTTGGCGCGGCTGGTGACCTTGCCGGTGTTCATCACGCGGGCGGTGATGGCGGGCATGCCGCCGGACTGGGCGCGGGTGGCGGTGGGTGTGGTGCGGACCCAGGGGGTGGAGACCTCGTCGGCGATGACGGTGCCGCCGTCGCGGTCGTAGGTCTGGGTCTGGCGGACGAATCCGGAGAGGTGTTCCTCGTCCTTGATGGTGCCGCCGTGGGCGTCGGGGACGTTCACGCTGCGCTTGGTGCCGTTGGCGAGGACGTCGCCGTCCATGCCGCGCAGGAAGGTGGCGACGGACTTGGTGCGCGGTGCTTCGGCGCTGTTGCCGTTGCCGGTGCGGGTGGTGACGGTGGCGTAGCCGCGGAACTGGTCCCAGGTGCGGGTCTTGGAGTCGGTGAACTCGGAGTCGTTGCGGTGCCAGGCGATGCCGCCGCCGTACTCGTAGTCGGTGACGACGGTGGTCTGGCCGGCGACCATGTCCTGCTGGGTGACGGACTGGACGACGACCTTGTGGAACCAGTCGTCGACCGGGTCGGGGAAGGACTGGTCGGGCAGGTACCACTTGACCGGCATGCAGGCCATCGCGTTGGTGTCCGCGGCGGCGGGCATGGTGCCCTTGAGGCGGGAGCACTCCGGGGCCTTGTAGACGACGTTGATCCGGCCGCCGGTCTCGGTGGTGATCTCCTGGATGCGCGGCCGGTGGAACGGGGAGGTGGTGGCCTCGGTGCCGTTCGGGCGCTTGACGGGGCCGTCGACGCGGTTGGGGATCTGCTTGGGCTGCCCGAAGATCACGGGCGGTACGTCCAGCTTCGGGCGGGCGTTGGTCGCGCTGCGCTGGATCGACTCCAGCCACAGGGTGGGCGCGGAGCCGTCGCCCGAGGGCTCGAAGCGCTGCTTGAGGTTGTAGGTGTCGATGTTGCGGTAGCCGCCGGTGCCGAGGACCTCGGTTTCGATCTTTGTCAGGCGCTTGGTGGAGAAGTAGGTGGGCGACAGGCTCAGGCACTGTCCGGTGGCCGTGCACTCCTGGTCGACCGGGGTGTCGCCCCATGCTGTCGGGTTGGTCTTGCGCTGCGCGGGGTCACAGGCCGTGCCCGTTTCGAAGCAGCGGTCTGCGATGCCCAGCTTGATCTGCGCTGCGGTGTTGGCGAGGCCCTTGGCGGTGATCTGGTCGGGCAGGCGCTGGCCGTAGCCGATCCAGGTCGGGTAGGAGGCGCGCTGGTAGGCGGTGGGGGTGCCGGTGCCGTTGTTCTGGCCGCCGCCGCGCGCGTAGTGGTTGGTCTCCTGGGCGTAGCGGTAGGAGGTCAGGTTCTGGTGGGGGTCGACGACGTAGTCGAGGTTCCACTGCCAGCCCAGTTGCTGCCAGGTGCCGTTGGCGGGGGTGGCCGCGCCCAGGCACTTGTCCTGGCCGCTGTTGAAGTAGACCGGGACGGTGGAGACGGAATCGGCCTGGGGGTCGGTGCCGTCGCCGCCGGGCAGGCGGTTGGAGCCGAAGTAGTACTGGGTGCCGTCGGTGGTGGTGACCTTGAAGGCCTCACCCTTCCAGGCGGAGTTCCGCTGGCCGGTGAGGCGTTCGATCTTCGTGCCGTCGTCGCCCTGCAGGCGGTACTCGCAGGTGGTGTCGTCGCGGACGATCTGGCCTGCGTGACCGGCCATCGAGAGGGAGAGGATGTCGCCGGCCCAGCACTCGTCGCCCGAGTTTGCGATGCCGGCGTCCTTGCAGCCCTTGTACGAGCGGGAGATGGAGCCGGGGTGCCAGTCCCAGCCCTCGCCGATCAGGCCGGCTTGCGCGTTCGTGGACGCGGTGCGGCCGTCGATGGAGGAGGAGTCGTAGCCGAGCACCAGGCTCGGCGCCGCGCCTGCGATCGCCGACGGGATTTCGGCGGTGTAGCCGTAGGTGAAGTTGCCCGCGTTCGCTCCCGCCTGCCACGAGGCCGAGGGCAGTAGCGGTGTCGCGGAGTAGTCGCCGAGGTTGCTCGACGGGCCGGGCTCCATGGCCAGGGCGATGTTCTGCGGGGCCAGCATCTGCGGTGCCGCGGCGAGGGCTGCCTTGGCGTCGGCCTGCGCCGTCGGGCCGGACGTTCGCGCTGCGGGCCGCTTGGGCATGTCGATCTCGGCGACGAGACGGCCGGAGGCGTCGCGGTGTGTCGTGAGGGGCTTGCGGCCGGTGCAGGCCGGTGCGCCCGGGGTGGTCAGCGCACAGGCGGGCAGCTGGACCAGGCGGGCTCGGGCGCCCCAGTTGGCGCCGGCGTTCTTGGCCCAGGCGGAAGCGTCGACCGTGAGTTCGACGTTGCCGGATGTGGCGGCGCCGACGGGAGCGGTGAGGGCGATGAGTGCGCCGTTCACGCCGGCGGCTCGGGTGGCCTTGGCGTCCTTCACCTCGACGTTGACGCTGCCCGTGGCGGGCGTGGCCGGAGAGGTGGCGAGTTCGGACAGGGGCGTGGAGCGGTTGGCTGTCTTTCCGGATGCGATCCAGACGGGCAGTTTGCCTGCCTGGCCGGTCTTCGAGGGGTCGGCGGGGCGGTCGGCAGGCTGCCTGCTGATCTCGACCCGGTTGGAGCCGGTGGGGGCCTTTGACGCCTTGGCGGGCTTCCACGCCTTGCCGGTGATGGTCTCCTTGGCGGCAGTCTTGGCGTTGGAGCCCTTGACTGCCTTGGAGTTGGGCAGGGCCGTGTTCGGCGGTACCCACACCTTCGGTGGTTTGTTGGCTGCTTGGGCTGCTGGAAGCCCTAGCCCTGACACGACGACAGCGAGTGCGGCGACAACCGCAACTCGCGCCCGCCTGCGCTGTGAGCGCACGGCGAAGCCACCCCGACGGAACAACAGGATCCCCCACAGAGAAAGAACACGGACGAAGCGGACCAGTTGTGTCCGAATCAGCCGCACCCTATGAAGGTTTCGTGTAAAAGATAAGCGATCTTTAAGCATTTTCTCAGGTGGGGGATGTCACTCGCTGGACAAGCCGTCACGTCGCACCGCCATCCGGACATCTCGATCTTAAACACTTTGACAACGTCGTGAACGGCGGCGAATGTGCGCCTGACTTCTGTTCATTTCTGCCGACAGCGAGGACCCTCGCCCATGAGGCCAGCCATCCGTTCCTCCCACTCCGGCCCCAGGGTCCGACGCAGACGGCGAGCCACCGGCTCGCTCACGCTCCCCGTCGCCGGGGCCGTGTTGCTCGCCCTTGGCGGCACACTGCTCGCAGGCCCGCCTGCCTACGCCGAGGACACCCGCGGGCACGGCCCCGCCGACACTGCCTGGCCCACTCCCGGCTCGAACCCCAACTCGGCGCTGACAGCGGCGATCGACACCGCCAAGGCACAGGCCAGGAGCAGCGGCAAGCCCGTGCTCGTCGAGTACCTGACAACGGCCCACTCGCAGACCTTTGCGACGCCGACCGGCTCGCTCAGCACCGACACCTCCCCCGTGCCGCAGCGCATCAAGACCGCCGCCGGCGCGTGGCAGACGGTCGACGCCACACTGCGGCCCAACGCCGACGGCACCGTGTCCCCGGCGGCCGTGCCGTCCGCACTCAGCCTCTCCGGCGGCGGCACGGGCCCGATGGCCACCATGACCACGACCGACGGCAAGAAGCTTGCCCTCAAGGCCCCCTTCCCGCTGCCGAAGCCTTCCCTCAACGGCGACAGCGCCCTGTACGCCTCCGTCCTGCCCGGCGTGGACCTCGAGCTCAGCGCCACCACCCTCGGCGGCTGGCGCCAGGTCCTGGTCGTGCGCACCCCGGAGGCCGCCGCCAACCCCGCCGTCAAGAAACTGCAGCTCGCCGTCGAAGCCGACGGCCTCACGGTGAGCGCCGACGGAGCCGGCAACCTGAAGGCCGCCGACGGCCAGGGCAAGACCCGCTTCTCCGCCCCGGCCCCGCTCATGTGGGACTCGGCCGGCTCGGCCGCCCCCGCGCCTGCCCCGCTCATGAAGTCGGCGCAGACCCAGGCCTCCCGCTCCGCCCTGACCGAGACCTCCGCGACGCCGTCGAGCACCGACGGTCCCGGCACGGGTGCCACGGTCCAGAGCATCGCCACGACGGTGGATGCCAAGGGCATCCAGCTCGTCCCCGACGCCGCGCTCCTCGGCCAGGGCACCGGCCCGTGGTACATCGACCCGGGTTGGAACCCGACGCTCGACAATGCCAACCAGGCCTGGGCGCAGGTCCAGGAGGCGTTCCCGGACACGAACGAGTACAACGGCACCCAGTACGGGCAGGACAAGCCGGCCGCCGGCTACTGCGGCTACATCGTGGGCAATCCCCCGTGCGACCGGGAGGGCCGCTCGCGCGCCTACTTCCAGATCGGTGTGGACTCTCGCCTGCACGGGGCCGAGGTCATCAACGCAACGTTCCACGCGGACGTCGTGTCCTCCTCCAGCCCCAGCACGGTCACCCCGATGGGCCTGTACTCCACCGGCTACATCAGCAGCCCGACCAGCTGGAACCGCCAGCCCTGCGACAAGAACTCGCGCATGGGCGGCTGCAGCAAGGTCGGGACCGTGAACATGTCCGGGTCGGGTGACATCCAGTTCGGTGTCAAGGACCTGGTGAAGACTGCGGTCGCGAACAAGTGGCCCACGATCACTCTCGGCCTCGCGCCCGACGACGAGTACAACAAGTACTACCGTCAGCGGTTCACCAACACCCCGCACATCGTGGTGGAGTACGACATCCAGCCCACCGTGTGGTGGCCGCGCGCGGCGCCCACCCCCGGTTTCGCCGACAGCGGCTCCTACGCCGACTGCCGCACCCCGGGCACCACCAACCCGTGGGACAACCCGGGCTGGGTCGGCGCGAACAACAACATCACCCTGACGACCTCCACCTACTCGGCCACCGGCCAGCAGCTCTGGACGGCGTTCCAGTACTGGGACGACGACAAGAACGGTGAGACGAAGTACGCCGAGACCGGATGGCAGAGCAGCTACGGCGCCGTCACGGTCGACATCGGGTCGCTGACGGACGGCCACCAGTACGGCTGGCAGGCCCGCACCACGGACGGCACGCTCACCAGCGCCAACACCGAGATGTGCTTCTTCCGCGTCGACCGCACCCCGCCGACCGCGACTATCACCTCCACTGACTTCCCCGCCTCCGGCACCATCGGTGCCCACCCCAAGCGCGCGGGAGAACCCGGTACGTTCACGCTCACCGGCACCGACCTCGCGCCAGTGGGTGGCGGTCGGACGTCCGGTCTGGCATGCGCCCGGTGGACCACCGATCCGGTCAAGGCGGCCGCCACCGGCTGGAAGTGCACCGACACGGCGGCGGGCATCGTCAAGCTGACCGGCGGCAAGGCCGACATCACGATCCAGCCAAGCCGCTGGGGCACCAACTACGTCTACCTGCAGACCCAGGACAACGCGGGCAACATGTCCCAGCCGTTCGTCTACAGCTACTACGCCCCCTCCAACCCCGACGCCGGAACATCCGTCTTCGGTGACATCAGTGGAGACAACAAGCCCGACATCCTGCTGCCCGACACAGCAGGCGACCTCCGCAAAATCGGTGGCGGCGAAGACCCCTACGGCGCGCCCCGCGCCAAGATGGTCACCGCGCCCGGCAACAGCGGAAACTGGAACGGAATCCAGATCAGTCACCGCGGCAGCCTGGGCTACAAGACCGTCGACGACCTCTTCGCCCACCAGAACGGCAGCCCCTACCTGTACGTCTATGACAATGACGGCAGCGGTGGCTGGTTCGACGGCCAGGCTGCCACCAGCATCGCCAAGCCCACCACTTGCCTGAAGTCCGACAGGACGACGGTCATTCCCTGCGCCACCAACAGCTACGGAACCGACTGGGCCAAGGTGACGCAGATCGCGGCGTTCGGCGGAGTCACCGGTGAAGCCGGCGGATCTCTCCCCCAGACGTCCCTGCTCTTCGTCGAGAACGGACGCCTGTGGCTCGCCACTGCCGGCACCGGCAGCAAGCTGGCACCGCAAGCGATCCTGCTGTCCGGAAACGACACCAAGTGGGACGGCTATGACCTGATCGCGCCGGGCCGCGCCCAGGGCACGACCTTCCCGACCCTGTGGGCCCGCTCCCAGACCGACGGCGGCACCCTGCACGCCTTCACCGTCAAGAGCGCAACCGACCTGACCGGCTTCGCCGACCCGGCCGCAGGACTGGTCGCGGGCAAGATCGATCCGAAGACCTACCCTCGCATCGGCTCCAGCGGAGACATCAGCGACGACGGCATCCCCGATCTGTGGGCTGTCGACACCAACCAGCAGCTCGTTTCCTTCCACGGCACCGGGTCCCAGCCAAGCAGCGGCAATCAGAATGCCACGGTTACCGGAGTCGACACCTCCCCCGTCGTGCTGGCCGACCTGAACCGGCCCGCCGCCCAGTGGGGTCTCACCACCACCGCCCTGGCCGGTACCAAGGTCCGCGACGAAGTCGGCTACGACGCCGCCACCGCACCGGCCGGCAGCAACCCCGCCACCCCGGCAGGCATCACCTTCACCAAGGAACCCATCAACGGTCGCGAGACCACCTATGCGGCGTTCCAGGGCAAGGCCTCAAGCATCACCAGCACCACCAAGGCCGTCGACACACGAGGCAGCTTCACCCTCACCACCTGGGCCAAGGCCGCGACGACCAACGGCGGCATCATCGCCAGTCAGGACGGCACTCGCAGCAGCGCCTTCCTCCTCTACGCCGACCCCAATGGCCAGGCATGGCGCTTCGCCATCGCCCGCGGTGACACCGACGGCCTGATGTACGACTGGACCGACCTCGCCGTCAACAGCGCGGCACGCTTCACCCCCGGCCAATGGGCCCGCATCTCCGCCGTCTACAACGCCGCAACCGGCGGGATGCGCCTCTACGTCAACGGCACCCTCGCCAGCACCGGCCACCACACCGCCACCACCAGCCAGGCCCCGACGGGCCCGCTCGTCATGGGCCGCTTCAAGAAGGACGGGCAGCCCGCCCACGTGACCGACAGCGGGTTCGTCGGCGGCATCAGCAACCTCGCCGCCTACCCGTACGCCGCACCGGTCACCGCCCTCAACGCATCCAGCCCGATCCATCTGGCGGGCGCCGCGACCAACTGCGTCGACAACGACTACGACCGTGACACCGACGGCAACAAGATCCAGATCGCGAGCTGCAACGGCACCAACGCCCAGCAGTTCCAGATCCGCAACGACGGCACGATCCAGACGCACGGCAAGTGCCTCAACGCGGTCGCCGGCGGCACCGTGAACACCACGCTGATCGAACTGCGTACGTGTGACGCGAGTGCCAAGAGCCAGCAGTTCCTCCCCCGCGCCAACGGCGCGATCTACAATCCCGTATCCGGGCGCTGCATCGACCTGGGCAACTACGACACCACGCCCGGCCGGCAGCTCTGGCTCTTCGACTGCAACGGATCCCCCGCCCAGACCTGGACCATCCCCAGTCTGGGCACGGCTCCGCTGCCGCTGCCGGTTCCGCTGCCGGAGCCTCCCACCCCGTAACCGCAGATCCAACAGAGCAGCGCACGGCCCGCCATCCCTGCAGGGGGTGGCGGGCCCCGTCCGCCGAGGCGAGCCGGTCAAGGCTCAATGCCGAACCAGTCCTGATGCCTTGCGGAACCACCTCAACAGACCAGGCTGCCGGGCAGCCTGGTGGACCGACCTCATCGACAAAGGAGCCTCGTGCGAAAGCGCCGACTCGTCATAGCCGCGACTGCCCTGGCAGCCGGCGCTGGATTCCTCCCCGGCGTGGCCCAGGCTCATCCCACACCCGAGCCCCACCACGCCTCCGCCCCAGACGCGGACCCGGCTGCGGTAGAGGCCTCCGGAGCCGAAGTCTTCAGCAGCCCCGAGGACCGCACTGTGCGTATCCCGGCGGTGACCGCCAAGAGCGGGACGGCTTCTGCCTCCGAAACCAGCCCCCTCTCGATCAGGCTGCACAGCTGGGGCACCAGCGCGCACGGGATGTTCCTGCATTCCACCTTCACGGGTGTGGAAGGTCCCCTCAACGTCACCATCTCCTGGGGCGACGGCACCACCGACACGGTCACAACCACTACCGAGAGACCGTTGGAGAGCCGGCACTCCTACGCCGAGGTCGGTGACTACACGATCACCGTCACCGCGACCGGCCCCGCGAGCAACACTCAAGCCACCAACAAGGTCGCCGTGAGGACGAAGGGCTCGGATTTCACCCCGCACGCGCCTCTGCGTCTGCTGGACACCCGCGACGGCACCGGCGTCGCGAAGGGCAAGGTCCCCGCGAACTGGTACACCAGTGTCAAGGTCACCGGCCAGGGGACCATTCCCGACAACGTCACCGCCGTGGTCCTCAATCTGACCGTCACGAACACCACCGACAGCGGCCACATCATCGCCTCCGGCTCCGGCCGCACGCGGCCCAATACCTCCAGCGTCAACTATGCCGCCGGTGAGACCGTCCCCAACCTGGTCATCATGCCCGTCGGCAGCGACGGGCGCGTCAACCTGGACAACGTCGGCTGGGGTTCCGTCGACCTCATCGCCGACGTGACCGGCTACTTCATCCCCACCGCCTCCAGCGGCTACAAGGCACTGTCCCCCACCCGGTTCGTCGACACCCGCGAGGGCAAGGGCGCTCCCAGGGGCCAGGTCGCGGGCCAGAGCTCCGTCGGCGTACAGATCGCCGGGGTGGGCGGGGTACCCAAGGGTGCCACCGCCGTCTCGCTCAACGTCACGGTCACCAACCCGCGCGAGGCCGGACACCTGACCGTCCACCCCAGCGGACAGGCCACACCGACCGCGTCCAACCTGAACTTCACCACCGGCCAGACCGTCGCCAACTCGGTCATCGTCCCCGTGGGCCCCGACGGCCGGGTCGTCGTCCGCAACGGCTCCTGGCAGCCCACCGACGTCGTCATCGACGTCAACGGCTACTACACCCCCGACAGCAACGCCGCCTACGTACCCCATCACCCCACCCCGACACGCGAATTCGACACCCGCACAACCGGCAGCGCCCTCCAGGCGCGCGACTACCTCCCCTGGCTGGGCCGCCCCGGTGTCGAGGCGTACGTCCTGAACACCACCGTGACCAACACCACCGGCAGCGGCTTCCTGTCCGTCGCCCCAGACCCCAACAGCCGCGAGCAGTACGAAAACGGCACCGCCACCCCGCCCGCGCGTCCGATCTCGTCCAACCTGAACTGGACCACAGGCAAGACGGTCGCCAACCTCGTCCAGGCTCCCCCCGCCGAAGGCGGCATGGTCGCCTTCTGGAACCAGGGCTGGGAGGACATCGACCTGATCGTCGACTACTTCGGCCACTATGGCACCGACTGACGCACCTGCAACGGGGTGGCTGGCGGCACCTGGCAGCCACCCCGTTCGATGAAGGCCCGGACTGCAGATGACTCTGTTACGGGCCTACCACCAGCTGGGCCGAAAGGGGCCTCTGTCTCGTCACCACGCCCGCTGAACAGCCCATTTCGCCCTCCAGCACAGGATGAAGAGGTTCGGTCACCAGAACCGGAACCGCGGTGGTGGGGCAGGTCAGCCTGTCACCCGAACCCGCATCAGACCCGCTGTGCGGGGACGTGCGATGAGCGACAGGGCGGGGCCCTCGGTCAGCGGACCGTGCGGGCCGCCTGCTCGACGATGCGGGTGACGGCCTCGGGGCGGGATACGGATACCGCGTGTGACGCGTCGATGGTCGTCGTGCGGGCATGGGCGCGGGCCGACATGAAGCGCTGGGCAGCCAGTGGGATGTTGCGGTCCTCCGTGGTCACCAGGGACCAGGAGGGGATCGTCTTCCAGGCGGCCTGGGTGGACTTCTCCTCCAGAGCGGCGGCAGCGATCGGACGTTGTCCCGCAGCCATGAGCCTGGCCTTGTCCTTCGGCACGTCTGCGGCGAACTGGCTGCGGAACTTCTCCGGCTTGATGTACACGTCCGCGCCCTGGTCACCGCCAGGCAGGACGTAGTGGACGGACTCGACGGCTTGGCCGAGGGTGCTGCCGGGGAACTTGTCCGTCAGTCCGATCGAGCTCTCGCCCTCGTCCGGCAGGAACGCCGCGATGTAGACCAGTGCCTTCACCTTGCCTTCGAGGCCCGCAGCGGCCTGGCTGATGACGGTGCCGCCGTAGGAGTGGCCGACCAGGACCACGGGCCCGTCGATGTGGTCGAGGACGCTGCGCAGGTAAGCGGCATCGCTCGCCGGACCACGCAGCGGGTTGGCGGCGGACACCACCGGGTAGCCCGCGCGCTGCAGCCGGGCGACGACACCGTCCCAGCTCGCGGCGTCGGCGAACGCTCCGTGTTCCAGCACGATCGTCGGACGTACGGGGTGGTGGGGCGTGGCGTCTGCCGCAGCGGGCAGGGTGACGGCGGCGACGGACAGTCCGACGGCCGCGGTGACACCGAGCAGTACGGATCTGCTGCCCGGACGGACGAGGTGGGTCTTGCGCATGGGTGAAATCCCTCTTGTTCGATGGATGGTGCTCGACGGACCGAAAGGCGAGGCAGCTGGGTGCGTCGGGGTACGGGGCCCGGGTCGTTTCGCCGGTCCGTGATTGACGGGGGTCCGTCTACGCCGCGTGAGCAGGGCGGATCAGAGCGCTGGTGGGCAGCGGCCGACAGCGGCCCGGAAAGCGGCTGCCGCACCGCGGCCCGAGGGTGGTCCTGAGGCTTCGGCCTCGCTCTTCCACCGGGCGAGGAGCGCCGTCCTCCTGGGGCGACCGGCCGATTCAGCCGCAGGCGGACTGCTGGTTGGCGGACATGGAGGGCGGTGCGACGTGCCACGGGCAGCGGTTCTTCGGCGTGATCGAGCCCATGGCCGAGTTGGTGGCGTAGCCCTCGCTCTTCGTGACGCTTGCCTCGTCGCACTGTGGGCGCGGAAGCCTCGACCGGATGAGGGAGCGAGCTCCCCTTCAGCCGGATGACGGCCGCACACGCGCGTTCCTGCGCAATGTTTCCCGGACCATGGTCCATGTGCGGCGCCGGATCATGAGTGCTGCGGGTGCGACGGTGTCGAGGTGGATACGGGGCCGTTTCCCGCAGCGTGGGGCGACCGCGCGAAGATCTTGAGGCGGTTGACGGCACGTTCGGCGGTGTGCCGTAGGCTCCCCCGCGCGGAGCCTACGGCCACACCTCAGCCGGTAGCCTCCAGGATTTCGTAGACATGCCTGAGGTAGATGTGTGTGCGCTCCGAACCGAGGAGCCCGTCGCCCACCCGGTTCATCGTGTAGGAGAACGTGACGCGCCGGTCGAGGTCCATCATGACGATCGACCCGCCCCTGCCGACCCAGAAGCAGATTCTCCCGGTGGGCATGTGCGGCATCGTCCTCGGATCGGTGAGCGCGTAGCCGATGCCCCAGCGGACGGGGACGCCCAGGAACAGGTCGACTCCGTCGGCTTGGACGTCGAACACCTTGTCCACCGTCTTCTCGGAGAGAAGCCGGCGGCCGTTGACCTGGCCGCGCCGCGAGATGACGGAGAGAGCTCGGGCCAGGCCACGTGCGTTGCCGTGTCCGTTGACGGCTCCGAGTTCGGCGGAGCGCCACTGCGGGGTGTCGACGTGCTCGTCGCGCGCGGGGCTTCCGAGCAGCGTCCTGGTGAAGATCCCCTCGGGATCAAGACCCGTGGGTATACCGCCCGGCTGCGAGGGGGCCACCAGATCGGCGATACGCGGCCAGTCGGCCCGTCGCGCGCCGATCTGGACATCCGCCTGCGCCGGCTCGGCGATCTCGGTGGCGACGAACTCTGTCAGGCTGCGGCCGCTGACCCGCCGGACGAGTTCTCCCACCAACTGCCCCTGGGTCTGGACGTGGTAGCCGGATGCGGAGCCCGGCTCCCACCAGGGTGCCTGCGCGGCCAGCCGGGCACTCGCAGTGGGCCGGTCATAGAGATCCTCCATGGAGAAGGGCTGCTCCCAGCCGGAGAGTCCCGAGGTGTGGGCCAGAACGTGCCGCACCTCGATGTGCTCCTTTCCCTGGGCGGCGAACTCGGGCCAGTAGTGCGCGACCGGGCGGTGCAGATCCAGCGCGCCCCGGTCGGCGAGGATGAGAGCCGCGAGATTGGTGAGGGTCTTCGTGGTCGACCACATGCTCACCAACGTGTCCCGGTGCCACGGAACGGTCCGCGCCGCGTCCGCGTGGCCACCCCAGAGATCGACTTCCATGACCCCGTCCACATCGACGGCGATCGACGCCCCCAACTCCTCGCCGGCTTCGAGGTGTGCCACCAGCGCCGCCCGTACCGGCTCGAACCGGTCGGTGCTCGTGCCCTCGACACCCATGCTCTTCTCCCCCATCAGACCCGGTTCTCCGCCTGGAACATCCAGCTCTGCTTCTCGAGATCAGCCGTCAGCCCAACGAGGAGGTCCTCGGTGACGACATCCACCGGGCCCATCGCGACGATGCGCTCACGCAGCCTTGCGGTCACGGCGGAGAGCGCGTGCACCAAGGCATCGACGGCGTCGCCGTCCTTGGTCCAGCCCGGCGGAAAGGCGGGCACGCCACTGGCTTTCGCGATGGTCCCGGCCCGTCCGTCCGGGCTGACGCCCAGGGCGGCCGCGCGCTCGGCCACCGTGTCGGCGTGGTTCCGGGCGACGGTGGCGGCCTCGTCGAGCTGGAGGTGGACCGAGCGGAAGCGCGGGCCGTACACGTTCCAGTGGGCCTGCTTGGCCACCAGGGACAGGCCGAGCAGGTCGGCCAGGGTCGCCTGCAGCACCGCTCCCGCGGTCTCGCGGTCGCGCTGCGACAGAGGGTTGTTCACAACCGGCACAGGAGTGCGGTCCTTTCGTGACAGGCGCCGGCTCTCAGGCGGCGAGGAAGTCGAGCAGGGCGGCGTTGACCTCGGCCGCGTGGGTGAGCAGCAGCCCGTGGGGAGCGCCGTCGATCTCGACGTACCGCGCTTCGGGCAGGCGGCGGCGGAACTCGCGGGCCGTGGCGTCGATCGGCAGGATGCGGTCGGCGGTCCCGTGCAGGATCAGCGACGGCACGTCGATGCGCTCCACGTCGGCGCGGAAGTCCGTCAGCCACGCCGGGACGCACGCGTAGGCCGCCTTGGGCGCCGAATCGATGGCGGTGGCCCAGTTCGCCCGCAGCGCGGCCTCGCTGAGCCGCGACCCGAGCGTCTCGTCGGTGTTGAAGAAGTCGACGAAGAAGCTCTCGTACCAGGCGTAGCGGTCGGCCTCCGCCTGCTCCGCGATGCCGTCGAAGACGCTCTGCGGTACACCGGTGGGGTTGTCCGGCGTCTGCAACAGGAACGGCTGGAGCGAACCGAGGAACGCCGCCTTCGCTACTCGCTCCGAGCCGTGGACGCCGAGGTAGCGGGCGACCTCGCCCGAGCCCATCGAGAATCCGACGAGAACCACGTCACGCAGGTCCAGCTGCGTCAGTACGGTGTCCAGGTCGGCGGCGAAGGTGTCGTAGTCGTAGCCCGTCATGGTCTTGCTCGACCGGCCGAAGCCACGGCGGTCGTAGGTGATGACGCGGTAGCCGGCCTTGACCAGCGCATCGGTCTGCTTCTCCCACGACTGCCCGTCCAGCGGGTAACCGTGGATCAGGACGACCGGCTGCCCCGACCCGTGGTCCTCGTAGTAGAGGTCGATGCCGGTCGAGCCCTCGGTGCCGACGGTGATGGTTCCCATGGTGTGCCTTCCCGCCCGTCCGCCGTGTGCGTACCGGGCATGGCGCAAACCTAGGAATCGAGCGGGTCGGGCCGCGTCCGTCGGACTACGGCTTCGACGTACGTCAGGGTGCTGCGTCTTGCGCGTACGTCATGACGCTGCGCTTTCGGGGTACGTCGTCGTGCCGCCGAGCACCGCAGCGAGTTCGCCGCGGGACGTGACCCCCAGTTTGGGGAACATCCGCTGGAGATGGGTGCTCACCGTCCGGGGCGAGACGTACAACCGCTCGCCGATCTCCCGGTTCGTCAGACCCTGCGCGGCGAGCTGGGCGACATGCAGCTCGGTCGAGGTCAGCCGATCGACCGCGGCCGGATCCTGGCGCGGGGACGAGGCGCCCGCGGCGCGCAGCTCCTGCCGTGCCCGCTCCGCCCATGCCGACGCGCCGAGGGCGTCGAAGATCTCGCGTGCGGCCTGCAGGGCGACGCGGGACTCCGCGGGCCGCCGGTGGCGCCGCAGCCACTCGCCCAGGGCAAGGCGTGCTCGCGCCCCCTCGAACGGCCAGTCCGTGGGGACGGCGTCGAGGGCCGCCCTGTACAGCGGCTCGGCGGCATCCTGCGGGCTCAACAGGGCCCGGCCCAGTCGCAACCCGCAGAGCAGGGCGGGCGAAGACGTCGATTCCCCGAGCGGGGTCAGCTCCCGCATGATGTCGCGTGCCACCTCCGCGGATTCGCTGCGCACCGCCGCCTCGACCAGCTCCGCGACCGCGTAGAAGCGCAGCCAGGAGTGGAAGGCGGGGTCGGCCGGGTCGAAGACGCGGTGCAGGTGGCCGAACGCGTCGCCGTAGCGGCCCTGGCAGAGGGCCGCCTGCCCGCGGGCCATCTGCATGATGGCCAGCACCGGGCGCCCTCCGCTGGGAAGGGCCTCGCGTTCGGCTTCCGCCGCCCATTGCTCTGCCGCCGGGTCGCCGCTGACGGCGGCCAGCTGCGCGCGGATGGCATTCACCATCGCGTGCACAAGAGGCTGACCGGTCTCGCGCGCGAGCGACGCGGCCTCCTCCGCGGCGAGGGAAGCAGCGCGTACGTCACCCAGCCGTGCGGCGCTCCCCGCCTGGACGCAGAGGGCGCGGGCCAGCATCGACAGCCTGCCTTGCGCTCGCAGGGCGTCCAGCGACCTCGCCGTCAACCGGCTCGCCAGGGCGGGAGCGCCCACCGTCACGGCGGCGGCGCCCAGGAGCTGGTCCCCCTCCGCGTTCTCCGATGAGCGCTCCAGCTGACTCGCCAGGCCCTCCACAGCCCCTTGCCCACGCTCGACCGGCGCCGAGTACGCCCGCAGAGCGACCAGGTCGGCGTTGTCGGCGGGCACGGGCATCCGGTCGGCAGCGGCGGCGACCCGCTCGCGGGCGGCCGGGCCCGGCTCTCCCCAGAAGCACTGCAGGACCGCGCTCCACAGCATGCGCAGCCCCAGTGTCGACTCGCCGTCGGCGGCGGTCTCGACCGCCAGCTCGGCCAGCTCGGCGGTCGCGGCGCCCTCGCCCCGCGTCCCCTCGGCCAGAGCGATGCTGACCCAGGCCGCGCGGCCTTGGTCCCGGGCCGAAAGGTCCAGTGAGCGCGCCTGGGACAGCAGATGCGTCGCGACATCTCCTTGGCCCGACTCCAGTGCGAGTTCTGCCGCCCGGAGCAGCCGGTCCGCCCGCGCGGAGGGGTCCTTCGTCAGCTCCGCCGCCCGCCTCAGCGCGGCGAGAGCTGCGGCGACACCGCCTCGCCGCAGGGCTCTGCCGGCAGTGGAGTCCAGTTCCCGTGCCACTCTCTCGTCGAGACCGGCGGTGGCGGCGGCATGGTGCCATGCCTGCCGATCGGGCTGCCCCTGGAGCGCGGCGGCCAGCGCGGCGTGCGCGGCCTGGCGCTCCACGGCGGTGGCGGCGTGGTGCATCGCCGAGCGGACGAGGGGGTGTCTGAAGGCCAGCCCCCGGGCCTCCACCAGGCCCGCGCCGATCGCCGCCTCGAAAACACCGACGTCGACCGCCGTCCCGAGCATCCGGGTCGCCGCGTCGAGGCATTCCTCCATCGTCCCGTCACCATTGAGGGCCGAGAGAAGCAGGACCGCGCGGGTGTCGGCCGGCAGGCGGGAGACCCGTGCCGTGAACGTCCGCTCCAGCCGCGCGGTCAGCGGCAGCGGGCCCGGATTGAGCGCGTACGCCCCGCCGACCGACTGCAGCGCGACCGGCAACTCGGTCAGCGCCAGGGGGTTCCCGGCGGCCTCCTCCAACAGCCTCCGTCTGACCTGCTGTCCCAGTCCGGGGGCCACCGCGTCCAGCACCTCCCCCGACACCTCGTCCGTGAGCGGGCCCAGGTGCAGCACAGGCAGGCCGGCACTGCTGAGGCGGTCGTCGAGGCGCCGGGTGACGGCGACCAGAACGAGGGGGTCGGATTCGATCCGCCGCGCCACGAACCCGAGCACATCGATGCTGGCACGGTCCATCCAATGGGCGTCCTCGACGACCACCAGCAGCGGCGCCTTCGACGCCGCGTCCGTCAGCAGGGTCAGCGCGGCCAAGCCGACGAGGTACAGATCGGGTACGGTCTCGTCGACGAGCCCGACGGCCGCGAGCAGCGCGGTGCGCTGACGTCCCGGCAAGTCGTCGATTCCGTCCCTCAGTTGGTGAACCAACTGGTGCAGGCCTGCACAGGGCAGGTCTTCCTCCGACTGGACCCCCACAGCGGTGATCACACGGGTCCCGCCGCGTGCTGCCGCGCCCGCGGCCTCCGCGACCAGCGCCGACTTGCCGATCCCCGGCGCCCCGGTGATCACCGTAGCACCGCCCGAACCGGCGGCCCCCTGCTCGACCAGGGCGGCCAGCGTGCGACGCTCCGTATCGCGACCCAGTAGCACCTGCCGATGCATGCCGCCCCCGTTATGTTTTTCGCGGTCCTGCAATGGGACCGCTGGCCTCCGGGCCCGGTATGACTGTGTCCCCTCTGTCGAACGGATGACCTGGGGGGT
>NZ_JBVJFK010000021.1:0-74860 GCF_055587885.1 Streptomyces sp. NPDC046349
CCCCCCAGGTCATCCGTTCGACAGAGGGGACACAGTCATACCGGGCCCGGAGGCCAGCGGTCCCATTGCAGGACCGCGAAAAACATAACGGGGGTGCCCACCGGCCCCGCCCCCTCCTTCCGGCCCGGGACCGCGGCCTTCCGGCCCATTCGGGTGGCCGGAGCGGCGGATCCGCGCGACCTGCCACGGGCCCGCGGCCCGGGTCGTTAGCGTGAGCGACCATGACGCTCCTGAGCGACCGGGCAGACGCCGTCCGAGCCCTCGTGCAGTCCGCCGATCCCGGGGCGGTGTGGGCCGTCGGCGGACCCGACGGCCCACACGCCGGTTCGCACGGCGCGCACGGTGCCGATGACGACGTCTTCGACGTCGGCGGACTCATCCCCGTCCTCGCGCTGTGGCCGTCCGTCGGCACCCTCGTCGACGAGGGCGCCCTGCGGCTCCACACCCCGCTCACCGCGTACGGGGAGGAGGCCGCCGCGGGCACGCCTGCCGGGACCACCGCCCACCACCTGCTCACCCGCCCCGGGGGCACGGCCGCCCTCACCCGCCTCGTCGAGCACCTCTGCGGGAGCACCCTCGCCGAGCTCGCGGCCGTACGGGTCTGGAACCCGCTCGGGATGACCCGCACCCGCCTCGCCGACGGAGCCCTCCGCGCACCTCTCGCCGACCTCGCCCTCTTCCTGGGGCACATCCTTCACCCGAGTGACCCGAGTGACCCGAGTGGCGGGGGTGACCCGGTCGGACCGGCCCCTCTCACCCGTGCCTGGACGGCCGAGTCCCTCCGTATCCGCACGGGCGAACTCACCCCCGCCCGCGGGCTCCTCTGGCACCCCGCCCCGCACGGCGTATGGGTCCACCACGCCCCGACCGACCCCGGCCCCGCCGTCTGGATCTCCCCTCGACACGCCCGCTGGGCGGTTCTCCTCCCGGCCGCCCGCGGCCCCCTGCGCACCACCTTCCGCGAGGCCGTCTTCTCCCCGGACGCATCCGCCCGGAGCAGCGGGCCGGGCGGGATCCCCCGGGCGTAGCGCTCGGAGCGCGCGCTCCGCGGGCGGGACGTACGGTGATGCCGATGTCGCCGACCGTTGTCGTCGTTCCCGCCGCGGAGGTTCACGGATGCGTACGGTCCAAGGGGCAGCCCTCGACGGGATCAGGGCCCGGGTGCGGGCCCTCGCGGAACGGACCGGGCTGCCGGTGCGGTCCGCACGGGGCGAACACCCCGCGCACGGCGGCGCGGAGATCCGGCTGCGCCCCGAGGAGTACGCGGCCCGGCCCCGCCGGGGCGGAACGCCGCCCGCGGACCTCGGACCGGCCGCGCCACCGCTCGGCGCGGAGACTCCCGGCCGGCGGACATCCGGGAGGGCAGCGCTCCGCGGGGCGCCTGCCGCGCGCGCCGGCACCGCCGCACTCCTCGCGCCCGCCGCGTCACCGGCGGCCGCGACCACCGTGTTCGCCGCCCTCGCCGCTCTGCTATCCGGCACCGGCCGGCCCCGGCCGCGCCGACGGCGGCCGGACGGGGTGCGCGCCTCCGCCGCCGCCCTCCGCGCCCTGCGTGCCCGCCACGGGGACGCGCCCGCGCTCGTCCGCACCCGGTCCGGGAAGACCCTCCTCGTCCTCCTCGACCCGCGGGACCTGCGCCGCTTCTACGCCGAACCCGTCAGCGTCCTCGCGGCCGACCCGCCTCGGAAATGCCGGGGTCCGAGCACGCACGAGCCCGGCCCCGACGGGGACGGCGCAGGGTGCGTCCGCGGTGAACAGCCCGCCGGGCGGCGGCGGATGAGCGAGGCCGTGCTGGCCGCGGGTGTGCCCGTGCACCCCGCGGCCGGCCCGATCCTCACGGCCGTCGGCGAAGAGGCCCGGCGCCTCACCGCCACCGGCAGCCTCGAACTCGCCCGCGCCCGGCACGCCGTGAACCGGGCCGCACGGCGGATCGTCCTCGGCGATCCGGCCGCCGGGGACGACGAACTCGCCGGATGGCTCGCCCAGTTGAGCGCCCAGGGCAAGCGCCCGCGCGGCGGCCCGGGGCGCGCCGCGCGGTCCGTGCACGACAAGGCCCGCGGACGCATCGCCGAGTACGTCCGGCACGCCGGCGACGACACCCTCGCCGGCCGCGCCGCCCGCCACGGCGGCACCGAAGGCGGCCTCGACCCCGGCGACGATGCCCGGCTGTGGCTCCTGGCCATGGACGCCGTGCCCGACACCCTGCTGCGCACGCTGCTCCTGCTCGGCGCGCACCCCTGCGAACAGGACGCGGCCGCCGCCGAAGCGGCCGCCGAGATCGCCGCCGGCCCGGCCCGCGGCGAACTGCCCAGGCTGCGGGCCTGCGTCCGTGAGTCGCTGCGCCTGTACCCGGTGGTGCCCGACCTGATCCGCGTCACCCGCGCCGAGACCGAATGGCGCGGCGTGCGCCACCCGGCCGGCACCTCGGTGCTCCTGCCTGCCGCGTTCCACCAGCGAGACCCCGAGCGGGTACCGGCCGCGCACGTCTTCGTACCGGGCCGGTGGAAGAACCCGGGTGCAGACCAGGACATCCGGCTGGCGCCCTTCGGCCACGGCGAGGGGCGCTGCCCCGGCGACCAGCTCGGACTGATGATCACTGCCGCGTTCTGCGCCGAGGTGCTGCGCGGCCACCGGATCACCGGCACCCGGCCGGTCCTGGACCCGGTCGGACCGCTGCCCGTGACGCTCGATCCGCACGGCATCCGACTCGCCCTCACCCGCCGCTGACGCGTCCTCCCCGTCGGCGTCGCCCCTGTACCGCTCTGCCCAGCTTCAACTGCCGAAACCCATGAGGATCCCATGTCCGACGCCGCGACCTCCGCGTCCACCGCCCCGGACGCCGACCAGCTCGACGCCCCGTGCCGCGCACTTGCCGAGGCCGCCGACGCGGTCGGTGAGGCTGCCCGCTACGCCTCCGGCCTGGCCTTCGGCGCCCGCCTGCCCGCGGCGGCCCTCGCCAGGGGCGGCCGCAGCAGGCGGGGTTGGCGCACCCTGCTGCGCACCCTCACCGATCCGGCGGGCCTCGGCTGGGCGGCGCGCGGCCGGGGCGCCGCCCGGGCCGGCCGCCTCGCCGGGGTCCTGGCCGGCCGGGAGAGTCTCGCCGTCAGCCTCGCCGTCTGCGGGCTCAAGGCCCGGATCCGGGCGGCGAGCGCGGGACGCCCCGAACTCCGGCAGGACCCCGGCACCGCGGCGGTCCTGCGGGCCGTCGAAGCCGGCAGCCAGGCCGAGGCCGTCAGGCTGTTCCGCGGCATCATGCGCGAGCGGGGCGCCGAGTACGCGTTCTCCCTGCTGGCGCCGTCGTTCGCCGACATCCTCGCCTGGAACGCCCTGACCGACGCGAATCCCTTCAACGACCACGCCGGATGGCAGGTGGCCACCGGACGGGCCGAGCCGGCCCGGCCGCTGCTCGGACTCGGCGCCGCGCTGTGGGCCTTCTGCGACAGCGGCCCGGGCCTGTCCGCGCGGCCCCCGTCGGGGGCGGCACCCGATCGCGGTCCCGTCCGGCGCCGCGTCGCGGACCGGCCGCCCCAGCGGCCGCGGCCGCTCCGTCCCGCGCCGCGGCCCCAGCGCGGGAGCCTGCAGGGCCATGCCGCCGCGCTGCGTACGCACGCGGTCCGGCTGCGCAGGGCCGCGGCCTGGACGCCGACATGGCAGGGCCCGGAGACCGAGGCGCTCCGGGCCGAGGTCGCGAACCTCGCGGTCCGCTGCGCGACGGCGGCCGGCGGCCTCGCCCTCGCCGCCGCCCAACTGCAGGATCCGGGACGGGGTGGGGTCCGACAGGACCTACAGCACGGGTGACTGCGGGAGGACACGGCCCAGGCCGACCACCGAGGTCACCGTCTCCCTCACCGATCAGGTCGTCAACGGCGATCCCCGGCCGGGTGGCGCCGGCCGAGGTGATCGCCCCGGTGCCGGCGGCGGCCGTGACGGCCGAGACGCCGCCGCCCCCGACTGGTCACGGTGGCGTTCCCTCAGGTTCCGCAGGTGTCGAGCCGGCCCAGCGCGGCCAGGGCCTGCCCGGTGACCTCTTCCGGGGAGCCGGTCACGTCGAGCGCGACGCCGCACTCGTCGTCCTGGAGCGGCTCGAGCGTGGCGAACTGCGATCCCAGCAGCGTGGTGGGCATGAAGTGGCCCTTGCGCGCCGCCATCCGCTCCTCGACCAGCGGCCGTTCACCGGTGAGGTGTACGAAGACGGCCCCGGGAGCCGCGGAACGCAGCCGGTCGCGGTAGACGCGCTTGAGCGAGGACGCGGCGATCACTCCGCCGCACGTCCCCGCGCGGTTGCGGATCCACTCGCCCACGGCGTCCAGCCACGGCCACCGGTCCGCGTCGTCCAGCGGGTGGCCGGCCGCCATCTTGGCGACGTTGGCCGCCGGGTGGAAGGCGTCGCCCTCCGCGTAGGGCAGGCCGAGCCGTGCCGCGAGCAGCCGGCCCACGGTCGTCTTGCCCGTGCCGGCCACGCCCATCACCACAATGACGCGCTGGGTGCTCACGTCCACCTCGCCGTCCTCGTCGACATCGGGTCGTGGCACCACTGAAGCGCAGTAAGTACTACGTATTCAAGCCTCGGTTCGAAAACATCGCATCTTTTGTGCGAGGGGTCGTCACCATACGCTTGCGCCATGACCACCGAAGGCGCCGACAGCGGTCCCGGACCGGGCCTCCACTCCCACGTGCTGGACACGATCGGCCTGGCGATCACGGCGGGGGAGTACCCGCCCGGCAGCGTCCTGCGCACCGACGAGATCGCCGAACGCTTCGACGCCTCCCGCACGGTGGTGCGCGAGGTCGTCCGCGTCCTGGAGTCGATGCACCTGGTCGAATCCCGCCGCCGGGTCGGCGTCACGGTGCGCCCGACCGAGGAGTGGAACGTCTACGACCCGCGGGTGATCCGCTGGCGGCTGGCCGGCCCCGACCGGCCCCGGCAGCTGCGCTCCCTCACCGTGCTGCGCTCCGCCATCGAGCCGGTGGCGGCCGGGCTCGCCGCGGAACTGGCGACGCCGCAGCACTGTGCCGACCTCACCGCGGCGGCCCTCGGCATGGTCCGCACCTCGCGCGGCCACCAGCTCGAGGGCTATCTGCAGCACGACATCGCGTTCCACCGCGTGGTGCTGAACGCCTCCGGGAACGAGATGTTCGCCCGGCTCGGCGACGTCGTCGCGGAGGTACTGACGGGGCGCACCGAACACGAGGTGATGTTCCACGACCCCGACCCCGCCGCCGTCACCCTGCACGTCCAGGTGGCCGAGGCGGTGCGCGAGGGCGACGCCGCCCGCGCCGAGGCGCTGACCCGGCGGATCGCCGAGGGCGCACTGGAGGAGCTGGACGTGCTGCTGACCCCCTGAACCGCCGCGGCCAGGCCGGGGCCGGCGAGGGCGGACCGGTGCCGGGGTCACCCGCAGCCGCAGCCGCCGCATGGCCCCGACCGTCCGTCCCACGTCCCCTCCTCGCAGTGGATCTCGGAAATTGATCACCGGGAAGGCGGTTCGGCCATAATGGCCGCGAACGGCACAAGCAGTGGAGACGCCGGGTCACGCGGTGGTCCGGCAGGAGAGGGAGCCCCCGATGGACGTGCAGCACTTCGAGCGGATCACCGCATTCATCGAGGCGCGGCTCACTCCGCTGTTCGACGAGGCGACGGGCAGCGAGCACGGCTTCGCGATGGACGACACCTCCCGTGCGCTGCGCGCGCTGCGCAACTCCGTGCTGGAGGCCTCGGCGGTCAAGGGCCTCATCGAGAAGCGGGAGTCCGCCGAGCCGGCCACGCGCCGCGTCATCGACCAGTCCGTAGAGCACAACTGGGACGTGCTGCGCGGCATCGCGCGCCAGTGGGAGGACCACGCCGACTTCCGCCACGAGTTCAAGCACCACGCCTGGGAGTTGGACCCCCACCACGCCGCAGCGCAGGCCTGACCCCGCCGGACGCCGCCGCACGGTGCCCCGGCACCGTGCGGCGCGACGTCCCGCCGACCGGCGGCCGCGGCCCCTCGGGCGTCACTGCCCGGGTTCCGCCGACTTGCGCGGAGTGGTCTGCTGGACCGCCCAGCCGTTGCCGTCCGGGTCGGAGAAGTAGACGAAGGAGCCCCACGGCAGGTCCTGGATCTCCGTCACCTCGACCCCCCGGCCGCGCAGGTCCTCGTACGCCTCCTCGATGTCGGTGACGACGACCTGCATGTTGTCGAGGGACCCCGGCGTCATCCGGGTGAGGCCCTTGCCGATCGCGATCGAGCAGGCCGACCCCGGCGGGGTCAGCTGCACGAACCGGATGTCCTCGCTGACGGTGACGTCGTGGTCGGCGTTGAAGCCGAGCTTCTCGTAGAAGGCCTTGGCCCGGTCGACATCGGTGACGGGCACGGCGACGAGTTCCAGTTTGATGTCCATCACAGCATCATGCTCCCCGCACCGGTGCCGCGCCGTCGGATCCCGTGCCGGCGGGCGTGTCCGCCGCGGCGAACTGCGTGCGGTACAGCTCCTCGTACCGGCCTCCCGCCGCCAGCAGCTCGGTGTGCGTGCCCCGTTCCACGATCCGGCCGTCCTCGACCACGAGGATCAGGTCGGCTGCCTGCACCGTCGACAGCCGGTGCGCGATCACCACGGCGGTGCGGCCCGCGAGGGCTTCGCCGAGGGCCTCCTGCACCGCCGCCTCCGAAGTCGAGTCCAGGTGCGCGGTGGCCTCGTCGAGGACCACGACCCGCTGCCGGGCCAGCAGCAGCCGGGCGATGGTAAGCCGCTGCCGCTCGCCGCCGGACAGCCGGTAGCCGCGCTCCCCGACCACCGTGTCCAGCCCGTCCGGAAGCGAGGCGACCAGGCCGTCGAGCCGTGAGCGGCGCAGGGCCTCCCAGATCTCCTCCTCGGCGGCGTCCGGGCGGGCCAGCAGCAGGTTGGCCCGTACCGAATCGTGGAAGAGGTGCCCGTCCTGGGTCACCATGCCCAGTGTCTCGCGGATCGACTCGGCCGTGAGGTCGCGTACGTCGATGCCGCCGAGCCGGACCGCGCCCGCGTCGGCGTCGTACAGCCGGGGCAGCAGCTGCGCGATGGTGGACTTGCCGGCGCCCGACGAGCCCACCAGGGCGACCATCCGGCCGGGCTCGGCGCGGAAGGACACCTCGTGCAGGACCTGTGTGCCGCCGCGGGCGTCGAGTGCGGCGACCTCCTCCAGTGAGGCGAGCGAGACCTTGTCCGCGGCGGGGTAGCCGAAGGACACCCGGTCGAACTCCACCGTCACCGGACCCTCCGGCACCCGGCGGGCGTCCGGCCTCTGCGCGATGAGGGGCTTCAGGTCGAGGATCTCGAAGACCCGCTCGAAGCTCACCAGCGCGCTCATCACCTCGACGCGGGCGCCGGCGAGCGAGGTCAGCGGAGCGTAGAGCCGGGTCAGGAGCAGGGCGAGGGCGACGACGGAACCGGCGTCCAGGGTCCCCCGCAGGGCGTAGTACCCGCCGAGTCCGTAGACCAGCGCCAGGGCGAGGGCCGAGACCAGGGTGAGGGCTGTGATGAAGGCCGACTGGGCCATCGCCGTGCGGATCCCGATGTCCCGCACCCGGGCCGCCCGGACCGCGAACTCCGCGGACTCGTCGGCCGGCCGCCCGAACAGCTTGACCAGCGTCGCGCCGGGCGCCGAGAACCGCTCGGTCATCTGGGTGCCCATCGCGGCGTTCAGCGCCGAGGCCTCCCGCTGCATCGCCGCCATCCGCGCCCCCATCCGGCGGGCCGGCAGGACGAACACCGGCAGCAGCACCAGCGCCAGCAGGGTGATCTGCCAGGAGATGCTCAGCATCACCGTGAGCGTCAGCAGCAGGGTTACGGTGTTCCCGACCACCCCCGACAGAGTGTTGGCGAAGGCCCGCTGGGCGCCGATGACGTCGTTGTTGAGGCGGCTGACGAGGGCTCCGGTCCTCGTGCGGGTGAAAAAGGCGACCGGCATCCGCTGCACATGGTCGAAGACCGCCGTCCGCAGATCCAGGATCAGGCCCTCGCCGAGGGTGGCGGAGAGCCGGCGGGCCAGCAGTCCGAGCCCCGCCTCCGCGACCGCGATCACCGCGATGAGCAGGGCGAGCCGGGTCACCGCGGCGCTGTCCCGGCCGTCGACGATGGCGGTGACCACCCGGCTGGCGAGGACCGGGGTGGCAACAGCCAGCAGCGCGGTCACCACACTCAGCAGGAGGAAGAGAACGAGCCCGCGGCGGTGCGGGCGGGCGAAGGCGGCCACGCGGCGCAGACCGTCCCGGGAGAGGGGGCGACGGTCCTGCTGTGCGTTGATCGCGCTGTGCAGCGATGTCCAAGCGGTGACTTCCATGTCCATGACCCGAACGCTAGGACCTCAACCAAAGTTGAGGTCAAGGTTTCGACTCCGGACCCCCCGACCGGAGCAACTGCGGTCGACCCCAAGCGACTTCGGTACTCCTCCCGTGTCGGTGCCCGGTGGCATCATCGGGTCATGACGCAGGGATCCGAGTCCGTCCGTTTCGCCGAGGGCACCACCGGCACCGTCCTGCACCACTTCGAACGCTGGGCGCGGGACACGCCCGAGGCGCCCGCCCTCATCGCCTCCCCGAAGCACCACGTCCCCTACGGGGTACTGGACGCCCGGGCCAACCGGCTGGCGCACCATCTGCTCGCCCGCGGTCTGCCGCCGGGCGGACTCGTCGCCATCGGCACCACCCGGCACGAAGAGCTCGTCGTCTGCATCCTCGCCGTACTGAAAGCCGGCGGGTCCTACGCCGTCGTCGACGCCGAAACGCCCCGCACCGGGCGCCGACAGCTCGCCGCACTCGAGGCGTTGGCGCCCTTCGCGCTGCTCACCCACTCGCCCCACCGGGCCGCCCTCGACACGGCCACAGGCCTGCGCGCGATCCGGACGGACGACGACGCCGCCGAGATCGCCGCCCGGCCCGGCTACGCACCGGACCTCGCGGAGGCGTCCGTCGGCCGCGCCACCCCGGCCGCGGGGCGCGCGGCCGTCCTCTTCACGGCGAGCACCGACCCGCGGCCCGTCCCGGTCGGCCACGCCGTGCTGCTCGCCGCCCACTCGGGCTGGACCGAGCTGGCCCGGCCGACCCCGCAGGACCGGCACCTCATCACCGCCCGCCCGGACGTCACCCCCTTCGCCGCCGGCTGGACCCGGGTCCTGGGCACGGGCGGCGCCCTCGTCCTGCCCCCGGACGCCTCCTGGCGTACCGACCACCCCCATCAGGTCCGCACGGCGGTCGAGGGCCAGAAGGTCACCGTCCTGCACACCGATCCCGCCGGCATCGCCGAGCTGGTGATCGACGGCCCCAGGCCCACCGCCGCGGACCGCAGGACCGGCCCCCGGCCGCTGCACTCGCTGCGGCTGGCCACCGTCACCGGCGACCGCCTCCACCTCGACGAACTGGACGCCCTGCACGTCCGTCTGCGTCCCGGCGTACGGATCCTCGACGTCTACGGCCTCACCGAGGCCGCCGGAGCGGGCACCTGCTTCGAACTCCCGCAGCTGCCGGCCCCCGTCGGCGAACCAGAGCGGCTCTCCCTGCTGGGCACCCCCTTCGCGGGATGCCAGGTCCATGTGCGGGGCGGCGAGATACACCTCACCCCGCCCGGCGGCGGCGACGCGATACCCACCGGCGACCTCGGCGTGCTCCGCCCCGACGGCCTGCTGGAGTACACGGGCCGGATCCGGGACCGGATCCCCCTCCACGGAGGCTCCTTCGACCCCCACCCCGTCGAGGCGGCGATCCGCACCCATCCGGGCATCGGCGCCGCCCTCGTCGCCCTCGTCGACGGCGTCGGCAAAAACGGGGACCGCCGGCTCGTCGCCTACGTGTCCCCGCCGCCGGGCGACCCGGCCTGGGACGCCTCCGCACCATTGCCCGAGATCCACGGCCTGCGCAACCACCTCGCGGGCGTCGTCCTGAAGGAAGTGACGCCGACCGTCCTCGTCCGGCTGAGGGCCCTGCCGCGCCGACGGGGTGGGCAGGAGGACCGTTCCGCCCTCCCGCTGCCCACCCAGCCCGTCTCCGAACGGCCTGCGCCGCACGGCAGCAAATTCGCCCGGGCGGCCGCCGGCGCGGGCGACCCGGAGGGCGGCCGCGTCGTCGCCGCCGGGTGCCTGACGATCGTCCTCGCCTTCCTCACCCTGGCGCTCACAGGCGTCGTGTGGCCCGGATCCACGGACCTCTCCGCCGTGCCGTACCCGTGGGCAGCCCTCTTCTTCCTGCTCTACGTGGCCGAAAGCGTGGCCTTCGGGGCGGGCCTGGCCTTCCTGTTCACCGGCTACCGCCTGATGGAACGCCGGGAACGCGGCCGACCCCCGGGCCGCATCAGGGCCGTCCACCTGGCCGCGAGCTACCTGCTGCTTGCCTGGTGGCCGCAGGACAACGCCTACCGTCTGGCGGCCAAACAGGACTGGCCCCTCCAGGCCTTCCTCGTCTACGCCTTCAACATCCCGTTGATGATCGCCGGCCTCGTCGTGGCCGTCCACCTGGCCCGCAAGCCGGCCTCGCCCTTCGACTTCGAAGACCGGACCTGACCGGCCGCCGACCGCGGCACCCTCAAGGGGCTGCGGGCGTCGGGGCGTCGAACATCGCCCCGACGGCCGCCGCCCCGGCGCGGACCAGGCTCTCGGCCGCGTCCAGGACCTCCAGGCCGTGCGCGGCCACCAGCACCCCCATCCAGGGCGCGGGATCGAAGGCGCCCGTCGGGATCGCGGGGACGAACACCGCCCCGAGATCCGCGCACGCCCGGGCCAGGTCCGCGCAGAGCTCGTCCAGTTGGGCCTCCGGCAGCCGCGCGCCGAGCTCCACCCGGTCCGCGATCCGCACGAGGTGCCCCGCGCCCCGCAGCGCGTCCAGCCGGGCCGCCACCATGAAGGCGATCGACGGCCCGGTCAGCCGCAGGTTCGTCTCGGTCGGCGCCAGCCGCCCCGCGGCGTCCACGACGAAGTCCACGTCGAACC
The DNA here is from genome assembly GCF_055587885.1 of Streptomyces sp. NPDC046349. NCBI lineage: Bacteria > Bacillati > Actinomycetota > Actinomycetes > Kitasatosporales > Streptomycetaceae > Streptomyces > Streptomyces sp. NPDC046349. Next base: position 10,934 of record NZ_JBVJFK010000021.1, read on the forward strand.
AGCCCCGGTAGCCGGACGCCGCCAGCTCCCGGCCGACCGCCGCACCGAAGGCGAGGACCGGCTTCTCCGCCCAGTCCGGCACCACCCCGGGACCCACCGTGGCTCCGCGGTAGGCACCCGCCGTCACGTCCATCAGGGCCGCCCCGACCTCGTGCAGCCCGCCGGCCGCGTCCACGAAACCGTCGTACGTCAGGTCGCGGGCGGCGCCGGGATCCGGCGGGCCCTCGACGAAGTCCTCCACCAGCACAGGCCCGCGCGGCAGCCGCCGCAGGACGGCGCGGGCGCCGCCCGCCGCCCGCACCTGCCCGGCCGTGACCACGGTGGTGCCCGAACCCCCCACGCCGTACTCCGATTTCAGTACGGTGCTCTTTCCCGTCCGCGTCCGCGCGGCCAGCAGCCGCGCCGCCGACCACCGCGTCACCGCCCGCACCTGCGCGGGCAGCACGATCCCGGGGTGGCCGCCCTCCGCCAGGATCCGCTCGAAAAGGCCGTGCGCCGCTGCCTTCGACTCGTAGCGCAGGTCCCCGGACCGCCACGGCCGCCCTGTCAGCAGCCCGAACGGCCGGGTGAGCCCCCACGGTACGAGCGGCTCTCCGGCCCCCGTCAGCCGTGCGGCCAGCGCCGGCCGGGCCCGTACCGCGTCGACGAGTCCGGGCCCCCGCTCGACCAGGCCGTCGTACACCTCGACCCCGGTCCAGCCCAGCTGGCGGCAGACCAGTTCGGTCCAGCCGGCGGGCACCGCCCGGGGCAGCACCAGGGCTGACGGGCAGGGGCTGTAGAAGGCGGCCAGGCAGGAGTAGTGGTGCGCGACCGCCTGCTCGCGGTCCAGTGAGGAGTCGCCGAACTGCGCGTTGAACTCGGCGACGTTGCCCACGTGCACGGCCCGCCCGCCGCCGGTCCAGGCCCGGGCCCAGTCGGCGAGCGGGGCGGGGGCGGCCTCGAACCGCACCAGACGCCCGCTCCGGCCGGCCCCCGCATCGGCCGCCGCAGCCGGCCCGCCCGGCGCCGCCACGGCGCCCATCGCCCGGTAGAAGCCGGCCGCGTGCGGGTCCGAATCGATGACCAGCCTGCGCACCCCCTGCTCCACGGCCCGCCGCAGCACGTCCCGGTACAGGAGTCGCCCCACGCCCTGGCCGATGGCCGACGGTTCGACGAACAGCAGGCCCAGGGTCGCCAGCGGCGCGGCACCCTCCAGGGAGGCGAGCCCGAGGACCGTCCCCCGCGAGTCCTCGGCGACAACGATACGGCGCGCGGTCACCTCGTCCGGCCGGATCCGAAGTTCCGGGGCGCAGGCCGCCAGGAACGCGGCGTCGTACCCCCAGTGCGCCTTGGACCGCATCACCAGCCCGGTCAGGGCCTCCGCCTCGGCCGCACGCGCGGCCCTGACCTCCACCATTCGCTGACCTCCCCATGGCCTGCCGGAAGGCCGTGCGATAGATTCGGCCTCCCCACGGCTCGTATTTTCCCACCTATCGGAGACAGGCTTCTCAATGAGCGACATCATCAACGGACTTGGCCGCACCAGCGCCTACGGTGCCCTGGGCCTGGTCCTGCTGATCCTCGGCATCGTCCTCGTGGACGTGCTGACGCCCGGGAAGCTCCCGAAGCAGATCTGGGAGGAACGCAACCGCAACGCGGCCCTCTTCCTCAGCTCGGCGCTCCTCGGCATCGGCGGCATCGTCTTCACGTCGATCTGGACCACGTACGACGACTTCGGCAAGGGCCTGGCGTCGACGGCCGCCTTCGGCCTCCTCGGCCTGATCCTGATGGCGGTGGCCTTCCTGGTGTTGGACCTGGTGACCCCGGGCAAGCTCGGCGCCATCGTCGTCGACCCGCAGCCCCACCCGGCGGTCTGGGTCTCCTCGGCCTGCAACCTCGCCGTCGCCGCGATCGTCGCCGCCTCGATCGCCTGACGCGGGAGCACCCGACCGCCGAGAGCGCCGCTCCGTCAGGGAAGCGGCGCTCTTCGCGTACCCGGCCCGGCACCGGACGACCCGGCCTGGTCCGACGCCTGTCCGCCGGCCAGCCCCTACGCCAGGCCCAGCGCGAACACCCCGAAACCCACCGCCAGCAGCCCCGCCACCGTGCGCCGCACCGCGCTCGCCGGGCGACCCGCCACCGGCGGTGCCTCGAACCGCCGCGCGTACCGAACGATCCCCACCAGCAGCGCCGCGAACACCGGGATCCACGCCACCCGCGCCGCGACCCATCCCAGGCTGTCCGGCGCCGTCGTCAGCCCGGCCACCCCACCCGCGAACGAGGCCGGCACGGCCGCGGCCAGCATCGCCGTCTGGTGCCAGCACAGGATCGTCATCGCACTGAGGTTGACCACGACCACCGGGGCCCACAGGACCGGCCGGGCCAGCAGCCGCGCCAGTCGGTCCCGCAGCAGGATCGCCGCCCCCGACTGCGCCGAGGCCAGGGCGAGCACGAGCAGCGACGGCGGGTGCGAGTTGGTCCGCGGCGCCCCCGGCACCCCCACCATCGACGCCGGATAGTGGAAGACCGCCAACAGCGCCGCGAACAGGACCGTCCCGCCCGCCAGCAGCAGCCAGGCCCCGCGGCGCCCGATCCGCCGCTCGCCCCAGGCCACGCCCAGCTGGTACGCGAACAGCCACCCCGGCAGGATGTTCAGCACCGACAGCCAGGACGGCACGGACTGCGCGAGCGGCCCGTAGCGAAGCACGTCCACCACCGCAACCGACGCGATCAGCGGGGCAGCCGCCCAGCCGCCGAGCCGGCCCGCGACCCGTACGCAGTACGGGGTCAAAGCGGTGACCACCACGTACACCCCGACGAACCACAGGGGTTGCACGACCAGCGTGGCCCCGGTCCGCAGCGACGCCTCCGGCACGCCGGCCGCGTACAGCAGCGGCGCGGCCAGCGCCCACACGGCCGTCACTCCGAGCACGGGCCGGCCCAGGCGGACGATCCGGCCCTTGAGCCAGGCGCCCGCCGACCCTGGGCGCCGCCGGTAGGAGAGCGCCGAGGCGTAGCCGCCCACGAGGAAGAAGATGCCCAGCATCTGCAGCACCCAGCTCGCCGGCGCCAGGGCGCCGAAGGCCGACAGCGGACTGGCGTTGTGAAGACCGCCGTCGGCGTCGAGTGTGAAGCCGCCGAGCAGCCAGTGGCCGGTCGGCACGGCCAGCAGCGCCAGGGCGCGCAGCCCGTCGACCGCGCGGTTGCGGTGGGCGGGGGTCTGCCGGTCCATGCGCTCGGCGGTCCTGCGCAGCGCTGCCGACCACGTGGAGACGCTCATCGGACCTCTCCCTTCGCGATCGCGGCGAACACCGCGAGGGACTGCGTGCCGGGTGTGAAGTAGCCCGCGTGGCCCCGTACGTCGGCGGCGGGCACCCGGCGCGCGCCGAAGGCGGCGGAGATCGGGTCGGCGCCGTGGCCGATCCCGGCGAAGCTGACGTTCGGTACGTCCGCGATCCAGTCCGAGGGGCCCCGGGCCGCCCATACGCGCGCTCCGGTGTGCAGGGCGTCCGCGGTGGCCGCCCGCATGCCGGGGGAGCCGAAGGCCACGACGTCCGTCGCGTCGGTGTGCCGCGCCGCCAGGCCGCAGACCACCGAGCCGTAGCTGTGGCAGAACAGCACCGGGTCGGGTGCGCCGACGGCGTCGAGACCCGCGGTGAAGCGGGCCAGGCGGGTCGCCCCGGCCGCAGCCAGCCGCCCGTCGGCCGCGTCGGGACCGATGCCGACCGGGGTGGTGTACCCCGTCCACGCGATGACGGCCACCGGACCGCCGGCCGCTGCCGCGTCGGCCACCGGACCGCCGGCCGCTGCCGCGTCGGCCACCGGACCGCCGGCCGCTGCCGCGTCGGCCGCCGAACCGCCGACCGCGGTCGCCGCGGTCGCCGTGCGCAGCGCCCGGGCCATGCCGGCCGGGCCGGTGTGCGGCGCGCGCCGGGCGTCGTAGGAGGCGGCGTCGTTGTCGGAGCCCGGCACGACCACCGCCACGTGCGCGGCGTGCTCCAGATCCCCGAAGACCTCGACGACCTGGCCCCGCCCGCGCGGGTCGAAGGCCAGGATCCGGCGGTCGGGCGCGGCCAGGGACGCGTACCGTGCGTCGCCCGTGGCGGCGACGGCGAGCCGGTTGGCCTCGTACCGCAGGGCGAGCGGCGCCCCGTCGAGGTTGCCCACCACCAGGGGGTGGGACCGCACGAGCGCCGCGCGCCCCGCATCGCCCAGCCCGGCGAAGAACCGGGCCACCTCCGGCGGCGTCGCCTTCGCGGGATCGGGCAGCACCCGGCCGTACGCCGTGTCGGCCCGCCAGGCGGCGCTGCCCGGCGGCGGGCCGGTGACCGCCGACTGGCTGCCGCCCGAAGCCCAACCGGCGGTCCCCCCGACGACGGCCACCGCCAGCGCGGCCGTGACCAGCGTCCTTCCGAAGCGGCGCATGCCCCTTCTCCTCTCCTCGTGACGAGGAGGAAGGTAGGAAGACGGCACCCCGAGGCACGTCGGACCGTGGAGCCAAGTCCGATGTCATACCCCGGTAGGGGGTGGAGGAGACGGCCGCGGAGGAGACGGCCCCGGCGGGCGCGGGGTCACCGAACAGACTCGGGTACGCCGACGACATCCCTGCGCCCGTCAGGCGGACCCCGATCGGATACCCGGGCGCTGCTGTTCGGCGGCGGCCCCGCGGACGTTCCGTCCGCCTGCCGCCTGCCGCCTGCCGCCTGCCGCCTGCCGCCGTCCGCCTGCCGCCTGCCGCCGACCGCCGCCGCGCCGGTACGGGCCGACCGGGCAACGGCCCGATCCGGCCCGGCAACCGCCTGCCCCGGCCCGGCACCGCTCCCGGCTCGGGCCCGATGCCGGCGGATCAGGCCGAGTCGCCCGGGCGCACCAGGCCGGCCTCGTAGGCGAAGATCACGGCCTGGGCCCGGTCCCGCAGGTCGAGCTTGGCCAGCACCCGCCCGATGTGCGTCTTCACGGTCTGCTCCGCCAGCACCAGGTGACCGGCGATCTCCTGGTTCGACAGCCCGCGCGCGATCAGCTCCAGCACCTCCGTCTCACGCGGCGTCAGACCGTTCAGCCGCAGCGCCGGGTCCTTGCGCGGTGCCGGCCGCTGCTGGACGAAGTCCGCGATCAGCCGCCGCGTCACCGAGGGCGCCAGCAGCGCCTCACCCGACGCGACGACCCGTACCGCCGCGATCAGGTCGGCCGGCGGGGCGTCCTTCAGCAGGAAGCCGGAAGCCCCGGCGCGCAGGGCCTCGTACACGTAGTCGTCGATGTCGAAGGTGGTCAGCATCAGCACCTTCGGCCGGTGCACCACCCCGGGCGGCGGGCCGAGGAGCTCCCGGGCCGCCGCCAACCCGTCCATCTCCGGCATCCGCACGTCCATCAGCACCACGTCGGGGTGCGCGGAGCGGGACACCTGCACCCCCTGGCGCCCGTCCGGAGCCTCGCCCACCACGTCGATGTCGGCCTGCGCGGACAGCAGCGCGGCGAACCCCGCCCGCACCATGGCCTGGTCGTCGACGATGACCACGCGGATGGTCAACTGCTCTCCCCGTTCGTGTCGTTCGCCTCGTTCGCCCCGTGTGCGACGGCGGTCCCGTCACCGGTGTGCAACGGCAGGCGCGCGGCGACCCGGAAACCCCCGTCCGGCAGCGGTCCGGTGTCCAGCGTCCCGCCGGTCAACCGTACGCGCTCCCGCATCCCCACGAGGCCGTGCCCCGTGCCCGCGCCCTCCGGCTCCACCACTGCGTCCCGGGCCGCCGGGCCGTTGACGACGAGCACGAGCACCTCGTCGTCGTCGGCCGTGACCGAGACCCGGGTCGGTGCGCCCGGCGCGTGCCGCACCACGTTGGCGAGGGCCTCCTGCACGATCCGGTACGCCGACAGGTCGACCGCCGGCGGCGCTGCCCGCGCCGCACCGGCCGCCAGCGACAGCTCCACCGGCTGACCCGCCCGTACGGTGGCCTCCACCAGCTGCTGGAGCCGGCCGATCCCCGGCTGCGGAGCCCGCTCCCCGTCGGCACCGCCTTCGCCGGGGCCGCGCGCGCCGTCCGGGGTCCGCAGTACGGTCAGCAGCCGCCGCATCTCGCCGAGGGACTCCCGCGCACTGGCGGCGATCGCCGCGAACTCCTGCTGTACCGGCTCCGGCATGCCCGGCAGCCGGTAGGGCGCCGAATCGGCCTGCACCGTGATCACCGACATGTGGTGGGCGACGACATCGTGCAACTCGCGTGCGATCCGGGTGCGTTCCTCCAGCAGGGTGCGCCGGGACCGTTCGGCCTCGCTGATGCTCTCCTGCTCGGCGATCCGCTGGCGCGCGTCGCCCAGACCGCGCAGTGCGCCCGTCAGCGCCAGCACCGTGCCGCCGAGCACGAAGAGCAGCGCGGCGGTGGTGGTGGTCCCCTCGGGCTGGAAGAAGCCCAGCACGGCACCGAGCGCGCCGGTCACCAGCCACACCCCGACCAGGTTCCGGATGGACTCGCGCAGCCCCAGGCAGGCCATCAGCACCAGGTAGCCGACGACGGCCATCGGCGTCCACGGCCAGGGGTGTCCGGCCACCCTGTCCGCCTGGGTCAGCAGGACCGCACCGGCGGTGTCCGAGGCGAGCACCAGCAGCCATGCGGGCAGCGGCCGGGTCACGGCGAGGAGCAGCGGCACGGTCTGCGCCACTCCGAGCGCCCCCGCCCAACCGCCGTCCAGCCCGTAGTCGTCGGTGAGCACCGCGATCGTCGTCGGCAGCAGCGAGACCACGAAGACGCCGACCACGACGTACGGGAGCGCCCGCTGCCATGCCTTCGGAGCCTGCGCGAAGAGCGGCTGCGCCGCCGCGGCGGGCGTACGCAGGGCTGCGGCGAGCTGGGCCAGGGCCGCGGCGAGCCGGGCCGGGGCGGCGACGGGCTCGCGGGCCTCGGCCGTGCGGGCGGCGACCCCCTCCCGGTTCCGTCCGCCGGGCTTCCCGCGCGGTCGCCTGCCGGGTCGGTCTCCCGTCCGTTCGCGGGCTTCGTCGCTCATGACCGCACCAGCCCGGGCTCCACCGGGGGCGTGGGGGAACAGGGGTAGGCTGCACACCGTTCGATCATGGGGGAGATGTTCGCATGGGCGGGGCGGCCGCGCTGGAGAAACTGGTGCCGGTGCTGCTGGCCTTCGGCGGCGGGGTCCTCCTCGCGCGCCGCAAGGTCGTTCCGGCCGAGGCCTCCAAGGTCTTCTCCGACTATGCCTTCCTCTTCGCGGTGCCGTGCTACCTCTTCGGCAACATCTACGCGAGCGACCTTGCCGCCCTGTTCGACCGGCGGGCGATCGGCGGATACGCCGCGGCCGCGGCGGTCGCCATGGCGGCCGTGGCCGCGGTGGCGGTCGCCCGCGGCCGGCGGGAGCCCCGCGAGGTGGCCCTGCGGGTGATGGCCGGAGTCCAGGTCAACACCGCCTACTTCGCCGTCCCCGTGTTCATCACCGTCTTCGGGACGGCCGCGCCGATCTTCCCGATCCTGCTCTTCCAGGTGTGCGTGCTGTCCCTGGTGGTCATCGCCCTCATGGAGCTGGGCCGCGCAGGCCCCGCCGAGGAAGGCCCGGGCCGGCGCCTGTCCCGCGCCGTCGGTGCTTCGCTCGCCACTCCGCTGGTCCTCGCCTGCAACGGGGGCATCCTGCTCAACCTGCTCTCGGTACGGGTACCGGGCGTGGTCCTCGACGGAGCCGCCTTCGTCGGGGACAGCGCCTCGCCGGTGGCCCTGTTCGCGCTGGGCCTGCACCTGGGCGGCGTCGGCCTCCGGCTGCGGGGCACCACGCGTGAGGAACTGGCCCTGATCGCCTTCAAGTGCCTGGTGTTCCCCCTGTTGACGTGGGCGGTGTGCGGGTCGCTCTTCGGGGTGCGGGGCGACTGGCTGGCGTACCTCGTGCTGATCGCCGCGATGCCGACGCCGCAGAACCTGTTCATCTTCGCCCAGCGCTACGACGTGGGCGTCGGCCTCTCCGCCTCGGTCGTGATCAAGACCTCGCTCGTGTCACTGGTGCTGCTGCCCCTCTGGCTGCAGGCGGTCGCCCCGTGAGCAGGTCGGTAACCGGCGCCCCGCGCTGCGGGATCCGCTGCCACGCTCCCCCGGCGGTACGCACCGCGTCACCGTCCACGCACCCCCGGGCGGGACCGGCTCGTTGAACCGGCATGGAACTGCCGACCATCGCGGCCCCCGGCGTCGGGGAACGGGCCGACGCCGCGGCCGATGCCGCCTGCCACCTCTACGACACCGTCACGCCCTGGGGGCCCGGAGCTCCCGGCGGGTGGAGTCGGACCGCGGCCGAGGACGCCGCCGAGGCGATCGAGACCACGGCGTACGCCCTCGCATCCGCCGCCCCGGGCGCCGAGGTGGTCCTGGCGCCCGTCCACGCGGCCCTGGCCGAACTGCGCCGCCGGCTCGGCCTCGGGCCCGCCGAGGTGCTGACGGGCGACGGGCTGCCGGCGACCCCGCGTACGGTCGGCAACCCGCGCCGGACGAGGTGGGTGCGGGCCCTTACGGCGCCTTCGCCCCGGCAACCGCCTTCTCGTACAACTTCCTGATGTCCGCACCGAAGTACGAGCTGTACGACACGTCGGGCCTGTCCCCGCCCGTCTTCCAGCCGCCGATGACGCCCACCACGTCACCGGTCCAGGTGCGGTTGTCCAGGCGGAGCAGGAACGGGCCGCCGCTGGTGCCGCCCGGGTAGCCGGTGCAGGCGATGCGCAGGAACGAGCCCGGGATCCGTGCGTCGGTGCTGGTGTACTTCGTCGTGCGGTTCACGCACAGGCGGGGCCGGGCGGCGGTGGACGGGTGCCCGATCAGCGTGGCCCGCGCGTGCGCGTAGCCGCCGCCGGTGACCAGCCGGTTGCCGCCGACCACGTCCTGTACCCGCCGCCCCTTCGGGCCGGGCCCGACCTGTGCGAAGGCCACGTCGAGGGCGGCCGCGCGGTTGACGCCCTGGGTGCGGTAGCGCTGGTCGATCCAGATCTTGGAGCGTCCGGCCGCCGTGCGCACGACCGGGAACATGCCGAACGGCCGCGGCCTGGCCCGCGTGTACTGCGGTACGAAGGCCACCTGGCGGGTGTCGGCACCGAGCAGGCAGTGTGCGGCGCTGATCACCAGGTTGCGGCCGGGGGAGGCGACCACGCTCGCGGTGCAGAAGTAGGAGCCGCCGCCCTTGACGAGGAACATCCTGCCGACGACCGGTAGACCGCCGAAGTCCTGCCCGACGCCGGGGCCGGCGGCCGGGATCCGGGGCAGCGGACGCGCGGGTGCTGGTGCTGGTGCGGGAAGGGTGACGGGCGTCGGCGTCGGCGCGGGTTCGGGGTGCTCGGGCGTCGTCACGGCGGGAGTGGTCACGGCGGGGGTGGGGGACGGCGCCACCTCGGGCGTGGGTGCCGACGGCGGGACCGGCGTGACCGGCGGCCCTGGTGACGCGGGGGTGTCAGGCATCGCGGGCGGGTGGGGCACGACGGGCAACTGCGCGGGGACGGGCGGCAGCGGGCGGGCCGATGCCATCCGCTCGGGCGTCCAGAAGGACTCCGCCTCGTGCGCGCCCCAGCGGCCCGCGGCCACCGCAACGGCGCCCCCCGCCTCGGCCGCGGGCAGCGGCCCCGCGGACACCAGCAGGGCGGCCGCCGCCGCGGCCACCGTCAACGTACGTCGCATGCCGGACACTCCCTAAACGGCCTGGGGGAAACGGAAGAGCCGGTCCGGATCGTGGGTACGCCGGACCTCCTCCAGCCGGGCGAGGTTCGGGCCGTAGTAGGCCTCGCGCCAGCCGGTGAGCTTGGGGTCGATGTAGTTCTGGTAGGCGCGGCCGCTCGCCCACGGGCGCAGGTCCTGCCACAGCCCGTCGAGCCAGGCCTCGTGCCGGGCGACGTCGGTGCTCGGCGCGGATTCGGGCCAATAGGCGAGGTACTGGGCGAGGAAGGCGCTGTCGCGGTGCGCGAAGACGGTGTCGCCGACCGCGACCCGGTTCACGGCGCCGCCGCAGACCCCGTCGAACTGGACGACGCCGAGCCCGCCCCGGGGCGCGTCGGCCCCGTACCGCCGGACGGCGTCCAGGACCGCGCCGATGGCTGCGTCCGTCAGCGCCGCGCCGGCCCAGAAGTCCGAGCGGGCGGCGTACGAGTCCCTGCCGAGCCGCCCCCGCGGGTCCCGGCCTGGCAGGACGCCGGGCAGCCGGCATTCCGGGGCGCTCAGGTCCAGGCAGCCGGACATGGCCCGCAACGTGTCCCCGTGGCTGCGTACGACGGTCCAGCTGTCCCGCGGCGCTGCGCCGACCAGGTCGGACAGCCTCGTCAACTGCCGTTCCAGTTCGGTGCGCCCGTCGAGGCACACCACCCGCACCGAGGGCGCCGCGGCGCCCTTTCCGGATCCGGGTCCGGGGCCGGACCCCGCCTCGACCGTGAACTCCACCTGGCTCCAGAACGGGTCCGGCAGACCTGCCAGCCAGCGTTGCCAGCCGCGCAGGACGTCCGCGGAACGGGCGGTCTGCCAGTGGAGTTCCGCGAAGGCGCAGTCGCCGGCGGGGTGCGTCCGGAAGCGGAATTCGGTCACCACGCCGAAGTTTCCGCCGCCACCGCCGCGCAGGGCCCAGAACAGGTCCGGATTCCCGTCCTGCTCCGCCGAGACCTCGCGGACGGTCCCGTCGGCGGTGACCACCCGTGCCCCGGTCAGCCGGTCCGCGGTGGTGCCGTACGCCCGGGAGGCCAGGCCGAGCCCTCCGCCGAGCGTGAGCCCGGCGATGCCGACGGAGGGGCACAGCCCGGCCGGCACGGACAGGCCCCGTGCGGCGAGGGCGGCGTGCACGTCACCGAGCCGGGCGCCCGCGCCGATCCGCGCACCGTTCCCTTCGACCGTCACCGCGGCCATGGCTCCGGTGTCGACGACCAGGGCGCCGGTCCGGGTGGACCAGCCTGCGTAACTGTGCCCGCCGCCGCGCGGCACCACGGGCACGGCCGCGCGACGGGCGAAGTCCAGGCAGACGGCGACGTCCCCCGCGTGGGCGGGATAGGCGACCGCGGCCGGCGCGACGGCGTCGTAGCGGGGCTGGAACAGCCGCCGGGCCTCCGGGTAGTCGCGGTCCCCGGGAAGCACCAGCCGCCCGTCGAGGCCGCGTGCCAGCGCGCCGTAGTCCGGGCCCCGGGCCGCCGCGCCGACGGTGGCGAGGACGGCCGCGGCCGCACCGCCGAGTACCTGGCGCCGAGGGAGGCTCATACCTCTTTCCTGCCACCGTCCGTCCGGATCACGGTGCAGGCGGGTCCCAGGTGCACCGCGTTGACCCCCGAACGGACCATCGCGGAAACGGTTCAGCTCGTCATATGTGCGGACCGGGCGCCCTCGCCCGAACCTCGCGACCGTCCCGCGCCGGGCGAACCCGCCGCCGTACGCTGCCCCCATGAGTCTCGTGGATCTCACCGCGCACGCCGAAGAGTTCAACGCCGACCCGTACCCCTTCTACGAGGCCCTGCGCGCCGTCGGGCCCGTCCACCCGGTGGTGCTGGGCGGCGAACGCGCATGGCTGGTCGTCGGCCACCGGGAGGCCAGAGAGGCCCTGAGCCACCCCGCCCTGTCCAAGAACTGGCTCGGATCGGAGCTGCCCGAGGTCGCGCAGGCCCACGCCGTCGCCACCAACATGCTGGACACGGACCCGCCCCACCACACCCGGCTGCGGCGCCTGGTGGCCGGCGAGTTCACCACCCGCCGGGTCGCGTCACTCCGGCCGCGCGTCCAGCAGATCACCGACGGCCTGCTGGACGCGATGGAGGCCCTGCCCGAACGGCGGGCCGACCTGATCCGGTCCTTCGCCGTGCCACTGCCGATGACCCTCATCTGCGAGCTGCTGGGCGTACCCGGCCTGGACCGGGCCCGGTTCCGCTACTGGTCGGGCGAGATCGTCGCACCGCTCGACGGCGCCGGCGCGGACCCCCGCGTCCTGGAGGAGATGACCGGCTACCTCTGCGAACTCATCGCGGCCAAGGCCCAGGATCCGGGAGAGGACCTGCTCAGCGCCCTGATCCGGACCCGCGACGAGGACGGCGACCGGCTCTCCCCGGACGAGCTGATCGGGATGGCCTTCCTGCTGCTCGTCGCGGGACACGAGACCACCGTCAACCTGATCGGCAACGGCGTACGGGCCCTCCTCGACCACCCTGAGCAGCTGGCCGCGCTGCGCGCCGACCCGCACGGGCTGATCGACGGAGCGGTGGAGGAGATGCTGCGCTACGACGGCCCCGTACAGCACGCCACGTACCGTTTCGCCGACACCGATCTGGAGCTGGGCGGCGTCCCCATCACGACCGGATCCTCCGTCATGGTCGCCCTCGCCGCCGCGGACCGCGATCCGGCGCGCTTCACGGGGTCGGGGCCCGGCCCCGAGGTGTTCGACATCCGCCGCACCGGTCCGGGCCACCTGGCGTTCGGCCACGGCATCCACTACTGCCTCGGCGCACCCCTCGCCCGCATGGAGGGCCGCATCGCGATCCGCTCACTGCTGGAACGTTTCCCCGACCTGGCCGCGGACCCGGGCGCGGGGGCGCGCGACTGGCTCCCGGGCACCCTGATGCGCGGCGTGACACGGCTTCCCCTGCGCTGGTGAGCCGGCGCAGAGGGATCATCCCCGCGTGACGAACCGTTCCAGCTTCCCGCCGCTCCCACGGGGCAGCCCCTCCACCGCCTCCGCGGGCAGACCGGCGACGACGGCACGCGGGCGCGCGCCTCGGGCTGTGGCAGCACCGCCCGGGCCTGCGCGGGGACGTGACGGCAGAGGGCAGCAGGTCCCGCCGCCGTAGACGTAGGCGTACAGCAGCGGCTCCTCGACAGCATGCCCACCGCGAGGGGAAGGACGAACGGGAGCGCCACCTGCTGCGCGACGAGGGGACGCAGGTCGGCCGGCCGCAGCGCGCCCATGGGCACGCGGCGCAGCCCGCGGACCTCGGGGACCAGGGGCGTCGCGTCGGAGGCCGGAGGAGTCCGGCGCGGCGGGTCCAGCTCGTCGAGCGTGCGGTCGAGGTGGAGCACAAGGTTCGACGGCCTCGTTCTCGCCCCGCGGCGGGCGGTTGGGCCTGGGCCGGCGGCCTCTGCCGCCCTCCGGCCACCGCGCCGACCGTCAGCAACCGTTCCCGGCTCTGAACGCGGGGGTGCGCATGGTGTGGGAGACACCGTTGATCCGCAGCGTCACCGTGCCGTGCAGGTGGTTGCAGTTGACTTCGGTCGTCCGGGCGTAGCACCCGGTGCTCTTCCTCGCGCCGAGACGGATGTCGGGGCAGATGTCGCGCGAACCGTCCATGGTGGTGATCTCGCCGCCGATCGGGACGGCGTCGCCTCCGCCGTTGCCGACGATCATCACGACCCGGGTGGTCGAGTCGGGTGCCAGGGCGTAGCAGGCGTACATCGCCACCGCAGGGGTCCCGCGGTGGTACTGCTTCGCGCTGCACGCCCGGCTGCCCGAGATATGGGGGCTGCCCCAGGTCGCGGCCGCGGCAGGGCCCGCCGAAACGAAGGCGAGCGTCACAGCGGACACCAGGACGACAAGGCTTCTCAGGACCTTCGGCATGGAACTCCCCGTCTCTTTACCCCATTTGGCGCGAATGGTGAAAAGGAGCGAAAGTAGCCGCCGGCCGGTGAGATCGTCAAGGCGGCACGACGGGCCCGGCCGGGTTCGACCTCGAGGCCGGCGCCGCGAGCACGGCGATCGGTCCACAGGCGCCGGCGGGCGGTCGGCCGCCGTGCGGGCCCATTCGTCGAGGGCCGCCACGGACGCGGGCCGGAGGCCTCGAGGTGGGTCAAGGCCGATGGCCGCGCCGCGGTAGAGGGCGACGAGTGAGTCCGTTCCCCGCCACCGAGCATCGGTGAGGCCCCGCACCTCGGGTACTGCTCGTACCCATCGAGGTCCAAGGGGTCGACTGCCTCACCGGTGATCCTCGGGACGGTCCCGGCCCAGCACTGTGCGTGGCGGCCGGCGCCGGCGATTCCACCCGGCCGTCGGTACTCGCGGGTCCATGGAGCATGGGCACGCCGGCGTCCCCGCCGGAATCACACCGGCCTGCTGCGGCCGAGCCCTCGGGAGCGTCCGCCGGGCGCGGCGGCCGGGACCGGCGACGGAGGAGTGGCGGCCGTCGTGACGCCGGTGTCCACGGCGACGCCTCGACCGGAGATCCCGCCCCAACATCGTGCGGGTCGGGAGTCGCGCTCAGTGGCCGGCCCGATGGTCCGCTCGGTCCCACCGGGGGCCGTGGGCACACGATGTCAGGGTGCCGACGGGCCGAGGGGCTGGAGACGGCGGTGCAGGAGGCAGAACTCGTTGCCCTCCGGATCGGCCAGGACGTGCCAGTTCTCCGTGCCGTCCTGCCCGATGTCGACGGGGTGGGCGCCGAGGGCGAGCAGTCGTTCCAGCTCGGCGTCCTGGTCGCGGTCGGTGGCGTTGACGTCGATGTGCAGCCGGAGCTTGCCGGTCCGCGGGGCATCGCTCGGGCTGAGGACAAGCGTGGGCTGAGGGCCGCCGAAGCCGGCGCCGGGCGGCCCGATCTCGATGCTCCCGTCGTCCTCGCGGCCCAGTTCGACGTAGCCGAGGACCTTGCTCCAGAACTCGGCGAGCCGTTCGGGCTCGGCGCAGTCCAGGACCAGCTCACTGATGCGGCATGCCATGCCCGTCAGTCTACGGAGCCGGGCACTGTGCAGCCATCCGCGCGGGGGAGACGTCGGGTCGGCCGGGGAACGAGGGCGCCGCCCGTGCCGCTCGAACCGAGCACCGGAAGCTGTGGTCGAACCGGTCGGAGTCCCCGACCTCGCGGGCCCTTGGCCGCCGGTTCGTCCAGCTCGCACGCAACAGCCGCCTCGGGGCGGCGGGACGGGCCCGCGGCTGTTCGCCCGCCTGACGCCGGCCGGCCCGTCTCCGCCCCGGAGCACCGAGGGCAGGTTTTCGACGTCGTCCGGCCCGGCCGGACCGAGGTGCCGGCCCCGCCCGACGAACAGGGGGACCCGAGGGGTACGCCCGGCCGGACCCCGCACCCCGGGGCCGGCCGGTGGTGGCCGGCGCGGGCAGGACGGACCGGGAAGAGCGGGCTACCGCCTGCGGGCCAGCAGGAAGCCCTGCGGGGAGCTTTCGTGAGGGGTCGGTTCGCGCAGGAGGCGGGCGATCTCCCTCAGGCCGACACCGGCCAGCAGGGCGGCGATCTCCTCAGGAGGCATCCGGTACACGTCGAGGTCGACGTGGTGCCCGTACGCGTGCTTGAGCCGGACCCGTTCGTCGCCCGCCTCGAAGGCGATCAGGGCGTGACCGCCCGGTGCCAGCACCCGGGCGAACTCGGCGAACACCCCGGGCAGTTCCGAGGGCGGCGTGTGCACGGTGGAGTACCAGGCGAGGATCCCGCCCAGCACCCCGTCGGCCACGTCCAGCGCGGCCATCGACCCCACCTCGAACCGCAGCCCCCGATAGCTCCGGCGGGCCACCGCCACCATCGCCGGGGACAGGTCCACCCCGAAGGTCCGGAGGCCGAGCCCGGCCAGATGCGCCGTCACCCGGCCCGGGCCGCAGCCGAGGTCGGCGACCGCCCGGCCGGCGCCGCCCCCCTCCCGCACGCACTCGGCGAAGGCGGCCAGCATGGCTCTGTCCAGCGGCTTCCCGGCCAGTTCCGTGCCCGGCAGCCGCGCGTAGTCGACGGCGACGGCGTCGTAGGACGCCCGTACGGAGTGCAGGTACGAGGAAGCTGTCATGCCCCTGAACAGTAGCCCGCCCGTGGGCCCGGATCACCCTCCGGCCAGCGGATTGGGAAGTTCCGCCCATTGGTCGCCGGGGACGCCCGGGCTCAGCCGCATGAGGGTCAGCGCCTTCGTGGGCAGCAGGCCCGTCAGCAGGGCCTCGGTGTCGGCGGTGGCCGGCAGGGCGGTCGCCTCCGCGAGCGCTTCGGCGAAGGCTCCCGCCGAGCCGGCCGTGGCGCCGAGCGCCCCCGTCAGCAGGGACCCGAACAGCTTGCGGCGCAGCACGGTCACGTCGTCCGTGACCAGCCTGCCCGACAGCGGCGGCACCGGCAGCCCGTGCGCCCGCAGCCGTCCCGGGCTGATCCGGATGTCGGCGAGGTCTCGGTAGACCAGCCGCAGGGGCTCGCCGGCGGGGGAGAGGACGACCAGGAGGTTCTGCCCGTGGGCCTCCAGCGCCACCCCCAGCTCCAGCACCCGCAGGCACACCGACAGCGCGAGGCGGGCGAACCGCGCCCGCCAGGCAGCCGATCGGGCCGGCGGGTAGGAGGCGAGGGCCGCCACCGGCAGCACCCGCTCGCCGGCGGCGGCGTCCGCGTACGCCTCGGGCGGCTCGCGGAGCACGGCCGCCAGGTCGGGGCTGTGCGCGGTCGCCGCGCCGAGCGTGCGGGTGATGTGCAGGCGCCCGTCGAGCCGTTCCGCCAGGCCTTGGGCGAAGGCGGACACGGCCGCCGCCGTCTCGATGGAGTAGACGGAGATGTCCCGGACGGAGGAGGTCAGCCGGGCGCTCAGCGCCGTCTTCACGTGCGCGCCGCCGTCGGCGGGCGCCAGCGTCCGCAGCGCCATCAGCGGATGCGCCGCGAAACCGGACCGCACCCGCTCGTGCTTCAGCACGTGCGCCGCCTGCCACGGGTGCACCGGGACCAGGATCCGGCCGGCGTCGCGCATCTGCTCCGGCCAGTCCCCGGTGACCAGGCATTCCTCGGCCCGTACGGAGACCAGGCCCAGTTCCACCACCGGCCGGTGCTCCGGCGCGTACGCCAGCTGCTCGGCGACCGAGAAGCCCGGCCGGGAGCGGCAGTTGGGGTGGTACGGATGGCCCTCGACCACCCGCTGCTCCCACTCCCAGGTGGCCCGTGCCGCACGGTCCTCGCCGGCGGACGGCTGCCCGGCACGTGACAGCGCGAGGGATGCCGTACTGGAGTCCAGCTCGGCGGCGAAATCCTCACCGTGCGGGATCCCCAGGGCCCTGACGAGCTGTCCGGCACGGCGGTGGGCCCGGCCGTCAAGCAGCAGCTCGTCCACGTACGGCCGTGTCGCGTACGGGTCCGGCGGCGGCCCCTCCAGCCGGCCGCCGCCCGCCAGGAGCAGCGCAAGGCCGCCCGGCGCCGCTTCCCGGCCGACGACCCATGGCAGCGGCTCGAAGGCCAGGGCGCGCCACAGCCGGGTGAGCACGGCCGCCCGGGCGCCGGCCAGCGAGGCGGCGTACGAGGGCCCGAGTGCGGGCCGTACGGCCGCCAGTTCGGCGGCGACGGCTTCTTCGGCCGCGGAGGAGGGAATGGGCATGCTGGGCTCCGCCTTCGGAATGTCGCTCGGAGTGTCACTTCGAATGTCGCTTCACGGGATGATCAAGTAATCATTGCGGATACCGACGATCACGGCCGGTGGTTCCGCTTCGCGGACCTCCGGCCACCGGATGGACCGAATGGAACCAGTGGACCTCAACGCCGCCGCAGACGCCTACGCCGCCACCCCGCTCCTGAACTGCCTGCTCCGGGAGGCCGCGGAGCCCACCGGGTCGACCGGCCCCCTCGGGCCGGACGAGGCCTCCGGGGCGGCCGTGCACCGGCTGCGGGGCAGCGGGCGGCTGCTCCGTGTACGCGGCGGCCGCCGGCCCGTATGCCCGGAACTGCGGACGGTGAACGGCTGGCACCCGCTCAGCCACACCGAACTGGTCAAACTCGTCTCCGACGAACTCGGCCGGTTCACCGGGGTCACCAACGACGAACTCCCGGTCGAGATCACCGACAGCCGCGACGCGCTCGTCGCCCTGCTGGCCGCCCGCGCCGCCGCCGAGCCCCCGGCGGACCCGTACGTGCTCTCCGAGCAGTCCCTCGTGATGGGCCACCCGCACCACCCCGCCCCCAAGGCCCGCGGCGGGGCGCCGGCCGGGAGCTGGCTGCCGTACGCGCCCGAGGCGCACGCCCGCTTCCCGCTGGTCTTCCTGGGGCTGCGCGAGGACCAGAGCACCGGGGAGGGCGGGCCGGCCGTCACCGAGGCCATCGACTCCCTCGCCGGGCTCCTCGACGCACCGCGCGCCCCCGCCGGCTACGAGCTGCTGCCCGTCCACCCCTGGCAGCTCGACCTGGTCGGTGACCGGCCCCCGGTGCGCGAGGCGTTCGCCGACGGGCGGCTGCTGCGGCTCGGCGAGAGCCGGCGGCCGGCCTGGCCCACCGCGTCGATCCGGACCCTGCACGTCCCGGACCCGGCGGCCGACCTGTTCGTGAAGTTCAGCCTCGACGTGCGGATCACCAACGACGTGCGCAGGCTGTGGCGGCACGACCTGCTCAAGGTGCGCCGCACCGACGCGGCCGTCGAGGCCGGGTTCGCCGCCCTGCGCGCGACCGGCTCGGACGCGGCCTGGCTCGCCGACCGCGGCTACCGGACGGCCGCCTTCGCCTTCGAGGAGCTCGCCGTCCTAGTCCGCGACGGCCTGCACGCCCACACCGTGCCCGGGGCCACCCCGCTGCTGGCCGCCGCGCTCGCCGAGGGCTATCCTGGGAGCCCGCCGGCCGGGGCCGCCGACCCCCTCGCGTGGTGGCGGGCCTACCTGCGCCACGTCGTGCCGCCGGTGCTCGAACTCTTCGGCCGGCACGGCGTCGTGCTGGAGGCCCACCTCCAGAACACCCTGATCGCGGTCGACGCGACGGGCATGCCCGTGCAGGCCCTCTTCCGGGACGCGGAAGGCGTCAAACTGCTGCCGGAACTGTCGCGAACGGAGGCCTGGGAGCGGCTGGTGTACTGCCTGGTGGTCAACAACCTGGCGGAGATCGCGGCGGCCCTGGCCGACCGGTATCCGGACGTCTCACCGCTCCTGTGGCCCGCCGTCCGGAAGGAGTTGCTGCGCTACGAGGCCCTGCGCGGGCTCCCCGAGATCGCGGAGCTCCTCACCGCCCCCGCCCTGCCCGCGAAGACGAACCTGCTGCTGCGCTGGACCCGGGCCGACGGCGCGGACGCCCGCTACCGCCCCCTGCCGAACCCCCTGCGGACGTAGGACCTCTCTTCCCGTTCCAGCCGGGTGCACGGCACCGGACGACGGGGGACCAGCCGACGGGATCCGAAAGAGACGGGCCGGGAGGCGGCGCACCCGTCAGGAGAAGGGAACCCGGTCCGGGGCGCAGACGGTCCCGGGCGGCGGGAGCGTTCCGTCGACGAAGTAGCGGCTCTCGTGCGCGCTGATGCAACGGCTGTTGTTGTTGAACAGCGCGGTGTGCCCGTATCCGTCGTTCGTGAGCAGGCGGGCGTTCGCCAGCTCACCGGCCATGGCCTGGGCGCCGGTGTAGGGCGTGGACGGGTCGTAACGGGTCCCGATCACCAGGACGGGACGGGCAGTGGGCGTGTTCCACGGGCCGGTGTATCCGGCGGCGGCCCGGGCCGGCCAGGTGGCGCAGGGCTCCGCCGCCCACGTCCAGAAGCGTCCCGCGTCGCCGGCCCGCCGGGCGCTGTCCTCCTCCAGGCCGTGGTACACGGCGGGGTCACGCGGGTTGGGGCTGTCGGCGCACCACACGGCCGCCGCCTGCTCGTCCCCCAGGTACGGGTTCGGCCGGTCCACCGGCGGTGGCGGCGGGTACACCGGGGGCTCGGGCTCCCGGCCCTGCGACAGTTCCTGGAGCCGGCCCGCGAGAGCCGTCCAGCCGGGGTTGACGATGTACAGGCTGTTGACCGTGTCGGCGACCGTCCTGGCGTACGTCCACGCTCCGACCGGACGCTCCCGCAGCCGCCGCATCAGCCGGTCGAACTTGTCACGCGTGGCTTCAAAACTGCCCGCCGAGAAGGGGCAGCGGGCCGCGGGTGCCGATCCGCACAGGGCGAGGAACCGCTCCAGGGTGGAGGCGGCGGTGACGTCGGAGCCCATGCGCAGGAGGGTCGTGGTGCGGGGCCCGCCCTGCCGGGTGCCGCCGGTCCAGGCGCTGGGGGCGATGTTGCTGTCGAGGACCATGGCGCGGACGCGGCCGGGGAAGAGGTTGGCGTAGGTGGCGCCGAGGATCGTGCCGTAGGAGACGCCCAGGTAGTTCAGCTGTCCTTCGCCCACCGACCGGCGGAGCAGTTCGAGGTCGCGGGCGGTGTCGGCGGTCGAGACGTGCCGCAGCAGGTCCGGGTCGCGTTTCTCGCAGAGTCGGCCGAGGTCCTCGTAGGCGTCGATCCATGCCTTGCGCTCCTGCGCTCCCACTGGGAAACCGCCGGGTGGGCGGGCTGCCCAGGCACTCGCTTGCTCGGTGGTGTCGAAGCAGTTCACGGCGGTGCTGTTGCCGATCCCGCGCGGATCCCAGCTGACGATGTCGAAGCGCCTGCGCAGTTCCTCGGGGAAGGCGTCGTAGTTCTGGGGCACCTGAACGGTCCCGGGGCCGCCGGGGCCGCCGGGGTTCACGAACAGGGTGCCGATGCGCCGGTCGGGATCGGTGGCCGGGCGGCGGACGACCGCCAGTTCGATGGTGCGGCCCGCGGGTGCGGCGTGGTCGAGCGGCACCTCGGCGGTGGCGCAGTCCCAGGGGCTCCCGGGCTTGCACGGAACCCAGTCCAGCCTCGGGACGGTCACCGAAGGTGACGGGGGTTCGGGTGCCCGGGACGTGCCGGCGGCTGCGGAGGGTGCGGGACCGGCGAGCAGGACCGAGCACGCCAGAGCCGCGGTGAGGACCGCCGCACGGCGCCGGTGGCGGGCTGTGGGGCCTGGTGCGGACATGGCGGGCCTTCCTCGGACACGGCGAGGCGGCGAGGGCTCGGTCCGGCGGCCGATGCCGCCGCATCGGTACTCGCGCCTCTCCCACCACCAAACCGCGTTTCGGCGGGCCCCGCGAGCCGGGCGCGCACAGGGTGCGGGCCGGGGCCGCTGTCGGTGCGGGTCCGGCCGGCGGCCCGCTCCCCGGCGCCGGAGGACCGGGGTAGGTTGGACGCGTGATCGATTTTCTCCGGGGCGCCCCGGTCGCAGGCAGTCTCGATGTCGTCTGGCACGCGGGCTGGCCCTCCCCGAAGCACGATCCGGGCCCGGAGATCCAGGTCCACGCCTACTCCGAGCACACGCTGATCCTTCGCCAGAACAAGTCCGTGCACTACGAAGCCCCGTTCCTCTTCCTGTTCTTCGGCAATGACCGGGCACTGCTCCTCGACACGGGCGCGTCCGCGGACCCGGCCCACTTCCCCCTGCGCGAAACGGTCGACCGGCTCGTCGCGGACTGGCTGCAACGGCATCCGAGGCCCGCGTACTCGCTGCTGGTCGCCCACACCCACGGGCACGGCGACCACGTCGCGGCGGACGGGCAGTTCGCGGACCGGCCCCTCACCACGGTCGTGGGACAAGGCCTGGACGAGGTCACGGCCGCCTTCGGCCTCACCGACTGGCCGCACCGCACCGGCGCGCTCGACCTGGGCGGCCGGATCCTCGACCTGATCCCCGGCCCCGGCCACCAGCGGGCCGCCCTGGTCTTCCACGACCGGCACACCGGCCTCCTGCTGACGGGCGACTCCCTCTATCCGGGGCGCCTCTACATCGAGGACCGGGCGGCCTACTCGGCCACCGTCGACCGGCTGCTGGACTTCTGTGCGACCCGGCCGGTCCGCCATGTCCTCGGATGCCACATCGAGATGACCACCACGGCGGACCAGGACTACCCCCGCGGTACCACGCACCAGCCGGACGAGCCGCCGCTCCAGCTCACCGCGGACCACCTGCGCACCCTGCGCAGGGCCCTGGACGAGACGGCGGACGGCCACGGCACCCATCCCTACGGGGACTTCATCCTCGTGTACCGCGACTGACCGGCGGCCCGCCGGCCAGCTTCCCATGCGGCCGGGCCTTCGTCGGCGACCGGACCTTCGACGGCTACCGGAGCACGACGGTGCCGGAGGAGCCGCTGCCCTGCGTGCGTTCATCTCCGCGACGGTGGAGGGCCACCGGCGCCGTGACAGCCGCAGGACGAGTCGGGCGGCCCGGGGTTGGGAATCGGCCAAGGTGGGGCGTGTGCCCCGATCGCCTCTCACTCAAAGGTATAGACCAATGCTAGTTTGGTCGGGCAGACCGCGCAGTCCTTGACCACCCGTCAGAGGAGAAGCCATGCCCTCCCCTTCGCGGGGCGGCGGCCCGGCCGCCATGCCCAAGTATCAGCGGATCGCCGCAGCCCTGCGCCGCGATCTCGACCGCGCCGCGCGCACCCCCGGCGGAAGGCTGCCCTCCGAGCGCAGCCTGGCCGCCCGCTACCAGGTCAACCGGCAGACCGTCAGGGCCGCCCTGCAGTACCTGCGCGAGGACGGCCTGGTCGTGACCGGGCGCCGAGGCTCCCGTCCCGCCGTCACGGCCGAAGCCGACCCCACCGCGGCCGATCCGGTGGCTTTGGGATCGGCGTCCCCCGCGGCCGGTCCCACCCGGAGCTGGGTCACGGTGGTCACCGTCCCGCCCTCGCTCGCCGGGCCGCTCGGCATGTCGGGCGGGGACCGCACCCTGGTCCACCACCACCGGGAGCAGGGCCGGGCCGGGGAGACGCTCCGGCACGCCGCCACCTATTTCAGCCCGGACGTCGTCGCACGCACCCCCGAACTCGCCGTCTGCCGCAACCGGGCGGGGCGCTCCCGCCACGAGGACCTGGCCTCCCTCCAGGGCTGGCTGGAGCGGGCCGCCGTGGCCGGCCGGGTCGCAGAGACCATCACCATGACCCGCACCATCCGGCCGGCCGCCGCCGCCCCGGCTTCCAGCCCCGCCTGCGGCCTGACCGTACGCCGCACGGTGCACGCCGCGTCCGGCCTGCTCGTCGCCGTGACCGACCTGGCGTTTCCCACCTGGGACCACCTGACGTTCCACCGTGACCGCCGGCACCCCGCCATAGCCGGCTTCCGCGTCCTGTAGTCCCCCCGCGTGAGGTGAATCACTCGGCCGTTTGCCGGAGCGAATGCCCGGGTATCGGCGCAGCTGGAGCGGAACCCCGCCCTCCGACGCATCGCGGCGGAGGGCGGGGCGCACGCGGGCCGATCCCGTACCGCTCCACGGCGGCGCCGGCCCGACCCGCGCGCCGCACCCGGTACGACCCGCGAGGTGTATGTGTCCACGCTCCAGGCCGAGCACGTCTACAAGGTGTTCGGCAACCGGCCCGCCGACGCCGTGCGCGCACTCGAAGGCGGCAGCGACCGTGCCGAGCTGCGCGCCGACGGAGCCACGGCCGCGGTCATCGACGTCTCCTTCGCCGTCGAGCCCGGTCAGGTCTTCGTTGTCATGGGGCTGTCGGGATCGGGCAAGTCCACCCTGCTGCGCATGCTGAACGGCCTGCTCGAGCCCACTGCGGGACGCATCCTCTTCGATGGCCGGGACCTCACCGCGCTCAGCGCCCGCGAGTTGCGCCGCGTCCGCTCCACGAAGATATCCATGGTCTTCCAACACTTCGCTCTCTTCCCGCACCGCAACGTTCTGGAGAACGCCGCCTACGGGCTGGAGGTCCAAGGGGTGGCCCGCGCCGACCGCGACCGCCGCGCCGCCGAGGCCCTCGCCCTGTGCGGGCTCGAAGGCTGGGAGATGGCCTGGCCCGACGAGCTGTCCGGCGGCATGCAGCAGAGGGTCGGCCTCGCCCGGGCCCTGGCCACCGACGCCGACCTGCTGCTCATGGACGAGTCCTTCAGCGCACTGGACCCGCTCATCCGCCGCGACATGCAGGACCAGCTCCTCGAACTTCAGCGCAGCCTGCGCAAGACCATCGTCTTCATCACGCACGACCTCAACGAGGCCATGCGCCTGGGCGACGGCATCGCCGTCATGCGCGACGGCCGCATCGTCCAGCAAGGCACCGCCGAGGACATCCTCACCCGCCCCGCCGACGACTACGTCGCCTCCTTCGTCCAGGACGTCGACCGCTCCCGGGTGCTGACCGCCGACGCGGTCATGACGACCACCGGCCCGGCCCGCCCCCACGCCGGCACCTGCGGCTGCCCCACCGTCAGCGCCGACACACCCCTCGCGGACCTGTGCGCCGTCAGCGCGCGCGTCCCGCACCCCGTCGCCGTCACCGGCACCGACGGCGCCGTCGTCGGCTCCGTGCCCCAGGACCGCCTCGTCGCGTTCATCGGGGACGAGCAGCGGGCCCCGGTGCGCTGCGCGGAGGTGGCCGCCTGATGCCCCGCATCCCCCTCGGCTCCTGGGTCGACAGTGCAGTCGGTTTCCTCCAGAGCCGGCTGTCCTGGCTGTTCGACGCCATCAGCGCACTCGTCACCGGTCTCTACGACGGCCTCGTCGCCGTCCTCTCCGCGCCCGCCCCGCTGCTGTTCGCCGGCATCCTCGCCATCGCCGCCTGGTGGCTGCGCGGCCTGCTCGCGGGCGCGCTCGCCTTCGCCGGTTTCGCCCTCGTCGACTCCGTCGGGCTCTGGTCCGACGCCATGTCCACGTTGTCGCTGGTCCTGGTCGCCACCCTCGTCACGCTCCTGTTCGCGATTCCGCTCGGCATCTGGGCGGCCCGGTCCGACCGGGTCAGCGCCGTCCTGAAGCCGGTCCTCGACTTCATGCAGACCATGCCGGCCATGGTCTACCTCATCCCCGGCATCATCTTCTTCGGGGTGGGCGTGGTGCCCGGCATCATCGCGACCATCGTCTTCTCGCTGCCGCCGGGCGTACGGATGACCGAACTCGGCCTCCGCCAGGTCGACGCCGAACTCGTCGAGGCCGCTGAAGCGTTCGGCACCACCCCGCGCGACACCCTCGTCCGGGTCCAGCTGCCGCTGGCCCTGCCCACCCTCATGGCCGGCGTCAACCAGGTCATCATGCTCGGCCTGTCCATGGTCGTCATCGCCGGCATGGTCGGCGGCGGCGGACTCGGCGGCGCCGTCTACCGGGCCATCGGCAACGTCGACATCGGTCTCGGCTTCGAGGCCGGCCTCTCCATCGTCATCCTCGCCATGTACCTCGACCGGATGACCGGGGCCCTCGGCCGCCAGGTCTCCCCGCTGGGCCGGCGCACCCTCGCCAGGGCCCGGTCGGCCGCCACCGGCGCCGCCCGCGTGTGGAACCACCGCCCCCAGCCCGGCTATGCCGTCACCGGCGCCGTCGTACTGGCCCTCGTCGCGGGCGGCCTGAGCACCTTCGGCGCCTCCGGACGCCCGGCGGGACCGGAAGGCGCCGAAAACGTCGGCAAGGGCCGCACCGTCTCCATCGGCTACATCCCGTGGGACGAGGGCATCGCCTCCACCTTCCTGTGGAAGGAGCTCCTGGAGCGGCGCGGCTTCAAGGTCGACACCCGCCAGCTGGAGGCGGGCGCGCTCTACACCGGTCTGGCCGGCGGCGGCCTCGACTTCCAGACCGACGCCTGGCTGCCCGTCACCCACGCCCAGTACTGGGAGAAGTACGGCGACAGGCTGGAGGACCTCGGCTCCTGGTACGGCCCGACCTCCATCGAGCTCGCCGTGCCCTCGTACATGAAGGACGTCCGCTCGCTCGCCGACCTCAAGGGCAAGGCCGGGCAGTTCAAGGGCCGCATCATCGGCATCGAGCCGAGCGCCGGCGCCATGGGCATGCTGAAGGACAAGGTCATGAAGGAGTACGGACTGGAAGGCGAGTACCAGGTCGTCGACGGCTCCACACCCGGCATGCTCGCCGAACTGAAGCGCGCCTACGACAAGAAGGAGCCGGTGGTCACGGTCCTGTGGTCGCCGCACTGGGCGTACTCCTCGTACGGGCTGACCAAGCTGGAGGACCCGAAGGGCGTCTGGGGCGAGGGCGACGGCATCCACACCCTGGCCCGCAAGGGCTTCGCCGCCGACGAGCCCGAGATCGCCGCATGGCTGCGCTCCTTCGAACTCACCGAGGAGCAGCTCACCGGCCTGGAGGCGCGGATCCAGCAGACCGGCAAGGGCAAGGAGCAGCAGGCGGTCCGCACCTGGCTCCAGGACCACCCCGAGGTCGCCGCCCTGTCCTGAGAGCCTCGGCCGGCCGCGGAGGACGGCGTACGCCCGCAGGCGCCGGTGCACGCGGGTCCCGTACGGGACCCCGCGCGCCCGGCGCCTGCGGGCGTTGGGGCCGCAGCGCTCAGGGCACCAGGACGCGTTCCGGCGTCCCGGCTTCCGGCGCGGGCAGGGGCGCCGCCGGCCGCGGCTTGGCGGGCCACCACAGGGACCTGCCCAGGAGCACCGCGCACGCCGGGACCAGGACGATCGACAGGACGAAGGCGGAGAGCAGGATCCCGAGCGCCGTGGCGAAGCCGATCTGCTGCGTGGCCGCGACCGGGTTGACCGCGAGGCTGCCGAAGGAGGCGGCCAGTACCACCCCGGCCGTCGCGACGGCCGGCGCGGTGTGCCGCACCGCCCGGGCCACGGCCTCCCGGGCCGGGCCGGGCCGTTCCATCTCCTCCCGGATCCGGTCGGTCACCAGGATGTTGTAGTCGGTGCCCAACGCGACCACGAACAGGAACAGCACCAGCGGCAGCGTGAAGGCCACGCCCGGCTGGTCCAGCCCGTGCTGGAAGACGAGCGCCGCGGCACCCAGCGTGGCGGCGAACCCCAGACCCACCGCGAGCATCAGGATCAGCGGGGCGAGCAGGCTGCGCAGGAGCAGGAAGAGGATGAGCGCGATCAGGGCCGCCGCGACCGGGAACACCAGGCGCAGGTCCTCGTCCACGGCCGTCGAGACGTCGGCGAACACTGCCGCGGTGCCGCCCACATGGGCCTCGGTGCCGTCCGGCCGGTGCGCGGAGACCGCGTCGCGGACCGCGCCCGACGCCAGGTCGCGGGCCTCCTGCCCGTGCGGATCGGCGTTCGGGAACAGGTCGATGCGCGCCGCCAGGCGGTCCCCGCTCAGCACGGTCGGGGCGACCTGCCCCACCCCCTCCAGCCGGGAGAGCGTCCCGGACAGGCCGTCGACCCGGCCGGTGGTGAGCGGTGCGCCGTCGGACGCGGTGACGTAGACGCTGATCGGGTCCGACACACCGGCCGGCATCGCCCGGGAGATCTCCGCCGCGGTGGCCGCGGCGGCCGTCCGCTCACCGCCCGCGCCGCCCGACCCGTAGTCCATCCGCATCCCGGCCATGCCGGCGGCGAGGGCGCCCAACAGGGCCACGCAGGCGAGGGCCGCGGTGACGGGCCGCCGGACCAGCCACGTGCCCAGCCGGGCCGCCGATCCGCCGCGGGGCTCGCGCCCGTGGGACCGCGAGGGCCAGAACATCCTGCGCCCGGTGACCGCGAGCAGCGCCGGCATGAAGGTGAGGCTGCCGAGGAGCATCACCAGCACGGACACGGCGATGGCCGGACCGAGCACCCGGAACTGCCCGAAGGAGGCCACTCCGAGGGTGGCGAACGCCGCGACGATGGTGAGCGCCGCGGAGGTCACGGCCGTACCGACGCGGCCGGCGACCTCGGCCGCGGCGGCCCGCCCCGGCTGCTCGGGCCGTCGGCGCAACTGTTCGCGGAAGCGGAACAGCAGGAAGAGGAAGTAGTCGATGCCGATGCCCACCAGCACGACGCTGATCAGCTGCGGGGTGGAGGGGTCGAGGGTGACGCCGGTGAGCATCGCGGCGCCGACCACCGTGCCCGTCGCGGCTCCGCCGATGATGGACACGACGATCAGCGGCAGCAGGGCGGCGAGCACGCTGCGGAACACCAGCACGTGCAGCAGCACGATCACGCCGAGCATCACGGCGCCGATCACCCGGGCCCGGGTCTCCTCGGCGTCGATGTCGTCGACGGTCGAGGCGAGCCCGCCCGTGTAGCCGGTGCGGAACCCGGCCTCGGCGAACCCGGCCCGGGACTGCTCGCGGAAGGCCCGGTAGGTGTCCTGGAGCCCGGGGTCCTGGGGGTTGCCCTTCAGCTCCACGGAGAGCAGGCGGAAGCCACGGTCGGGAGCCGTCATGACCGGCGCGACCTTCGGGGTCTGGGAGTGGTCCTGGGCGAACGGCGTCTCCTCCTCGGGCTTGGGCATGACCACCCGGTGGCGGCCCAGCTTCGAGGCCTCCCCGTCGATGCGCCGTTCGTCGGCCTCGCTCAGCCGCGTGCCGTCCGGCCGGGCCACCAGCACGGTCAGGGTGTTGGCGTCCGGCTTCACCCCGAACCTCTCCTCGGCGACCTTCAGGGCCGCCGCCGAGTCGTAGGACGGAGGCAGGAAATCGCCGGTGTTGCTCTGGGTGGCGCGGAAGACGAACGCCTGGCCGGCGATCGTCAGGGCGATGCCGAGCACGGCCCAGACGGCGATCACCTTCCACGGATTCCTCGTCGAGAACCCGGTCAGGGCGCGGATCACGTGACTCCTCAGGTCGCGGGGCGGGCCGGGGGTTCCCGGCCGGTCTCCAGACCATCAGGCGCGGGCCGCGCGATCGTCGCCGTACGGGAGGAACCGCCCCCCGGGAGCAGAGTCCGGATCCCGGCGCCGACCGGGACCCTGGTCCTGGTCGGGAACCAGACCACCGGACGGCGGCACCGGCCGGCCGGACTGCCAGAATGGAACGCGAGGAACCGGCACGAACCGCCCCGCACCGGCGGGACGGCCCGCCGGCGGGGGAGGATCGTCAAAGGTGGGCAAGGGCGCCGACAGGCTGCGCTGGACGCGCAACGACGCATTGGTGGCCATCGGCGCCGCCGCCGTGGACCTGCTGGGGTTCTCGGTCGGAACCCAGACCGAAGGGATGCCCCTCACCCTCTCGGCCGCGGGCGCACTCGTGGCCGCCGCCATGTGCCTGCTCGCGCGCCGCAGCCGGCCGGTCGCCGTGCTCGCGGCCGTGCTGGCCCTGGGAGTCGTGCCCAACGTGGTCATCGCGGACACCTCGCCGCACTTCCCCCTCGGCCTCGCCGTCGCCCTGTACTCCGTGGTCCGCTTCAGCCGGCCCGCCGTCGCAGCAGCGGCCGTCGCCCTGACCGTCCCGCTGGCGTCGGCGGGCATGGGCGGCACGCTCGTTCCGTCCGGACTGTCCCTCGCCGCCAATGGGGCGGCCGCGGCCCTGGTCGCGGGCACCGCCCTGGTCATCAACCGCTGGCAGCGGGACGTCGCGGCCAACCAGGCCCGACAGGCCGAGCGTGCGGTCGCCGAGGAACGCCGCCGGATCGCGCGGGAACTCCACGACATCGTCGCCCACCACATCACCGCCATGCAGCTCATGGCGGGCGGCGCCCGGGCCAACCTGGCGCACGACACCGAAGCGGCCCGTGAGGCCCTCGTCATCCTGGAGGACTCCGGCCGCATCGCCCTGCGCGAGATGCGCCAACTCCTCGACGTGCTGCGCGCCGGAGAGGAACCGGACGAAGCCCCTCCGGCGCCTCAGCCGGGGACCGCGGACCTGGAGCGGATCGTCACCGAGTCACGGTTGGCCGGAACGGAGACGGAGTTCACCGTCGACGGCCCCGTCCGCCCGCTGCCGCCCAGCGTCGGGCTCACCCTCTTCCGCATCGTGCAGGAGGCGCTGACCAACACCCGCAAGCACGCCGGGCAGGCGCGCGCCCGGGTGCGGCTGACGTACCGCCCGGACGACGTCCTCGTGGAGGTGTGCGACGACGGGGCCGGTGCACCGCCGCCGACCGCCCGGCCCGCCGCGGGCACCGGGTACGGTCTGATCGGAATGCACGAACGCGTGGCCCTCCAGGGCGGGACCCTGGAGGCGGCCGCACGCGACGGCGGGGGATTCCGGGTGGCGGCCCGCCTTCCGGTACCGGCGGGGCGAGGCGGCGAGGGAGGGGAACGACACCGATGATCCGTGTGCTCATAGCCGACGACCAGCCGCTGGTCCGGCGGGGTCTGGCGCTGATCCTCGGCCCCGACCCCGAATTCGAGGTGGTCGGCGAGGCCGAGGACGGCGCCCGCGCCGTCGCCCTCGCCCGGGAGGTGCGGCCCGACGTCGTCGTCATGGACATCCGGATGCCCGTCCTCGACGGCGTCCAGGCCACCGCAGAGCTGGCACGGACCCTCCCCGACGTCCGCGTCCTGGCGCTCAGCACCTTCGACATGGACGAGTACGTGGTCGCGGCCCTGCGCGCCGGAGCGTACGGCTTCCTCCCGAAGGACGTCTCCCCGGAGGAACTCGGCGCCGCGGTCCGTACCGTGCACGGCGGCGAGGCGGTCGTCGCACCCCGGCTGCTCACCCGGCTGCTCACCGCCTACGTGCGGACCCCCGCGCCCGCCCGCCCGCCCGCGGCCGCCGCGGCGGCGGCCCCGCCCGAGATGACCCCGCGCGAGCGGGAGATCTGGCAGCTCCTGGCCGTCGGACTGGACAACGCGGAGATCGCCGGGGAACTGGACATCAGCGTCTCCACGGTCAAGAACCACATCACCGGCCTCTTCGGCAAGCTGGGCGTCCGCGACCGCGCCCAGGCGGTGATAGCGGCGTACGAATCGGGCCTCGTGGAGGCCGGCGGCGGAGCGGTTGATCACAAAGTGCCCGGAAGAGGACCGGAATCCTCCTGCTGACCGTACCTCTGACCAGCCGGAACACTGGACGATTCGCCCGTGCGGAGGAGGCCCCGGGCGTGGCACAGTGCGAGCAGCCCAACCGCACGACCAGGGAGCCTCCATGCGCGATCCGCACGTCACGCCGCTCGCGGCCGCCCCCGGGTGTCCGCCGGAGTCCGGTCCGTTGCCGTGCTGTCCGGTGTGCGACGGCGTGCCGGAACGCATCTCCTGGCGCCAGCGCCCGGGTCAGCCGGTGTTTCTGGTCTTCGACCCCTGCGGCCACGGCTGGAGCACCCCCGCCCCGCCCGTCCTCACGGTGAACCCGCCTCGGGCACACGGTCACGCCGACGCCGGCTGAGCCGGCGTCGGCGCGAACGGCTGTCAATCGGTGAACACCTGAACGATCCGGTCGCCGGCGACCGCGACGCCCGTCTTGGTGTAGCTGCAGTTCTTGATGTTGGGCGCGTGCCACGCGCTCTTCAGCCAACCGTCGACGTGCACCTTCTCGTCGCCCGAGCCCCAGGCGATGTTCTCGGCGGACGCGTTGAAGGTCGCCCCGGCCTTCTTCAGCCGGTCCTGGATGGTGGACCCGTCCGAGCCCACGTGGTTGGTGGTCGTGTCGTTGGCGTACTCCTGGGCGGCGGCCTGGACCTTGGGATCGATCGTCAGCGGCTGGCAACCTGCGGCGACACGGGCCTCGTTGACCAGTTGGAGGACCTTGTTGGGGTCGGCCTGGAGCGGAACGACCTTGTGCGTGGCCGCCGTCGCGGGCTCCGCGGCGGCAGCCGCTCCGGCGCCGACGGCGCCCCCGAGGACCAGCAGCGAGGACGCACAGACGGCGGTGCACCCACGCCGTACCCGGCCGGATCCGAAAGCCATGGGACTACCTTCCTTCTCGGCGAGAAGCGGCAGACGCGGCGAACGCCGCCGCCGGTCACCCCCCATCCCTGCCGATTCTCCGCCGCCCCCCACCCACCCGCATCTCCCGAAGGCGAAACCTCAGGTGAAAGCCCCGACGGACTCCACAGCCGGTCCGACCGGCCGCTCCGCTCCTGCGACAGCCCGCCCTCGATGAGCGGTGCACGCGTAAGCCGCCGCGTCCGGCCTCCGCCGCGTGCGGACCCGCGGTGGCGCACCGCGGGACGATGGGGACCTACGGGTACGGCGAGCGCGGCCGGGCCAGGCGGAAGCTGCGGAGCAGGCGCCGCCCGGACCACATGTCGGCCGTGTCCACGCGCCGCCCAGCGGGTGCGGTGCCTCGGCCCGCTCGCGGCCGAGGACTGCGCGGTCCGCGCGTGCAGGTCCGCCGCCCATGACCCGGTGACGGGTGCGGGGCGGCGTTTCCAGGAACACGACGCCCGGCTCCGCCCGGGCGTGCAGCAGCGCGGCGCAGACGCCGACCGGCCCCGCCCCCGCCACCGCGACGTCCGCGTCAACCACCCTGCCGGGAACTCACGTAGAGCCGGGAGGCGGCCGAGGGCGGTCATGAGCTCGTCAGGACGACGAGCTGCCGGGTCGCGCGGGTCATCGCGACGTAGCGGTCGACTGCCCCCGCCACGCCGTCGCCGAACCGGTCCGGGTCGACGAGGACGACCAGGTCGAACTCGAGCCCCTTCGACAGGGTCGGCGTCAGCGACCGGACGCGGGGCGTCGGCCGGAACGCGGGGTCGCCGATGACGCAGGCGACCCCGTCGGAGTGGGCGGCGAGCCAGCCGTCCAGTACCGGCTGCAGGTCGGTGACGGACCCGTGGACCACGGGGATGCCGGTGCTGCGGACGGACGTCGGCACGTTGGCGTCGGGCAGCGCGGCCCGGATGGCCGGTTCGGCCTCCGCCATGACCTCTTCGGGGGTGCGGTAGTTGACGTCCAGCGCGGCGACCGTGATCCGGTCGAGGCCGACGCGCCCGAGCCGCTGCGTCCAGGACTCGGTGAACCCCTGCCGGGCCTGGGCCCGGTCGCCGACGATCGTGAAGCTCCGCGACGGGCAGCGGGCCAGCAGCATCTGCCATTGCGCGTCGGTCAGTTCCTGGGCCTCGTCCACGATGACGTGCGCGAACGGTCCGGCCAGGAGGTCCGGTTCGGAGCCGGGCAGCCCGCTGTCGTCGATCAGGGTGTCCTGGAGGTCGCGCCCGTGCAGCATTCCCATGGCGCCCTCGCTCTCGTCGATCACGACGTTCTGCAGCAGGCTGTCGATGGCCTCGGCCCTGCGTGCGCGCTCGGCGGCGACGGCGGCCTCGTGCCGGCGCCTGCGGACGGAGGCCTCCGCGTCGCCGAGCCGCTGCCGGGCGGCGTCCAGAAACGGCAGGTCGGACACCGTCCAGGCCTGGGCGTCCGCCCGCTGCAGCCTGGTCACGTCGTCGGCTGCCAGCCAGGGCGCGCACGTGCGCAGGTAGGCGGGCACCGACCACAGGTCCCCGACGAGGTCGGCCGCATCGAGCATCGGCCACGCCCGGTTCAGGGTCCTGATCAGTTCCCGGTCCTGCAGCAGGGACCGCCGGAGCAGCTCGGGCGGGACGTCGTGGCCCTCGCCGCCGTCCTCGTGCCTGTCCATGAGGATGGCGAGCAGTTCCTCCCGGATCTGGTCGCGGGCCTCGTTGTGCGGCGTCCCCGGTTCCACCGCCTCGAACGCGGCCGCCCAGTCCTCGGGGCTCAGCCAGACGTCGGACCAGTGGCTGGAGACCGTCATCCCCCGCGTGGGGGGCTCCTCGTAGACGCGGACGGCCGCCTCGACCGCCTTCACCAGGTCCGCGGAGGACTTGAGCCGGGCCACGGCCGGGTCGCTCTCCTCCGCCGCCCCCGCGCCCTCCGCGACGAGGTCGCGCAGCGTGCAGGTCCGCACGCCCTCCTCGCCGAGGCTGGGCAGTACGTCGGCGACGTAGGCCAGGTAGGGCTGGTGCGGGCCGACGAACAGGACGCCGCCGCGGCGGTGGCCGAGGCGGGGGTCGGAGTAGAGGAGGTGGGCCGCGCGGTGCAGCGCGACGACGGTCTTGCCCGTGCCGGGGCCGCCGTCGACGACGAGGGCGCCCCGGGACCCCGCCCGGATGATCGCGTCCTGGTCGGCCTGGATGGTGGAGAGAACGTCGCGCATCCGGGCCGAACGGCTGCCGCCCAGGTTGGCGATGAACGCGGACTGGTCGTCGAGCGCGGCGTGCCCCTCGAGCGCGTCGGTGCTGAAGACCTCGTCCCAGTAGTCGCTGATCCGGCCGCCGGTCCAGCGGTACCGGCGGCGGCTCGCCAGGCCCATCGGATTGGCGTGGGTCGCTGCGAAGAACGGCTCGGCCGCCGGGGAGCGCCAGTCGAGCAGCAGTCTGCGTCCCGTGCTGTCGGTGAGGCCGAGACGCCCCACGTACACGGGTTCCCGGCCGTCGGCGGGGACGATCCGCCCCAGGCACAGGTCCAGTCCGAAGCGGCGCAGGGTGCGCAGGCGGGTGGTCAGACGATGGATCTCCGCGTCCCGGTCCATCGCCTCCCGGCCGATGCCGCCGGGCGCCCTGCGCTCGGCGGCGAGGCGGCCCGAGAGCTCCTCGATCGACCGGGCGAGACTGTCCGAGACGGCCGCGAAGTGCCGCTCGTCCGCGTCGGTCAGGGCGGGGTCGGCCTTGGGGGAGAGGTGGTCGGGAAGGTCGAACGCGCTGCGGGTCCGCGGGGCGGCCGTGTCCTGCCCGACGTCACCGCGCGATTCGTGAACCGGCAAGAACGCATGCACTTCGTGAATCTCCCATTTCTGCAGCTTCTGGCTTCGGTCCGCGATTTTGCCCCGCCGACGGGGCCTTGCCGCAAGCCCCCCGGTGCGCTATAAGTTGAGAGTGGCAAGGAGTGGGTTCACCTCCTTGCCTTTCTCGTCCGCTCTGGACGCATCCCGCAATCCCGTTGTCCGTGCATCGGCACCCCCTGGTGCGGGCGCCCGTGGCCCGTGGCTTCTGTGTGCCGCCGTGCATCCGACGGATGCTCAAAGATGCGTGATCAGAGGCAACTTCGAGCAGCATTCTTCAATGAAGGCCTTCGGGGCGCTATCTTGCCGGGTGCATGCCAAAGAGCTGTGTCCGTTCTCCGGACCGCACGAGGAGCTGCCCATGAGACTGCCAAGCATCCGCAGGAGCCGACGGGCCCCGTTATCCGGTCGGCCGCGCACACCACTGCGACGGCGCCCGCGCCTGCGCGCTCCGGGCGCTGCCCTGCTCGCCGCCGCCCTCACCGTCGCGGGCCTGGCCGCCGCCGGCCCGCTGGTCGCACCCGCCACAGCAGCCCCCTCCGGGGCCACTGCCACCGCGGGCGACGTCACAGGCTTCACGCGGTCCGGGAACACCTTCACCGTCACGGCCTCCAGCGGCGCCAAGGCCCGCGTGGTCGTGGCCCGCGCCGACATCTTCCGCCTCTGGCTCTCGCCCGACGGGACCTTCACCGACGATCCGGCCGGCTCCGACCTCGCCGTCACCACCGACTTCGGCTCGGTGGCCGCCACCCACACCGACGCCGGCGCGTACCACCGGATCAGCACGGGCTCCCTCTCCATCCGGGTCGACAAGAAGCCGCTGCGGTTCTCCGTCTACCGCGCAGACAACACCACCCCCGTCTGGCAGGAGACCCGGCCCACGACCTGGACCGGCAGCCGCACCACGCAGTACCTGGCCCGTGGTACGGACGAGCAGTTCTACGGAACGGGCCTGCGCCTCGGCGAGTGGGCGCTGCGCGGCAAGACCGTCCCCATCGCGGTCGACAACAAGTGGCGCGAGAACGACAACGCCAGCCCCGCACCCTTCTACATGTCCACCAACGGCTACGGCGTGATGCGCAACACGTGGGCCCCGGGCTCCTACGGATTCAACTCCCCCACCACCCTCACCCACGACGAGAAGCGCTTCGACGCCTGGTACTTCACCGGAGACTCGCTGCAATCCGTGCTCGACGCCTACACCGACGTCAGCGGAAAGCCGTTCATGGCGCCGCTGTGGGGCTTCGAACTCGGCAACGCCGACTGCTTCAACGCGTCCAACCCCGACTACCAGGGCGACCACGACCGTCCCCGCCACCAGAGCACGCCCGATGTCGTCGGCTACGCGGCCGACGCCCGCGCCGCCGACATGCCCTCGGGCTGGTTCCTCCCCAACGACGGCTACGGCTGCGGCTACACCGCACCCCTGAAATCGACCGTCGACGCCCTGCGGGCCAAGGGCTTCCAGACCGGCCTGTGGACCTCGACCGGCCTCGGTTCCATCGCCGACGAGGTGGGCACCGCCGGCAGCCGCGGTGTGAAGACCGACGTCGCGTGGATCGGCAGCGGCTACAAATACGCCTTCGACGGTGTGCGGCAGGCCGTCGACGGGATCGAGAAGAACTCCGACGCCCGCCGCTTCGTCTGGACCGTGGACGGCTGGGCGGGCACCCAGCGCAACGCCGTCGTCTGGACCGGCGACACCTACGGCACGTGGGACGACATGCGCTGGCACGTCCCCGCCATCACCGGCGCAGGCCTCTCCGGCCTCAACTACGCCGCCGGCGACGTCGACGGGATCTTCGGCGGCAGCCCGAAGACGTACACCCGCGACCTCCAGTGGAAGGCGTTCACCCCCGCCTTCATGACCATGTCGGGCTGGGGCGCGGCCAACCCTTCGGCCGGCTACCACGACAAGCAGCCCTGGCGCTTCGCCGAACCGTACCTGTCCGTCAACCGCAAGTACCTCCAGCTGAAGATGCGGCTGATGCCCTACCTGTACACGATGAGCCGCGTCGCCCACGAGACGGGCGTCCCCAGCACCCGCGCCATGGTCCTGGAGTACCCCGACGACCCGGTGGCCCGCGGCAACGCCACCAGCGGCCAGTTCATGGCGGGCGACTCCCTCCTCGTCGCGCCCGTCGTCTCCGACACCACGGTCCGCGACGGCATCCACCTGCCCGCCGGCACCTGGACGGACTACTGGACGGGCCGCACGTACGCGGGCCCCGGCCGGCTCGACGGATACCAGGCACCCCTCGACACCCTCCCGCTGTTCGTCAAGGGCGGCGGCATCGTGCCGATGTGGCCGCAGATGAACCACACGGGGGAAAAGCCGGTCTCCACCCTCACCTACGACATCCACCCGCGCGGCACCTCCTCCTTCAGCCTCTACGAGGACGACGGCCGCACCCGCGCCCACGAGTCGGGCGCCTACGCCCGCCAGCGGGTCGACGTCAACGCACCGGCGTCCGGCACCGGAACGGTGACCGTCGCCGTCGGCGCCCCCACCGGCAGCTACGCCGGCAAACCGGCCTCCCGGGGCTACGAGTTCACCCTGCACGTGGCCTCCGCCCCCACCTCCCTCACCGTGGACAACGCCGCCGTGCCCCGCCTGCCCTCCAAGGCGGACTACGATTCCGCCGCCTCCGGCTGGTTCTTCGACCCGGCGGACCGTGCCGGCATCCTCTGGATCAAGACCGGCACGAAGTCGGCCGCGTTCACCGTCACGGCCACCGGCACCGCCGTTCCGGCTGCCGAGCCCCTGCCCTCCTCCGCCCCGATCGACGGATCGGGCTGGTCCCTGGTCCGCGCCGACAGCCAGGAGACCGCCGCCGAGAACGGCGCGGCCGTGGGCGCCTTCGACGGGAACCCCGCCACGATGTGGCACACCGCCTGGTCCTCCGGCACCCCCGCGGCACACCCGCACGAGATCCAGATCGATCTCGGCGCCCGCTACACCCTCGACGGCCTCGGCTACCTCCCCCGCCAGGACGGCGGCGTCAACGGCCGGATCGGCGGCTACGAGGTCCATGTGTCCGACACCACCGCGGACTGGGGCGCGCCGGTGGCGAGTGGCACCTTCCCCGACACAGCCGCCGCCAGGACCGCGCCCCTGTCCCCGAAGACCGGCCGCTACCTCCGCCTCAGAGCCCTGACCGAGGCCGGCGGCCGCGGCCCCTGGACCAGCGCCGCCGAGATCACCCTGACCGGCCGGGCGGCCGGACCCCGGACGTACGCCGCTCGGGACCGCTGATCCCTACCCGTCGCCGAGCACGGCCCGGCACTCCCGCCAGGCCGACTCGCTCAGCAGCCCCCGCAACCGGCCGAACAGCGAGAGGAGTTCGCCGCCGTACACCTCCCGGAAGGCGGGATCGATCCGAGCCAGGTCGAGTTCGTTGGCCGCCGCCAGCTCGGCCAGGTCCCGCCGCGACCGCTCCGAAGGGGAGTGGACCCGGCCCGTGAACCGGTCCCGGAACGCCGCCTCCGCACGGTCGAGCGTCGGATGGGAAGCCGCCCGGTCGCAGGCGGCGTAGAGGTACACGATCGACTCGGCCTCCTCGCCGATCACCGCGGCCAGCTCGGCGCGCCGGGCGAGCGGCAGCAGAGCGGTGGGAAATCCGTCGGTGCCGTAGAACGCGTGGCACAGGCCCGCCCGTTGCAGGGCCGGCCGCGCACCCCAGGACGCGAGCAGCCCCCGTACGCGCTCCAGGTGCAGCAGGAGGGTCCCGCCCGGGTGGGCGACGTCCTGCGCACCGAGCTCACGCAGCCATGCGACGGCACGGTCCGACACGGAAAACCTCCCCCGATGGGGTTCGTGGTTGGTGGGTCGGCACCCGTCCACACCTGTCGCCGGGGGTCCGGACCCCGTGGCGACGGCGGGGACGGGTTGCCGCCCGGGCCCTGCATCGATCTTGATCCACCCCAAGACCCAAGTCAATCCTCCTGTTTACTCCCCAGATCCAAGGAATATCTTGGGTTTCATGACCCTCGACGACCTCCGCGTGTTCGTGGCCGTATGCCGCGCCGGCAGCCTCAGCGCCGTCGCGCGCGACCTGGGCTGCACCCAGTCCGCCGTCAGCCAGCACGTCCGCCGCCTCGAGAAGCGGACCGGCACCAGCCTCCTGGAGCGGCACGCCCGCGGTGTCGTGCCCACCGAGGCCGGCCGCATCGTCCAGGCGGCCGCCGCCGACGGCATCGCCGGCCTCGACGGCGCCCTGCGCTGCGTCGAGGACCTCGTACGGGGCGGGGGCGGCACCGTGCGCGTCACCACCGGCGCGACGACCGTGCGGCACTTCATGTCCGAGGCCGTCGTCTCCTTCCGCCGCAGCCACCCCGAAGTGAGTCTGGAGTTCCAGACCGAGAACTCCAGCCGCAGCTGCTTCGACGCCCTCGCCGCCGGCGACCTCGACCTCGCCTGGATCACCATCGGCGCCCCCGTCCGCGGCATCGAGCAGCGCCCCGTCATGGAACTGCCCTGGGTGCTCGCGGTCGGCGCCGACGACCCCCTGGCAGGCCGAACCGCCCTCACCCCCGCCGACCTCGCCGGCGTCCGCCACATCCGGCTGCCGGAGAATTCCGCCTCCCGCGCCCACCTCGACGCCGCCCTTGCCGAGTCCGGCATCCGCGTGCGCTCCGACACCAGCGTGGCCGACTGGGACACGGCCCTGCTGCTCGCCGAACTAGGCCTGGGCCACGCCGTCGTGCCCGCGCTGCCCGGCTGGCAGGTCCCCGGATCCGACGGCCCGCTGCGCCTGGTGCCCGTTCCCGACCTGCCGCCGCTCGCCGTCGGCTGGGCGGTCCGCCGCTGGGCGGCCCTCGCGCCGCCGGCCCTCGTCTTCGCCGACGAGGTCGCCCGCAGCTGCCGGGCGCGCGCCGCCGGGCAGCAGTGACGCCGCGGCCAGACCGGACGCGGCCAGCACCGCCAGGGCCATCAGCGACGGCCCGTGCACCCCGGCGCCCGCGGCGACCGCGATGCCCAGGGCCGGACCCACGTTCATGGCCGTCTGCTTGAGCCCGCCGACGACCCCCGCGTACCCGGCCGGGGCCTCGCCGACCACGGCCCCGGTGGCGGTGACCATCACGGTGGTGAAGCCGGCGCCGAGCACCGCGAAGGCCGGCCCCGACGCGGAGCCCAGCCCCGCGATCCCGGCGGCGACCAGCGCCGTACCGGTCAGCGCGGTCCGGCGCGGCCCGAACCGGCGCAGTGCCACCCCCGCCACCGGAGCCCCCGCAACCATCACCGCCGTCAGCGGCAGCACCCGCAGTCCGGTGTCGAGCGCGCCCAGCCCCTGGACGTCCTGGAGCCGGAACGTCGCCGTGAACAGCGCCCCGAACATGCCCGCGGAGACCACCAGCAGCAAAGCCATCGAAGCCGCCACCGCCCTGGCCCCGGCCACGGCCGACGGGACGAGCGGCAGCGACGAGCGCCGTTCACGGCCCACGAACAGCACCCCCAGCCCGGCGGCGCCCGCGAACCCCAGCAGCGTCGGCGTTCCCGTCCACCCGTACTCCGGCACGCCGACCAGCGCGTGCACGAACACCGCGAGGGCCGTGGCGAGCAGCGCCGCGCCACCGAGCTCCAGCCGCCCCGCATCCGCGCGGCACGGCGGCGCGGGGGCCCGTACGGCGAGCGTCAGCGCGGCGATCACCACGGCGACGGGCACGTTGAGCACGAACACGGCCCGCCAGTCCCACTGGGCGACCAGCAGACCGCCCAGGAGCGGACCGGCCGCGGCGGCGGCGCCGATCGCGCTCGTCCGCACGGCCACCGGCGTGGCCAGCCGGTCGGGCGGATACGCGAGCCTCAGCAGCGCCAGCGTCGCCGGCTGGAGCAGCGCACCGAACACGCCCTGCACGGCGCGCAGTCCGATGACCCAGCCCACGCCGGGCGCCAGGACGATGCCCGCCGACGCCGCGGCGAAGCCGAGCACGCCGACGAACAGCAGCCGGGCGTGCCCGTACCGGTCGCCGAGCCGTCCGGCGAGGACCAGGAAGGCGGCCACCGCCAGCAGGTATGCCGTACTGGTCCACTGGACCTGCGCGACGCTCGCGCCGAGATCGTGGGCCAAACTCGGCTGCGCCACCGTCAGGACGGTGCCGTCGAGCGCGACGAGCATCGCGCCGGCCACGCTGACGAGCAGCGACGTCCGCCGTCTCACGCGGGGCCACCCCCGAGGTGTGCGTCTACGACGGCGTCGACCAGCCGCTCGACGCCCACGACCGGGTCCTCGCCGAGGACCAGCGGCAGGCTGCCCCAGCGCCACAGCTGCGCCACCCCGTGCAGGCCGGCCCACAGCGCGGCTGCGGTGACACGGGGGTCGGCCGCCCCGCACCGGCCGACGAGCGCGACGAGGAGGGCGAACAGCGGGAGCGTCGAATCCCGCAGCCGCGGCTCGCCCGACAGGCTTCGGCCCGCACTGTCCAGCAGGTCGTGCCGGAACATCAGCTCGAACATCCCCGGGTTCTCCAGCGCGTATCCGACATAGGCGCGCCCGATCGCCCGCACCCGTTCCCGCGGCGACGACAGCCCCGCCGCGGCCTCAGGCGCGGCGACCCGCTCGCCGAGATCGGCGAAGCCGCGCCGGGCGATCGCCGACAGCAGCGAGTGGTGGGTGGGGAAGTAGCGGCGCGGCGCGCCGTGCGAGACCCCGGCCCGGCGGGCGATCTCCCGCAACCCCAGGGCGCCGGTGCCCTCGCTCGCGACGAGTTCCGCGCCGACGTCGATCAGCCGTTCCCGCAAAGGTCGTTCCCCGTCCATGGGCCCCTGTCTACCAGGGTGGGTAGACAGTGTCTACTCTCCCTGTCCGCGGGGCGGGCCGGGGCTGCGGCCGCCGGCGGGACGCGGGGCGCCGCGCGGAGGATGATGGAGTGGGCGGGGGTCCGAGGAGGAGGTGCACGTGTCATGACGGAGCACGACGGCGGTCCGTCGGCGCGGAACCTGGAGGAAGGCCGGCTGCTCAAGGAACTGGAGGCCATCCACCGGACGCGCCACGAGACCCTGTTGCACGGGTCGGACGACGCCCTGGTCACCCATACCAAGCGGATGAACGAGCTGGAGCACGAGTACGTGCGCCGCCATCCCCAAAGGGCCCAGACCGCCTCCCGCACCCGCTCGGGCGCCCGCGCCCGCACCGACGGCGAGCACAAGGACCAGCCTCTGTGATTGGGGCGTTGCGTTCCTTCGCCCGCGGGGTGATCTTCTTGACGAAGGCGGCCGTGCGGCCCTGCTGCGCGTGCCGGACCGGGGCCAGGTCGGTGGTCAGGGCGCGGGCCGATCGAGGAAGGCTCCGAAGGAGCTCTCCAGGTGTTTCCAGGCCTCCGGGCCGGCGGCGTACTCCTCGTCGGTGAGCAGGCAGCCCTCCAGCACCCGGGTCAGTTCCTCGCGGTCGAGGCCGGGAGAGGTGAAGACCAGGTGCTGGCAGCGGTCGCCGTGTTCGGGGTGCCAGGCCAGGGCGGCGGCCGCCCTGCGCGCGGGAGGAACCATCTCCCACGCGGCATCGGCGGAGCGAGGCCAGCCACGGGCCGCCGCTCTCCACGCAGAGCGCGCCGCCGGCGCCCTCCCAGGCCAGCAGTGTGTCGGCGCGGTCGGCGAGCCAGAACCGCCCACGACTGCGGGCGGCCGCGCAGGCGAGGTCCTCCAGCGCCTCGTGCAGCCGCTGCGGATGGAAGGGCCGCCGGCGGCGCCAGACCAGGGTGGCCACCCCGGCCTCGTCCGCGTCCTGCGGCAGGAGCGCACACGCCGGATGCTGGGCGGCGGCCGCCGCCTCCGTGTCGAACCCGGCGAGGGCGAGCCGGGCCAGCTCACCTCCGCCGCACCCGGTCTGCGCCCGGCGGGCGGTGGGGTGGAGCTGGTCCAGCAGGGCGCGGTCCTGCGCGCTCGCGGCCGCGGCGTCGACGAGCGCGAGGACGGGTGCGTACTCGAGCTGCCGGGCCCAGGTGTCCCCGACGGTCCGCCGGTCGGTCGCGGCCGTGGCCAGGCCGGCCTCCGCCAGGTCGTCCCCGTTGGCGAGGTACGGCAGGACGAGGGCCGGGTCGACGGCGGTGACGACATTGGTCAGCTCCAGCGCGTCACCGCCGTGCGCGGCGACGAGCTCGGCCGTCGCACGGGGTTCGACGGAGTCCCACAGCTCCACGACAGCGAGCCGGACCCGCCCGTCCGCCGCGATCCGCCATAGCTGCGGGAGCAGGTCCTGGCGGAGTGCGCAGCAGGCGCAGCCGCCCACGAGCGGGACCTCGCCGCGGGACAGCTCGCCCGAGGCGTCGCGCACGAGGCGCCGTACGGTGCCGGCCGCCACCGTGGACAGGTCGTGGTGCAGGACCGCACTGCCGGGCACGGTGTCGAGCAGCTCCCGCACCACACGTCGGCGGGCGTCGCGGTGGAGGCCGCCGACGATGACGACGGGCAGGTTCACGGCCTGCTCCCGTAGCGGCGCTGGAAGCGCTCGACGCGGCCGGCGGTGTCCAGGACGCGGGCGGTGCCGGTGTGGAAGGGGTGGCTCTGCGAGGAGATCTCGACGTCGATGACGGGGTAGGTGTTGCCGTCCTCCCACTCGACCGTCCTGTCGCCGGTGGCGGTGGAGCGGGTGAGGAAGGCGAAGTCGGCGGCCTTGTCGCGGAAGACGACGGGGCCGTAGGCGGGGTGGATCCCGGACTGCATGGCGGTGTCCTTGAGGCGGGAGGGGCGGGGGCTCAGCGTTCTTCGCGGTGGTCGACGTGCCGGC
Source organism: Streptomyces sp. NPDC046349 (assembly GCF_055587885.1). Lineage (NCBI taxonomy): Bacteria > Bacillati > Actinomycetota > Actinomycetes > Kitasatosporales > Streptomycetaceae > Streptomyces > Streptomyces sp. NPDC046349. The sequence continues at coordinate 53,630 of NZ_JBVJFK010000021.1, forward strand.
GGACCACGGGGTCGAACTTGCGCAGCACCATCCGGTCGGGGTCGTTGCGCCGGTTCTTGCGGGTGACGTAGGTGTGCCCGGTTCCGGCGGTGGAGCGGAGCCTGACGAGCGGACGTACTTCGGTGCGTGCCATGCGGTCAGTATATGGAAATGATGCCCATTTTCAATAACCACCCCAGGTGGGCCTCCTTTGCCTCGAGTGAGACAAACTTGTATCGTTCGAGGCTGAGGAGGCTCGAAATGCTGAACGAAGAAGAACTGCTGGACGGCGCGGCCCGTGTCCTCGCCGGGGATCACAGCGCCTCGATGGTCCAGATCGCCGCCGGCATCGGGACCAGCCGCGCCACTCTGAGCCGCCGCTACGCGACCCGCGAAGCCCTGCTGAAAGCCGTGGCGGTCCGGGCGATCGAGGTGGTCGACGGCTGCCTGGCACCCCTGGACCTGGCCCAGACGGCCGACGCCGACGCCTTCGACGCCGCCCTCGAGGAACTGGTCGTCGCGCTGATGCCCGCCGCCCATCTCTACGGCTTCACCTCACGTGACGCCACCGTGCTCGCGGACCCCGCATTCCGGGCCGGCGTGGACCGTCAGGACCGGCGGGCCCTCGCCTTCCTCGCCCTGGGCCAGCAACTGGGGCGCCTGCGCGGCGACCTCCCGCCGTACTGGATCTGGTACTCCCTCTGGGGACTCCTCGACGCCGCCGCCGAGGGCGTACGCGACGGGCACCTCGCCTCCCGCCAGATCGGCCACCTGGTCCTGACCTCCTTCCTCAGCGGGACGCGGCCCCTCGCTCGGCCCCCCGCCGGCCCTCCCGCACCCTGACCGGCTCCTCACCCGTACAGACACCGAACGGAACCCCATGCACACCCCCGCGCCGGACGCCCGCAGGTGGATCGTCCTGGCGATACTCTCCGGCAGCCTCCTGCTCATCTCCATGGACACCACGATCCTCAACGTGGCCTTCCCCTCGCTCGTCGGCGACCTCCAGCCCGGCGCCGTACAGCAGCTGTGGATCATCGACGTCTACGCGCTCGCCCTGTCCGGCCTGCTGGTCACCGCGGGTGCGCTCGGCGACCGCTGGGGCCGCAAACGGCTCCTCATGACCGGCTTCGGTATCTTCTCGACGGCCTCCCTCATGGCCGTGTTCGCCAACGAGGCGTGGCACCTGATCGCGGCCCGCGCCCTCCTCGGCATCGGCGGCGCGGCCATCATGCCGGCCACCGTCTCGATCCTGCGCACCGTCTTCACCGATGCCGGGGAGCGCGCCTTCGCCCTCGCCGTCTGGGCCGCCGTCTTCGGCGGCGGCATGGCCTTCGGCCCGGTCGTCGGCGGCCTCCTGGTCCAGGACCACGGCTGGCACTCCGCCTTCCTCCTCAACCTGCCCGTCACCGCCGTCATCGTCGCCGCCGGCCTGCGCTACCTGCCCGAATCACGCTCCCCGCGCAGCACCGGCGCGTGGGACTGGTGGGGCGTCGGGCAGTCCGTCGTCGGCATGCTCACCCTCGCCGGCGGCATCAAGCAGCTCGGCAAGAGCGGAGTGGCCGACCCCCTGCCCTGGGCGCTGCTCCTCGTCGCGGCCGTCACGCTGACCGTCTTCGTCCGCCGCCAGACCCGGCTCGACAACCCCCTGCTCCAGGTACGGCTGTTCGCCAAGCCCGCCTTCAGCGTCGCCGCCACCGCGATCTTCCTGCCCATGGTGGGCATGGGCGCGATCCTGTTCCTGGTCACCCAGTGGTTCCAGTACGGCGAGGGCTACACTCCGCTGGAGGCCGGACTGCGCCTGCTGCCGGCCCCGCTCGCCCTGATCGCCGCCTCGATGGTCGCCCCCTGGCTGATGCGGCGCTTCGCGATCCGCCACGTGCTCGGCGCCGGACTCGTCGTCCTGGCCACGGGTATGGCCCTGCCGTGGACCCTCCAGCAGTTCACCGACCTCGGCTATCCGGCCTTCGCGGCCGCCCTGACCGTCATGGGCCTGGGCGCCGGCATCGCCACCACCGTGGCATCGGTGACGCTGGTCGCCGCCGCGCCCGCCGCCGAGGTCTCCAGCGCCGCCGCCATCGAGGAGACCTGCTACGAACTCGGCTCCGCCATGGGTGTCGCCGTACTCGGCTCCACCGCAGCCGCGCTCTACCGCGGCAACCTGCCCGCCCTCGAACTGGACGGCCCCGCCGCGGCCGCCGCACGGGACTCCGTCGGCGAGGCCGCGCACATCGCCGAACGCCTCGGCGGAGCCGTCGGCCAGGCCCTGCTCGACACCGCCTCGCACGCCTACACCCTCGCCATCACCCCGGCGTTCCTCATGGCCGGTGGCCTCGCCGTCGCCGCCGCGGCCACGACCTGGGCGCTCATTCCTCGCGATCTGCGTCCCACCGAGAACCACTGACCCGGGCGGGCCGGAACGCGGCCGTGGGCGCCGGGCCCAGGGTGGTGGTGCCCGGTGCCGCCCGGTGCCCCAGACCCGTACGGTACGCGTCCATGGCCGCCTCGACCCGGCCCGTACGCCGCAGCAGGTCGCCCAGGAGCCGACACAGGTCGGCGAGATCGCCCGTCGCCCCGCTGCGCTCCAGCAGCGCCAGCGCCTGGACGTAGTGCTCCTCGGCGGATTCCGTCTCGCCGCGCTCCTCGGCCATCAGGCCGAGGAGACGGTGCGCTCCGCCGGCGTGCACGGCGCCGTGGCTGGTGCCCAGCTCCAGCAGCGCCGCGAGCAGCCCCGCGGCCTCCTCGTGCCGGCCCATCCGGCGCAGCACGTCGGCCAGCTCCACCTCCACCTGGGCCGTGTAGAGACCGGCCCGCCGGGCCGACAGCATGTCCCGGGCCGTGCGCAGCTCCCGCTCCGCCGAGCCGAGTTCACCGTTCTGCGCGAGCACATAGCCGCGCATCCAGTGGCAGTGCGCCAGATCCGTGGTCAGCTGCAAGTGGCCGTAGATCGCCTGCGCCTTCGCCAGGGAGGTGTCGGCGTCGGCCATCCGGCCTTCGGCGAGGAAGGTCCGCGCCACCTGCCGGTGCATGCCCGCCACCAGCGCCGGATCACTGACCTGCGGTGCCAGGGCGAGCGCGAGCTCCGCCGAGTGGGCGGCGCGCGCGTGGGCACCCATGTCCATGTACGGGCCGATCACCGCGGCGTGCAGCAGGACCAGCGCGTCGGGATCGGCCAGGCCGCTCGCGCCCAGCTCGTCGATGGCGGACTCCAGGAGGTAGCAGGCGTAGCGCAGCTCGCCGGCGAGCAGGTGCGCCACGGCCCGGCCGCGCACGGGCCGGGCCCGGCGCGTCAGCGGCTCGTCGGCCAGGAGTCGCTCGGCCTCCTCGAAGTGGCCGATCGCGTCCGGTAGTTCACCGGCCTCGAGTGCGCACTCGCCGAGCCCGAGGCGGGCCTGTGCCTGCTCGGGGACGAACCCGAGTTCCTCCGCCTCGGCGAGCAGCCTGCGGTAGTGCACGGCGGCCTCGTCCGCCGCGCCGGTGGCGAGCGTGCGCTGCGCATCGGTGAGGGCGAGCCGCAGCTCGGTGGCCAGGTGGGCCGGGCGTCCGGTGGCCAGCTCCTCGTACGAGGTGCCCAGGCGCCCGGCGAGGAAGCGCAGCGCGGTCTCGGAAGGGCGCACCTTGCCCGACTCCAGGGTGGAGACGTAGGCAGAGGTGTACGAGGGGTGCGCCAACTGCTTCTGGGTCAAGCCGCGTTCGACGCGCAGCCGCTGAACCCTGCGGCCGATCTCGCCCGGTTCGTCCATGGAATACCCCCTGGTTGCTCGAACTCCCCAGTATTCAGCCGGAGTACGCCATTGCGCACCTCCCGCGCGCCCCCTAGTTTAAGCAACCGATTCACTGCGTTTATCAATCTGCTTAACTTCCTTTCCCGGGGGTGGACTTCATGGATCCGGTCACAGGTGCGGTCATCGGACGGGCGGCGAGGCGTCCGGCGCGGCGTCCGGCCGTGCGCACGGCGCTGCGGGCGGCACTCGCCATGGTCTGCGCGAGCGCCGCGCTCGTGGCGGCAGGTCCGGCGGACGCCGCGGCCGACCCGGCCGCGCCCCGGGTGGAGGTCGAGATCCCCGGCCCCGAACAGGGCGGCGACGCCGGATCAGGACACGCCCTGGTGCCGGCGGCCGGCAGCCCCGCGAAGAGTGGGGGCCGGCTCACGGAGGCCGAGCGGTCGGCCGACGGCGAGGTCACCAAGATGATCGACAACGGCTCCACCGCGGACCGCCTCGACGTCGTCGTCATCGGCGACGGCTACACCGCGGCCGAACTGCCGCGGTTCCACGCGGACGCCGAGCAGAAGTGGGCCGAGGTGGCCGCCGTGGAGCCCTACACCACGTACCGCGGGCTCTTCAACGTCTGGACGGTCGACGCGGTCTCGCGCGAATCGGGCGTCTCCGGCGACCCCGACCCGGCGACCGTCCGCGACACCGCCCTCGGCTCGTACTTCTGGTGCGGGGACATCGAGCGGCTGCTCTGCATCGACCAGCCCAAGGTCGACGCGTACGTGGCGAAGGCGCCGGAAGCCGACCTGGTCATCGTCCTGGCCAACAGTGCGAAGTACGGGGGAGCGGGCTACAACGAGCCCAGCGCCACCCTCGGCTACGAGGGGATATCGACCGCGTCGGCCGGCCACCCGAAGTCCGGCCAGGTCGCCATCCACGAGACCGGCCACTCGCTGGGCAAGCTCGCCGACGAGTACTTCTACCCGGGCGTGCCGGACTACGAGAAGTACACCGGGCCCGAACCCGGCGAGTCCAACAGCTCCGGCCTGACCGCCGACCGGATGGCCGCACAGCGGGCCAAGTGGTACCGCTGGCTCGGCGAGGAGTCGCCCGACGGCGGCACGGTCGGGGCGTACGAAGGCGGCAACTACTACGTGACGGGGCTGTACCGGCCCACCGACAACTCGCTCATGCGGGTCCTGGGCAAGCCCTTCAACCTGCCCGGCGTCGAAGCGATGATCGCCGGGTTCTACCAGCACGCGCGGATCGCCACGCCGGTCACGCCCACGGACCGGACTCTGCGGCTGCGCGACAAGGCGAAGGCGGCGGTCCCGAAGCTGTCCGGAGCGGACGGCAGGCAGCTGGTGGTCCGCTGGTACCTGGACGGCAGAGAACTGAAGCGGTTCGAGGGGCGCACCGAGGTGTCGGTGGCGGAACTGTGGCTGTTCGACCTGCGGACCCACCGCCTGTCGGTGACGGCCGAGGACCGCACCCCGTCGGTCCGCGACCCGAAGACCATCCGCGCCCTCCGCTCCACGGTGGAATGGAAGGTCCGGCTGTAGGCGGCCCGGGCCTTGAGCGGCCCTTGTCCACTCTGGGCGGGTGAACACGTTCCGCGGTGGCTCGGCGGTGTTCGTGGGGTGTGTGTTCCGCACCGCAGGGGTCAGCGCGACCAGCGGGGGTCCCGCCCGGTGAACGCGAGGAGCTGCTCCGCGCGGCTCGCCCCCTCCGGGACGGCCAGCGGCGGCGCGTACTTGCCGAAGGAGTCGCGGACGAAGTCGACGATCCTCGCCGCGATGTCCTCCAGGGCCTCGGCCATCCCCTCGGTCAGCGGCAGGTCCTGACCGGTGGCCCGGGCGATGTCCCAGGCGTGGAGGCCGGCGTCGAGCGCCGCGGCGGCCGCGCCGACACCGGCCGGCAGCGGCCCCATCGGGGTGGGTACGCTCTCGTCGTCCCTCCTCGACTCCCACGCCGCCGCAGTGGACCCCAGTACCGCCGCCAGTTCCGCGACCGGGTCGTCGGCGGTCGTGTCGGCGGGCTCGAAGGGGTCGCTCGCCGGTGCGACGCCCGTGATCTGCATGACCAGCGCCTGCTGGTCCAGGCGTGCGTGGTTCAGTACCTGACGCACCGTCCACTCGGTGCACGGCGTCGGATCCCCCCACGCTCCGGCGGGGACGCCGCGGACGGCGGTGAGCAGGTAGCCGTGTGCGTCGGCGAGCAGTTCGAAACCGTCGACGGTCATCCGTCGCCCTCCCGTGGTTCCGGCATCGGACCGCCACCATAGATCGGCGCCGCACGGGACGTCCGGCCTTTCTCCGAGTGGTTCCTCACAGGTCCGGGGTGAGTTCGCCTCCGTCGCCTCCTGGGGGGACGGGGCGGACCGCCGACGGCGCCTGCCGTGAACGGGTCCTCGTCCGCAAGCAGTCGACCCTGCTCCGCTTCGGTGACAACGGCAGGCGGCGACCGGTTCGCCGTCGTCCGCACGCCCGGACGGGACGACAACCTCGAGCGGGAACACGAGGAGGAGGGCCGAAGGCGGGTCGCCCGCACCCCCTGCGGTACCCCCTCGGCCGGTCACTGCGACGGCGGGGACGCCTCGTACCGGCAGCGGGACCCGCCGGAGGCGCACGGCGGCCGGAGGCCGCGGCGACGGGGGATCGCGGCGGACACCGGCCGGTGCGCGGTGCGCGGTGGGAGCGGAGGGGTGCGGGCTACATGGGGTCCATGCCCCGGTCGTCCATCCGGCTCTCCTGCTCGCTCTGCTCCTGGAGGCGGCGGGCCTTCTCCTGCAGCCGGCGGCGCTCCTCCGGATCGGTGGACCGCTCGGCGGCCTCGTTCAGTTCCTGGGCCTTCGTGCGCATCTGCTGGGACCGGCCGCGGGACTCGCCTGAAACGCTCATGATCGCTCCTTGGATCGGTGGGGGAGAGCGGGCGGATTCAGCGAACCAGCACTGTCGTACACCCGCATCTCGAACGGTCACCGAAGGTGATCCGCAGCGCCCGCCCGCAGCGTCCGCCCGCCGCGAATGGCCGTCCGCGGATGCCCGTGCACGGACGGTCGGAGAACCTGTGGTGGTGAGCCGAACCGACCCCGCCGGGGCATGCCGCATTCCCACCGGCAGCCGGAGAGATCGTCACCGCCGTTCTGCTCCGGCCCGCCCTGGCACCCGGCTGCGTCGCGCGTCCGGTCAGCGCAGGCCGGGCCGGGCGAGGTCCTCGTCCGAATCCGCCCCGACGTCGGTGGTCAGCGTGAAAAGCGCCCCGTCCGGATCGCGGAGCGTCACCCATCGCTCCGCGGCGTTCGCGGTGATGTCCGAGACCATGCGGCCCCCGAGCATGACGGCCGCCTCGATCGCCGGCCGGAGCCTGGGCACGCGGAAGTGCACGTGCCAGCGCGGCCGGGTGTGCGGGGAATAGGCGGCGAGCTCGACGGGACCGCTGTTCAGGCGGGCGACCGGCTCGCCGTTCTGCCGCAGGACGACCTGGTCCTCCTCGTAGGACACCGCGCAGCAGCCCGGTCGGTCGGTGGCCCATTCCAGTACCGCGCCGTAGAACATCGCCGCGTCGAGGGCGTTCCGGGTACGCAGTTCCAGCCAGGCCGGCAGGGGACCCTTCCCGGCCCGCCAGTCCGCGGCCACGTCGCCCTCCCAGATCCCGAAGACAGCGCCGTCCGGGTCGGCGACGAGCGCCGCGCGGCCGCCCGACTCGAAGGACACCGGGCCGACCGCGATGGTGCCCGTCCGCTCCCGGATGCGGTCCACCGCCACATCGGCGTCGTCCACTGCGAAATACGGGGTCCACGCCGCCGCCACCCCCAGATCCGCGGCCAGCGCCCCGATACCCGCCACCGGGACACGGTCGAGGAAGGCCACCGAGAACGCGTCGCCGAGGCGGGCCGGCCGGAACCGCCACCCGGCCACCGCACGGTAGAAGCGCTGGGCCGTCTCGAGGTCGCGCGTCATCAGGCTGACCCAGCAGGGCGCCCCGAAGACCTCCCGCGTCGAAATCTCCACCGTACGCTCCGTCCTTGAGGCATCCGTCGTTCCATTCTGGTCCTTATCGTGACGATCATCGCGTTCGGCGGTCACCGGTGCGCACACAAAGTGGCCAGGAATCACTTTCCGTGTCGATCCCGTCCGGTCGTGCGCGGCGATAGCCTCGCTCCCGGACACCAGCACGCAGCGTCGGAAGGCAGGTCTCCCATGGCCGGATCCCAGGTACCCGTGATCGATCTCGGGCCATGGCGGTCCGGCGGACCGCATGCACGGGCCGATACCGCCGCCCGCGTGGACGAGGCCCTGCGCGCGGCCGGATTCCTGCTCGTGACCGGCCACGGCGTGGACCCCTCGCTGCCGGCCCGGATCCGGGAGTCGGCCCGCGCGTTCTTCCGGCTGCCGACCGCCCTGAAGGAGCCGTACGCCGTCACCGTCGGCGGGCGGGGCTGGCTGGGACCCGGGGCGGAGGCCAACAGCTACGCGGAAGGGGCCGCCTCACCGCCCGACCTCAAGGAGTCCTGGTCGTTCGCGGCCGACGAACCGACCGGCGACCCCGTCGTGGACGCCGAGTGGTTCCGGCCCAACACCTGGCCGCGGGAGGTGCCGGAGCTGCGGCCCCTGGTGACCGAGTACCTCGCCCGGATGCGGGCCCTCTCCGACGAGCTGCTGGAACTCCTCGCCACCGCCCTCGGACTCCCCGAGGACCACTTCACCCGCCACACCGGACACCCCACCTGGGGGTTCAACCTCAACTGGTACCCCGGCACCGAGACCGTCGGCGCGCCCCTGCCGGGCCAGTTCCGCATCGGCGCCCACACCGACTTCGGCACGGTCACCGTTCTCGACCGGCAGCTCGGCTCGGGCGGGCTCCAGATCCACACCGACGCCGGCGGCTGGCAGGACGCCCCCTACGACCCGGCCGCGCTCACCGTCAACATCGGCGACCTGATGGCCCGCTGGACCGGCGACCGATGGCGGGCCGGCCGCCACCGCGTACTGCCCCCACCCGCCGACACCCCAGCCGAGGAACTGATCTCCCTCGTCTACTTCTACGAATGCGACGCGCACACCCGAGTGGAATCCCTCCGCGCCCCCATCGGCCGGGTGGTGCACGACCCCGTCGACTCCCACACCTACCTGAGGGAGAAGCTCCAGGCCATCACCGTCCCCGCGGGTATTCATACTTCGGAGTGAGGAAGGACGCGAAACCCTCCTCGGGGGCTACGGCCGGATCCACCGGCAAGGCGACGACCCGCCCGGCCGCGGTGCATACCGTCGCTCCCATGACTCGACACCGAACAGCCGCAGCCGCCGCCTTACTCGCCCTGCTCCTGCCGATCCCGCTCGCCGGCGCCGGCACCGCCGTCGCGGCGGACTCCCCGGCCGCGGCCGAACACAACCGCACCGCGGTCGAACTCCCTCGGCCCACAGGCCGGTTCGCGGTGGGCCGGGAGGACCTGCACCTGGTGGACCGCACCCGGACCGACCCCTGGGCCGGGTCCGGGCCGCGCGAACTGATGGTCACCATGCGCTACCCGGCGCGGCGCGACACCGGCGGCGCCGCGCGCTACCTCACCCGCCAGGAGGCCCGGCTGCTGCTCGCCGACAGGGACCTGGACCAGGCCGTCGCCGTCGAGACCCTCACCGGTACCGCGAGCGCCTCCCGCACCTGCGCCCGTCCCGTCGTCGGCCGCTACCCGCTGGTCGTCCTCTCACCCGGCTTCACCGTCCACCGCGCCACCCTCACCGCGCTCGCCGAGGACCTGGCCTCCCGCGGCTACGTCGTCGCCGCGGTCGACCACGCGTACGAGAGCGTCGGGACCGCCTTCCCCGGTGGCCGCGTCCTCACCTGCCTGGCCTGCGACAAGGCCAAGGAGACCGGGATGCAGGCGGTCAGCGGCAACCGGGCCCGCGACGTGTCCTTCCTCCTCGACCGGCTCACCGGCCCCCACCCCGTCTGGCGCCACGCCGGCCTGATCGACCGCGGCCGCATCGCGATGGCGGGCCACTCCATCGGCGGCGCCTCGGCGATCGCCGCGATGGCGACCGACCCGAGGATCCGCGCCGGGGTGAACATGGACGGCGGCAACGCCACACCGGTACCCGCCACCGGACTCGGCGGCCGTCCCTTCCTGCTCCTCGGCGCCCAGGACCGCGGCCCCGGAGGCAACACGAGCTGGGACCGGGACTGGCCACTGCTCGACGGCTGGAAGCGCTGGATCACCTTCGACGGATCGGGTCACTTCACCTTCAGCGACTTCCCGTCGATCGGCCAACAGCTGGGCCTCGACGACCCCGAGGCCCCGCTGCCCGGCGACCGCTCCGTCGAGCTGACCCGCCGCTACGTCGGCGCCTTCCTCGACCGGCACCTGCGGGGAGAGTCCCGGCCCGTCCTGGACGGCCCGTCCGCCGAGGCACCGGAGGTCCGCTTCCACACCCCGTAGCCGCAGGTGGGGTCAGACCACCGTGACGGGGTGGCGCACCACCGCGTCGAAGAGATAGCCCTGCGTGTTGTAAACCGCCGTCTCCGGCTGGGTGCGCCCGCTCGCGTCGCTCGCCCGGGCCAGCAACGCGGCAGCACCCGTCGTCCGGGGCGTCCACGGCACCGACCAGCGCACCCAGCCACCCCGCCGCGGGGAGTCGTGCACCCGGGCGCGCCGCCAGTGGCCGCCGCCGTCCGTGCTGACCTCGACACGGGTCACGGGGGCGGCGGCGGACCAGGACCGACCCGTCAGCAGCCGCGTCCGGTGCACGGGAACGGTGGCGCCCAGCTCCAGCTCGAAGGCGCTCTTGAGGGTCTGCCGGGTGAGCGGGGCGCCGCCCTCCGCAGGCTGCCCGGGCCCGAACAGCCGGTACATGTCGGTGTTCCACGGCGAGTACAGCGCCTCGCCGCTCACCTCGATGTCACCGACCCACTTGATCGACGAGATCCCCACCCAGTCCGGAACCACCAGGCGGACGGGACCGCCGTGGTCGGGCGGCAGCGGACGCCCGTTCATCTCGTAGGCGAGCAGGACGTCGTCCAGTGCCTTCGTCACCGGCAGCGGACGCCGCACCCGGCCCAGGTTCACCCCGTTCGCCACCACCTCGTCGTCCAGCCCGCGCGGCAGGACGTCGACCGCGCCCGGGGCCACGCCGGCCAGCCGCAGTACGTCCGAAAGCCGCGCCCCGCGCCAGTGCCCGACACCGATCGCACCCAGCGTCCAGGCCGTGCCGGTGACCGGCTGGCCCTGCTGTGTGGAGTAGAAGTTCCGGCCGTTGCCCGCGCACTCGATGAACAGCGTCCGCTCGACCGCCCGCAGGGCCCGCAGCCGCTCGTACGAGAACTCCACCGGGCCGCCCGACAGCCCGTCGCCCCACACCTTCAGCCGCCACGTACCCGCGTCGACGCGAGGGGTGGAGGTGTGGTTGCGGACGAAGAACCGGTCGATGGGGGTGAGATGGCCCGTGCCCCGCAACGACGCGAAGTTCGTCTCCGCGTTCGTCCCGCGGATCGTGAACAGCTCGGGAGGCAGCGGCTTGACGATGCCCGGCGCGGCGTCCGCCCCCGCGGCCGGGGCGGCAGCGGCCGTACCGCCCCCGGCCACGCCCAGGGATCCGGCCGCGGCTCCCACCGCGAACAGCTTCAGCAGGTCGCGGCGGTCCACCCCGGCGGAGCGGGCGCGGCCGCGGGCCCACTGCCGCAGGCGCGTGCGGTCGTAGTGGCTCTCGTCCGACAGATCGTGCGGCATGGCAGGGTCACTCCTTGGTCGAGGCTCCCGACGGACCGTAAGGGCCCGGGGCGAACCGCGGAAAGCTTCCCCGGCCGATGGCCATGAACCCGCAACACCGCCGCAACGGCCGATTACCGCTGGTCCCGCGAATTTCGGCAGGATGGGGGGCATGACCGAGATCCGCACCCCCCGCCTCCTCCTCCGCCTCTGGACCGACGACGACCTCGTCGCCCTTTCGGAGATCCACGCCGACCCGGAGGTGATGCGCTGGATCGGCGACGGCTCCACCCTCGGTCTCGACGAGACGGCCGAGGCGATCGAGCGCTGGCAGGAGGAGTGGGACGAGGAGGGCTTCGGGATCTTCGCCGTCGAGCTCCTCGGCTCCGGCGAGCTCATCGGGGCCGTCGGCCTCTCGGTCCTCGAGGACCTGCCGGACGCCCGGGCCGACGTACAGATCAGCTGGCTGCTCGGCCGCCAGTACTGGGGCCAGGGCTACGCTTCCGAAGCCGCCCACGCCACCTTGGAGTTCGCACTCCAGGACCGCGGCCTGGGCCGCGTCGTCGCCGTCAACCGGCTCGGCGACGCCGCCTCCGAGAACGTGATCGGCAAGCTGGACATGGTGCGGGAACGCGAGACCACCGACCCCCGCCACGGGCACGCCGTCCACATCCACGGCATCGACCTCACGCAGTACGAGGCCTGACCGGGCCACGGCAGTCCCGCGTCAGCCGATCGGAGGACCCGGGGGTCGTCCGGTCCGCCCGACGGTTCCCGCCGACGGGCGGACCGGACGCGGGCCGCGGCCCGGCGAGCATGGACCGGGGGAGCGGGAGGGCGTACGCGGCCCTCCCCGCCCCGGAGCCGAGAGGGCCACCATGAACGCGCACGACCGACCCCTCCTCACCGCCGCCCGCCGAGGCGACGAGGCCGCGGCGGGCGCGGCGCTCGCCGCGGACGCCGCCGTGGAGTCCCGCAGCGACCGGCTGCCCCCGCCGCTGCTGCTCGCCGCACCCGGCGACAACCCGGCCGGCCGGGCCCGCCCTGGTCGCCGCCGGAGCGGAATCCCCGCCACGGACCCCCACGGGGACAGCCCGCGGCCGATCACCGGCGTCACCGGCAGCGTCCGCATGATGCGCCTGCTGCTGCCCGCCCGCCCCCACCTGCAACCGCTCGACAGGCTCGGCGGGATCCCCCTCCCCCCGGCCGCCGAGCGCGGTCGCACCGCGTACATGCGCGCCCTCCTGGAGGAGACCGGCGCCGACGTCGACCACGTCAACCGGCCGGGCCGGCCCGCCCTGCCGGAGGCCGCGCTCCTCGGCGACGGCGGCCCGCGCCACGAGGACGTCGCCCGGATCCTCCTCGCGGCGGACGCCGATCAGCTGCTCGCCGACCCCGAGGGCACGACCCCGTACGAGCACGCCGCCGGCCGTGGCTTCGAGGGCATGGCGCGGATCCTGGGCGCGGCCGCGCCGCAGTCCGGGGCGAACCGGTGAACCGCCGGGCGCGGAACACCCGTACCGGCCTCGTGGCGCTCACGGCCGCGACCGTGCTCGCGGCCTGCACCCCGGGCGCGACGCCGTCCGCACCGGCCCCGGCGCCGTCCGCCGCACCGCTGCCGGCCACCGCGCCGACCCCGCAGGGTCTGCTCCTGACCGCGGACTTCGGCGCCGACACGGTCACCTTCGTGGACCCGGAGCGCGGCGCGGTCGCCTCCGTCGCCGTGGGCCGGGCCCCGTACGCCCTGGCCGTCGGCGCGGACGGCCGCGCATGGGTGGCCACGGCCGAAGGCGTCGCCGTCGTCGACACCCGCACCCGCGAACGGGTCGCCCGCATCCCGTACCGCACGGCCACCGGACCGGTCGCCGACGGCGAATACCGCGGAGGCGGTATGGGCATCGCGCTGTCGCCGGACGGCGCACGCGCGTACGTCGGCGTCAACGTCCCCGGTGCCACCGGCGTCCTCGAGGTCCTCGACACGGCGAGCGGGGACATCACCGCCGTCGCACCGGTGGGCAGGCGCCCCTTCGACGTGGACGTCTCGTGGGACGGCGCCGAGGTCTACGTCACCGGGCACGACTCCTTCGACGTCACCGTCGTGGCGGCGGGAACCCTGAGCACCCGCCGCATCGAGGTGGCCCCCTACGGAACCGAGGGCGGCCTCGGCTCCTGGCTCAAGCCGCACTACACGGCCGTGCGCCCGTCCGACGGGAAGCTGCTGCTGCCCTTCGAGGGTGAACGGCTCGCGGTGGTGGACCCGCGCACCGGGCGCACCACGGTCGAGCAGATGACCGCCGACACCCACCAGCACGGGGTCGCCGCCACGTCCGACGGCCGGCTCCTGGTGGTCGGTACCGGGGCCGTTCGGCCGGGAGAAGGCAAGGGCCCGTCGCTGACGGTCCGGGCCCCGGACGGCACTGAGCGGGTCCAGCCGCTGCAGGGCCCGCACGAGGACGTCGCCGTCTCCCGGGACGGCCGGACCGCTTACGTCACGGGCGGTTACACCCGCGACGGCCACTGGAACGGCATCACGGTCGTCGACCTGGACACGGGCACCACCCGCCGACTGCCCGCCGGCATCCGGCCCCTGGGCATCGCCCTGCTCTGACCGGTCTCAGGCGGACCGGCCGCGCCGGAACCAGCACCGGGGGCGGGCGGTTCGGCGGACGCCGGGCCATCCGGTACGGCATCCGGCCGACGGCCGTCACCCGTCGCCGGACGGCAGGGAGCACCACCTAGGCGCTCCCGGCCCCGATCAGGCCCGCGCCCGCCGCGCCTCAGACGGGTCCGCCGCCGGGGGCCCCGGCCGCGCCGCCCGAACGGATCGCCGCGAGGGCCGCGGCGTGCAGGGCGGCCGGAGCGCCGTGGTGGGGGCGGGGGCTGCCCGTGAGCGTGTACCACTCGTCGGCGTCCTGGTACTGCACGTCGAAGCGGACCAGCCCGTCGGCGGTCGCGGTGGTGCGCAGGGTCAGCGGGCCGGTGATGACGCCGACCTCGTCGGTCATGGCGCCGCCCGGGCCGGCGAGCACCCCGTCCTGCCACTGGTCCGCCCGGGTCATGAGGTGCAGGTGTCCAGCATCGTGGTGAGCATCTTCTTCTCCGGTTCGGTGACGGTCAGCTCGTAGGCGGATTTGACGGTGGTCCAGGCCCGGCCGTACCGGCACCAGCTGGAACGGTCCGGCGGCTGCCACAGGTCGGGGCTCTGATCGCCCTTCGACCGGTTGGAGGACGCGGTGACCGCGAGCAGTTGGGGACGGGTCAGGTCGTTGGCGAAGGCCTTGCGCCGGGCGGCGTCCCAGCCGGACGCCCCGGAGCGCCAGCCCTCGGCGAGCGGCACGATGTGGTCGATGTCCATCGCGGCGGCGTCGGTGACGACCACCCCGTCGTACAGGCTCTTCCAGGTCCCGGACACGGCCCGGCATTCGCCGTCCTGCTTCACCTCGGCGCCGTCCCGCTCGAGGACCGTCTCGCGGGTGTCGCACTTGTTGCCCTGCTCGGCCCAGTGCGTGAACTTGGCCCGGCTGTAGCCGGCCATCGTGCCCACCGGAGCCACCTTCAGCGCGGCCAGTTGTGCACGGGCCACGGCCGTGGTGACCATGCCGGGCAGCACGTCCCCCTCGTCCGGCGCCCCGGCCGGCGGCGCGGCCCGGGAGACGGACGGCTGAGGCTTCGCGTCCTGGCCGCCCGGCGAGGCCGGCCCCTCCGGGTCGGAACATCCGGCCGCGGCCGCCAGCAGCAGGGCCGCCACCAGCGCACCCGGTCCACGTATCTGACGTCCCATAACCCCACCCCGAGCCGGTACCGCTCCGCCACTGTCCGGGAAAGACTACCCAGAACCGGACAATCGACCTACAGAGGCCCCTCCGGCGGGCGTTGTCAGTGGCTCTCGCTAGTCTCCCCGACATACCGCAGCTCAGGGGGGTTTGCTCCCCCCTGTCAGGGCTGCGCGGAAACACGTACGGGACAGGCGGAGGGGCACAGTCTGATGGCATGGCTGGCGGCGGGCGAGGGGTACGAGATCGCCCTGGTGGAAGGGCGGGTGGCGGCGAGGTCCGTCACCGGCCGGGCAGCGGGACGGCAGTTGAAGACGCTGCCCAAGGCGCTGAAGGACCATCCCGAGGTGGACCGGCTGCGCCGGCTCGCCGAATGGCTCGACCGCCACGCGGCGGCCTGCGTCGCCCAGGTCGACGGCTGGATGGTGTCCTCGCTGCCCGTGCCGACCGAACTGCTGGCCCGGGTCTGGCCCGACGAGGCCTGGCAGAACGCCCTGCGCGACCTGGCCGTCGTCGGCGACGACCCCGACGAGGTGGGCTTCCTGCGGGACGCCACCGCGTCCGGCGAGCTGAAGGTGGTCAACCTCGACGGCGAGACCATACGGCTCTCCCCGCGCACGGTGACCCTGCCCCACCCCGTACTGCTGCCCGACCTGGACGACGTACGGGAGTTCGCGGCCGAACTGGGCATCGTGCAGCAGGTCGAGCAGATCCACCGCGCCACCTGGCGCAAGCCCGACGAGGTCTCCGCCACCGCCACCGAGGTCCGCGACTACGCGGGCGGGGTCTTCCCCACCCGCTTCGGCCTCGCCGCCCGCGCGACCGCCCTCGGCTACCGGGTCTCCGGCGGCTACGCCACCTGCAAGGTCCGCGACACGGGAGCCGGCTCCGGCACGGAGGCGTCGGTGTGGATCGGCGAGCCCTACTACGACGCCGAGACCACCACCGGCGCCCTGAGCTGGCACGACGAGGACGGCCGGGCGGTACCGCTGACGAAGGTCGGACCGGTGGCCTGGTCCGAAGGAATGCGAATGGCCGCGGCACTGTACGCCGGGCGCAAGATCGAGGAGGGCGGGGACGCGTGAGCAGGAACCTGAGAGACACCGCGGCGACCGAGAACGAACTGCTGCTGCAGGCGGGAGCCGTACTCCCCAACGGCACCACCGGCGCCGGAACCGACGCCGTCGGCCTGACGGCCCGCACCTACCGCCACCCCGGCCTCGACGAGGACCGCGTCGTCGTCCGGCTCGCCGCCGCCGAACTCGGAGCGGCCGAGGACCTCGCCGCCGGCTTCCTGGGCCTCGTGCGCGACGAGGGCGAGCCGCCCGTCGTCGGCCTGAGCCGCCGCCAGGCGCTCGGCTTCCCCGAATGGGTCCTCGTGCACCACCCCGAGGACGGCCACCACGCCCTCGCCGTCGTCCCCGAACTCGACCGGATCGCCCGCCAGGCCAAGACCAAGCCGAAGGCCGCGCTCGACGCGTGCACCGAACTGGCCGACCGCCTCGCCGCCTCCCTGCCGCATTTCCTGCCGCTCTTCCACGAGCAGGCCGCGCGCATCTTCCTCGCCGTCGAGAACACCACCTACGCCGCCCAGCTGTTCGGCCGCGCCCGCACCGCCGAGGCCCAGCACGGCCTGCCCGTCGACGAGGACCGCCTCGACTCCGTCTTCCTCGAATTCGCGCTGGCCGGCGCCCTGCCGGTGAAGGTGCTCGCCGGCTACGGCAAGGCCCTGGCCGTCCGCGTCAGCCCCGCCGAGGCCTACGAGCGCTTCCGGCGCCTGTGCGTACGCCGCACCGCGGGCGGCCTGCCACCCTCCGCGCAGGCCGCCGTCGAACTGCGCCGCCTTGCCCGCGCCGCGGGCCTGACCGGCACCGAACCCGAGCAGGACTACCTCGCCGAACTGCTGCCCCTGCCCGCCACCCTGCGCGCCGCGCTCGGCTGGTGGAAGGCCCACCGCGGCGCCCTCGTCGCCCTCGCCCGCCGCGTCCCCGCCGTCCGCGGCACGCTCCTCGGACTGACCCCGCCCGGCGGCGACATCGACCTGATCGACCTGTGGCTGGACGTACTGGAGGAGTCCGGCGCCACCGCAGGACTGGCCGACGGCAGCCTGCCCGAGGAGGAGCGCTGCTCCGACGGCACCTCCGGCTGGCTCGAGCGCTTCTCCACCGCCCGCCGCTCCGGCTGGGGCCGCCGCCCCAGCAACCCGGTCCTTCTCGACATCGTCGAGCGCTGCGCGCCGCGGCTGCGCGCCGAACTCGACCGGCCGGGGCGGGAGGCGGGCCTGCAGGTCGGCGTCCAGGACGCCGACCTCCTCGACCTGCTGCTCACCCTCGAAGTCCCGGTCGCCACGCCCGACGAAGACGAGAAGCGGCACCGGCACGACGCCCTGAACCTGTCCGACTGGGCCGACCGCGACGAGCGCCGCGACCTGGCCGCAGTCGCCGCGGACGTACGCTTCCAGCCCGCCTTCCGCCGGGCGCTGAACGGCCTCGGCAGCGGCGGCGCCGACATCGTCCGCCACATCGCCGCCTCGCCCGGGGCACGACCGCTGCTGGCCGAGTGGATGCGTGAAGTCGCCCGCGCCTCCGTCGCCGCGGGCCTGCCCGGTGTCCCCGACGCGATCGAGCGGCTGACCTGGCTGCCCGTCGAGGCCCTGGTGCTCGCCCCCGAGGAGGTCGCCGCCGCGGCGGCCGCCGACCTCGGGGAAACCCTCGCCCGCACCCTGCGCGGCGGCCTCTTCGACGAGCTGGCCTGGCCCGCCTGGGAGAGCGCCGTCGCCGAACTCACCCCCGGCAAGGACCGCAACGGCCTCACCGTCGTCGAGGCCTGGCCGTACCTGATCGTCGCCAACGCTGCCCAGGTCCGCGTCATCGACGCCGACTCGACCGTCCTCACGCACGACCTGCGCGTCCCGGCCGGCTCCCACCGCCGCATGGGATTCCACTACGTCGACGGCGAACTGCTCGTCTTCTGGTCCGACTGGAGCGCCAACCGCATCGAGGGCTACTGGCACTCCTCGCCCGGCACCGTCTTCACCCTGGACTCCGACCGCAACTACTGGTCCCTGCGCAGCGAACACCTCTCCCTCCCGCTGCCCGGCGGCGGGCGCACCACCGGCGGCGGCGTCCTGCACCGCGGCGACACCCGGCTGCCCGACGAGCGACCGGTCCTGTCCGACGGCACCTCGTACTGGGTGTGGCGGCAGCGCGACCACGACAACGACAGCGGCTGGCTCGAGTACGACCCGGCGAGCGGCGCCTACGGACGCTCTTCCACGCCCGCGTTCTTCACCGACACCATGAGGGCCTACAGCGGCAGGGCTTCATCCGGCTACTCCAGCCGGCTGCTCCCCACGCCCACCGTGGAAGGCTCCGTGCTCGGTGCACCCGTCGACGGCGTCCTGGGCTGGCACGCCGTACGCCTCCACGACAACGGCTGGGTCGGCACCGACAACGGCGGACGCACCGTCACCGTCCCCGAAGGCGGGGACAAGCCGGTCGCGGCCCTCACCTTCCCGGGCGACGACCGCCCGCGCGCCCTCTCGCACAGCTGGCGCGAACTGGCCCTCACCGACCCCGACGGCGTCGTCACCGCCCAAACCCGCAACGACCGCCACGACACCCCCTTCAGCACCGGCAGCGTCGACCTCCCGCCGCTCTCCCACTGGTACGCGCTGCGCCCCCGTGACCCGGAGGGCTCGGCCGCGCTGCGCACGGCCGACCGCGAGACCGTCGGGGCCCTCATGAAGGCGGCCGCGGCCACGCCGAAGGTCACCGACCTGCCGGACGCCGTGAGCGCGGCCCTGCCACGCGTCACCGACCCGAAGCTGATCGGCGGCATCGTCGAGGTCCTGCGGTTCGCCCTCACCCAGCAGAAGGCCCTGGACGCGATCGGGGCCCGCCTCGACGCGGACACCGCCCCCCAGGACGAGCGCGAGCTCGGCCCCGCCGACCAGCTGCTCGGCGCCGCCCTCAACGGTCTGCTGGAGCACACCCACTACCGCTACAACGGCGAAAGCGACGGCACGCACCGGACCCTGAGCCTCCTCGGCGCCGCCCGCTCCGAGAGCGACGCCGCCGGGATGCCCGGGCTGCTCCACTTCGACACCCCCGCCCTCCCGTACTACAGCTGCACCTGGACGCCGCTGTTCGACCAGCCCGCGGCCGCCGCCTACCGGGCCGTCGCCGCGACGACCACCGACGAACAGCGCGAGGCCCTCCTCACCCTGCTCGGTCAGGTGGACGCCCTCGGCATGGCCTCGGCGCGGGGATCGGCCGGCAGCTGGCGCCAGGTCCAGGTCCACCTCGGCCAGGCCCACCTGACCGGCCCCGACGGCCTCCACCGCAACCTCCACCACCGCAGCCTGCTGCCCCTGGGCGGCGGAGCCGTCCTCGCCGTGACCGAGCACGGAACCTCCGTGCCCGACGGACACGAGTTCGGCGCCCTCCTCCACGACCCCACCGGCCGCTTCACCGTCCCCGGCCCCTACACCGTCCGCCGCGCGACACCCCTCGGCGACCCGGACCGGGAGCCCGGCTGGCTGACCGCCTTCCTCGGCACGGCCGCCGAGCACGGCCCGGTGCCCTTCCACCCGGAGGCCGCCGAGGAGTTCTCCCGGCTCACCGGGGTCTCCGGCGCCCTCGCCCGCCTGGTGATCGCCGGACTCCCGCACATCGACAGCTGGGACCGCAACTTCCTGCCCGCGCAGGTGCGCACCGCCCTCGGCGTCAAGGCGACCGACGCCGCCTACGCCCGGGACGAGCTCAAGGCCCTCGGAGCGGAGGTCCGGCGCGCCGTGGTCGCGGCCCTGCTGCCCGCCGATCCGGCGCGCCTGTGGAGCGAGGGCCCCGACGTGGCGGCCGCCGCGGAGGTGTGGAACCGGCGCGTGGGCCGGCGCACCCCCGTACCCGACTGGCTGGCCACCGAGGCCGCGCGGGCCGTTCGCGGCGGATGGCCCGCCCACCGCGTGCTGGCCGCACTGCTCGACCCGGCCGCCTCGCGCGAGCTGTCCGTCGACGTGCCGTGGATCGTCAAGGGCGACCACGTGGAGCCCGCCGTGCCCGTCACCGACCCCTTCAACGCGCAGGTCCTGACCGCGACCCTCGCCATGAGCGCGTGGCTGGCCCACCGGCTGCCGGCCGGGGACCCGGTGCGAGCGGTCCTGCCGCCCGCACTGACCGCCGTACGGCAGCGGCTCGCCGCGCCCGAGCTGCTCCTGGAGATCGCCCACTACACCAGCCTTCCGAACTTCCGGAAGGTCGCCGGCACCCCGACCGAGACAGGCGAGGGCTACGAGCGCTACGGCGCGGTCGTCATGGCCACCCACGACGACCAGCCCAAGCCGGCGGTCCGTACGGCACTGCTGGACTCCACCGGCTCCGACCCGTACCTGCCGGCGCTGCGCGGCGACGACCAGGAGCCGTCCGTGGCCGAGAGGGCCCTGCGGACCGCCCACGACCCGCGTTTCGCCGCACTCCTCGCCGACCCGGGCGCGCCCGCGGCCGGCGAGACCGACGCAGCCGGCACCTGGTGGCCGCAGGACCCGAGCCGTTCGGTTCCCGAGCTGGTGCAGGAGGTGAGCGCCGCGCACGGACTGGGCGCCGACGCGGCCGCCCTGTACCTTGCCCTCCTCGCCATGCCCGACCCCACCGACCGCAACACCGCCCGGTGGACGGGCTGGAAGCCCGCCCGGCTCAAGGCCGCCCGCGCCGAACTGGCCGCCACCGACCTGGTGGTGTCGGCGGACCGCAGCAGGGCCGGGCGCTCGCTGTTCCTGCCCGGCGGGTGGGCCGACATGGCCTCCCCGGCACTGCCGGTGGAGCAGTGGAAGCTGCCGATGTACGGCCTCACCCCCGGCGCCCGTCCCCTCCTGGGCGTTCTGGCACCGCCCGAACCGGCCGCCGAGCTCTACCGCAGGGCCTGGCAGCGGGTCCGCGAGGGCGACGTCCCGCGCTTCCAGGAGCTCAAGGTGAAGCGCACCCGCGCCCGCCGCCGCTGACCCGGCCGGTACCCCGACGCGGGGCCGGCGCGGCCCACCTGACACGGTGGGCCGCGCCGG
>NZ_JBVJFK010000022.1:0-60626 GCF_055587885.1 Streptomyces sp. NPDC046349
GTCCCGAACCCCCACCGTCACCCTGGCAGCATGACCACCCCAAACAACCCCATACCCGGCACCACGTCCTTGACGGAGGACATAGAGACACCCCCGCCGCCCGAGGGACCAACCGGAGGGGGCCGTACCGATTGGTTGGATGATCATTGTCTGCGTACTGTCCCGATGGGGCCCCGGCGGGCGCTCGCGCCACCGATGTCCCATCGGACCTCATGCTTCGACAGAGAGCGAGTGAGCAGACAGATGCAGCCGACCCCGACCTTCGTGCTGGTGCACGGTGCCTTCGCGAACTCCTTCTCCTTCGCGCCGCTCCAGGCGGAACTCGGCCTTCTCGGGCACCGCTCCGTAGCCGTCGACCTGCCCGGCCACGGATTCGGGGCGAGCTACCACCGCGCCTACCAGGCACCGCAGGATCCCGAAGGCCTCGCCGCCGCGCCCGGCTCGATCCGGGGCGTCACGCTCGCCGACAACGCCGCGTACCTGATCGGCGTCCTGGCACGGGCCAAGCAGAACGGGCCGGTCATCCTCGTCGCGCACAGCCGCGGCGGGGTCACGGCCACCGCCGCCGCCAACGCGCGGCCGGACCTGATCGACCGCATCGTCTACGTCGCGGCCTGGGCCCCGGTCGACCTGGAGGTCGGCGGCTACTACGCCGAACCGGAGATGGCCGAGGTCGATGCCGCATCCCTGAGCCTGGCGCTGGCCGGCAACCCCGCAGAACTCGGTGTGCTGCGCGTCAACTTCCGCACCGCGGACCCGGCGGCCCTCGCCGCGTTCAAGGCGGCCTTCCTTGCCGACGGCACCGACGAGCAGTTCCTGACCTTCCTCAACACCTTCCAGCCCGACGAGAACCTCGACGTCGGCACCTCGGCCGACCGGGCGCAGGCCGCGACCTGGGGTCGCATCCCGAAGACCTTCGTGCGCCTGGCCGACGACGCGAGTCTGCCGCTGGCCATGCAGGACCGGCTGATTCGCGAGGGTGACGCCCTGACGCCGGACAACCCCTATGACGTCCGCACCCTCGACGGCAGCCACCTGAAGTGGCTGGTCGACCCGGCGCCGGCGGCCCGGGTGCTGGGCGAGATTGCCGCGCTCACCGTGTCGGCCTGACGGTCCCGGGCCGGGCCGGGCCGCGGCCGCCGCCCCCGTGCCCGTGCGGGGCCTCGGCTCGACGCCGTCGGCAGGGGCGGGGGCGCGGTGCCACGCCATCACGGTGCCGTGGGATCATGCGCATCGCAGCTTGAGGAAGGCGGCAGCCGCATCACCGTGTTGCGCAGGGCGGCGTCCGGTGTGCGGGTGAGCTGCCGGCCCGTGTGCCCCGCCGGTCCTCACGCGGGCCGGGCGTAGCCGATCAGGGCGACGCGGCCGACCGCCTACGGGGGCGAGGGGCGTGCGCGGCTCGTGCACGTCGGATGGAGCACGGCGGAGCGACGGGTCGCGTCGGGCAGCGCGGGAACCGGTTCGAGCCCGTCGCGGAATCGGCGGCGCAGGCCGGCCGGGGGCGGGTCCACCGGCTGGCCGCTGCCGATCGCTCGCATGCCCGCTGCGCCTGCGCCCTGGAAAGCGGCCGCGCAACCCCGAGCCGCGCCCGATCCGGGTGACCCGCGAGAAGGCCGGCCGGGGGGCCGTCCGCCTCCTCCTGGCCGAGCGCGGCGTGACCGGGCGTCGGGAACCGCACCCGCATGGTGCTGACCTGCTGACCTGCTGACCAGCGGACTCGCTGATCAGCTGACCTGCATCGACGGGTCGGCCCTCCGATGCCTCGCCGCGGACGCTCTGCGGAGCCCCGCCCGGAGTGCACCTGATCACTTCCACGCCGCGGGATGCGGCCGGAGCCCGGACCGGGGGCGGTCGTCCGGGCTCCAGGCCGGAGTCTTCCGCCCCGGCGACTTCGTGGAGGCGTTTCAGGCGGAGGCCAGGGCCTCCAGAGCGGGGACCGTCTCGGCCGGGGTCGGCAGAGCGGCGTTCTCCGCGCGGAGGCGGTCGGCGGCCTCGCGCAGGTCCGGGTCGGCGGTCAGCCGGGTGATGAGCGCGGCGTCGACGTCGTCCGAGGCGGAGCGCAGGGCGGCACCCGTCGCTGTGAGGGCGTCGGCGTTGGTGAAGTGGTCGGCGCCCTGGGGGAGGAGGAGTTGAGGCAGTCCGGCCTGGAGTGCGGTGAGCAGGGTGCCGGAGCCGCCGTGGTGGATCAGTGCGTCGGACGCGGTCAGCAGCTCGGCGAGCGGGACCCAGGGCAGGGGGCGCACGTTGTCGGGAAGGGTGCCGAGCGGCGCGAGGTCGGTGTCGCCCACGGCGAGCAGGAACTCTGCGTCCACCGAGGCGGCGGCCTCGATCAGGCGGACGATGGCGCGCACGCCGTCCATCTCGGTGAGCACCGTGCCCAGGGTGACGGCCACGCGCGGGCGGGCGCCGCGACGGAGCAGTTCGCGGGGGACGAAACCGCCGCCGTTGTACGGGATGTAGCGCATCCGCAGGCCGTCCGGGTCACCCCCGAGGGAAGCGGGGACGATGTTCAGGGCGGTGGTCTCGGCAGGGCCGGCCACCCCGTACGTCTCGTACGCCTCCGTGAAGTTGGCGGCGAGCCGGGCGACCATGTCGTGGCCGGAGGTGACGCCGAAGTTCTGGATCACGGACGGGATCTTGAGCTTGGCGGCGACGAGCGGGGCCGAGGCCTGGAAGGAGTCGTGGACGAGCAGGTCGGCGCCCCAGCTCTCGGCGACGTCCAGCAGGCCGTCCACGGTGGAACGGGACAGCAGCGCGAAGCCGTGGGCCGCCCTGTCGAGGATCTGGTCAGAGGTCAGGTCGGTCGTCACGTAACGCACCTCCTCACCCGTGGCCTGTTCGAACACGTCCCGGATGGTGCGGCCGTCGCCTATCTCGACGACCGGAAATCCTGCCTGGCGCAGCTGGTGCAGCGGCTGCGAGCCTGCGAACAGCACTTCGTGCCCGGCGGCGCGTAAGGCCTGCGCGGTCGGGATCATCGGAAAGAGGTGGCCGGCCGAGGCCGGGCCTGTGAAGAGGATGCGCACGGTTTCTCCTTGCCAATGTCTGCCGGTCGAGGACGAGCGGTGCGGGCTCGCCCCGGTTCCATCCGATGAACTGCTATGACCGCACGCGGTGTTCCCCGGAAGAGATCGAAAACCAGACGTTCTGGGAGCTTCGTGGGGAAGGCGCCCCCACCCCCGGTGGGCCTTGCCGATCATGCCGGGCTTGCCGGACCCCCGGGGCGTCTCTTTCGGGTCTTGCCGGGCCCGCGCCGCCCGGCACCGCAGCTCACCGCGTTGTCGGGTCGCCCGGGACGTCCAGCGGGCCCGACCGACACGTTCCGAAGGAGACCACTGGCTGTTCCCGCGCTGCAGAGGAAGTCCTCGACAGTGCGGTTACCGGTGTTTCCTCGCATCACAAGGGGGGTTGGGGCCGACGATGCGGGATTCCCCCTCCACCGAGAGCCGGCTGTCCAGCGACGCAACCTCCCTCCTTCTGCCGGGGGCGCGGGCCGGGTGGCCGCACCAGAACGACGTGACGGTTTTCGTCGGCCGGCCGGCCGGCCCCGGAAGGTGAAACGAGTAGGCCTCACCTCCGGCCCGGTCGTGGCCACGGCCTGCGGCTCGGAGTCCCTCGGGACGACCGGATCGCCGATGCCGATGCCGATGCCGATGCCGTGCCGGTGCCGAAACGGACGTACGTATCCCCGCCACCGGGCCGGGCCGTGGTGCCGGTCGGACTCGGGCTGCGGACGGGGTGGCGCCGCCGGGCGCATCCCGGGCACCGGAGCGGCGGGGGCGCCGGACGCGGCCGGGCGTCCGCCCTGGTCCGCGCCGCCGGAGTCACAGGCCGCGGATGAGGAAGCGCTGCGACGACACACTTCCTCGGGGGTGGGGGCTGCCGGTTCTTGCGGGCGGTGCGCACGACTGACGGCCCCAGTGCGCCTGCACATGGCTCGAATGGTGCCGCCGACGCTGCGGTTCGGTACTACGGGACGACCGGAATCCACCGTCTTCGGGACCGTTACATGCTTCTGACGTGAAGGACAGCGTTGCGTTCCCCCGGCCACGGGCCCCGTCCGCTCTCGGGACACGCCGCCCTGGCACGCGGGGCTGGTACTCCCAGGGGGCCGGGTGGCGGTCCACGCCGTCGAGCACAGGACGGGGCGGCCCGTGCCGCTTTTGCACGGCGCCGGTGCGACCACCGCGAGGCCGAGGCCTGCTTCGAGCCGGCCCTCGACGCAGTGGCGGGACTGCGGCGGATCCATCCCTACCTCCCCGGGACGGGCCGGACGCCCGCACCCGAATTCCCCTGCCGGGAAGCCGACTTCGTCAACACACTGCTGCGCTTCGCCGACGAGGCCTCGGGCGGGACCTCGTACCTCCTCGTCGGCCACTCGGCCGGCGCGTACTTCGCGCAGGCGAAGGCTGCACGGCGCCCGGCCCAGGTCGCCGGCCTGGCGCTCGTACGCCCCCTACCGCCCGGAGTGCGCGAACCCCGAGCGCCGCGCGGTCGTCGGATCGGGCAACCTCGGCGACGACGCCTTCCGGCGCTACTTCGTCATCCAGACACCCGTCATGCTCGAACCGTATTGACGCCACGTGGCGTCGGCCGCGGCCCTCGCCGACCGGGCGGCGCTCGAGCGTATCGGTGAACGCCGGGCGCTGACGCGCACCCCGAGCCCGCGCCCGCGTACCCCGGGCTGCCCGTCGTCGTGGCCGGGCGGCTGGATTCGACGGTCGGCCTTGCCGCCGCGGTCGACCTCGTCCGCCACTGCCCGCACGCCTCGCTCATCGTGGTCGACGACGCGGTACACGCCCTGCCGCACGAGCAGCCGGAACGCTGTGCGCCTTCCTCGCCGAGTGGCTCATGCGCGTCGAGCACCGGCTCTCCCCCGTGCGTGGCCGGCCGGCCCGCGACGACGTTTTCCGGACGTTCGTACGGACCGGCGCCTCCTCCGTGACAGCGCGCCGCGGTTCGGGGCATGCGCGGACATGGCTGCGACGCGCAGACCGTGTGACACACCAGCGAACAGGAAGGAACGGCCATGCTGATAACGGTCACCCGCTCCGGAGGCTTCGCCGGCGGCCTGGAGAAGCTCAGCGCACTCGACACGACCGGACGCGCGGACGCGGCGGATCTGGAGGAGCTCGCCCAGAGGGCCGTCGCCCCCGTGCCCGACGGTTACCGCTACCGGATCACCGTCGACGACGAGGTGCTCGACCTCCAGGACCCCTGCCTGTCCGACGCCCAGCGGACGTTGATCCGTACTGTGCTCGGCGTAGGCGCCTGACCGTCCGCGGAGCCACAACTGCGAGGGCTACGAGGGCGGTACGCGCCGCCGCGGGGTTCCGGCCCGCGGCGGCGCGTCCACCAAGGGCTGCCCGGTCGTCCCCCGCCGGTGCACGACGACAGCTACGGCACCACCCCGCGTCGTCGGAACGCCCGGATACTCTCGGTAGGCGGACGCTTCTCGCCATGCAATGCACCGCATCCGACGCCGCGCGCGCTGATCCGCCGGGGGATGACGGGACAGCCCTTTGCCGTCACCGGCGCGGCCGCCTTCGGCACCGCCGATGACGCCGGACGCCGAGGCTCCGCAAGCGGATCGCGGCCCGGTACTGCGCCGACGGAAGGTGCCACCGAGCCCCGCCCGAGGGCGCTGGGCCCGCTTTCGGACCGAGGGCCTGCCTGCTGCGGGAGCGTGGCCTCGGCGCCCCACGCACCGCAGCGGGTCTCGGTCGCCCTGTTGGGCGCATCCGCACCCTGCGCGAGGCGGTCGAGGCTGGGCGGAACGGCCACGCGCAGTCTGCCCGTCGGGTCCCCTGCAGCCTGATGCAGGACCGGGCCTGACCGTCCATCACGCTCATGCTCAGGCTCAGGCGCGACTTTCGGCTCAGGCTCCCGCGACAGTGCAAGCAAAAGACTTGGGCACCTTGGCGCTGCGGCTGACCTGCATCTTCATCCCCCATGACCCGACGTGGCGTCAATAATGGCTCGACGTGGTGCCATTCATGAGCCATTATGGCGTCAAGGGTGGCGCACCTGTTGGCCGGACAGGCGGTGGGCGCGCGTTCGTGGGAGGGGTCGCATCATGGGGACAGTGCAGAGCCGGCAGCAGGGCACGCAGCCCGGCGCCATCACCGCCTTCGCCCGCTTCGCGCTCTGCGGCGGCGGGGTGGGGGTCGCTTCCAGTTTCGCCGTGGGAGCGCTTGCCTCCTGTGTTCCCTGGGTGCTGGCCAACGCCCTGATCACGGTGGTCTCCACCCTCCTCGCCACCGAGCTCCACGCGCGCTTCACCTTCGGCGCGGGCGGCCGCGCGAGTCGGCGCCAGCACGCGCAGTCGGCCGGGTCCGCGGTGGCCGCGTACGCCGTGACGTGCATGGCGATGGTGGCCCTGCGGCAGCTGGTGGCGGCGCCCGATCCCCTGCTGGAGCAGGTCGTCTACCTGTCGGCCTCCGCGTTCGCGGGCGTGGCGCGGTTCGCGGTGCTGCGCCTCGTCGTGTTCGCCCGGAACCACGCGCAGCCCGCGGGCAGCCTCCACGGCGCCCGCCCTCGGCCCGCGGCCGGGGCCCGCGTCGTCTCTGCCCCGGCGAACCCCGCGCAGCTCTGCCGCGCCGCCTGACCCGTACGGGGGTGCGGCGGGGGAGCGCTGCGCGCAGGTGGCCGTCCAGGGGTGCCCGTCAGCGGGCGCCCCTCTGCAGGTGCCCGTCCATCGCCCCACGCTGCGCTGACGTGGCGTCGGCCCGCGCGCGCCGCCATCCGCCCCCGTGGCCCCGGCTCCGTGCGGCCCGGTTCGCCGTGCGCGGCCTCCCCGGTGCCGCCCGCCGCCTGCTCGTCTCCGCGACCTCCTGAACGTCCGTAGGCGTTGGACCAGGGCCGTTCGGCCGTCGTGGGGAGAGGGAGTCCTGAAGGGCAGAGGCGAGGCGGCTCTAAACGATTGCCGAGTTATGCCCAAAAGGTCACTTTCTGCGGCATGAAACGGTCGGATAGCAATGACGCGGCGCCTGGCGCGGCCCGCCGACCGTCGGCGGCGATCCCGGTGCGCCGAGAAAGGAACGTCTCGTGATCCGCACGCGCTATGCCGTTGCTCTGGCCACCATGGCCGTTACCGCCCTGGCCGTCACCGCAAGTCCCGCCTCGGCGGCACCCGGTGACACGGTCAACATGTGCGCCAGCACGCTCACCCCGGACGGCTGGGTGGACGTCCAGTGGTGGAACAGCGGCGGGTGCGGCTCCGGCTTCACGCCCAACATGAAGCAGATCAAGGACCTGAGGGGCTACCCCGTCGGCACCCAGGTCAACGCCTGCGCGTCCACGTGGCCGCCCGCGGGCTGGACCATCACCAACACCTACTACTCCAGCGGCTGTCGCTACTCCGCCGTCCCCAGCTTCAACCCCAACACCTGGACGCTGAAGCGCACCTCCTGATCGCCCGCCGCCGTGGTCGACTTCCCCGCAGGTCGACCACGGCGGCCGGGCCAGAGCCGACGGGCGCGGTTCAGGGCCGTCGGGCGCGGTTCAGGGCCGGCGGGTCCGGTTCAGGGCCGGCGGGCCCGGCTCCGGGTGCGCGTCGCGACGTATCCGGTCAGGGAGGACAGGGCGAGACACAGCGGCGAGTACACCCGCAGATCCATCGCCGTGTACCGGGCCGGCGCCTGCTGGAGGTCCAGGCCGGATACGACCAGGCCGCCCAGGCCCCGCGCGGCCAGCACGGCCGATACGGTCCACAGCCCCGCCCGTACCGGACGGGCTCGGCCCAGGGCGGAGGCAGGGCGGGCGCCGGCCAGCACGAGGCCCGAGGCCGCGGCCAGCAGGCCAGCGACCGCGGCCGTCGCCGCGGCGGGCGGCAGCGACTCCTGCTCGGTGCCCACCACCACCTCGGCCAGTTCGGCCGGGGAGCCCAGCGGCCACGGCGAGCGGATCCAGACCGCGTGCAGTGCCGCGGCTGCGGCCAGGCCGCCGGCCGCCACGGCCGCCGCCGCCCGGACGGAGCGCACCGCCGCCGCCGAGCCGCTGTCCATGTCCGCCCCCGCAGCAGTTCCCGTCGTCGTGTCCATCGGTGCCCCTTCCCCGTGATGCCCGCCAGCAGATCCAGACAGTGGTGTATGGATTTTCCATACACTACTGTACGGAACATGGCGAAGGGGCGAGTGAGCAAAGAGGACTGGACCATGGCGGCGCTGAGGGCGTTCGCCCGCGGTGGCGCCGCCGCCGTGGCCGTCGATGTCCTCGCCCGCGAACTCGGCGTCTCGCGCGGCAGCTTCTACTGGCACTTCGAGAACCGCGACGCCCTGCTCGTCGCCGCTCTGGAGACCTGGGAGCGGCGTGCCACCACCGAGGTCATCGCCGCCGTCGGCGCCCACGAGGACCCCTGGACGCGTGCCCGGACCCTGCTGCTGGAAGCCCTCGGCGACGAGGGGATCGCCGGCCTCGAGCCCGCGCTGGTAGCCGCCCGCGACGCCCATCCGGCCGTGGCGGAGGTGGTCGACCGGGTGACCCGCACCCGGATCGGATACCTGGAGGTCGTCTTCGCGGACCTCGGGCTCGCTCCCGGCGACGCCCGCCACCGCGCCCTGGCCGCGTACGCCGCCTACCTGGGCTGGCTCGACCTGCGCCGCACCGCACCGGACATTGCACCAGAGGTGACGCCCGGCACGCCGGCCGCCGAGGCGGCACTGGTCCACCTCGTCTCCATGCTGGGGACGCCGCCTGTGCCGGGTGGGGTCATCGGTCGCGGGGGGAGCGGCTGATCTGCGCGGCGCATCGCGCCTGCCAAGCGGCGGGCGCGGCGCCGCGGATCCGGGCCGGGGCCGCGCCTGGCTCAACCGGAGCGGCCGGCCTTTGCCGCCGCGGCACGGGTGCGGACCGGGGCCGGGTAGTCCGCACCGCCCTGCCCCTGGACCGGATCGCGCCGCTCGTCGGCCTGAGCGGTGCCACGGCCCTGGTCCGCGCGTTCAGCCGGTGGGAGGGCATGCCGCCGGGGGCGTACCGGCAGCCGATACCGGTCCGCGTCCCCGGACCGCGCCGGGGAAGGGGGAGGGAGCGGGCGCGGGCGCGGGGTGCGGGGTGCGACGTCCACATCGGGTGGGACCCCGGCCGCGCGCCCGGTGCTAGATTGTCCGGCGGCCGACCCCAGGCCCCGGACGAGATGCGCCGTACCCGGTTACGCACGACGACGCGCGAGGTGCCGCACGAGCGGCGCCGCCCGCTGTCCGCACCCGGGCAGTGTCCTCGTCGAGCAAGATGGGCCGAACGCCATGACCGTGCCACTCACCCGCAGCCTGTACCGGACGACCGCGCACGCCGCCGGGGGCCGCACCGGATCCGTCCGCACGGACGACGGGCGCCTGGACGTCCGCCTCGCCCCGCCGCGCAAGAAGGTGCCCGGCACCACCAACCCCGAGCAGCTGTTCGCGGCCGGCTTCGCAGCGTGCTTCACCTCCGCGCTCGCCGAGGTCGCCGCCGAGTTCGGGGCGGACGCCTCCGCCGCGCGGGTGGCGTGCGAAGTCGAGCTCGGTACGACGGACACGCCCGCGGGATACGGCCTCGCGGTGTGCCTCACCGTCAGCCTGCCTGGATGGCGGGCGGCCGACCTCCGCCCCCTGCTGCACCGGGCGGACGAGGTCTGCCCGTACTCGCAGGCGGTACGCGGCAACGTACCGCTGACTCTGCTGGCCGTGGACGACCACGACGGCCCGACCGCCGCCGCCGATGACCGCGCCTGACGGGGAGCGGGAGCCGGGCAGGGAGCCCGGGGACGGCGTCCCGGTACCGGAACACGGAGCCTGGCGGCGCCGCGGCGTCAGCCGCAACGGCGGGCCGCTCGTCGAGGACCGGGACGACGAAGTGGTGTGGCTCCAGGCCGGGCCCTACTACGCCGACAGCCGGGGATTCGCCGGTACGACCTCCTTCGACGGCTCCCAGGTGCGCTTCCACCACCTCACCGGTGAGCCCGGCGACGACACCGGCACCTTCCGGTGGCACGGTGCGGACCTCGTCGAGCGGGGGGCCAACCCGGACGGGAGCACCTTCCTGGAGATCTGGACCCCATTGCCCGGGGCGGAGGGCGGCACCGGCTCCTGGTCCGGCCCGGACCACCACGTGGTGCGCGTCGGTCGGCACGTGGTGCACGTCGACTCCCGTGCGGGTGCCTACTGGCGGCTCTGACCGTGGCGGCTCCGGAGCTCCGCAGCTCCGGAGCTCCGCAGTCCCCCGGGCCCCGAACCCGGTCTCGGCCTCGGCTTCTTGCCCGAACACCCTGAACGGACGCGACGCGCAGCCGTCCGTGCGCCACGAACGGGCAGGCCCTTCGGAGACCGAGCCGCCCACCTCAAGCTGCCCGCCCCCGTCACCCCGTCACGACGGAAGGCTCATCGGAGTGGGGCGGGCCGGGCGGCAGCGGTATGGGCAGGCGCGCGGCTCACCGGCCGGCGGCCGGGTCCCTTTCCGGCTCCAGCATGCGTGTCAGGCGGGCGGCGAAGAAAACGGCCGCCCCGGCCGCGACGATGCTCAGGCCGTCGGCCACCATGCCCAGGGTCACCGCGTCGAGGAAGGACCCGAGTTCGTCGGCCCGCCGGTGGCGCACGCTCGCGTACCGGCCCAGCAGGAGCGAGCCCGCGAACGACGCCCACCAGAGGTTCAACGGCCAGAAGGGGCCCTTGGCGCCCCGCAGGCCTACCGTCCAGGCCTCGGAGGCGATCCGGTAGGGCAGCCAGAAGCAGGCCACCGGAACGAACCAGCCACCGATCGCCCAGCCCGGGCCCCGCCGGAACGCGGTGGGCGCGAGCACACCGGCCCTCTGCCGGATGCGGTGGAACCAGGTGATGAACACGGCCGCGCAGGCGAGCAAGGCCATCATCTGGAGCTGGTCCACCCTGAAGAACAGCGTGTCGACGGCCTGCCACCGGTCCTCGGAGAGGAAGGCGGACTCCCCGTCCCCTTCCACCGCGGAGTGCGCCCGGAAGCCGGCGTACAGGGAGAGGGCATCGCCTGCGGCGGCTGCCGTCAGCACGGCGTGCAGCACCCCGAGCAGCGCACGTCCGGGACCGGGGGCCGGGTGGGCCATGGGCGGTCGGGGGCGCAGAACGCCGGGATCGGAGACGGACATGATGGTGTGGACCCCCCACGGGCACGGAACGACGGCACCAGAAGCTGAGCGCGCAGAGGGAGACTACGCCAAGGCGCCCCGACACCCCACGGAGAATCCGCAGGTCGGGAGGGCGGGCAGGTCGACGACCCGATGGGGGACGTCCTCGAGCGCGCTCTGGACTTCGGCGACTGGTACGACGAGGGGGACTGACGCCCCGTCGCCCCACCGCTCCGCGCGCCTCCGTGGACGGTGGGCCGCTTCCGCCTGGACGGTGGCGCTCGGTGAGGGCCGGGGACCGGCATCGGCACCGGCCTCGCATCGGCACCGGCACCGGCACCTGCACCAGGCCTGCCTGCCCCGCGACGCATGGATGCTGAGTTTCCGGTGATACGCGCGGGACCAGGCGGTCACGACGGACCGCTCCTGCCGGAAGGAAGCCGGGCGTGACCGACATCTCCCGTACGGACGTACTCCTCGATCCCCGCCACGATGCGCCGCTCGACGGACCGTGCCGCTCCGGGGCCCGGGACGTCTTCGAACGGGGTGCGAATGAGCAGGCCGAGACCGCCCGTGCCCGCGAGGAGGCCGCCAAGGCGGTGTGCCACCGCTGCCCCGTTCGGCTCCCGTGCAGGCGCCGGGCCCTTGCCGATCGGGTCCCGCACGGTGTGCGCGGCGGTCTCACCGCGGACGAGCGCCACCTCCTGCTGGCGAACGGCGGCTGAGGGTCTCGGCGGCAGCACCCGACGAGGCGGCAGCACCCGACGAGGCGGTGGGACCCGACGAGGCGGTGGCACACGACGAGGCGGTGGCGCGAGGCCTGTGGGAACCCTGCCCCCCCCGCAGTGGCCCAGCTTCGGCCGCCCACCTCGAACGCCTCCGCGCGGCATCGCCGCCGCCCGTCGGCTCCTGCGCCGGCTCCTCCTCCTGCGCCACCGAACCGGACAACGCGTTTCCCGTCGTCACACCCTGACCGGCCACCCCGCGGCCGGCCAGCCTCCAGGGCGTGTCGTATTAATCGCGTTATGTCCCAAATGTTCGGCAGGTGGCGGGGAGTGACTCCCGTCACTTGCAGTGACGGATGGGACATGGCTTCCGAGGACTGGGGCAGGCGCGCCCGAGCAGCACCACCGCGGGTAGGCCGCGGTGGCGGGAATCGGAGGTACAGCGCGTCGTGTCCGAGCAGCAGACCATCCACATCGCCGGGACCTGGCGTTCCGCCGTATCAGGAGCCACCCGAGAGGTACTCGACCCGGCGGACGCCACGGTCCTCGCCGTCGTCGCCGAGGGCGGCACCGCGGACACCGACGCGGCCGTCAGCGCCGCACGCTCCGCCTTCGACGGAGGGGAGTGGCCCCGGACCCCCGTCGCGGAGCGGGCCGCGCTCCTGCGCCGCACCGCCGACCTGCTCCAGCGCGACCGCGAACGCATCGCACTGCTGGAGAGCCGCGACGCGGGCAAGACCCTGCAAGAGGGCCGCGTCGACGTGGACTGCGTCGCCGACGCCTTCCGCTACTTCGCCGACCTCGTCGCCGGCGAGAGCGCGGGCCGCGTGGTCGACGCCGGCACCCCCGACGTCCACAGCATCGTCGTCCACGAGCCGGTCGGGGTCTGCGCACTGATCACCCCGTGGAACTACCCGCTCCTCCAAGCCTCCTGGAAGGTCGCCCCCGCCCTCGCCGCGGGCAACACCTTCGTGCTCAAGCCCAGCGAGACCACCCCGCTGTCCACGGTGGCCCTCATCGGCCTGCTGACCCAGGCCGGTCTGCCGGCCGGCGTCGCGAACCTGGTCACCGGCCCCGGAGACCCCGTCGGCGCACGCCTGTCCGAACACCCCGACGTCGACCTCGTGTCCTTCACCGGCGGTCTCACCAGCGGTACGAAGGTGATGCGTGCCGCGGCCGACTCCGTCAAGAAGGTCTCCCTCGAACTCGGCGGCAAGAACCCCAACGTCGTCTTCGCGGACGCCTGCGCCACCGAGGAGGGCTTCGACACCGCCGTCGACCAGGCCCTCAACGCAGCCTTCATGCACAGCGGCCAGGTGTGCTCCGCAGGGTCCCGGCTCATCGTCGAGGAGAGCGCCGCCGAGCGCTTCGTCGCCGAACTCGCCCGCCGGGCCGACCGGATCCGCCTCGGCCGCGGCACCGACCCGGGCGTGGAGTGCGGGCCGCTGGTGTCCGCCGCCCAGCGCGAACGCACCGAGGAGTATGTGGCCTCCGCCCTCGCCGAGGGAGCAGTGCTCCGCTCCGGCGGCGTACGGCCCGACGGGCCCGGCTACTTCTACCGGCCGACCGTGCTCGACCGCTGCCACCGGGGGATGCGCGTCGTACGGGAGGAGGTCTTCGGGCCCGTCCTGACCGTCGAGACCTTCCGCACCGAGGCCGAGGCCGTCGCGCTCGCCAACGACACCGAGTACGGCCTCGCGGGCGCCGTCTGGACCTCGGACCCGGGTCGCGGCCGCCGCGTGGCGGGACACCTGCGCCACGGCACCGTCTGGATCAACGACTTCCACCCCTACCTCCCGCAGGCGGAGTGGGGCGGCTTCGGCAAGTCCGGCACCGGACGCGAACTGGGTCCCTCGGGCCTGGCCGAGTACCGCGAGACCAAGCACGTGTACCAGAACCTCGCCCCGCGCCCCGTGCGCTGGTTCGCGGGCTGAAGGAGGAGCACAGCCATGACCACCCCCACGCACGTCCCCACCCCCGCCCCCGGCCCCACAGGGCACGAGTACGAGCACGAGTACGACTACGTCGTCGTCGGCGGCGGCACCGCCGGCTCCGTGATCGCCTCCCGCCTCACCGAGGACCCGGACGTCACCGTCGCCGTCATCGAGGGCGGCCCCAGCGACGTCGACCGCCCCGACGTACTCACCCTGCGCCGCTGGATGGGCCTCCTGGGCGGCGAACTCGACTACGACTACCCCACCACCGAGCAGCCCCGCGGCAACTCGCACATCCGCCACAGCCGCGCCCGCGTCCTCGGCGGCTGCTCCTCGCACAACACGCTGATCGCCTTCAAGCCGCTCCCGTCCGACTGGGACGAGTGGGAGCAGGCAGGGGCCGAGGGCTGGCACGCGTCCGCCATGGACCCGTACTTCGACAAGCTCCTCAACAACATCGTCCCCGTGGCCGAGAAGGACCGCAACGCCATCGCGCGCGACTTCGTCGACTCCGCGCAGAGCGCCCTGGGCGTCCCGCGCATCGAGGGCTTCAACCGCAAGCCCTTCCACGAGGGCGCCGGATTCTTCGACCTCGCCTACCACCCCGAAGACAACAAGCGCTCCTCCGCGTCGGTCGCCTACCTCCACCCCGTCATGGACGAGCGCCCCAACCTCCGCATCCTGCTGGAGACCTGGGCCTACCGCCTGGAACTCGACGGCACCCGGGCGCGCGGAGTCCACGTACGCGCCTCCGACGGCACCGAATCCCTGATCACCGCACGCCGTGAGGTGCTGGTCTGCGCAGGCGCCGTGGACACCCCGCGGCTCCTGCTGCACTCGGGCATCGGCCCGCGCGCGGACCTCGAAGCCCTCGGCATCCCGCCGGTGCACGACCTGCCCGGCGTGGGGGAGAACCTGCTCGACCACCCCGAGTCGGTGATCGTCTGGGAGACCGACGGCCCGATACCGGAGAACTCCGCGATGGACAGCGACGCGGGGCTGTTCGTCCGCCGCGACCCCGAATCCGCGGGGCCCGACCTGATGTTCCACTTCTACCAGGTTCCCTTCACCGACAACCCCGAGCGCATCGGCTACGAACGCCCCGCCCACGGAGTGTCGATGACCCCCAACATCCCCAAGCCGCGCAGCCGCGGCCGCCTCTACCTGACCAGCGCGGACCCCGAGGTGAAACCGGCCCTGGACTTCCGCTACTTCACCGACGAGGACGACTACGACGGTCGCACCCTCGTCGACGGCATCAGGCTCGCCCGCAAGATCGCCGCGACCGAGCCGCTCGCCGGCTGGCTGGGGCGCGAGGTCTGCCCCGGTCCGGAGATCACCGGCGACGAGGAACTGAGCGCCTACGCCCGCTCCGTCGCCCACACCGTCTACCACCCGGCCGGTACCTGCCGGATGGGTGCCGCCGACGACCCCGGGGCCGTCGTGGGCCCGGACCTGAAAGTCCGCGGACTGCAGGGCATCCGCATCGCGGACGCCTCCGTCTTCCCGACCATGCCCGCGGTCAACCCGATGATCGGAGTGCTCATGGTCGGCGAGAAGGCGGCCGAACTCCTGGCCCGGGACGGTGGTGCCCGATGAACCGGATGAACCCGACGGGCACCACTGCCCCCGCCGCACCCGGCAGCACCGCGGCCGCCGGCGACCCGGCCCGGTCCCCGGTCTTCTCCGTGAACGGCCTCTGGAAGGTCTTCGGCCCCGACAGGGCCGCCGCGAAGGTCCCCGGCTCAGCCGACGCGGGCCTGCCCGCCGCCGAACTGCGCGAGCGCACCGGCTGCACCGCTGCCGTCCGCGACGTCACCTTCGACGTCCGCAAGGGCGAGGTCTTCGTCGTGATGGGCCTGTCCGGGTCCGGCAAGTCCACCCTCGTACGCTGTCTCACCCGGCTCATCGAGCCGACCGCCGGAAGCCTGGCCATCGACGGTGAGGACGTCCTGGCCATGGACGCCACCCGGCTGCGCGCCCTGCGCCGCCACCGCGCCGCCATGGTCTTCCAGCACTTCGGCCTGCTTCCGCACCGCACCGTCCTCGACAACGTGGCGTACGGACTGGAGATCCAGGGCGTCGGACGCGGGGACCGCCGCACCAAAGCCGCCGAACTCGTCGCCAAGGTCGGCCTGGACGGCTTGCAGGACCGGCGCCCCGGCCAGCTCTCGGGCGGCCAGCAGCAGCGCGTCGGCCTGGCCCGCGCGCTCGCGGCCGACCCCGAAGTGCTCCTGTTCGACGAGCCGTTCAGCGCACTCGACCCCCTCATCCGGCGCGAGATGCAGGAGGAGGTCGCCCGGCTGCACCACGAAGAGGGCCGCACCATGGTCTTCATCACCCACGACCTCGCCGAGGCCCTGCGCCTGGGGGACCGGATCGCGCTGATGCGCGACGGCCGCATCGTCCAGCTCGGCACGCCCGAGGAGATCGTCGGCTCGCCGGCCGACGACTACGTCAGGGACTTCGTCCGCGACGTCCCGCGCGAACAGGTGCTCACCGTCCGCACCGCGATGCGTCCCGCCGCCGCGGGCGAGGCCGACCAGGGACCCGCGCTGGCCCCCGCCACCACCGTGGCCGAGGCCATCCAGGCCGTCGCCCGCAGCGGCGGACCGGCCCGCGTCGTCGATGGCGGCCGCTGCCTGGGCATCGTGGACGACGCCGGGCTGC
This sequence comes from Streptomyces sp. NPDC046349, assembly GCF_055587885.1. Lineage (NCBI taxonomy): Bacteria > Bacillati > Actinomycetota > Actinomycetes > Kitasatosporales > Streptomycetaceae > Streptomyces > Streptomyces sp. NPDC046349. The sequence continues at coordinate 16,401 of NZ_JBVJFK010000022.1, forward strand.
TCGCCGTCGTGGCCGGGCTCCCCGCCCCGACGGGACGGGGGGTGGCGGCATGACCTGCCCCGAGCGTCCCCCGACCCGAGTCCCCGACCTTGTGCGGTGGTGCGCATGACCGCGACCCCGACCCCGACCCACGCACAGGCCGGCTCCCGGGCCGTGGTCCCCGCGCAGGCCCGGAAGTCCTCCGCCCGGCCCGCGGGTCCGGCTTCCGCCCACACCGCGCCCGCCGCGCAGGACCGCCCCCGCAGAGGCCTGCGCGGCCCGGCCGCCGGCCGCGCGTACCTCCTCCCGTTGGGCGTCGCCCTCGTCCTGCTGCTCCCGCTCGCCGCGGCCCACCCCGGCGCCGGCACCTGGCCCGCGGCCCTCGTTGTGGACCTCTCCGGCCCGCTGGGCCGCGCAGGCGACTGGATCATCGACCACCGCGACAGCCACCCGCTGTTCCTCTACTTCTTCGGCCACGTCAGCAACGCCGTCGTGGTGGCCGTCCGCGCCGTGTACCTGCTCCTCCTCGCCGCGGGATGGACCGGGGTCACCGCCCTGGCCGCCCTGGTCGCCTGGCGCCTCGCCGGCATCCGCCTCGCCCTGACCTGCGCCGCCGCGTTCGCGGCCTGCGGACTGCTCGGCATGTGGGTGCCGACCATGCAGACCCTCGCCCTGATGGTCGTCGCCGTCGCCGCCTCCGTCGTACTCGGCGCACTGCTCGGCCTCGCCGCGGGACTCTCCCCGCGGGCCGACCGCCTGCTGCGCCCCGTGCTCGACACCATGCAGATCCTGCCGGCCTTCGCCTATCTGCTGCCGATGGTGCTGGTCTTCGGCATCGGCGTGCCCGCCGCCGTCCTCGCCACCGTCGTCTACGCCGCCCCGCCGATGGCCCGCCTCACCGCCCTCGGCCTGCGCGAAGCCGACGCGGGTGTCATGGAGGCCGCCGCCTCGCTCGGCGCCACCGGCCGCCAGCGGCTGCTGACCGCCCGCCTCCCGCTCGCGCGCCGACAGCTCCTGCTCGGCGTCAACCAGGCCATCATGACCGGCCTGTCCATGGCCGTCATCGCCTCCGTGATCGGCGCGGGCGGCCTCGGCGACCGCGTCTACCAGGCCCTCGCCTCCGTCGACGTCGGCGCCGCCCTCGCCGCCGGCATCCCGATCGTGCTGCTCGCCGTGGTGCTGGACCGCACCGCCGACGCCGCGGGCCGCCGGCTCGGCTCCGAACCCGTACCGCTGGGTGAACAGCACCTGCTGCGGCGGGTGTTCGCCGGCTGGTACGGCCGCCTGCTCACCCTCCTCGCAGCGGTGGCCGTCGCCGTCGTCGGCCGCATGGCCGGCACCACCGTATGGCCGGCGTCCTGGACGGTCTCCCTGGCCGGACCGGTGAACTCCGCCGTCGCCTGGATGACCGACCACCTCTACTCCGGCGTGCCCGTCGTCGGGGGCACCGCCGACTGGGCCGCCCGCTTCACCGGCTGGATCCTCGACCCGCTGCGCAGCGGGCTGCAGGCCGCTCCGTGGTGGCTGCTCCTGCTCGTGGCCGGCGCGCTCGCCCTGCTCGCCGGCACCTGGCGCACCGCACTGACCGCGGTCCTCGCCCTCGCCGCCGTCGGGGTGCTCGGCGTGTGGGAAGCCTCCCTGGACACGCTGTCACAGGTCCTGGCCGCCGTGGCCGTCACCCTCGTCCTCGGCTTCGCGACCGCCGTGGGAGCCGCCCGCAGCGCCCGGGCCGAGCGGCTGCTGCGGCCCGTCCTCGACGTGTGCCAGACCCTGCCGCAGTTCGTCTACCTCATCCCCGTGGTCGCGCTGTTCGGCGTCGGCCGTGCCCCGGCCGCCGCGGCCGCGATCGTGTACGCGCTGCCCGCGGTCGTCCGGATCACCGTCCAGGGCCTGCGCGAGGTGGACCCGGCCGTCATGGAGTCCGCCCGCTCGCTCGGCGCGACCCGCGCGCAACTGCTGCGCCAGGTCCAGCTGCCGCTCGCCCGGCCCGCGCTGCTGCTGGCCGTCAACCAGGCGGTGGTCCTGGTCCTCGCCGTGGTCATCATCGGCGGCCTCGTCGGCGGCGGCGCGCTCGGCTACGACGTCGTCCTCGGCCTCGCCCAGGGCGACCTCGCCACCGGCCTGGTGGCTGGCGCCGCGATCGTCTGCCTCGGCCTGCTCCTCGACCGTGTCACCCAGCCCGCGAAGGAGGCCTGACATGAGCGGCACACACCTGCGGCGCCCCCTGCGCCGCCGACGCGGCGCGGCCGCCCTCGCCGCCGCCACCGGACTCGCGGTCCTCACCGGCTGCGGGGCCGCCGACATGACCCGCCAGTCCTCCCCGTACGCGGCCGCGGAAGGCTCCAGGACCGTCACCCTCTCCGTCCAATCGTGGGTCGGCGCCCAGGCGAACACCGCCGTCGCCTCCTACCTCCTCGAACACGAACTGGGCTACCGCGTGGACACCGTCCAGGTCGACGAGGTGCCCGCCTGGGACGCCCTCAGCCAGGGGCGCGTGGACGCGATCCTGGAGGACTGGGGCCACCCCGAGCAGGAAAAGCGGTACGTGGAGGGCAAGAAGACCATCACCCGCGGCGGGGACCTGGGGGTGACGGGCCACATCGGCTGGTTCGTCCCGACGTACTTCGCCGAGGCCCATCCCGACGTCACCGACTGGAAGAACCTCGACAAGTACGCCGACCGGCTGCGCACCCCGGAGAGCCGCGGCAAGGGCCAGCTGCTGGACGGCTCCCCGTCCTACGTCACGAACGACAAGGCGCTCGTGAAGAACCTCGACCTGGACTACGAAGTGGTCTTCGCCGGCTCCGAGGCAGCCCAGATCACCCAGATCAAGCAGTTCGCCAAGGAGCGCAAGCCCTTCCTGACGTACTGGTACGAGCCGCAGTGGCTCTTCGAGCGCGTCCCCATGACCGAGGTGAAGCTGCCCGAGTACACCGAGGGCTGTGCGGACGACCCGGAGAAGGTGGCCTGCGCCTACCCGCACACGCCCCTGCAGAAGTACCTCAACACGCGCTTTGCGCAGTCGGGAGGCGAGGCGGCCGACTTCCTGAAGAAGTTCCACTGGACGAAGGCCCAGCAGAACGAGGTCTCCCTCATGATCGCCGAGGAGAAGCTGTCGCCGCAGCAGGCGGCGAAGAAGTGGGTGGAGCGCAACGAGGACGTCTGGAAGCCCTGGCTGACCTGACGCCCGCCCCCCGGTGCCCTCTCCCTCCGGGGGAGGGCGCCGGCCTCGGTCGATGACAGGCTGTCCCCCTTGAACACCGAGCCGAGCTCGCCTTCGGACTCCGATACGCGGCGGCGAGGTCCTCGACCGAGGGGAGGACGCCCCCCGCTCGCCGACGATGATTTCCCGGCAGGGTCCGAGCCGGATACCGGAGCGCCGGCGCGTGCGGGTCGCGGAGGGGGGTAGGCCGCCGCCGAACCTGCGCTCGGGGGCGAAGGAGTCGTACGACCAGAGCGCCGCGTGCCGGGGCATCCGCCCGTCGGGCAAGCGCCGGCGGCCCGGCGCGGCCGATGCCGCGGAGGCGCGGCCCGGATCCCGGTTCGGTGTCCGCCGGCGATGGGATGGTCCTACCGCAGACCCTGGGAGGGGCCTCGCTCCGGCGCTGAGCCAACCCGGCATCGTCTCGCGGCACCGTGCCCGTGGACGCCGGTGGAAGGGCCGGGCGCGACGTACGGTCGAGCCGACCGGCCGGGCCTCGCCGCCGTCGGGCGCACGCGGCCGGCGGGGTCGGTCGGCACTCCTCGATGCCATGACCGGAACAGGAGCGGCCGTTGCTTCTCTACGCCCAGACCCCCGCGCGGCGGAACCGTCAGATCCTCGCAGACCTGATCGCACTGCTCCTGATCGCCGCCGCGGTGAGGTTCGCCCTGGCCGTCCACGACGCGATCATGATGCTGGCCGAGCCGGGACGGAAAGTGGAGAGCTCCGGCGACAGCCTGGCCGCCGCCCTCGACGACGCCGGGGAGACGGCCGCAGGGGTCCCGCTCGTCGGTGACCTCCTCAATACGCCGTTGCGGTCGGCGGCGGACGCCGGCAGCGGGCTCGCCGACGCCGGCCAGTCGCTGCAGGACATCGTCGGCCAGGTGGCGTTCCTTGCCGCCCTCGGCCTGATCGTCGTCCCCGTGGCCTGCGTCCTCCTGCTCTGGCTCCCCCTCCGCCTGCGCTGGATCCGCCGCAGCGCCACCATCCGCCGCCTCCGCGACGCCCCCGGGGGCGCCGACCTGCTCGCTCTGCACGCCCTCACCGGACCGCCGGGCGAGCTCGCCGCCGTTCCCGCCCCGCCGGAGGGCCTCGCGGACGGCTGGCGCCGCGGCGACGAGCAGGTCATCTCCGCCCTGTCCCGGCTCGCCCTCCGGCGAGCGGGCCTGCGGCCCTGAGGGCCGTCTGGAAGGATCAAGGGCTACGGTGCCCTTGATCGCTGTTCCCCCGCCCGCCGGGGCGTTCCAGCGTCGAGGGTGCGAGGCGTGGCACCCACCGCACCATCCGAGTGATGAGGAGGATCTGATGAGCATGGCCGACGGGGGGCGGCAGTGGCCGGACGAGGTCAGCGTCGAGAACGCGAGGGCGACGCTGCTGCAGCTCCTTGCGCGGGCGGGGGTCCCGTCCGATGACGCGCGGCAGCTGATCGGGCTCCTGGAGGCGGGCGCACTGGCTCTCGCACACGAGGAGCTGAGTGCCGCCCGGAGCGTGCCGGGGGAGGCGGGATCGGCGGAGGACGGCGCCCGAGCGGTCCTGGAGGAGCTCGGCGCCATCGCCGAACGGAGCCTGGTGCGGGCCGTCGGAGCGGAAGGACAGCAGGGCCCCGCGGGGGAGCGCCCTCGGGCCAGGCGCATGGAGGTGGAGCGGGCGCGGGTGGCGGTCACACCCCTGTACCTGTCGTTCACCGCCGTCTCGGAACTGGATCCCGAGGTGACGGACGAGGTCCTGGCCGCCGTACTCGGCACGATGACCCCCCGGCAGCGGGCCGGGTACGCCGGGCGGCTGACGGAGTTCGCGGCGGACCACCGGGCCCGGCTGGAGCGGATGTTCGCCGGGTTCGGACCGGGCAGCGCCATCACCATGCACGGCCGATATTCGCTCCTCCACTCCGCCACGAGCATCGCCGTCCTGGAGCGGCTCGCCGCCGCACCGCAGGAGCTGCGCGAGGAGTGGGACGCCGTCGAGTTGCCGCCCGCGTGGTTGGACGGGCTCACCACCGCCTGGAACGCCCCGGCCTGACCGCCGCCGACAGGCTACGCACGATCACCGCCTACCGGGGCGGCGCCCGGAGCGCCGCCCCGGCCGCCGCCCGGACAGCCTTGCCGGGCGGACCCACACCCCATCCAAGGAATACCTGCGCCGGGCCCCTCGTTTGCCGGTATAGTTGAATCATAAACAATCTTGGGAAGGGGAGCCATGCAGTTCGGGATCTTCACCGTCGGAGACGTCACGGCCGATCCGACGACCGGACGCGCGCCCAGCGAGCACGAACGCATCAAGGCGATGCTCGCCATCGCACAGAAGGCCGAGGAGGTCGGCCTCGACGTCTTCGCCACCGGCGAGCACCACAACCCGCCGTTCGTCCCCTCCTCGCCGACGACGATGCTCGGCTACATCGCCGCCCGCACCGAGCACCTGATCCTGTCCACGTCGACGACGCTGATCACCACGAACGACCCGGTGAAGATCGCCGAGGACTTCTCGATGCTCCAGCACGTGGCGGACGGCCGTGTCGACGTGATGATGGGCCGCGGCAACACCGGACCGGTGTACCCCTGGTTCGGCAAGGACATACGCGACGGCATCGACCTCGCCATCGAGAACTACGCGCTGCTGCGCCGCCTGTGGGACGAGGACGTCGTCACCTGGAAGGGCAAGTTCCGCACCCCGCTGCAGTCCTTCACCTCCACCCCCCGCCCCCTCGACGGCGTCGCGCCCTTCGTCTGGCACGGCTCCATCCGCTCCCCGGAGATCGCCGAACAGGCCGCCTACTACGGCGACGGGTTCTTCCACAACAACATCTTCTGGCCGGCCTCCCACACCCAGCAGATGGTGAACCTCTACCGCCGGCGCTACGCCCACTACGGGCACGGCACCCCCGAGCAGGCCGTCGTCGGTCTCGGCGGCCAGGTGTTCATGCGCAGGAACTCGCAGGACGCGGTGCGCGAGTTCCGTCCCTACTTCGACAACGCGCCGGTGTACGGCCACGGCCCGTCCCTGGAGGAGTTCACCTCCCAGACACCCCTCACCGTCGGCTCGCCCCAGGAGGTCATCGAGCGGACCCTCTCCTTCCGGGACTACGTCGGCGACTACCAGCGCCAGCTGTTCCTGATGGACCACGCCGGCCTGCCCCTGAAGACCGTCCTGGAGCAGCTCGACCTGCTCGGCGAGGAGGTCGTACCGGTGCTGCGCAAGGAGTTCGCGAACCTGCGCCCGGACGGCGTGCCCGACGCCCCGACCCACGCCGCCCGGGTCGCCGCCGCGACCGCGGCTCAACAGACCCCGAAGGAGGAGACGCAGGCATGAGGATCGTCGTCGTATCGGCGGGACTGAGCTCGCCCTCCTCCACGCGGCTGCTCGCCGACCGGCTCGCGGCCGCGACCCTGGATCACGTGGACGCCGCGACCGAAGTCATCGAACTGAGGGAGCTTGCGACCGAGATCGCCCAGCACTTCGTCACCGGGTTCCCGTCCGCCCGGCTGGCCGCCGCGCTCGACGCGGTGGCCGCCGCGGACGGCCTGATCGCCGTGACACCGGTGTTCTCCGGCTCGTACAGCGGCCTGTTCAAGTCCTTCTTCGACCTGATCGACAAGGACTCCCTCACCGCCAAGCCGGTGCTCCTCGGCGCCACCGGTGGCACGGCCCGCCACTCCCTGGTCACCGAGCACGCGCTGCGTCCGCTCTTCACCTACCTGCGCGCGCTCGTCCTGCCCACCGCCGTGTACGCGGCCTCGGAGGACTGGGGCGGGGAAGGGCTGGCGCAGCGCATCGCCCGCGCGGGAGCCGAGCTGGCACGGTTCACGGCGCCCGCCGCCTACCCCGGCCGCAGCGCCGCACTCGACCTCGACACCGCCGCCGCGACCGCACCCCGTTCGCCGGCCGGAGCGATCACCTCGGCGGACCCGGCCGACGGCTTCGGGGTGACGGTGCCGTTCGAACAGCGGCTCGCCGCACTGCGGGTCCCCCTACGTGGGCCCGGGTACGGGACCGAGCTGGGCGAGCGGCGCCCGTAAGCCGACAGCCGACGGCCCACAGCCGCCTGCCGCGCGCCGCCGCACCCGCGCCTGCACGGGGGATGCTGCACTTCCGGCTCTTCTGCGTGTCTCCTCCCTCCATGGACTTTCTGGGCGTGGGCGGCGGGCCGGAGGTTTCCGGGGCCGCGCCGGCCGCGGCCGCGGCCGTCTGCCGCTGTGGTCTCGGGCGCACGGGTGTCAGCGGGTCGCCTGCGGGCCGATGGCCGACGGCAGGCGTTCGACCGCGGTGCGCGGCAGGCCGGCCGACTGAACGCGGCACGGCAAACACGTCGTTCACCGTGTCCGCGGCCGTCCTTGATCGTTCGAGGTGGTGTGAGGGTTGGCGCTGCCCGGATTCGGGCTATCCGCCGCGGGGCGACCGGCATCGTTTTGGCGGTGTTGTGTGCCAGCGCGTGCGCGCGACCGTCCCAGCCGAAGCTGCCCACGTCGGAGTCGGCCCGCAGTGACCTGATCAAGGCCGCCCAGCAGCTACTGGTGAACCGCTGCCTCACAGCCCGCGGGGCTGCAGGACCACCTCCGCGGCAGGACGTGCTGTTCGGGACTGCCCCCGCCGAGCTTTCGGTCACGCTCGCCACCGGGTACACGGTCCGTACCCACACCGACGGCTGCCTGGCCGAGGCGCACCGCTTCCTCTACGGCGACCAGGCCCGCTGGTTCCGTGCCGAGGTCACCGTCAACAACCTGCGCGCCGAGGCCCAGGCCCGGCTCATGGAAGACCCCGAATACCGGGCGGCTCTCGCACGCCGTGCGGCGTGCGAGGACCACGATGCCCGCTGTATCGGCGCAACCGGCCTGCAAGAGTTGCGCGGCCGGCTGGAGTCCGCCCGCCTCGCCGACGTCCGCGCCGCACACCGCGACGACATCGCCGCCTATGACCGGCTGCGCGATCGCGCCCTGCACCGCGTAGCCCCGCTGCTGTCCGCCGACCACACCCCCCACCGGAAAGGCCACGACCCCTCATGAAGAGCAGGCTGACCACCTCCGCCGCCACCGCGCTCCTCGTCCTCGCCGCGGGCTTCGCCGCAGCCGCGCCGGCCGGAGCGGCCGAATGCCCCGTCGGCGAGTTCTGCGCCTGGACGGACGCCGACCACCAGGGCCAGCGGGCGAACTGGAGCGGCGACGACACCTGGTGGGAGAGCTACATCGCCGACGAGGACTCCTCGTGGGCCAACCACGGCATCTCGGGCCCCGGCATCAAGGACCACGTGCGGGTGTACTCGGCGAGCGGTCTGGGCGGCCACATGACCCTCTGCCTCACCCCCGGCCAGGAGGTCGCCCACAACAGCGCTGCCAACGACGACGGTGACTCCCACACCTGGGCCATGAGCTGCTGAGAGACGCCCCCACACGGCCGCGGACCCCCGGGCCGGCGGCCGTGTCACCGCGCGGGACCGCTCCAGCCCGAACGCGCTCCTTTCCACCGGCGGCCCGCAGCCCCGGCTCGATCGGCGCCCCGGCGGCCTCGCCGTCCCGCTCTGCCGCCCACTGCTCCCCGTCGAGGTCGGCGGCGGAGCCGGACAGCACACCGGCGCACGCGTACCGGGGCTCGACGACGCCGATCGCGCGCCTGACCCGCTCGGCGCCGGGGCGAGGGCGACGAGGTACGGCCCGCCCTCGCCTCCACGGCTCACCTGCGCTACGGGACCTCACATACGGCTCGCCGGTCCGGCACCGAGGCGCGAAAGGCGCGGGACAGCACAGGACGATGCTGGGATTCCTTATTTCAGGCGGCACGGCTCGGACCGGGAGACTAGGGTTGCGTCAGTGAGTCCGGGTCCAACCGTCGGCCTTCAGCGAGGTCTTCCAAGGATCCAGGCACGGGTGGACCACGCAGGGTCCGGATGTCCTGCGTGTGCTGCCAGTGGCCCGAGGACGAGCAACCCAAAGGCATGGCCAAGCCGTTAGAACGCTACGAACAGCCAGAGAATCAGCGACAACACCTGAGTCTCCAGTCACCGGCACGGGAACTCAGTTCAGCCACTCGATGTGGCCGAACTGAGCAATCCTGCGCAGTTCGGCCCAGCGAACAAGGGGATGCCGAACGGTGGATTCAACAGTCGTTCTTTGGGTGCTGGCCTGGTCCGGTGTGGCAACGTTCTCGGTTTGGGCGGCCCGGGAGTTCCTGACCCAGCTACTGCCCCTGATCGACGCCTGGCGTCGGGTGAGGGACGCGCTTCGGCGGGACGCTGACTCCGGTGAGTAACACCGGACAGCGCCCGTACGGCTGCCCGGCGGCCCGGTTCCTCCCAGCGATGAAATCGTTGTTCGGGTTCATCGCTCACCGCTCACGGTCAGCCGCAGCGGTTCGGCCGGCAGGCCGCAGACACGCTCGTGCAGGACCTCCTGCGTTACAGCCCGGCCGGAGCGAAGGCGCTCGGCATGCCGTCGCCCGCGCCGCACCTGGTGCCCAAGAAGGTGTTCCGCCTACGGGCGGGTGAAGAGCGGTTGCTCTTCACCCGCCGGAGCTGCGCGGTTCCCGCGTGCCGGCTCAGGTGTAGATGAGGAGGTGGTCGCAGGTGTCCGTACCGGACGGGAGAGAGGAGTCGCTGTTGAGGACGTAGAAGGTTCCCGTGTAACCGCTCGCCGTCCTCTTCGGTACGACGATCAGGGTCTGGCCCGCCATGTCCAGACCGAACCGCCGCACCACGTTGACGTTCAGCAGCTCGAAGACATTCTGCGTGAGCGTGTCGAGCCGCAGGATCCGGTACGTGCGGTCGCCCGATCCCATTTTTCCCGTCACCAGCGCCTGGAACTGCGCGTCTCCCCACTGCGAGGGCTGAAGGGCGACACGCCCCGCCGCCTCCAGGGCCTGCAGCCGCTGTTGCGTACTGGCCTGGACGCCGGCCATGTGGATGTGCAGCTGGTTGAACTGACGGGCGGCCCGCGAGTTGATGCCCAGACCGATGTTGGGGAACTGGACCGGGACGTCTCCTCCGGGGCGGCCGGTCTCCCACGCTTCGTGCCAGTAGTTCGCGGCGTTCGGCGTCACGATGAACGGGCACTCGATGCCCGTGATGCGGCAGCTGGGCAGGAGGAGGTAATTGTTCGGGGACTGCGGTCGGCCGTGCAGCACCACGTAGTTGGGCATCGTCTTCAGGCAGGTGGGACGGATACCGGACGGCGGGACGATCCCCTGCGTGCAGTACTGCACGTCCTGCCACAGCGGGTCGGTGTCGGCGGGGCTGCCGCAGAGGGGTTGGAGTTGCGAGGGAGGGCACGGGGCCTGGCCGGACCCGGGCGGGTTCGGGTCCGTGGGGCAGGGGCAGCACGGACCAGCGCCTGCCGCGGAACCCGGATGCGCCGCCGCGGCCGCGTTGCCGGCCGCCCCGGTCAGAAGTGCTCCTGCACCCAGGGCGCCGGAAAGGGCCACGAAGTGACGCCGAGGCATGTCGTTGGTCTTGGCGGAGTCCTTCACAGGTGCGCGCTCCGATGTTCGACGATCGCTGATTCGCTCACAAAATAGGCGGTGGCCGGAGCTTTTCCCGGCAGGCGAAGGGGGGGAGGAGCGGCCATTACCCCGGACGGCGGCGGAGCCGCAGCGTCAGGGCGGGGTCGAGAACGAGCAGCAAGGCGCGCGTGTTCGCGAGGCGCTGCTCGCCGGCGGGCTCAAATCCAGTCGCCTCCGGAAAGAATCAACAGGAGGAACAGGAGTACGACCGCGGTACCGCCGAGGCAGGACCACGCAAAGGCCCTCGCGACGCCGTTGCCATCCGGCGGTGGCGGTGGGCGCCGATAAACGTATCCGGGCGGTGGTGGTGGGCCGGGCGGCGGAACCTGGATGGCCATGAATCCCTTCCTGGGGGACAGGGCGCGTATGCGACAGGCGTCAGGAATGTGCGCGTCGCGGCGGGTGGACCATGGCTGCGCAACAGACGGGAGCGAACTCTGTGCGCCTGCTCCTGAGCCGGGTTCATAGACTCGCAAGAAGAATGAACATGTTCAAGCCGCTGGGTTCCGCGTGCCGCCATCCTCGGCCGGATCGGGCCGAGCGGGGAGGCGAGAGGGGCTGGGGGCGTCGTGCCGACTGCGACGCGGACGGCCGGCCGTTCCCCGCTCGCCCCCTCACCTCGCTGATGTGCTGCCGGAGCCTGTCCACGATGTTCTGCACCAGGTGGTGAACATCGCCGAACGTGCCGCCGGCTCGGGCGGGTGGCCCCGGATGGTGGGCCGGGTTCGGCCGTACCGTCAGAAGTGGGCGCGGGCAGGAGGCCCGTTGACCACCGTCCCTGGAAGTGGCAGGGGGCGGCGGCCAGGGCCGCCGCACGGCCGGCAGGATTGCTTCGCCTCGGGCCGTGAGGCCGTCCCGAGGCGCGTCCCCTGCCTCGCATCGGGCGGGTTGCCGAGGCCACAGCACCTGCGCCCCTTCCGGGTGGGCGGGTGGCCCAGCCGCGTCTGCCCTGCCGCGTGCTCAAGCGGTGAGGAAGGCACCTTCGCGGCAAGCGCGGCAGACGAAGACGTAGCCCAGCTGGCCGCCGAGGTTCATCGCGGTCTGCGCGGAGATGCCTTCCTCCAGATGCGCCGCGAACTCCATCGTGCCGGCGCAGGAGGGACATGCGGGCACTCGGTCGTCCTCAAGGTAGGAGGGGCTGCCTCCGACCGAGCCGAGCACTTCGCGCTGCTTCCCGAATCGTTCTTCGGGTTCCCGCTGCCATCCCGAGCGGGCAAGGTCGTACGGGTCAGGCGCGAGTTCGTCGTGGTCGTGGTTCTTCCCGGGGCCGAGCGCCACGGTGTGCGGGCGAATGGCCGAGGTAGCGGGCAGGAGCGTCACTCCCGTCGCGGGCACAGCCACCGGCTGCAGTCCATCACGGGGAAAAAGGTGTACCCGGGTCGCGCCGGAAGCCGGGTCCCAGAACTCACATGCGCCGGGGTCGTTCTGGCACACGAATACCGACAGGACGCCGTCGTCGACGGGAAGGTGAGCGAAGAACTGCAACGGCCCTCCACAGGAGGAGCCGCACATGGGCCACGTGAATCCCGCAGGAGCGAGCGGCACGCCCCCGGTACGCGGGACGTCGGAGTCGGCCGGTGCGGCGCCATCGTAGATCATCAGAGTTGTCTGCATGGGGGCAACGCTACGGGCGGCATACGACATGACCGGTCGCGTCGTCGGCGGCCCCGTCTATGGCCTTCGGCAACTGCATCGACCGCTCTCGGTCCCGCCCTCCGGCGCACCGAGCGCCTCTGAGCATGCGCGGCATCCAGCGCGGGCGCAGCGGGCCTGCGGATGGAGGATCCCGGCGCTAGATCGCCACCCGCCCCCGCGAACGAAGGTCTCGCCGCGAGGTTCCGCGCCGTGGCGGAGGACCGCGGAACAGCTGTGTCACCTGCTGGCAGCGTCGCGCAGTGCGAGGGTGGTGCGGGCGGCGGCGGCGAGGTCGGTCTCGTGGACGTGGCGTACGCCGACGAGGTTTGCGGCGTCGCTCCATGCGCACATGGTCTGGTCGCCGTCGGGGCCGCTCACGTGGCCGCAGGCGAGGCCGCCGCCGTGCCGTCCGGGGTCGAAGCGGGTCACGTCGCGGGCTTTCGCGCCGGCGAAGTAGTTGCGGAACTCCTGCGAGATCGATTTGGTGGCCTTGGACTCGGCGACCTTGGGGTCCCAGTCGGCACTGGTGACCAGGACGAACAGGTCGTATGCGCCGTTCGCGTCCTGGTCGTAGAAGCCGGTCCCGATGCTGTGCGGGAGTTCGCGGCCGGCCAGTGCCTCGGTCTCGGCGCGTGTGGCGTCCTCCCCGGTCAGGAGGCGGAAGCGGTCGAAGAGCTCCGGCAGGACGATGACGGGGTACTCCTCGGTGCCGTCCGCGGCGCGCGTCTCGACGGCGCGGGGTTCGGGATCGTAGGCGGCCGCGGACTTCACGCTCGCGGCCGCGGCGATGAACACGCTCACGCCCGCGATGAACCAGGTCCGCTTCCTCTTCCCCCGCGCAGCAAGCGCCGGATCAGTGCCCGGCGAGGTGGACTCGGCGCGCCAGGCACGGGTCAGCCACCACAGCGCGCCGATGCCTGCAGCGGCGGCGGACAGGTAGGCGAAGGCTTCGCCGACGGCGAAAGGCTGCGAGGTGGGGTCGATGGAAGCAACGATCACGCCTCGGATCGTACAGGTGACCGAAACATGCTGAACTGCAAGGACGTCACGGGCCCCGTTCCATCCCGAATCCATGCCGGAATGCAGCGCGCGGGACAGAGCCGGCCCCCGCTCCCGGGACGCGCTACGGCCGAAGCCGCCCCCGCCGCCGGCCGCCGCACGGTCGGGAGGGCGCAGCGCCATGGCTGGCGCAAGGTCCGCTCCTGTCCGCCCCCGCCTCCGCGACCGGCCGGCCCGGGCAGCTCTACGTCAGCCTCGTACAGCTTGTCGTTGGGAGAACGGTCCAGTCCCGCGGGTACGTCGCCCTCCGCCCCCAGCCGTAGGAGCACCTGGCCTGCGGGCGGGTGCTCCGGGGGGAAGCCGACCCGGACTTGTATGCGGAGTCCGTGCGCGATCTTTGGTGTACCGACCGGCCGCTCGCCGACGCCGCCGAGCGCGTGCGCCCGCTGGAGCGGTTCCCAGAGCTTCAGCCGGAAGAGGAGGGGATCACCGATGTCGCCGACACCTACGCCTTCTCCGCTGTCCTCTGCCTGCGGTATGCCCTGTCGGGGCGCAGGACGGGAAACGCTGATGACGGGGTGTCCTGCGGCTACGCAGCGCTCACCGCGATGGGCATGCTGGACCGTAAGGTGGCGGGTGCCGGCTTTCTCGCCGAGGAACAACGGCTCCAGTCCCTTGCGCTGAGCGGTGACGCCTCAGGCCTGTGGGACGCGAGCGTCACGTCAGGGCGGGAGAGGTTCCGTGCAGTGTTGGGCCGACTGTCCCGCTAGGCATGCTCCTGATCGCTGCCGGTGAGATGCGGCCTCTGGTCATGCGCTGTGCCCACCCCGTCGGGTCGAGCCGGGACAGTGCCTCGTCATATTGACGAAGCAGTGGACTGCTCCCCGCGCACTCGGAGATGACCCCGCCCTCGCCGATCGGGCCGGGATGGTGGTAGGCAGCTCGCGGTCGCGCTGGGCGAACTTTGAACATTGACGGCCGTCAGGGGCTGATGATCAGCCCCACCGTCGCCAAGGCGCCGCCCGCGAGGCCCAGGAGGGCCATTCGCTGGGCGTTGCGCACGTAGCCCAGGCGGCGCTTGCGCTCCCTGCGGACCGCGACCTTCGTCCCCAGGTGCACCCGCCTGGTGTTCTGCGGGTCGAAGACGAGGGGGTAGCTCTGTCCGACGACGTGGGCGTGGCCCACGTTCGCACCCTTTTGGTGCCGACCGGAGCCTTCCGGGGCCTGCCACTCGTAGACAGCGCTCGCGTAACCGTTGGTACCGAACGGCACTAGGCTCACGAGCTCCGCTCGCACCTCGACGCCGGATTCGTACAGCTCGTTCATCTTCTTGAGCTCCGCTCCTTCGCCTTTGATCAGCACCAGGCCGAAGAAGCAGAAGGCCGCGGATGCGAGGGCTGCAAGGACGAGCACGGTCATCACCAGGTTCACAGACGGACGGTAAGGCACCACAGGTTCAATCCGAAAGCCCCGCAGACTCTTCACCAGCAGGGACTTCGCCACCTACGATCACGCGCATGTCGATCTCTTCGCCCGTCCCCGTCCTCCGTGGCGACAGGGGCATCGAACTCCGCTCCACCGGTGAGGAACTGCTGCTGCGGCGTCCGGACGCCGAGCTGCGCATACCGTTCGCCGCGATCGCCCGGGTCCACGCCGAACGGCGCGACATCCTCCTGGAGCTGACCGCTCCGGCGGGAGTCGATCCGACGGTGTACCGCGTCAGCGATGTCAGCGCGGCCGCCGCAGGCGTCTTCGCCGACGCGGTGAACGCCGCTCTGCCGGAACAGACCGCGGACGAGGAGTCAGTCGACGGCTCCACGCTTGTCGTGATCCGGAGCCTGGTCATCGGTGACGAGGGCGAAGACGCAGCGGATGAGAACCTGGTCCAAGTCGGATTGCCCTCCCATGGCATCCGGCTGATGTACACCGGCTGCGCGGCCATCGCAGCCCTGGCCGTCGTCGTCGGTGTGCTGGGCGGGGACTGGAGTCGGGCCATCGCGACGCTGCTGCTCGGGGCGACGGGCGTGGCCTGCTCCTACTTCGGTGTGATGCTGTTCGCGATGGTGTGGCGGGACTGGTACCTGCCCCGCTACGGCATCACCGTGGAGGGCCGGCAGGTGTTCCGGGAGGACGACGGCGACACCGTCCACGCGTTCACGGCCACCGACGGCGTGACCCGCTACATCATCGGCCACAACAAGGGGAGGGCTGCCCGGATCGCCTACCACCCGAAAAACCCCGCCTACGCCGCCGTCTGCCCTTCGACGGGCGACATGGTGCTCATCCTCGTCGTTTCGACGGTCTCCGCCGTCATCGCGGGGTTCATGAACTACGGGACGTACCAGCTCGTGCTCCCCGCCTTCACAGGCTGATCCTCGTCCTGCGCGTCGGGTCGTGCCGCAGCGGCACGGACGGTCGAGGCGTCTAGGAGGGAGGAAGGACCGGGTGCTGGACACCGAGGAGCTCTCCTCACACGCCACGGACTGCAGCCGCGCACGCTCCCGCGCTGCCCTCCCGGTGTCGGTCGACCCGCCACCCTGTGCGCACCTCACCCCGCACTGGACTACTGGCTCGGAGGGCCTCCCTCCTCGATGAGCAGGCGCAGCAGGCAGGGAAGGGCATCCTTCGACGGCGGCGACGGCATTACGCGCGGCCTCGGCACGCCGGTGGACCTTGGCGAGGGCGGGCGGGGGCCGCGCGGGGCGAACGTCGAGGTCGTCGGGTGTGTCGAAGGCGGTGGTGGCCATCGCTCTGCGCACCAGCGACCAGACGGCCTCGACGGGATTCGGGTCGGGTGCACAGGGCGGAAGCCGGACGGTGGTGAGCCAGTCGTGCTCGGCCTCGTGCCGCTTCAGCCGCGCGGACAGATGGGTGTTGAGGTTGTCCCGGACCACCGCGATCGGGCCGTCGAGCTGGATGTGCCCGCACCAGCCGGTCGCAGTAGTCCTTCCGGAAGAAGCTCTTGCGTGCGCCCTTGAGTAAAGGGTGGGTGCGGGACCGACGGATACCCCAGGTGCGGGCGAGGGGCGGCGTCATCGAGAAGCCGGCTTCGGCCTCCAAGACGATCCAGGCCCCGGATGCCGCCGCGAGCTACTCTGCGGCCACATTGGCAGCTGCCGTTTGGTATCGCTGACGCTGAACGACTGGCTGCAGGCCGCAGGCTGGGTGGGCTCACCAACTGGTCTGTTTCTGCCATTCTGTAAGCTGTTCGGCGAGGGTGGATACGGCGTCCTTGTCGCATGACAGGACAACGGAGAGTTTCGTGAGCGTCACGCCTCCAGGTCGCTCGGTGTAGGCCCCCCGCTGGCCGGCGCGCCACAGGCATCCGAAGAAGATTCTTCGGGCGTCGCCGTCCTCGGAAAGCGCGCTCTCGGCGGATTCGATGATCAGAATTCGACTGCCCGCCGAAAGCCAATAAAGATCGCGCACGCAATCGTAGAATGCGTTCCAGTTCCATCCGAAGTAGTCAGGGAACTTCAGCACTTCCCAGAAGTGCTGGAACGTCGATGCCTCGTCGGGCATCTCCTGACCGTTGAGACGCGCAACGTACACACTGCCTGACGCAGGCAGGAGGTCATCGAGAGGCACACCGCCTCCTGGCGCGACGACATGCATCCATGGGGCGATCCGGATCGCCGACATCTCTTCCTTCATCAATCCACCCGTCGGGGGTCCGGTCCACAATGTACGTCTGATAGTGAGCCGGAGTGTAGTAGGTGGACCCGCCACTGATCCGAACGCCCAGCGTTCACCACCCGGTTTGGGATTATCGGGTGACAGGCAAATGCCCTATGTTCCCTGATAGGCGATCGGATTTCCCGAGGGATAGCGGATCACGGATGGGTAAGCAAGTAGCCGCCGTTGTGTCCGTCATTCGCGGACTTCTCGGTGAACCAGCGTCGGCCGGCAGTGCTCCGCCCACGTCGTGCTGTTCAAAACTGATGGTGCGCGAATGGCGAAAAGACGCAAGGCTGGGACGTTCGTGGCCAGTGGCGCCCCGTTGCACGAGGTCGTGCTCCGGGCCCGTCGGCGCCGGCCTGGCAGGCGTCCAGACCGGCGGACGGGGCCGACGTCACGCAGGGACGCCGAGCGGCGGGTGCTCGAGCACGCGGGGCTTGTACTCGACCAGCTGGATGCTGCCGTCGAAGGTGCGGTGATCGGTCATCTCGAGGGCAACGTCCGGATAGCCGTCATAGATGCGTTCTGCGCCCGTGGCCCCGGTGATCACCGGGAACATCACGACGCGGAAGCGGTCGACGAGTCCGGCTCGCAGCAGGGACCGGCACAGGCTGAGGCTGCCGATCGTGCTGAGGAGACCCGAGCCACTCGACTTCATGGCGCGGACCGCCTCTACAGCGTCGCCGCGGACGAGCGTGGAGTTGGACCACGTCAAGGGCTCCTCGAGTGAGGAGGAGAACACCACCTTGGACGCTTGCGTGAGCTCGTCGACGGACGCCTCTTCCTCGGGCCTGAAATCGCCTTGGCCGGACGGGACCTCGCCTGCGGCGAAGCCCGACATCAGGCGGTAGGTGTTCGCTCCCATCAGGTAGGTGGCCTCGGGTTGATCGCCGAGCCACGCGAGGTACTCCGGGCCCTCGAGGCCCCAGAACCCGGGCCATCCCTCTCCCGATGCGTAGCCGTCGAGGGAGGTGATGAAGTCGACGAGAAGCTCCGACATGGCGGTGTCCTTTCCTGGGGTGTCACGAGCTTGGACCGGCCGGGAGCGACAAACTCATCGCCGCGCTGTGAGTGACGGAAAAGACCCGGGCCCGACGTCACGCTCGGCTGAGCGAACTTTTCAGCCGGGCCACAGGCACGGGCGCCGGGCCACCGACCGGAAAGGGGACTGTCCGACCCCTGTGGCAGGGTGACCCGAAGGACGGGGCGGCCGTCCGCGACGGACCGGAAAACCCAGGGAGCAGCACGTGAACGAGCGCAACACCGCCCCGACCGGCCCCGTTCGCGGCAGGGAGCGCAGACGCTCGGACCTCGCCGCGGTCACGGCCTGGTGGCGGGGACTCGGCGACGATCGGTTCCTCGCGCTTCCGCCGCCGACCCGAGGCCGCCACACCCAGACCGACGGTCACGAGGACGCCGCCGAACTCGCCGGGTCCCGGGGGCTCACCGGTCCCGTCACCTTCGCCTACTGGCACTGGCAGTCCCACGTCCGGGCCTTCGACCGCTCCGGCGCCCTGAGGGGCGAACTGCTGCTGCACTGGGGCGGCGAGCACGCCGCCGTCGCCGCCGGGCTCGGCGCCGGACCCTCCGGCTTCCGGATCGTCGACGGCGGGCCGCAGGGTGCGTTCGGGCTGGACCGGATCACCCACCGGGACGACGCCGGCCTCCCCGACCCCGCGGACGTCGACGGCGTACGCCAATTCCTCGACGCGCTCGACGAGCCGGTGGACCGCAGCACAGCCGTCTTCGGGTACCGACCGCTTTCCACCGTCGAGGCAGCGTGGCTCCACGAGCGGCTGCGTGACGCCCCGGACCTCATTGCCGCGGCCCGGTTCGCGGTTCCGCTGGAGCGGCGGGACGGGCTCACGCCCGACGAGACGGAGCGGCTGCTGGGCCCCTGGCGTGAGGAGTACGAAGGACGGCTCACGGAGTGGGCCGCCTGGCGGGAGCTGCTCCACGCCCTGCTGCGCCACGGCCACCGCGAGGCGTGGGACATCGTCTCCGTCCTCGGCTCCCGGGCGGTCGGTGAACTGGCCAGAGTGCCGTCCGAGCCGGGACTGGCCGTCGTACGTGCGACGGCGCTCGCCGGCGACCGCGCCGCGGTCCGCGCCTGGCTGGCACTGCACCGTTCGCTCCGCGAGCCCGATGCCGTACGGGCCGCGGCCGCCCTCGCGGCGGAACTGGTCGGGCACGGCGTGCCGGAGTCCTCACCGCGCGGACTGTACGAGGCGCTGGTCGGGGCCGTCACCGCCGACTGGCGGCGGGAGACGGGGGCGAACCACCGGGCCGGCCAGTCGTACTCCGCCCTCGCAGCCGTCCGCTTCGCCACCGACGAACGCCTACCGCGCGCCCTGCGGGTCCTCGCCGCGGACGCCGCCCGCGACCGGGTGGACCTCGTACGGGAGGAGATGCTCGGGCCCGGCCGCACCGTGCTGCCCGGCGTCGGCACCGCCGACGTGTCGGCCGCCGTGGACCGCTACGACGCTGCACGGGACGCGCTCCTGTCCGGCACCGGTCCGGATCTCACCGCCTCCGAGGGCAGGCTCGGCGACGTGTGGCACCGGTACCGGACCCTCACCGGCGGCGACGTGCGCTGGCTGCGGGACAGGGTGGCCGACCCGGCCACCGGCCTCCAGGGACTCGGCTTCTGCCTGGAGCTCCTCCTCGCCCACGGCCTCGCCACCGAGTCGGACGTCGAGGCGCTGCTGCCACGCCGGTTCAAGGAACTCACCAGGAAGTACCGGACCACGTACACCGAATGGCGCCACCCCCTCGTCACCCTGACCTGTCTCGCCCTCGACCTGGACCATCCGGCGGCGGGAAAACTGGTTGCCTGGTGGAACGGGGCCCGGCCGGTCTGGAAGGACGAGCTGCGGCTCCTCACCCACCTCGGCGCCCCCGACGAGGCCAAGGCCGCCGAACTGTGGGACTTCGTCACCTCGCCCGCCCACGACGTGGGCCAGCTGATGACCTGGGTCCTCGTCCGCGCCCGCCTCGACGGGGAGCACCCGCTGCTCGTGGCGGACAGGCTGCTCGGCACCCCGGGGATCAGCGACTACGTCCTGCACCGCTTGCTGATCGGCGTGGCCGACCCCGGGCAGCCCCTGTGGCACTACGCCGTGGACCCGCGCAGCCGGAGCTGGTGGCAGCGCGCCCTGCAGGTCGCCGACCACCCCGGGCTCTCCGCGGAGGCCCGCGCCATCGGCCTGCGGACCGCCCGCGAGCACTTCCTGATCCTGCACCCGGACCAGCTGAACCCCGCCCCGACCGAGGCGGAACGCGCGGTGGCCCTGGCCTGGATCGACCGGCGTGCCGACGGATGAGGCGGCGGATGTGGCCGCGTTCGGTGGTGGCACCGGACTGCGGCTGCGACCCGAGGCGGACACCGGCTCGGTCCGAAGCGGCATTCCACGGCGCCCATCGGATCAAGGGCGGCGAGTTCACGGTTTCGGGAGTCGGGGACTGCAGGTGGCCAGCCCACTTCTCCGGGCCGAACGGCTCCCGCGTGCCCGTGGACGGCTCCATCGCGGCCGGGAGGCCACCGCCGGTCATGGGTCGGACCGTGACGGCCGGCGACAGCGGCGGCGGCCTGCACCCTGGTCCTCGCAGCCGGCGCCTCCGCTCCCCCGAAGGCCCCGCGTACCCCTGCGCCCCGAGGCCGCGAGGGCCCCGCGCAGGCCCGGGGGCCCGCGTACGAGTCGTACTCCTGCGGCGCGCCGGAGGCGATGCACCGGCGTGGCGGGCCCGGTGCGCGGCACCATGGCAGGCGCCCCGTATGTCCGTTCTCGTGGAGGAGGTGCCGTGCACGTGGCTTCGCCCGCCGGCGACGGTACGACCCCGGAAGCGTTCAAGGGGCTGCTCGCCGATGCCCGCGCCGCCCTGCCCGGCATCGTGGCACTGCGCCGCAGCATCCACCGCCACCCCGAAACCGGCTCCCACCTGCCCCGCACACAGCAGAGTGTCCTGGCGGCGCTGGACGGGCTGGGTCTGGACCTGGCCACCGGCTCGCGCCTGAGCTCCGTCACCGCACGCCTCGAAGGAGCCCGGCCCGGCCCGACGGTCCTGCTGCGCGCCGACATGGACGCGCTCCCCATGGACGAGATGACCGGTCTCGACTTCGCCTCCTCGGTACCGGGCGCCATGCACGCCTGCGGACACGACACGCACACCGCCATGCTCGTCGGAGCCGCCCGGCTGCTCGCTGCCCGCCGCTCACTGCTGGCGGGCCGCGTCGTCTTCATGTTCCAGCCTGCGGAGGAATCCGGCGGCGGCGCCCGGCACATGATCGACGACGGGGTGCTGGAGACCCCCGACGGCGGCGGGGTCACGGCCGCCTTCGCCCTGCACGTCACCACCCGCTTCCCCGCCGGAACCCTGCACCTGCGGCCCGGGCCCACCTTCGCCGCATCCGACGGCCTGCACGTGACCGTACGCGGCCGCGGCGGACACGCCTCGGCACCGCACCGGGCCCTCGACCCCGTCCCGGTGGCGTGCGAGATCGTCATGGCCCTGCAGACCATGGTCACGCGTACCGTCGACGTCTTCGATCCGGCCGTGGTCACCGTCGCCTCGATCCACGCCGGCACGACCACCAACGTCATCCCCGGCACCGCCGAGATCCACGGCACCTTCCGCACCCTCACCCCGGCCGCACGGCAGCAGGTGCGCGACGGCATCACCCGTATCGCGCAGCACGTCGCCGCCGCGCACGGAGCGCACGCCGACATCACGCTGACCGAGGGCTACCCGCCCGTCGTCAACGACCCCGCCCGCACAGCGGCCCTCCACGACGCCGCGGCCCTGCTCCTCGGACCCGGCCGCGTCCACCTGCTTCCCGAGCCGTTCATGGGCGCCGAGGACTTCTCGTACGTCCTGCAGCAGGTGCCGGGCGCGCTGGCCTTCCTCGGGGCCTGCCCGCCGGGAAGCCCACCGGAGCAGGCCCCCGACTGCCACTCCGACCGCGTCGTCTTCGACGAGGACGCCATGGCCACAGGAGCCGCCGTCCACGCGGCCGCGGCCCTGCGCGCCGGGACCCTCCCCGGTCCGGCCACCTGACCGCGATCCGGCCTGCCTCGGGCCTCAGGGCCCTGATGTCGGCATCCGCGGATGCCACTTCGCGCTGCGGCGCCCCGAGAGGCGGGCTTTCGGGGCCGCCGCGCCCGACCGCCCCCGTACCGCCCGGGCACTTCGCGCCGACCGCCCCGCGAACGGAGTAGCGACCGGCCGCCCGGCGATCCGCCGCCCCGCGGTCCGCATGCCGGTCCCGGGCAATCGGGACCGCACGCGAACGGGCCACCGCCGGACTGCGCCGGCCCCAGCAGCGGGATATCAAGGAGCGTGACGGGGAGCGTCAGGCTCCGGCCGTCACCACCCCACGGCTGAGGAGTGCGTCTCGTGGAGTTCGAGGTCAATGGCACCCGGCGAACGGTCGACGTTGACGACGACCCGGCCGCCGTGGAGGTGGTGCGCGACCGCCTGGGACTGACCGGCACCAAGCTGGTGTGCGCGGGCGGCGTCTGCGGGGCCTGCACGATCCAGGTCGACGGCGAGCCCCGGGTGTCCTGCCTGACCCCGGCGGCCCGACTGGCCGGCCGGCGCGTGACGACGGTCGAGGGCCTGTCGGGCCACCCCGTGGCCCGCGCCTTCGCGGCCGAGGACGCCCTCCAGTGCGGCTACTGCACCCCGGGCTTCGTCGTCGAGGCGGCCGCCTTCGTCGAGGGGTGGCGCGCCGAGCACGGCACCACCCCGCCGGGGCGCCAGGTGATCGCCGAAGCCCTCGCCGGCCACCTGTGCCGCTGCGGCGCATACGAGGGCATCTTCAGGGCGGTGGCCGCGGCCTGCGCGGGCGACCACGACACGGCTCCGACCGGCAGGGAAACGGCTGCTGCGCGCACCGAAGCCCCGGAGAAGACCGACGGATCGGCCCGCTACACCACCGACCTGCACCCCGACGGCCTGCTCGAAGGCGTGATCGTCCGATCGCCGCACGCGCACGCCCGCGTACGGTCCCTCGAGGCCGGCGACCTGCCGCTGGTGCCGCTGCTGCCACCCGACGGCATCGTCCGGTACGTCGGACAACCGGTCGCCGCGGTCGCGGCGCCTGACCGGGCCGCCGCCCGGGCGGCCGCCGCCCGCGTCGTCGTGGACTACGAGGTGCTGCCGGCGGCCCTCGACCCACGCCGGGCCCGGGCCGGCGAGGGCCCGCTGGTCTACGAGGACAAGGCGGCGCGCAAACGGGCACCCGGGTCCGGGGAGACCGCCCAGCTGGTCCCCGCCCGCTGGCGCGGCAACCTGCGCGGCCCGTCCGCCATGAGCAAACGCCCCGCCGCGGCCGTACGGCGCATCCAGGAAGCCCGGACGAAGAACCCCGAGCGGGTCGTGGAGGGCGTGTTCACCACCGCCGCCCAGACCCACACCCCCCTCGAACCCCACGCCTGCCTCGCCCACTGGGCCGACGGCACTCTCCACATCCAGGTGTCCACACAGTCCGTGAAACGCGTGGCCGAGCTCGCCGCCGAGCGCTTCGGCGTCCCCGTGGAACGGGTCGTGGCACGGGCCGTCCACGTGGGCGGCGGCTTCGGCTGCAAGATGGGCCTGACCTCCGACGTCGTCGCCGCGGTCGAACTGGCCCGGCTGCACGGCTCCCCCGTACGCGTCGTCCTGGACCGGGACGAAGAGCTCACCGACGGCGGATACCGGCCCGGTACCAGCATCCGGCTGGCGATGGCGGCGGACGCCTCCGGCGACCTGAGCGCCCTGGCCATGGACGCGGACAGCGACGGCGGGGTCTCGGTGGGCGGCTCCGTCGCGGCCCTGGCCCGGTTCATGTACGGCAAGGCCCCCCGCCGGCTCCGCGACTTCGACACGCTCACCCACCGGCCCCCGGGCGCCCCGTTCCGCGGCCCGGGCGGCCCCACCATGTGCTGGGCCCTGGAACAGGCCGTCGACGAGATGGCGCACCGGCTCGGCCAGGACCCGATCGCCCTGCGCCGCCGATGGGACGGCAACCCCAAACGGCATGCCCTGTACGACTGGGCAGCGGCGCTTCCGGTCTGGACGGGCCGCCGCGGCGGCACCGGGCGGTACCGCCGGGGCGTCGGCGTCGCGGCGGGCAACTGGCTGTACTTCCTCGACCCCGCCACCGAGGTCGAGCTCACCGTCGAGGACGGGGTCGTCGTCGCCCGCTGCGCCGTACAGGACATGGGCACGGGCTCGCGGACCGTGCTGCGCCGGGCCGTCGCCGACGCCCTCGGCCTGCCGGAGACAAGGGTGCGCGCCGACGTCGGCCACAGCGACACCGTGCACGGCCCCACCTCCGGCGGCAGCCGCACCACCCCCTCCCTCGTGCCCGCCGCCGCGGACGCCGCCGCCCGGTTGCGCGAAGCCCTCGGCGGATCCGACGTGGCCGGCCGGCTGTCCGCGGCGCACGGCGTACGGGTGACCGGGCGGCGCCCGCGCGACCGCCGCGGCTATGTCACTCCTTTCACCCTGGGCGGGATCGCCGTCGGCCGCGGCTTCACCGGTTCGGTGCAGGTCGCCGAGGTCGAGGTGGACACGCGCCTCGGCCGGATCCGCCCGCTGCGCGTGTGGAGCGGAATCGCCGCGGGCCGCATCCACGAGGACCGGCTCGCGCGCAACCAGTGCGAGGGCGCCGTCGTCCAGGGCATCGGCTACGCCCTGTACGAGGAACGGCGCACCGACCCGCTCACCGGCCGGGTGCTGACCGAGAACCTCGAGGACTACCGCATCCCCGGCATCGGCGACACCCCGGAGATCACCGTCCACTTCCACCAGGAGGGCTTCGAGCACGTCCCCGGCGGCGGCGTCGGCCTCGGCGAGATCGCCACCCTGCCCACCGCGGCGTGCCTGGCCAACGCCGTTCACGACGCGACCGGCTGGCGCCCGTACGACATGCCCATCCGCCCCGACCGGCTCCTGGAAGGACTGGGCACGTGACCTCCGAGCCCGATCGCACCGACCTCACCGGCCTCGCCGACGCCGTACTGGCCCACGGCGGGGAACTGCGCGCCGGCGGCACCGACACCGGCGCCCGGCAGCGCAGTGGTGTCTCCACCGGTCCCTTCACCGATCTCGACGCCGCCGCCGACCTCCACGGCACCACCGTGCTGCCCGACGGCGGGCTGCGGATCGGCGCCCTGACCACCCTCGCCGCGCTGGCCGCCGATCCGCAGGTGCGAGCCGGCTGGCCGGCCCTCGCGGAATCGGCCGGGACCGCGGCCACCCCGCAGATCCGCGCGGCGGGCACCTTGGGCGGCAACCTGCTGCAGCGCAACCGCTGCTGGTACTTCCGCAACCCGCACGTCAGTTGCCTCCAGAAGGGCGGCGCCGGCTGCCCCGCCCGCGAGGGCGACCACCACTTCGGCGTCGTCAGCGGAGCGGGCCCCTGCATCACCCCACACCCGTCGACCCTGGCGATGGCCCTGCTCACCTACGACGCCCGCGCCGAAATCCACGACGAAGAGCCGCGCAGCGTCGCCGACTTGTACGGCGACGGTGACCGGCTCCACCGGGCCGACCACCTGCTGCCGCCGCACCGCATCCTCACCGCGGTCCGGCTGCCGGCACCCCTTCCCGGCGAACGCGCAGCCTGCCGCCGGGCCACCAGCCGGGCCCACGCCGAATGGCCCCTGGTCGAGGCCACCGCCCGGCTCGCCTTCGACGGGGCCACCGTCACGCACGCCGCCGTCGCGGCGGGCGGCGTGGCACGCGTGCCCCTGCGGCTGCCGGAGGTGGAGGCCGCGCTGATCGGCCGCGAGGCCACCCCCGAGGCCCTCGCCGCGGCAGCAGCGACCGTACTGGCCCGCTGCAGGCCGCTGCCGCAGACCGGCTACAAGACCACGCTGTTCCGCGACACCGTCCTGGAGGTCCTCGAACAGGCGGCCGGCGTCACGGCCGCCGCCGAGCCCCACTGACCGCATCCCGCACGCCGGACCCCGCGCTGATTTTTTTGGCATCAGAGGCCAACTATTCGCCCGGCCGCCGCCAGGACGACTACAAAGGTCGAGACCGAACCGAAACCGAAACCGAATCCGGCGATGGGGATCACCTCACCCGTCGGCGATCGGAATATGTCGAAGGCGGTGTATGCGCGTGCGTGAGTACAGCAAGGTCGAACCGATTCCGTTCAGATTACTGCAGAGGAGTCCGGGTTCCGGCTCCTCCACCTGATGCAGGCGGCCATGCTGAAACCCGTGTCGTTTTCCTCGGCGTACGCATCGGTGGACGAGTACCGGCTCCTGACGTCGACCATCAGGTCGAGAGCCGCAGATGCTCACGGTATTTTCAGCATGGCCGGCCCGAGGGGCGAGGGTGAATCCCACCTCCCCCTCCGCATTCAACTCCGGGGCTTGTTCATCGAGCTGTACATCGAGCTCCGCCTGCACGGCGCAGAGCCTCGCATCATCGGATTCCGCAACACCTTCGAGAACGGGCAGGCCCCGCCGGAGGCCTACGTGCGCCATGTGCGGGACTCGGCCCCCCCGCCGGGCATCCGCCGAACCCAGGAACTGCCGTTCGGCGGCCGCCGAACGGACCTGGAAAAGGCCGCGGGCGTGCGGCGTTCGCGGATCCTCCTGGGACGCCGCCCCCTGGGCGACGCGGTCATGCGGCTGCACCGGAACCGTGATCCGATATCCACCGCGCACGGAATGCTCGTGCTCTCGGTGATGCTCTGTGAGGCCGCACGATTCCCCGCCCTGGCCGATGCGATGTCACGCATCTGGATGACCGGGGGCAGGCTGCCGGACGCACTGGGCGCCGGAAAATTATCAAAGAGACACCCATCCAAAGGCGTTGGGGCGCCGAAGAAGGAACGAGTCCCCCGCCGGGGGCTCGTTTCCACCCCGTACGATCTGCGATTCCCGTCCTGGGGATCCACGGAACAGGAGCGAATGTGATAGTCAAGCGCGCCGGTCGCCACGTTCTCGCCGCCGTACCCGCCGCCGTGTTCCTGACCCTCGGTCTTTCGGGACCAGCTCTCGCGGAGGGCGGAAAGGCGTACCAGATCGACCTGGCGCAGCTGAACAAGTCGGGCTCCCGCGGCACGGTGATGCTCAGCCTCAACGGCAACCAGCTGACCGTACAGATCGAATCCGAGGGGATGGTGCCAGGACAGCCGTCGGCCCAGCACCTGCACGGTTCGACGAAGGGGCACGACTTCAAGTGCCCGGACGCGACGGACGACACCAACCGCGACGGGATCCTCAGCAACACCGAGGCCACGCACGACTACGGCGACATCAACATCTCCCTCACGACGACGGGCGACACCACCCCCGCCAGCGGTCTCGCCGTGGAGCGCATGCCCAAGGCCGACAACCAGGGCAAGCTCTCCTACAAGCGAACCATGACCGTCGGCCAGGACGTGGTCGAGCACATCAAGGACCTGCACGTCGTACAGCACGGCATCGACCGGAACAAGAACCGCAAGTACGACTTCGAGGGCGCCGGAAAGAGCGAGCTCGACCCGAAGCTGCCCCAGGAGGCCACGGCCCCGACCAACTGCGGAGAGGTCAAGGGCGCGGCCGTCGGATCGCTCCCGGTCGGAGCCATCGAGACCGGCGGCGGCTCCCCGGAGAGCGCGCAGAGCGCGTCGGTGCCGGTGACGGTCCGCGACGGCGTCGC
Organism: Streptomyces sp. NPDC046349; assembly: GCF_055587885.1. NCBI lineage: Bacteria > Bacillati > Actinomycetota > Actinomycetes > Kitasatosporales > Streptomycetaceae > Streptomyces > Streptomyces sp. NPDC046349. Next base: position 44,020 of record NZ_JBVJFK010000022.1, read on the forward strand.
GATCACCGTCCTCGCGGCGGCGGCCGGTGCGGTGGCCCTCTCCCGGAAGCGGGCCTCCGCCGTCCCCGTCCCCGTCCGCGCCGACCGGAAGAGCACCGGGGGCGGCGCGTGAAGCGGACACCCGCGCCCGTCGCGAACACGTCCACCACGAGGCCCCGTCGCCGCAGCCCACGCCCTCTGGCCGCCGCGGTCCTCGGCGCCCTCCTCCTCGTGGGATGCGGAGGCCAGAACGCCGCGAAGCCGCCCGCCCCGCAGGGGCAGGCCGGGCAGGCAGGGGCAACGGACGCCGCCGCACCCGGCGCGCCGGCTCCCGCCGGCGGTGGCGCCGCGGCACCCGCGGACGCATCGCAGAGCGGTACGGGTGGCGGCGCGGGCAAGGCCGGCCCCGCCCTGGCCCGCTCGGAGCCGCAGAAGATCGCGATCCCCTCGCTCGGCCTGACCAGCACGTTGGAAACGCTGCGGCAGAACGCCGACGGCACCATGCAGACCCCGAAGGACCCCGCGCTCGCGGGCTGGTACGAGCCGGGGCCGACACCCGGCTCCCAGGGACCGGCCGTGATCGCAGGGCACGTCACGTGGAACGGAGCATCAGCCGTGTTCGAGAAGCTGAAGACGATGAAGGGCGGTGACACCATCAAGGTGACGCGCAAGGACGGCAAGACGGTCACGTTCAAGGTGGAGCGGGTCGGCGAGTACCCGAAGGCCGAGTTCCCCACGCTGGAGGTCTACAAGAACCTCGACCACGCGGGTCTGCGCCTGGTCACCTGCGGCGGGGACTTCGACCCCAAGAAGCACTACTACGACAGCAACGTGGTCGTGTTCGCCCGCATGACGGACGCCGCGTAGCCGCCCCGGCACGGCAGGGCCGACAGGACGTCCGCCGGCCGCAGCCACCCCACTGCGGCCGGCGGGCCCATCCGTCGGGTCCGGACGGCGGCCGCGTCGCGAAGGACGTTTCATCCGCCGGATCGTGAGCAGGCGAGCCTTCGTCATCACCCTCCCGCGGAAGGAGCAAGCAATGTCCGACGTGTCGCGACTCCCTGGCCTGGCCGAGCACCACTGGGCGTGGCAGGCGGAAGCGGCCTGCCGGGGCCTGGGCTCGCGCAGGTTCTTCCACCCGGCGGGAGAGCGCGGTGAGGACCGCGCTGCCCGCGACGAGGCGGCCAAGGCGATTTGCGCCGGGTGCCCGGTACGGGCCGCGTGCCTGCGGCACGCGCTGAGCACCGGTGAGGCGTACGGGGTGTGGGGCGGCCTCACCGAGGAGGAACGCCGGGCCCACACGGCCCGCAGGAACGTGAGCGCGGCGGCCTGACGGCCACGACCGGCACCGCCCCCTCGGCCCGAGGATCGAGGAACCGGGCGTCGGGGGCTCAGGGCAGGCCGGCACTCAGGGGCAGGGTCGCTCCGGCGCGTACCGAATTGATGACCGCCTCGTGCAGGGCGCGGCTGGCCTCCTCACTGGGGCAGGGGACGGGGCTTCCGGCAAGCGGAAGCCAGTCGGACGCCCCGCTGTACTGCACCGTGACGTGCGCCAGACCCTCGACCTCGGTCCACGTGGTGTGGATGTCGAGCTCACCGGTGAGGACGGGTCCCCCTTCGCCGGTCACGACACCGTCCCGACCGGCGAAGATCCCGCGAGTGGTCCATGATGCCCAGCTCATCCGGCCTCCTTGCCGCACTGCACGCAGCGCACTGCACTCGTCGTCCTGCCAGTGTGAACGCGTCGGCCGTCGCGCGCCCTGTGGGCGCGGTGCCGTTGTGCCGCGGTCACGGAACGTGCACGTGATCCGGGGTGCGCCGGCCCGTACGGGGCACGTAGGGTCGGCCTGCCTCCCGGTGCGGGGGCGCCTGCCAGAACGTGACTGCGGAGGGAACGACGGGTATGGACCTTCTCCCTTTCGCCGCTGTTCACGCCGCCACGGTCGCCGGCTGGCCGACCTCGGCCCGTGAGGTGGGCCTGTGGTGCGGGCGGCAGGAATTCCCCGTACCCCCGGCGACGATCGCCGACTGGCAGCGGGACGCCGACGTCCGGGCCCACGTCCTCGTCGAGGACGAGACAGTCGTGGGCTACGGAGAGCTGTGGTTCGACGCGGAGGAGGACGAGGTCGAGCTGGCCCGGATCATCGTCGCGCCGGACACCCGGGGGACCGGCCGGGGCCGCGAACTGGTCCGTGGCCTCCTCGCCCGGGCCGTCGCGGCGGGCTTCTCCGAGGTATTCATGCGCGTGCACCCGGACAACGAGAGAGCCCTGCGCTGCTACCGCGGAGCAGGGTTCGCGCGCGTCGACCCCGTCCTCGCCGCAACCTGGAACGAGGCCCAGCCGGTCGCCTACGTCTGGCTCCAGGGCGCCCCCGCATCCCCAGCCGCCCGCACGGGCCGCCAGTGACGAGAGGGAGCGCCCGCGGGCCGGGGTGATTCCTCCGTGTCGCATGGATCGGGCACGGCGCCGGTCCGGCTCCGTGCCTCGAGAAGCCGGCCGTCTGCTCGCCGACCTCCTGCTGACGGAAGGGGGTTCCACCTGCGACGTCCACGCCCTCGCCTCGCTCACCGCCGTCCGGCGCGGTTGCGTCCGCACCACCCTGACCGGCAGAGCCCGTCAAACCGTGGCCCTGTACGGGATGGGGCCTCCGCGGTGAACGGGGGACGCCGTACGGCGTCCCGGCGGTCGCTGCTCCACCGGTCGGCCGTCCGTTCGGCGGACTTGCGGGCCCGCACGGGGTCGCCGCCGCTCCGACGGGATACGGATGTCGTCGCCGTACCACGACCGGCCGTCGCCTATCAGGGAGACTTCGATGAGCTGCATCAACCGACGCGACCTCGCTCTGCTGGCCCTGCGGGCCGGAACCGGAGCGGTGCTCATGGCGCACGGCACGCAAAAGCTGTTCGGGTGGTTCGGCGGTGCCGGTCTCGACAGGACGGCGGCGGCGATGGAGCACATGGGCTATGTACCCGGCCGGCAGAGTGCCCTCGCCGCGGGACTCGGGGAGACCGGGGGAGGGGCACTGCTCGTACTGGGGCTGGCCACGCCGGCGGCCGGCGCCGCGGCCGCGGGCGCCATGGCGGGCGCCGTCGCCGTCCACGCCCCCGCGGGCTTCTTCGCGCAGGGCGGCGGCTTCGAGTACCCGGCCTTCCTCGGGTTCACCGCCGCCACCATCGGCCTCGCCGGGGCGGGCCGCTACTCCCTCGACCACGCCACCGGGCACACCTTCGACCAGCGGTGGACGCTCGGCCTGGCGTTCGCCGCGAGTGCCCTGGCGGCGGCGGCCGTGGTCACGAAGCGCGCCCAGGCCCAGGCCCGGGCACAGGAGGAGAGCGGCGAGGAGGAGTGACGGGGCGGGGAGGAACAGACGGGCTCAGCCGGGATGCGACGGCCGGTCAGTTGACGGCCGTGATCCATCGCACGAGGGCCGCGTTGACCGTGTCGTCCAGCGCGGACAGGGTGCGGATGGCAGCCATGTCACCGGGCCGCGGTGGGATGCCGACGGAGGTCAGCGCCGCATGGAGGTCCAGGCGCCGCCGGTCCCACGGTTTCAGGGCCGCGGCGGGGCACGGGTGGGACGGCTGCCTGTCCGTCTGCGGATCCGCCGTGCCGAGGGGAGGCAGAGCGCTGCTGTCGATCTGCGCCTGCGGTGCGGCATCGAAGGGCACGGACTCGGCATGCTCGGCGCCGGGGAAGCGGTACGGGTCGAGGGCCAGCTGAGGGACCGTAACCGCTGACGGGGAACACTGCCAGGACTCCACACGAACCTCCCGGGGTCGGATGCGCTGCTGTCTGCGAAAAGATCGAGGACGCCGCCTCCGGAGGGGGAGGCGGGCCCGACGGCGTGGGGCGGGGTGATGCGGGGGTCGGGGCCGCGTGCCGCGGCAGGCTGCCGCGGCACGCGGTTTCGGGCGGCCGGCAGCTCACGGTCCCCGACGGTGTGGCTGCCGGCCCGGGTCAGCGGCGGTGGTTGTCGTGGTGTCCGCGGCGTCCCCAGGTCTCGGTGTCGACGATGTTGCCCCGGTCGTCGCGCAGGGTGGCGGTGTCGCGCTCGTCCCAGATCTGGCGGCGGCGGTCCTGGTATACGTCGCTGCGGGTGTCGCGTCCGCTTCCGGTGTGGACCCTGACACCGGAATGGCCGTCCAGGCGGAGGCGGTTGAAGCGGTATCGGTTGCCGTCCCGGTCGGTCAGGGTGAAGCCGTGCAGGTTCACCGGGTGGCGGCCGGTGTTCCTGACCTCGATCCATTCGCGGTTCAGGGCGCGGCCGTCGCGGCCGTGGCCGTCGTGCTGGACGTCGCCGATGACGATCGCGGAGTGCCGGCCGCGGTGGCCGTGCCGGTCGTCGTCGTGGGCGGCGGCCGGGACGGCGGCGGCGCCCACCAGGGCGCCGGCCGCCAGGATCGCGGCGAGAACGCGCCGAGTGGCGGGAGAAGCAGACATGCAGATGACTCCTTCAACAGACGGCCCGCCCCGGCCCTTGCGAGCCGGGCGAGTTCCGTGCGGTCCCCGGCGTCCTGCCGGGGAGCCACACTCTGGCCCGTACCCCAGCCAACCGCCACAACTTGTGATGTGTGTTTCTCAATACGGACATGTCCGTAACACTCGCTTGTAAGAGGCAGGCGTCACACGCCGGTTGACGCCGGTCGGCCGGGACGCGGGCGCCGTCCGCAAGACGTCGAAGTGAGAACGTTTCGGCCGGATAAACAGCTCATTCGCGCCATGCCGTGTGCTCTGCGCCGAATGGGGTCGGGGTCCCGTAACAGGCACTTCCCCATACCGCTGGGACCGACCTCGAGGTCGGCGCCCGCCCTGGTGCCCGAAACCTGCGCCGCGGCCTCGTTCCCGGCGGCGGCAGGGTCTTGTCCACCGACCGGCCGGTGAACAGGACCCTGCCGCCGGTGGCCGTTGGACAAGACCGTGCTGCCGGTGCGCCGCTGTTCGTGTTCCGGTTCACGGCGACGGTCGAAACACGGATGTACGCGCCGCGCACGTTTTCGGCGCCCGGGCCGAGCGCGCGCCGGGGCGTCCGGACCCAAGCGGCTGTCGGTCCCGCCGCTGCTCAGCTCTTGCGGGTCAGCGGCTGCCCGGCGAAGCGCACCCCTGACAGGCCGTGGACCATGAGGTTGCGGATGTTGCTGTGGTCGGTGTCGTCAGGGGTCGCCAGCACGCTGCGGTAGTGCTCACCGAACGCCTGCAGGGCCTCCTCGTCGCTCAGCCCTTCCAGCAGGGCCAGTCCCAGCGTCTTGCAGGAGCCCTCGTTCTCCCCTGCTGCATTTTCCAGTTCGCCGTTGCGGAACGCCTGCGGTTGATAGGTGTAATGCGCGGCGACGAAGGCCAAGGTGTCGGCGAACTGGTGCTCACCGGATGCAAGGCTTGCCCGCAGGGGGTTCAGGTCCGTCATGTGGGGTCCCTCAGGTTGGACGGACGAGCCGATTCCCGTCCGTGACCGGCGGACATTACCTCTCTCAGGCCGACCGTCAGGCATCGGGCCACATGTCGGAACGATCGGCATCTATGCAGGTCACGGCGTAAGACTCGGCGAGTCGGAGATCTGCCGAGAGCCGGTTGCCCCGACGCCGCTGAGGCATCCTGCGGAATCCGGGACCTTGCGGCGGTCGCCGCATTTCGCTCCGTGTTGCGACGAGTGCGGGGTGCCCTGCCGGTCTACCCTTCAGGCCCATTGCCTGGAGGAGTAGGAGACGCCCGTGATGCCGTTCATCGATCTGGAGGCGCAGGCCCGGGTCGTGTCCCGTCTCGTGGAGGGGGTGCCCGGTTCCGGGCTGGCGGGGCCGACGCCGTGTCCCGAGTACGCGCTCGGAGACCTGCTGGACCACATCAGAGGTCTCGCCATCGCATTCCGCGACGCCGCCCGCAAGGACTTGGGTCCCACGACCGACACGGCCCCGGATCCGACGGGCCTGTCCCTGCCCGCGGCCTGGCGCGAGGAGCTGCCCCGCCTCCTCGCCGAACTGGCCGAGGCCTGGCAGGACCCTTCGGCCTGGGCCGGCATGACCCGGGCGGGCGGCGTGGATCTGCCGGGCGAGATCGCGGGCGCGGTGGCGTTGGACGAGCTCGTGATCCACGGCTGGGATCTGGCCCGGGCCACGGGCCAGGAGTATGTGCCGGACGAGGCCGCATTGCGCGCTGCCCATGCGTTCCTCCTCGCGTCCGCTCAGGAGGAGCGCGGCGAAGGGGACATCTTCGGCCCCGTGGTGCCGGTACCGGACGATGCTCCGTTGCTCGAGCGGGCGGTGGGGCTGTCGGGGCGGGATCCGGGCTGGACGCCGCCGAGGCCGTCGTGAGGCAGAGCGGTGATCGCGTGCGTGGTGTCAGTGGTGGGTGAGGGTGGCGAGTGCGGCTTGGTGGTGGGGTGGTGCGGGGAGGTCGGTGAGGTGGTGGCCGGGGATGGTGGGTGGGGTGGGGTGGGTGCTGACGTAGGGGTTGGTGAGGCCGTTGGCGAGTCCGGTGCCGGTGGCTTTGAGGCAGGCTTCTTTGCGGGCCCAGCAGCGGGCGAGTGCGGTGGGTTGTTCGTGGGTGGGGAGGTTGGTGAGTTCTTGGGTTTCGGTGGGGTGGAGGAGGTGGAGGACGTCGGTGACGGTTTGGTGGGTGGGGTGTTCTTCGATGTCGATGCCGACGGGGGTGGTGGCGAGGGCGATGTAGGCGTGGTCGCCGCTGTGGGAGAGGGAGAAGTGGAGGGGGTTTCCGGGGAGGTTGGGGCGGCCGTGGGGTTGTCCGCAGCAGGGGCAGGCTTCGCGGGTGAGTTGGATGGTGTGGGGGGGTTGGTGGAGGTAGTGGGCGAGGAGGATGCGCAGGGCGAGGTGTGAGGTGGTGTAGCGGTGGGTGAGGGCGGGGGTGTGGAAGCGGGTGGCGCGTTCGCGTTCGTTGGTGTCGAGGATGGTGTGGGCGTCGGTGATGTGGTGGCCGCCGACGGTGTCGATGGTGGTGTTGAGGGCCCAGACGATGGGTGTGGTGGGGGTGGGTGGGGGTCCGGGTTCGGGCGGGTTCGCGCCGAGTTGGTTGATGTGCTCGATCACGCGTGTGAGGGTAATCGAGGCGGTCGAGGGCCTCGGCTGAGGAGGTGCGATGCGGGGGATGGGTCGGGGGGCCGGTAGGGGTGTGCGAACCGGCCTTCATCTTCCGCCGGTGCCAGGGCGGCGTTCGATGGGGATCCACAGTTGGGAATCGGTCGTCATACCGGTCTCCACGGGCCGGGTGCGCAGGAGTTCCGGGCCGGGCCGGCTGGTGTAGGGGTTCGAGGGGAACCACTGCGTGAACACGTCACGCCAAAGTTGTTGCAGGGCGCCCGGGTAGGGGCCGCGGTCGTCGAACACGGCCCAGGTGCCGGCTGCGATGTCGAGGATGTCCAGTCCGGCGGCGTTCGTTTCGGGGCGGGTCGCGACACCGACCCAGTAGTCCACCGCGGAGCCCTCCTCGCGGCTGTCGGTGAGGTGTACCGCGGCGGAGAGGATCCCTTCCGGTTCCAGGCCGGCGAGCGTCTTCTTCATCCGTGCGATGCTCTGTTGGTCGAGACTTTCGACGTGTGCGGTCGCGGCCGTGTTGAGCCCGTCGTGCACGAGCGGGACGGTGGCCTTCCTGCCGACGATCCGGAACGGCTCCTTTTCCACGATCCGGTAGCGCATGCTCGTGCTCCCTTCGACGATGACGCGGAACGACATGCGCGGTTGTGCGGTGGGTACCGCACCCGTGCGGCGGGCCTCGCCGGGACCGACGCCGTGTACGGAACGGAAGGCTCGGGCGAACGCTTCGCCCGAGCCGTATCCGTAGCGGACCGCGATGTCGAGGAGCGTCCGTTCCCCGGCCAGCACCTCGGCCCCGGCGAGTGTCATGCGTCGGCGCCGGACGTAGAGCGGGAGCGGCATTCCGGCGAGGGCGGAGAACAGCCGCCGGAAGTGGTATTCGGACACGGCGGCGATCCGGGCCACCTCGGTCATGTCGATGTCCTGGTCGAGGCGGGTTTCCAAGTGGTCGAGTGCCTGGTTGAGCCGTTCCAGCACGCCTGTGCCTCCTTGTTCCGGATCTGCCCCACGGGATCGCCCAGCCTGCCACCGGCCACAGGGGTGCGGGCGTTCGGCGGCGGGCTCCGATCCCGTGTCGCTCGCGCCGCGCGGGCCCGCGGCGGCCATCGGTGTTGTCGCCCCGGACGGTGACGGCCGACCTGGAGGCTGCCGTGGCCGTTGCTCCGGCGATTCACGCCCCCGGCGCCAACCGCTCACGGCCGAGGACGCTGCCGTCGCGGTGCAGGGCGGGACCGGCTACCCGGGGTCGGAGAGTTCGAGATCCCGGATCCTCCACGGGGGAAGCCCGCCGTCGATCAGCTCTTGGGCTTCGCGGGCGTTGCGGACGAAGATCCGTTGGAAGGCGAGCTGCGGTGACAGGACGGCGAGGGCGGGGCATGGCCGAACGATGCCGTAGAGCCCGCCGCCGTGAACGGGCACCCCGTACGCGAAGGCCGGTACACCGTCCCGCGCACCGGGGTTGCTCAGCACGACGCCGTCCTCCTCGGCTTCCTCGCAGACGGCGGCGAACAACTCCTCGACCTGCACGGTCGAAAGGCGATTCCACCACGTGGCCGCGATCCCGGCCGCATTCCGCTCCAACGCCGTCCGCCGGGCCCGTTCCAGCGCCTCACGGGCGAGCCGCTGCTCTTCCTCGGCCTGACGCCGTTGCGCCGCCTCCCGCCGCGCCACCCCACCCCGATCCGCCTCCGCTTCACGGGCCTTCCGCCCTCGCTCGGCGGCCTCCGTCCGGCGGCGCTGGTTCTGAGCCGCTCGCTCGTTCCGCCTGCGAGCGGCTTCCGCCGCCCGCTTCTGCCGCTCCGCTTCGCGTGCCTGTGCCGCTGCCTCCTGCAGCACCCGCAACCGCTCGTACTCAGTTTGCGCGTGCGCCGACTTCCGGGATGTCCACCACAGGTCGCGGACGTAGATCTCGTGGACGTCCTCCACGATTCGTGACACCCGCCGGTAGTCGGGCAGGGCACGGCGAGGGATGAGGGAGCCCCGAAGTACCCAGTCCACGAAGCGGGGGAGCGGCTCGACTTGGAACTCCCAGCAGCCGTCGGCCGCATTGAAGCCGGCGAGTCCGTCGTCCACGATCCACGGGCCGGGTTCGTCCTCCCCCGGAGGACGAACCCGTATGGACGGGACCTCCCCCATCCACAGCGGCGTGCGACCGTGTGGCGACACCCAGCAGACGTCAATGCCGTGCGCGCGGTAGCGGGCCGTCCGCGCCCGGATGTCGTCCACGGTGATCGGGGAGAGCTGGGCCTCCCACGCCATGCGGCGTTCACCGTCCGCGGAAGTGGCCATCACGTCCGCGCGCCACGTCCCGTCAGGGGCCGGAACCTCGAGTTCGACGTGCCATCCCGCGGCGCGGACGGCACCGGCCAGCTCCAGCTTCAGCAGGTGGTGTTCCCACGACTCCTCGGCCAGTGCGCATTCCGGGGGCCGGCCCGCGTCGTGGGCGAACATGCGCACGCGTCGGGGCCGCGGCGTGTGTTTGGCGTGAACACCCCACCCGCATTCGGGGCAGGTCAAGCCGGGCCGGGGGCGGGCACGGTAGATGTCGGACCACACCAGTCCGCCACCGAGGTCGGGCTGTGAGACGTCGAGTCGGCCAGCCTCGGGGTGCAAGGCCGTCAAAGCCATTCCAAGCTCCTTGAGTTCAGGCAACCAGCGCTGGTTGCGTGCGGCGTCCCCAGGATCCGACAACGGGCTGCGGAAGCCCCCTTCAGGGTGTGCCTGGGGTAGGACGCCCGGTGCGCGCAGCGGTAGCGGCCGGGGGACACGCCCTACCTGGCGTTGCAGGCCTGCCCAAGAGCTTCGGCCGAGCCGGAGCCGCCCGCCGGCGCGTGGGGCGCGCCGCGCCGTGCCCGGCGAGCCGGATGCCGTACGGACATGGGCCGCCCCCGTGGGGAGACCCATGCCGGACGGACGTGTCCCCCAAGATTTGTGACAGGAAGAAGGCGCGGGGGTCCCCGAAGAGTCCGGCGGCCGCGACCGTGGGTGCATGACCCTTTCGCGCAGCTTCCGCGCCGGCACCAAGACCGACGTCCCGCTCGACGGCAACGGCGGTCCGGTTCGCGGCCTCCTGGCCTGGTGTGCACGGCGCTGGCCCACCTGGCTCGCCGGGGCCCTCGTATTCGCCACCTTCGCCGACGGTGCCGCGCCGCTCGGGCTGCTCTCGGCCGTCCTCGTCGTCATGCCGCTGTGTTATCTGGCCTTCGGGGCCGCACGGCGGGAACTCGGAACGGAGGGCGCGCTGACAGTCCAGGTCACCGGTCTCCTGGGCTTCACCGCCGTGGCGCTCCTGGCGCTCGTGGTGAGCCTGCCCGGCGCCCGCTACGTCGTGGCGGTCGGGTGGTTCGCCCACGGTGTCTGGGATTTCGTGCACCATCGCTCGGGCAGGGTCGTTCCGCGGGCCTGGTCGGAATGGTGCGGCGTCGTGGACGTCCTGGGAGCAGCGGCGATCCTGCTGACCTGACCGTGCGGCCCCTGGCGCACTCGGCCGGATCGCCTCCCGTTTCCTTTTCGTGGCGCCCCTGAAATCCCACCACCGGGTGGTGGAGAGGACGCTCGACGGTCGCCTGCTCTGTGGAAGACCCATAAGGGCTGCCAGGCGCCGAGCAGGGTGTGTGAGACTTCCTCCGAATGATCACTCGGGGGGAGTTGCGCGTTGAACACGCTGCTGAAGAGGGTTTGGACAGGGCTGGTCGCAAGCTTGATCGTTGGTCTGGCCGTCGCGGTCCTGCCGGACCACTACCAAATGGACGACGAGGGGCACATCCAGCTGCGCGCGCCCGCGCCGACGCCGTACCCCTCCGAGGGGGCGCCGACACCGGAGTCCACCGCACCACCCCTGGCACGGGACGCCGTGGACGAGGTGATCCGGACCGCGGTCAGGGCGGCGGGCCTCGACCCGGCGCAGGGCCGTCCGACCGTGGCGCCCGGCGGCAACTCGGACAGGACCGGCTGGATGGCCGTCCGCGAGAAGACCTCCGCACAGTCGGAGATGAACGCGATCTGCGCCGACCTGGAGCGCCAGGGATGGACGCTGAACCCGAACGGCGACCGCCCCGAGCTCTCGCGCAGCTACAAGCGCGGGGGCTGGTACCTGCTGGTGAGCACGCGCGGGAAGACGCAGGCGCCGTCCACCACCTCGGCCCTGACGGACTCGCAGACCTACCTGACCCTGACCGGGCTCCAGCTGAACCTGTCCGACATACCCCTGCCCGAGATCACCGTCCGCATCGGCTGACCCCTCACAGAGAACCCCACACCCTCTTCACGGGACACCCGGACACCCCGGGCCCGGGCCACTCGGCCGAGCCCGGGGGCGGGAACACTCGTCCCCCCGCATCCGTCCGGATGCGACAGCCCCGCGTCAGAGGCCCCTCTCATGCCGCGTGCTCTTCGGCGAAGAAGCCGGCCAGCACGGGGGCCAGCACCGTCGGGTCCACTGCGTGCTCCTGGCCGGGGAAGACCCGCAGCGTGAAGTTGTCGCCCGCTGCGCAGAGTTCCCGGGCACCGGTCAGCATGTGCGGCGCGCCTGCGTCTCCGCTGCCCACGAGGACGGGCATGGTCACGGAGTCCCAGCGGTCGAGGGGCAGGGGGCGGCCGGACATGGTGTCGCCCATGATCCGGCCGTCGTAGGGGAGTGTGGGGGCTACGGCTTCCATGCCCGCCCAGAACGGGGCCTGGCGCATGCCCGCGACGACCTCGTCGGGCAGGCCGACCGCCGCCGTCATGAAGTAGGCCACCGCCTCCCCGTACGCCTCGCGGCCCACGAGCTCGGTGAGGTGCTCCACGTAGTGGGCGGGCAGCGGGGGCCGGCTGTCGTCGGTGACGAACGGCGGCTCGTACAGCGCGAGGCGCGATACCGATCCGCTCAGGGAGGCGGCTGCCTCCAGGGCGAGGACGGCACCCGAGGACATGCCGAAGAGCATCGCCGACCCGTCGGCGGGCCCCTGGATCAGCGCGTCGAGGTCCTCGATCTCACGCCGCACGTCGTACGCCGGCCCGTCCCCGCTTCCTCCCCGGCCCCGGCGGTCGTACGTGATCACCGTGAAACGCCCGGCCAGCAGGCCGGCGAGTGCGGCGGAATCCCCACGCGTCATGAAGGCGCCGCCGACGAGCACCACCGCAGGGCCCGAGCCCTGTCGCTCGAACGCGATGGCCGTGCCGTCGGCCGAGAACACCTTGTCCATGTGAAACCCCCATGTGAGCGCAGCCCAGGCAGAAGCCCGACCTTTCGGAACTGGACGGTACAGTACTCATATGAGTACTGGTCAGTCCAGTACTCTCCTCGGAAGGGAATCCGCCGAACCGAGCACAGAGAGGGGAATCGATGATGGACAGCCGGTCAGCGCGCAAGCACCAGGCGATCCTGGACGCCGCGACCGCCGTGTTCCTCGACAAGGGATACGGGGGCACCAGCATGGACGACATCGCAAAACTCGCCGCGGTGTCCAAACAGACCGTCTACAAGCACTTCGCGGACAAGGAGAAGCTGTTCGCCGAGATCGTGCTGGCCACCACCGACCGTATCGACGCCATGGTCGACCTGGTGGCCGACATCCCCGCCGAAGCCGACACCCTGGACGAGAACCTCACGCGGCTCGCCCGCCAGTTCCTCACCGCCCTCACTCAGCCCCAGGTCATCCAGCTGCGCCGCCTGATCATCGCCAACGCCGACACCTTCCCCGAACTCGGCGCGGCCTGGTACGAGCAGGGCTTCGAACGAGTCCTGGCCACCCTGGCGGCCACCTTCCAGCGCCTCACCGACCAGGGCCTGCTCAAGACCGACGACCCGCTCCTGGCCGCCCACCACTTCTCCGGACTCCTGCTGTGGATCCCGGTGAACCGCGCCATGTTCCACGGAGGCCCCCAGCACACCGACGCCGACCTCGACCGCTACGCAACCGCCGGCATCCGGGCCTTCCTTGCCGCCTACCACTGACCCGACCCGACGGCACGAACCCTTGAGGAGCGTCTGCGTGACATGCTCCGAACGCACCGTGGTGCGCGACGGCATACGCATCCGGTGTCAGGCCCGGGCCGGGTCGAAGTTCGCCTCCGCACCACCCGACCTTCCGCGCTTCGCCCCCGGGCCACCAGCGGCTCAGGAGCCGGCGGGCGGGTTCCAGGCATGCCAGTCGGCGATACCTCCGGCACCGAGGACGACCGCACCGGCCGTCAGCTCGCCGCGCGCGGGGGTACGCAGCTCGCGTCGGGCGATGCGCGCGACGACCGGTGGGAAGAGCGGCCGCAACGGCTGGCACCAGCGCAGCCAGGGCGGCGCGTAGACGGAGCGGGAGCGGCGCCTGATCCCTTCCGCGAACCAGCAGGCGACCTGCTCGGGCGTACGGACCCGGCGGGCGAACCGGGGCTGGTGGCGGCGCAGGGCCCGCAGCACCGGGACGTCGTCGAGGCCACTGATCATGTCGGTGCCGGTCCAGTGGACGTAGGCGATCCCGACGCCGACACCGTCGGGCTCGACCTCGCCACGCAACGCCAGGGCGAAGGACTCGACGCCGGCCTTGGACGCGCAATAGGCGCTCATCATGGGGGAGGAGCCCAGCGCGGCGGTGGAGGCGACCTGGAGGAAGTAGCCGCGCGTGCGGGTCAGCTGGGGCAGGAAGGCCCTGGCGGTGTTGGCGGATCCGGTGAGATTGACGTCGATGACCCGCTGCCACAGGTCGGCCGCCGTACGGTCGAAGGGCCCGCCGACCGCGATGCCGGCATTGGCGACGACCACGTCGGCCGGTCCCAGGACCTCTTCCACATGCCGGGCCGCGGCCTGCAGCGCCGCGTTGTCGGTGACGTCGGCCTCGACGCAGACGCTCCGGCCCGGCAGCGTCCTCGCCGTCGCGTGCAAGGACGCCTCCTCGCGGCCCAGCAGCGCCACGGACATCCCCGCATCGGCCAGGTTCCGTGCCAATGCCGCCCCGATGCCGCGCGCGGCGCCGGTCACCACCGCCACCCTGCCCCGCAGCGGATTGACGGGCGGTCGGTGTCCGCCGGGCATGGACATGTTGCGCATTGCACCCCTCGTTCCTCGTGCGGGCACGCGGCCCGTGGGCCGGCCTTCCCGCATCGCGCAGGCCGCACCGCCTCTCTAACAGTCCGAGGCTCCGCAGCCGGTGCACCGCTGCGCCGGGACACCCGTGTCACTCCGGGTGGCGTACAACGAGCGCGGTAGCGGCGCATCCAGACAGGCCGGTCGGCGCGGGGGAACGCCGTCCGAAGGCGACCGCTTCGGAGCCGACGCACTACGCGAGGTGGTCCGGCACCGCGTCGACGCGCTCCGGCCCTCGCCACGCCGGGCTGACAGCGCGGGAGGAGGTGATCGGCTCGGTCCGGCGGTCCAGAGGTCCGGATGGTGCGCCAGGCATCCTCATCTGACAGGTCGCAGGCCACGGACAGCATCGTGGGCTGCTCCCACGGGAACCGGCCGGCCGATTGCGGCGCGAAGCGGTGGATCATTAGAGCTCCAGGGGCCCATCCGCAGCCTGTACCGCATCCTTTGGCAGACGCCTCGTCGTAACTGGGCTCGTCACGGCACCCGTTGTCCGGCGGCAGCCATACGGCCGGGCCGGCTTCCACCTGCTCCGGAAGATGGGTAGCAGCAGTTATGCGCGGCGGAGGATCCATCCGGCGGACACCCTGCGGCCGGCTGTCTCCCCCGCGCGGGGGAGGCAGCCGCTACCTTCGGACGATGCCCGGACACGGATCCGCGGCGACGGTTGAGGCACAGGCCATCACCCGTCAAGATCGGAGCATCATCGTGCTGAAGTGGACTCTGCGCGTTGCCGCCATCCTCGCCATCGCCGCCGCAATCGCTACGCCGGTAGCTGCGCCCGCGCCCGAAGCAGCCGTCGCCACACCGGCTGTCACCGTCGTCGCGCCCGCCTCCGGCCCGGACGCCTCGGAGGTCGCCTACGCCGTCAAGGGAAGGGCGGGGTTGGGCGACCTCGTCGCCTAAAGGTTCGGCCGAAGCGGCCCCGACTTCGATCCGTCCAGCCTTGTGAACACCCTTCACGGGATGTCCCGTCCCGTAATCCCCGGCCGGGGGTGCGACGAGAGCTGCGCGCCTCTCCGCGTTGCCGGAACGCCCGCCCGGACACGCCCGGCACGAGGACGCTCCTCCGCCTTGCGATGCACCGCATCCGAGCCGGGCGCTCACCGGGGATTACGGGACAGCCCTCAGTTCCAGGGGCAGTCGCCGGTCCGGTGGAAGCCCCGGCCGAAGCGAAGACGAGAGCCCGGAGAGCCGGGCGACGGCCCCGCTGGGTCCGCCAGGAGGCCAGGCGCTGTAGGAACCTGCGCTCCGGCTCAGGTGCGGTTCCGGCAGCTCTCCCAGAACGAGCAGTGTCAGGTGCGGTGCGGTTGACAGTTCGAGGGCGGAAGAAGTCGTGCTCCGGTTGGAGGAGCTGCTGCCGGTGACCCCGGCCACGGTGCTGCGGGGGTGTGTCGAGCGGCGCCCCGCGCGGTGAGCCGGCCGGGTCGGCCGTGGGCGGCAGTCGGCGCCGCCCTCAGCCCCCCACCGTCCGCCCGTCTTCCCCTGATGACGCCCGCGATGACCGCTTGCCCCGACCGAGGAAACGGATGAACAGGTCCGTTTCCCGCCTCGGACAACCACAGAAGGCGGTCCGCCCGCCGGCCGGCGACCGAGTCCCGACGACGGCGCTCCCGGCTCCCGTCCGGGCCGCGGAAGGCGGGGCCCTCCACGACTCCCGCGCCCAGGTCCTGACGGCCGGACGGCGGTTGGGTCACTCGTCCGGGTGACGTACCAATCCGCCAGGTAGGGGGTGCCGAATCCGCGGTGTGAGCAGCTTCCGCAGCACCCTCTCCCGCGTCGCGTTCGGCGCGTCGGCCGGAGTACTGGCCGCCTTCACCGCGCTGGCCGTGGCCGACCTGGTCGCCGGGCTGGTGCGGCCGGCCGCCGGGCCCGTGACGGTGGTGGGCGGGGCGGTCATCGACCGGACCCCGGCCGCGGTGAAGGACTTCGCGATCCGCACCTTCGGGGAGAACGACAAGGCCGTCCTGCAACTCGGCATCGTCGCCGTCCTCGCGGCCATCGCCACCGGCCTGGGAGTGTTGAGCCTGCGCCACCGCCGGGCGGCTGCAGCGGGGGTCTTGATCTTCGGGATCGTCGGCGCCACCGCGGCACTGGGCCGTCCCGACTCCACCGGCATCGGCGACGCCCTGCCCTCGATCGCCGGGGCGGTTGCGGGCGCCGGCATCCTCTTCTTCCTGGCCGCCAAGGCAGTCCCTGCCGGCGCCCCGGCAGCGGACGAATACGGTGAGGACCGCTGGAGCAGACGTGGCTTCCTCGCCGCTGCCGGTGCGACGGCCGCCGTGGCCGCATCCGCGGGCCTGGTCGGGCGCGTCCTCGCGGGCCGTCAGGGACAGGGCGCGGTCGCCTCCCGCGCGGGTCTCGTCCTGCCCACACCGGCCTCCCCGGCCCGGCCCGTCCCGGCCGGCGCCCAGCTGAAGGAGCCCGGCCTCAGCGCCTTCATCACGCCCAACCGTGATTTCTACCGTGTCGACACGGCGCTCTCCGTTCCGATGGTCGACGCCGGAACGTGGCGGCTGCGCCTTCACGGCCG
>NZ_JBVJFK010000023.1:0-55743 GCF_055587885.1 Streptomyces sp. NPDC046349
ACCAGGCCCTCCGCGTATCCGCCGAGAACCAAGCGGCGCACTTCCAGGTAGCCCGGCCGCCAACGCGGGTCCAGAGGCCGCGTTGCGTCGGCGATCTCTCGCACCACCCGGTGGCCTTCCCGCTCGGCAAACCGGCGCGCGGCCGCCAGCGCCTCCACCGTGAACTCCCCCGGCCGAACGACGGCGTACGCAACAAGGCGGCGGGAGTCGTCCCCCAGCCGGATGTTTCGCAGCGACTGGCGGTTGTAGTCCTCGCGCAGCTCGCCAAGGGCCTCGATGTGGCTACGCGGCCGGGTCTCCCACCGCTGTGTCCCTGTCCGCCGGGCGGCCGGCCGCTCGTGTTCGGCCCGGATAGCTGGGCGCAAAAAGCTGATCGTTCCCATCGCTTCCCTCTCCAGTCGGTCGGGGACGGTGTGAGGCCGGGGGACGGCGGAGCCAAGGACTCACACCCCGGCCCCACACCAAGGGGGGGCCGCCACGGAGCGGCCGGTAACTACGTTCCTCCTCCTTCGACTTGAATTTCAATCTGTATCCACCTTGATTGCGTCTTGAAGGCAAAGTGGTATATGACAGACGCGAACCGAGGCCAACTTGCCGCGAGCCGGGCCGTGTTCGAGGAACACCGGGGGACTTTCGAAGCACACCGGGGTATCCCAGAGACGAACCGGCGCGATGCGACAACGAACCGAACGGGGGTGACCAGGTGGCAGCGAACGTCGGCAAGACGTTCCTCCGGATCGTGCTGGGCCAGGAGCTCACACGCCTGCGGGAGCAGGCCGGGCTGACACTCGCACAGGCGGCGAAAGACGCAGGCTGCGCAACGTCGACCGTGCACAATGTCGAGAGCGGGACCACCGGCTTCCGACGTATAGAGCAGCTTGCCGCCCTGCTCAGCGCTTACAAGCTGGACAAGGCAGACCGGGCGATGCTGATGGATTGGCACCGCCAAGCCAAGGGTGATGACTGGTGGACGACCAGCGTCTCCCACCTCCCCTCCGGCATGAACCTCTACCTCGCCATGGAGTCGGGAGCGAGTGACGCGAAGTGGTGGTGTCACGGAGTCATCAACGGCCTCGTTCAGACGCCGGCCTACGCCCACGAGCTGATCAGGTCGGCGAAGGTAGCCAACGACACGACGGAGGAGTTCATCGAACAAGCCGTCGACGTTTGCATCAAGAGGCAGAAGCGGATCACTGAGGAAGGGATGGAGCTAACCTGCATCATGGACGAGGCCGCGCTCACCAACGTGGTCGGCAGCTCCGAACTCATGCGCAAGCAACACACGGCCATCGCCGAAATGAACGAGCTGCCCAACGTGACGATCCAGATCATCCCGAAGAGGGCACCCACCTACCGCGCTGTTGGCGGAGACTTCGGGATTTTCAGCTTCGCCCCCGCTCAACGGCTGGAGCCAGCGGTCGCCAGCGCCACGGTGGATGGCACCACGCGGGTCTCCTCGAAGGAAAGGCAGACCAAGCAGTTTCTTCGACGCTTCGAAGTGCTGGCCAGGGGCGCACTACCCCCGTACGAAACAGCGAATTTCCTCAAACAACTCGCACGAGAGGTCTGATCGACATGAGCACCACCCCCAACGACGGCTGGTTCAAGTCCTCGTACAGCGGCGACCCCAACGGCAACTGCGTGGAGGCCCTCTACCAAGCCAGCAAGCAGGTGAACATCCGCGACTCTAAGCAGCTTGACGAGGCCAGCGGCTACCCCTTCCTGTCGTTCTCGCGGGCCGCCTGGTCGGCCTTCACCAAGCACACCAGCGGTCGCTAGTCTCCGAGGGTGCCCTCCCCGCGGTCATCGGGGAGGGCACACCTGGCGACCAGCTTGCCGCACCACACGGACAGCCAACAGTCACCCGGCGGCGAGCCTGGCGAGCATCTGTCTATTCGCGGCCGGAAACCGGGACTGAGTCAGGCGACCGGAAACACCTCACCGCCATCATGCGTCCACTCCTTGAAGACGGTGCTGGGATTTGTCGACTCGCTGGGCAGCTGGATCCGCGCAGTCGGGTGGCTTTCGTACAGCCCGATCCACCCGTTGTACGTCCGCTCAGCCGCCGCGAGGTGCCCCACCAGCCAGTATCCGCGGGCCCCTCCTCCGAAGCGGAGGACGACCCGGTAGCCCCCGCTCACCGCGCTGACGACTCGGTCGCGGTGGCCGCAGCGCGGGCCTGCGTAACTGCGGCATGTGCGGAGCCCCCGTACATTGGCCCTGACGCCGTTGCCAAACCGGCGCGACTGCTCCCCAGTGGCGCAGTCCCGGTACGTCGGGGCTGCGCGGATCAAGAGGAGGGAGGGCGCGGTGGGAGCACTGCGGATCGACACGGACGGCACGGTGGGAGTCGTGCCGTGGCCGGAGGAGGATGCGGAGCGGCGGGACGTGGTGCGTTCTGCGGTGGGCGGCTTCCCGGATGAGGCGGTGTATCACCGGCGGGCTTCGCTGCACGTTCGCGGGAGCGGGCAGATCGAGCGGTTGCCCTTGAATCTGTCGGCGTGGGTTCTGGCGTCGAGCTGGCGGGGGATGGAGATCCCCTACGGTCTCTACGGGCCGGCCGTCGTGACCGGGCCGCAGTTGGCTGGCCTGGACGAGGACCTCGCAGGCGCGGTGCAGGCGGTGTGCGCGGCGGTGGCGGAGATTCGTCTGGAGTGGGTGACACGGCCGCCGGTGGGCGAGCCGCAGGCCCGGGCGGAGCTGCTGGCTGCGGCGCGGCATGCGATGTCAGCCTTCATCGCGTAGGGACAGGTGCGCGGATGCCAGTGGGGGCTGCCTTTGGGCAGCCCCCACTCGTTCCCGGTGGGCGCGTCAGCCGGTGGTGAGGGGGGTGGGCCGGTTGGACAGGACCAGGTTGATGGTGTCTTCGGTGAGGCTGTCCAGGGTGATGTCGTAGGTCCGCGCCATCTGCTGGAGGCGTGCGACGGTCCTGCGTACGGCGGCGGGGTTTCCTGCCGCCCGTTCGATGTGGAGCAGGTCGCGGTAGAGGACTTCGGACGTCTCCTCGATGTCGAGGGCGTGCAGCACGGTCCGGCGGGCGGCATCGAGGTCGGGTGTGTCGCCGTTGGTGTGCCAGCGGGCGAGGGTGTGGGCGGTGTCGGTGATTCGGGACAGCATTTCCTGGATGACCGGGTCGGCCCATGGCAGAGTGCGGCCGTCGAACGGCCTCCCACGCACCAGCGCCATCGCGCTCTCCAGGTCGGCGATTCCTTGCGCCGGGCCGCCGGCCAGACCGGCGGCGGCCAGCTGTTGGAACTGCTGCCAGTCGGACGTTACGGCGGGGTGGAAGACGTATCCGGCGCCGTTCTTCGGGCGGGGCAGCAGCGGGGTCTCGTCGTCGGCCAGGCCGATCTCGTTGCGGAGTTCGGACAGCCGTGAGTGCAGGGTGCGGGTGCTCCACGGGTTCACGGGGTCCATGGCCCGGCACAGGTATTCGGTGGTGCGGCCGGGCCGGAGGTGGATCAGGGCGGCGACGGCTGTGGTCCGCAGGGTGTGGGCGCCTGTGGCGCCGGTGCCGCCGGTGATCCGCAGCGGTCCCAGCATCTCGATCCGCACCCCACCATCCTGGTCGGCCGGTTCGGCACGCGGTCCGGCGGGCTGCTGGGGGAGTGCCGGAGAGGCATTGGCGCTGCGCTCGGTGTCCTCCTGGCCGTCCTTGCCGCGGCGGGTGTCGGCGGTGTGGGGGAGTTCGAGATCAGCCGGCGGCGCGGTGGCGGCTCCGACGAGCAGGGCAGGGAAGGGGTTGCCGGGGTCCTGGGTGGCGTCGGCGCTTGTGATGCGGACCGTCAGCGGCTTTCCCGCGGCCGCAGGCGAGGCGTGGTCCTCGCTGAACTCCCAGGGCCCGGTCGCGGGGACCGGCTCCTCGGTGGAGACCGACAGGGCGTGGACGTACTCGCGGTACTGCTCGTCGGTGACTCGCTGCAGGGTGACCGGCGTCTCCAGCGTTGCCGGAACTGGCTGCTTGCCGTGGGTCGCGTCCAGGATCTCGGCGTGGGGGAACGTGCGGCGGGTGTGGTCGGTGGCGGGCAGGACCACGGCAGTCTGCAGGTGTCGGGCGGTGGAGAGGGCGTCGGCGAGCTGGATGACGTCGGTGTCGGCGTGGTCGCCGGCGCCGATGAGGAGCCAGGGCAGGACCTGCTCGCCGCTTTGGTGGGCTTCGAGGAGGAGTTCGCCGAGGTCGGCTGCGACGGCGGGCAGGTGGGGCATCGTGCGGATGCGGCCGTGCGGCAGCAGGCCGGCGAGTCGGGTACCGAGTCCGGTGGTGAGGATCTCGCTGTAGTCGGTCCACCGGCAGGTGCCCAGTTCCAGCGCGAGGGCTCGGGCGACTTCGAGGACCTCCTCGTCGGTGCCGTCCAGGAGCAGGACCCGGCAGGTCGTGAGGTCGGTCAGCAGCAGTCCTTGTTGGTCGGCGCCCAGGGTGACCAGTCCCGGATAGGGCGCCTGTACGTCGTGCACTTCCGCGGGGCTCGCGATGGTGCCCTGCGGGTCCAGGATCCAGGTCCGGGTGTCCGGGCCGGCCGTGAACGGGGGGAGGGGATCGGCGGGCTCGTCGAGCAGCAGGGTGACGCCGTCGTCCTTGCTGAGGCGGGCGCCACGCAGGGCGGGAAGAGCTCGACCGGTCTCGGCGCTGTGCTGGGCGAGTGTGCGCAGGACGGTGTCGAGAAGCTCGACGCCGGCGGGCTCCGCCGCAGCGGCCATGGTCTGCTCGGTGGGGGTGGGTTCGGCGTCCTGGGCGATGGTCTGCCCGGCACGGCGCTGACGTTGCTGCAGGATTCGCCGTACGCCCAGTGCGCCGGCGAGGGACGCGGCCAGCAGCGTTCCGACCCCTGCGACCAGAGACCAGTTGATGCCCGCGCTCGGCTTCGTGGGGTCGGCGGCGTCCGGGGCGCGCGTCGTGTCGGCCGGTGTCGGCGTACTGACGCTGGGCGCCGCTGTGGGGGCGCTCGTGTTCGGTGCCGAGGTCTCCGGGGCGGGTGCGGGGGTGGCACGCGGTTGCGTCGTAGCCGGTGGCGGCGTGGGCGTTGCCGCGACTGGGGGCTTGGCGGCCGCTTCGCCTTCGGCTTCCCTGGCATCCGGGGTGGCGGCGCTGGGCTCGGTGGGGACGGCGCCGCTGTCCTTCGGGAGGGTGAGTCGCTGCCCCGGGTAGATGAGATCCGGGTCGGTGAACCTGCCCGCGCCGTCGGGGAGGGGCTCACCGCGGTTGAGTTCGAAGATCTCCGTGTACCGGTCGGCGTTGCCCAGCTGGGTGCCGGCGATCCGGGACAGATTCTCGCCTTCCTGCACCGTGTACTCAGCACCCCCGCCGTCGACGCGGTCGGTGAACGCCCCTTGTGTCTGGATCCCGGGCGTCTCGGCCGTGACGGGAAGGGCGAGGACCCAGCCGGCTTGGATCGGGTGGTTGGCACGGAACAGGGATCCGTCGACCATGGTGCGCCCCTCGTTCAGCTGGGCGATCTGCTCCCATCGCTGTCCGTCGCCCAGGGTCTGTTCCGCGATCGACCACAGGCTCTCTGCCGGCTTCACGTCCCGCACCGTGTAGGTACCCGGTGTGCTGGTGCCGTCGTCGCTCGCCGCGGTGGCGCCCGGCACGGCACCGCTGACGGTGGCGCTGGGCGCAGGGGCGCTGACGCTCACCGGCGCCGTGGGGGCGTGGGCTGCGGTGGCCGGGGCGGCGAGGGCGGTGGTGGTGGGCAGGGCCAGCAGGACCGCGCCGACGAGGGTGGCGGCGGCGCGCTGGCCGACCAGGCCGCGGATCTGCGGGGCGGCGCGGCCGCGGAGCTGGGCGGGGATCTCCAGCAGCACCGCGCACGCGAACAGGGCCCAGCCGATCCATCCGGCGATGGCGAGGGCCAGGAGGAACACCTGGCCGGAGTCGTCGGTGGAGAACAGGGAGCCGAGCGCGGCAACTCCGGGCGGGCCGACGATCGAGGTGGCCCACCACAGCAGGATCGGCAGGCCGGCCAGGAGCCCGGCCAGGAGGAGAAGGCTGAGCAGGCCGCGGGCCACGGCGGCCGCCGTCTGGGCGCCGCCGCGCGCGGGCCGCGACGGCTTCGGGGTGGGCTTGGACATGTTCGGGTCCTTCTCGATCGACGCCCTATTCGGGCTGGGTCACGCCGTGCAGGAGGCGGGCGCTGCCGTGCCCGGAGACGCTCATCGAGCCGATGCCGACGACGGACAGGAACTTGGTGGCATAAGAGCCGTTCACGGTGACGGTCAGCTGGGTGCCGTCGGCGGAAAGGCCGACGCTGCCGCGGGCGTCGGCCCGGGAGAGGTAGGCGTGCGCGGCGGCCTGGGCGGCTTCGGGGTCGACGCGGATCTGCTCGCCGGTCACGGCAGCGCCCGGGTCGATGGCCTGTCCGGCCGCGCGGGCCGCTTCCATGGCGACGGCGTCGGCGCGTTCGGTGGCGCGCAGCTTGCCGCCGCCGTCGATGGCGAGGCCGATGATGCCCAGCAGGGCGATGGTGCAGATCGCGGTGTAGACGGCGACGCCGCCCTCGTCGCCGCGCAGCCGTCGGCGGCCACGGTGGGGTGCGGGATCGGGCACGAGGTCACCCCTCCCGGGAGCGGTAGGCGTCCACGACGGACGTGAACGTGCTGGTCATGGTCTTGGAGCCGGGCATCCCGGGCAGCAGGAGGTCGGACAGCGGCACGGTGCAGGAGATCGTCACGGTGACGGTGCCGACCTGGCCGAGGGGGACGGCGAGCCCGGAGGCGTCGATGCTCGTGGACGTCGAAGCGCACCGGATGCCCTGGTCGTTCAGCGAGCGGGCGGCGGCCTCGGCGGCCTCGCTCTCGGCGCCGGCGTGGGTACGGGAGATGGAGGCGGCGCGTGCGGCGTCCTCGGCGGCGGCGTCGACCTTCGAGCCCGAGGTGACGATCCGGCCGCCGGCGATCGCCGTACACAGCAGCATCAGCAGCAGCGGGGCGACGATCGCGGTGGCGATGGCCTCACTGCCCCGGTCTTCCCGCAGCCGCCCACGCCAACCACCACCGGAACTCGTGCCGGTCATGGCGTGGTCCACCGTTCGCGGGGAGCCGACGCCGACTGCGACACCGACAGCCCTGAGAGGCCCGGCACCATCGAGGGGGCGCTGCCGGTGACGGTCACCCGCACATCGGTGGCCGTGCTTCCGGCGGTGCTGACGGTGGGCGCGCGCAGGCTGTCGCCGGCGATCCTGCCGAGCGTCTCACGGGCGCGGTCGGCTCCCGCGCCTTCCGGGGACTGATAGGTGCGGGCGGCGGCCACGCCTTCGCGTGCGGCGGTGAGCGCGACGTTGCGGGCGTGGACCCACATCGCGGCCTGCACCACGGCCACCGTGAGCAGGATGACTAACGGGAACACGATCGCCATCTGGATGGACGACTCACCCCGATCACCACACGCCAGGCCTTGGGCACGGTCGGCCCGTTGCTGCCGGTCGGCCTGGACGTCGTTGTCGTGCGGCACGTTCCTCCTTCCCCCGCACACTTCGGTTTCCGTCTCGGGCGCGGTCAGATGCCGGAGAGGGTGGTGTTGTAGCGGCCGATGACCACCGCGATGGTTCCGGCGATGGCGATCGCCCCGGCCACCGCGGCGACCCAGATGATGATCGTGGTGATGGAGATGTCGCCCCGGTCGGCCGGGCCACCCTGCTCCAGGCGGGACTTGTACCAGCGCACAGCGGAGTGGGCGGCGGTCGTGGCACGAGCGGTGATCTTGTTCAGCATGGTGTGTGGCCCCTTTCGGGTCAGGTGTTGAGCATGCGGATGATGGCGGGGAAGGCGATCAGGAGCATCACCAGGACGGCGAGGAGCGCACCGGGGGCGGTCATCTTCTCGCTGTCGGCGTTGGCCTCGGTCGCCTGCGCGGTGAGGAGCTCGGTGCGCAGGTTCTTCGCGCGGGAGCGCAGGGTGGCGTAGACGGAGGCTCCGTCGTCGGCGGACTGCCTCATGATCGCGGCGAGGTCGTCCAGGACGGGCAGGTCGAGCTCGGCGGTGAGGCGGGCCAGGGACTCCCAGTGGGGGACCTTGTCCACCCGCGAGCGGGCCAGGGCCTGCTGGATACGGACGAAAGCCCAGCCCTGGCCGGTCTGCGCGGCCTGTTCCATGGCCTGCTCGGCCGACACGTTCCCCGCCCGGCGCAGCGCGACCAGGTCGAGGTAGGCGGCCATGGCGTGCGCGAACTCCGCGCGGGCCCGCTTGGCCCTGTCCCGCAGCGCCAGGTCGGGCGTGAACCACAGCAGGGCCGCAGCGAGGATCCCGACGATGGCCGGCAGGTACAGGGGCAGGCCGAGCAGCAGGAGCGGGATCGTGGACAGCGGCGGCAGCAGCAGACCCCCGGCCGCCAGAGCGACCTTGGTCAGCATGAACTTCGCCGGGGTGGTGCCGGTCAGCGCGAGATCCTTGTGGGGGATCCGTACGCCGGGGACGTCGGTGAGGTGCTCGACCAGCCACTGTCCCCACCGCTCGTCCCGGTCGGCTCCCGCATCGGCGGGGCGGGGTGGGGCGGGCTGGTTGAGGCGGCGCAGCGCCGGGGCGAGGGCGGGTGCGGGGCGCAGGACTTCGCGGATCAGCAGGGCTGCGCCGGCGCCGATCGTCGCCCCGGACAGGATCGCGGCCACGGGCATCATGCCGGCACCTCCGTGCTCTCGTGCCCTGCCGGATCGGCGGCCGCGGCGGGCGGGGTGACGGCGCTGCGCGGGTCGGCGACCAGGAAGCGGGGGACCGGCTTGGTGTCGGCGATCTGCCGCATCAGCGCCAGCACACCCACGAAGCCGGCCGCGAGGACGGCAAGGACCAGCTGGCCGAGCAGCGTCCCGTAGGGGGCGGTGTAGGAGGGGATGAGGAAGCCGAGGCCGATCACGGCCAGGGTGATGATGGTCATCCACCGCATCGTCGTACGCGGCTTGGCCCGGTCCGCCTCGATCGCCCGCCGTCGGGCGACTTCCTCGTGCACCGACTCGGCGAGGTCGTCCAACGCCTGCGCCAGGCCCGGGCCGCGGTCGGCGGCCGACAGCACGAGCGCGGCCACGACCTTGTCCGCGGTCACGTCGTTCAAGGCGTCGCCGAACAGGCGCAGCGCATCGGCCGGGCGCCAGCCGACGTGCAGCCGGTCGACCAGGTCGCCGACCTCGTCGGCGATGTCCTCGGGGCAGCCCTTGCGGGAGATCTGCAGGGCCTCGTCCAGGCCGCGGCCGAGACGGAGCACGTTGGCCAGGCGCTGGGTCCAGTCGCCCAGCGCCTCCAGCTTCCCGAT
Source organism: Streptomyces sp. NPDC046349 (assembly GCF_055587885.1). NCBI lineage: Bacteria > Bacillati > Actinomycetota > Actinomycetes > Kitasatosporales > Streptomycetaceae > Streptomyces > Streptomyces sp. NPDC046349. The sequence goes on from NZ_JBVJFK010000023.1 coordinate 9,236, forward strand.
CCGGGTCGTCGCGGACTTGGTGGGCGCGAGCAGCCACGGCACCCCGATCACGGCCAGGAACACCAGCGCCCCGGCCACGAACACCCCGGTCACCAGCCACAGCACCACCGAGGCCACAGCGCCGCCGGCCAGCCGGGTACGGCGGGCCATCCGCTCGTCCCGGCCGGCCAACTGCCGCCCCGCACGCAGCCGCGCAGCGACCGTAGGACCCTGGGGCGCGGTGGTGCCCACGATTGCGGCCACCAGCCCCACCAGCCCGCCCGCGAGGGCGAGTCCGGCCAGCACCCACATCAGCAGCGTGGTCACAGGGCGGCTCCCTCATCGACGAGGAGCGGCAGGGCCGCGGGCCAGGCCCCGCCCGGGACGTTCAGCAGGCCGGCGTCGAACCCGGCGCGGCGCAGGTCGTTGATGCATCGGGGGTGAATGAGCGGCACCGCCCGCAGCTCACCCCACTCCGGGCGCGGCCCGAAGATCGCGTTCGTCTCCGGCCGGCCGCCCTCCCCGATGCCGGTGACCTCAAGGACGTGGGAGACGAACCGGTGGCGGTGACCGCCGATCTTCGTCTCGTCGATGGAGGAGACGAACACGATGAAGTGCAGCCCGTTCGCGGCCTGCCGGTAGGCGAGCGCCTCGCTCATGTTGGCCTGCGCGAGCAGGTAGAGCTCGGCGATCCGGTCGAACACCACCGACGGGTGGATGGCGTGCAGGGTGCACAGGTTCCCGCCCGCACCGTTGGTCATGGCCTGGAGCATCGCGACGATCTCGGGTCCGCGGACCTCACCCACCACGATCCGGGTCAGCGTCATGCGCAGCGCCCGGTACATCAGGTCCATGAGCGTGATCTCACCGGCCGCCTGCCCGGCGACCATCTCGCCGTTGGACTCGCGTGCCTCCATCGGCACGACCTGGCGGTGGTGGCCGTTCTCGTGGGCGAACAGCTCGTACTCGGTCTCCAGGGTGGCGAACCGTTCGTCGGGGTCGATCTCCCGCAGCAGGGCGCGCAGCAGGGTGGTCTTCCCCGCAGCCTGGCCGCCCACGATCATCACGTTCTTCTCCGCGCGCACGCAGGCGCGCAGAAACGCCTCCAGGGTGGAGTCGAGCATGCCGCGGTCCACCAGCTCCGGCAGGTCGGCGTGGCGCATGCTGTGCCGGCGGATCGTGACGTAGGTGCCGGGAGTTACGTCGATGACGGCCTGAAGGCGGGACCCGTCCGACAGCCGCAACGCCAGGAACGGGTCCGCCGTCGACAGGCTCCGCTCGGCCTGCCCGGTCGTACGCCGAGCCAGGTCCCGCAAAAGTTCGCGCAGCTCCTCGTCGGAGTCGGCCACCGGTGCGACCTGGACGCGGCGGCCGTCGGTGAAGTCCAGCCACACATCGGCGTACCCGTTGATGAAGATGTTCTCCACGGCCGTGTTGTCCAGATGCTGCTGGAGCCGGCCAGCCCGGAACTGCAGGTCGAACACGGCCTGCGCGATCGCCGCGTCCTCGGCCGGGCTGGTGGCGGCGCCGCGCTTGACGGCCTCGGCGTCCGACCACACCGCCACCTGCTCGTTGATCAGGTGCCGGCCCTGCTGCTCCTGCGCTGCCGCGCTCATCCCCGGCCGGGCCCGCAGCAGATCGGTGAGGCGGTCCCCGACCTCCTTCTTGATCAGGCGGACCGCCGCATAGTCCATCGTCGCCACTGCCGACGTCACCGCAGGGGCCAGCGCCGCCCGGGGATCCGCCGACGCCAGCCGGGCCGGGGATGCACCGCCCGCCGGTACCGGGCGGGGAGCGGCGAGGCGGGCCTGCAACGTGCCTGCGGCGACCTGCGGGTCACCGTGCAGAGGGCTAGCGCGCATGACTGACCACCCGCCCCTCGACCGGCCCGGGCGGTGGGGCGAGCCGGGAACGCCGGATCTCCACCAGCTCCCGCACCCGCACCGCAGCGGACCGCGCGGAGCGCATCAGCGCCCCCGACTCGAACCGGCGGGGCTGCTCAGCCCCGTCGGACAGCACCTTCGCCTCTTTGGGCTGCCACGGCAGGACCGCCGTGACCGGTACGCCGAGCGTCTTGCGGACCTCCTCCTTGGAGAAGGGACCCTCGTCGACGAGCAGCATGCCCACCTCGACGCTGCCGCCCACGCTCTCGCGCAGGGCCTCCAGCCGGACCTGGGCGCTCTGCAGGCTGCGCAGGGTGGAGCGCGCGACCACCAGGACGACGTCGGCCCGCTGCGCCAGAACCGCCGACGGCCCGAACGCACCACGCCGGCCGAGGTCCACCAGGACGTCGTGCCCGTGCTCCTCGATCCCGGCGAACAGGCGCGCCAGCGGCGCCCATACCGGTTCCATCGCGGAGGCGTGCGCGGGGTCGTAGAGGCCGGGCAGCACCAGCCGGTCGCGGCTGCCGGCGTCGGTGACATCGACCAGCTGACGCCAGAACGCCTCGACCAGCTGCCCCTGACGGGCCGCGATCGCCAGATTCCGCAGACCGTGCGTGTTGCCCAAGGTGCCCTGGAGCGCACCGGGCAGGATCGCCCCGCCGTCCGGGTCGGCCTCGGCCAGTATCACGCGGTGCCCGTCCTCGAGCGGCCACGTCATCAACAGCGCCATGGCGGCCGTGGTCACCCCCGGAGCCCCGAGCCCACCGGCCAGCGCGACGACCGCCATCAGCTGCCCTCCTGCGGCGCCAGGATCAGCGCGATCGCGCCGGTCGCCACCCGCGCGGCCAACGCCGGCCCATCCGTCGCCGGCACCGCCACATCCACCACCACAACACCCGTCGCCGGCGCGGCCGCCCCCACCGCGACCACCGTCGCGGCCACCGTCTTCGGCGCACCAGCCAGCTCAGCCGGCTTCGCCCCACCCACCGCCTGGGCGCTGTCCGGAGTGGAGACGATCAGCACCTTCTGGCCCGGCGCGAGCCGGCTCGCCGGCAGCTGCGACGGCTTCAACGCCACACCCACCAGCTGCTCACCGGCCTTCACCAGAGACACCGACGTGACGTGCCCCGGGGACAGCAGCGCACCGGTCTTCAGCGCGACCGCGGCGCGCTGACCGACGATGGACTTCTTCTTCGTGACGGGGACGGCCTTGACGGCCGGGTCCAGTGCCAGCGACGCCGGGGCCAGGTCGGCGTCGGTGACCGCAGCCCCCACCGGCACATCGCGAGCCACGACCAGGACGGCGGTGCGCTGCCCCGACGCGGTAAACAGCAGCGCGCCGGACAGCCCGCCGGCCGCGATCAGGGCCACGGACAGGGCGATCAGCCCCGGGCGCCGACGCCGCTGGCGAACAACGCGGGGGGCTGCCGCCGGCTGCCCGCCGGGGCCACCGGGCGCCGGTACGGCGGCCTGGCCCGGCGTCGCGGGCGTGGTGGTGGTACTCACGTGCTGTGCCTCCTGAGAGGGGAAAGGAAGTACGGGTCGTGTGGCCTACTGGCCGACGACCTGGAGTTCTCCGATGCGCACCGCGGCCTGCGAACTGCGCGTCGTGGTCAGATCGCCCTGCTGGCCGCCGCCGACCCAGTGCACGGCCCACGTCGTCGTCGCGGTCACCGCGTACTCACCGACACGGGAGTAACCGGCGATGCCGCACTGACCGCTGGCCTGGCTGGGCGGAGTCAGCCCGAACGACGGGCTGTAGGGGGTGCCGGGGAACGGGCAGGACACGCTGGTGCCGTTGCCGAAGTTCCACACGACGTCCTGCACGGTCGCCGTGGCGGTGACGGTCACCCCGAGCGCGGTCGCACTGGCCGACGTCGGCCCGGTCGTCTGCGGGCTCGGCCCGTTCCACACCCAGACCGGCACGCCGACCGTCCCGGTACCGCCCTGCTTCGGAGCGATCCCGATGTCCGCACCCATCAGCCGCATCTTCGTGACAGCCTCCTGCGCCAAGGCCTCCAGGTTCGGGCCGCCTCCGTATCCGGGAGGGGGGTTCTGGAACCAGCGCAGCCCGCCCATCACGGGCTGGCCGGGGCACTGGCCGTTGTAGACCGCGCCGTCTCCTGGTGCGTGCCCGTCCCACACAGGGTCATTGGCGGCTGGTGGCGGTTCCAGGAGCCGCCAGTAGCAGGAGCTCGACGCGTCGAACCAGCCTGATTCCTCGTCGTAGCAGGGCACCTCGAACGTCCCGCCGGAGCCGTCCCGAGCCATGCACTTCGTTGCCCCGCCCCCGCCCCCGCCTCCGCCACCCGGCTTACCGTCATCGCCGGGCTTGTCGGGCTTCGGAGGCTTCTTCCCGTCGGCGTAGACGTCGCAGTCGATTGCACCTGGCGGGCAGTTGGCGCCCGGCTTGGGCTCGTCCGCTGCGGCGGGGACGGCATACAGCGCCCCCGCGAGCAACAACCCCACGGTGGCGATCCGTCTCGTCCCGCTCAGCACAGCCGGTCCCGGGAGATGTCGAAGTCACGGATCTGCCAGGCGCCCCCGATTTTGAGAGCCGTATACGTGGCAACGTGGCGACGATTCTGGTCCATCGTTTCCACGGGCTTCCCGCTTTGCTTCTCCACCTGGATGTAGTTCGTGCTGTCGATGCAGTCGGTGATGGTCGCCTTCGGAGGCTCGGCCGCCGACTCCATGGCTGAGACCTGCGGCGACAGGGTGGGCGCACCCGTCATGACGTAGCCGTTGTCCCGGTAGTAGATCTGAGTCGCCTGGACCTTCGAGTAGGCCTTGTCGGCACCCACCGCTTCCATCCCGCTGTTCTTCATCGAGCCGGTCGAGTAGGCCTTCACCGATGCGTCCCAGAAGGCCCGGTAGACGCCGAGGAGTGCGTCCTTCTCGGCGGCCTGCGGATCGGCTGTGGGGGTCGGGGACGCGGTCGGGCTGGGTGGAGGCGCGGCCTTGTTCTCCTTCGTGCAGCCGGTGGTGACAGCCGCAACGGTTGTCGCGAGCGCGGCGGCGGTGAGGAGCATGCGGAACCGTGTGGTTCGGGTGTGGTGCTGGCGTGCTGTGGTCACGTGGAAACCCCCCAAAGTCACCGTGCAGGTTGGATGGACAGCAGGCCCCGTCATCGCTTTCGCAACGTGTTCGCGGCATCGCGATCTGTCGGTACAGCGCACCCTATGACGCAAACGGCCGGTAGGCCTATGGGGTTCTTGGGGCGCAGGTGCTGATCGTGTTGTTTTGACCGCAATGCCGTTGCGGAATATGCCAGTTCAGCGTTGCGTCGCGTACTGCCTGGTGGGAGGGTCGTCGGCCCCGGAGAGGCAGTGCCGCACCGAATCGGCCACGTGGCGTGTTCTTTGCGCTTGTGACGGTCGGGCGAAAGGTGCGGCCGCTGCTCACAGCTGCATCCAGCCGCGGCGCTCGCCAGCACCGGCCAGGGGCGTCCACACCGGACCGGAAGGGCCGGCCTCTTCGAGGTCTTCGAGGACGGCGGCGCCGAGCGGAACGTGGGAGGCGAGGCGGGTGACCAGGTCGTGGTCGGCGGTCATCCGCCGCAGGTCCGCGATGCGGGCCGTGAGCGTCGCGCGGGGGGCCCCGGTGAGGACGAACAGGATGCGGGGGAAGCGGGGGTAGAAGCGCTGCCACGCGAACAGGGCCGCGCCCTGGTCGGCGACGGTCCCGCGGCGTCCGGCGGGCTGGGGGGTGTAGTCGTGGAAGCGGGCGTATGTGATGAGCTTGCGGGCGAGGCGCTCGCTGCTCATGGTGGTGCGGTCGATCTCCACGAACGCCCGGTACTGCAGACGGCGGGGCCGGGCGGCGGTGTAGTGGAGGACGGCGTCGGCGATGAGCCGGTCCTCCCCGCCGGTGTCGGGCAGCCGGTGGGTGACCTCGGGCACCCAGTCCAGCGCCTGGTACTCGTCGCCCCGTTTACGGGCTTCGGCGAGGAACGCCAGGTGGGCGCGGACACCGGTGAGGGTGTGGGCCGCCCGCATGGAGGCCGCGGCGGGACTGGCGATGACGGTGGCGGTACGGCCCCGGAGCTCGGGCCAATTGGCTACGGCCTGGGCTCCGGCGGCGGTCAGGAAGTGGGCTTTGAGGCCGCTTCGGACACCCAGCGCGGTGTGCGCGATGAGTCCCTCCGCGCGCAGCGGGGCGAGGACCTTGTGGATCTTCCGGGGCGGGACGTGGGGCATGAGCATTTGGTGGAGCTGGGTGCTGGTCAGCAGCCGGTGCTGGGCGATCAGGGCGAGTGCCCGGTGGGCGTAGGTGTCGGCGGCGTCGGGCTGGATGACTGCAGGGGCGGTCACGCGAAGTGCTCCTGTTCCTGGTTCTGGTTGTCGGTGGTCGGGGTCAGGCCGGTGAGGAACTCGCGTACCTGCTCTTCCTGGCTTGCGGCGAGGGCGCTCTGCTCGGTCAGGGGCCGGGCCCCGGTGTTGGCGTGGGCGGCCCGGAGCAGTCCCTGGGTGCGGGAGGGTTTCGCGAGGCGGCCGAAGACCTCTTCGAGTTCAGGTCCGCGGATCTGCAGGGGGCCGAGGCGTTTGCCGGCGACGGTGAAGGAGGCGTAGTGCCACCACCGTTCCAGCCCGGCTGCGTCCTGCGGAGTGACGCTGCTTGCCCACTGGGTGGTCACCGGCGTGATCGCTTCGACCGAACCGGCGGTGGTCGACAGGCAGGAGGCGTTCTGCAGGAGCGCCGCGCGGGTGGTGGGGCTGAGCCGGTGCAGGAGCTGTGTCATGCCGTGCAGGCGCCCGCCGAACTTGCGGAGCTGTTCGGTGATCTCGGCCAGGACGGTGGCGCCGCCGTCCAGGGAGATCATCTCGTCCAGGTAGAACCGGAACGGGTGCCTTTTGCCCTCGGGCAGGTCGCGGCGGGACAGGCCGGCGCGCAGGAAGTCGCGTACGAGCAGGGAGATCAGCAGCCGGTCGGTCGGTCCGGTGCCGGGCGGGCAGATCCACACCACCTGGCTCTCGTCCATGGCCCGGCGGATGTCGTAGCCGCTGACCGGGCACCCGAGGAACGCCCGGATCACCGGGTTGGCCCCGAGCCGCTCCAGCGGGTTCAAGACGGTGCCCAGACCGTCCTTCGGCAGGTCGGGGAAGGTGCCGGTCCACCACCCCCGTGTTTCCGGATCGAGCGCGCCGACAACCAGGTACCGGAAGGTCGGGTCGGTCAGGAGCGGACGGATCTGGAAGACGGTGGCCTGCCGGTCGGATGCGCCTGCGGCGACAGCGAGGGCGTTCACGCAGACCAGGGCCTCCACGGCCTTGGTCAGGATCGTCAGGGCCCGCGGCGCGCTCGCGTCGTCCCACCCCAGGGACGCGGCAATCGCATCGACCACCGCGGCGGACACCTCGTACGGGCGGGGACCGCCGGACATGTCGAGCAGATTCCAGCAGGCCAGCAGGGCACTGTCGTCGTGCACGGTGAGGTCGAAGACGGCGATCCGTTCCATGATCTCGTCGTGGGCCAGGTAGCGGGCGACGTCGGTGAGGGAGTCGCCGTGCGGGTCGACGAACGCCAAGCCCCGTCCGTTGTGGGCGCTGGCGACGGCCTGGACCTGGGCGCGCATCGTCTTGCCCCACCCGGCCTTGCCGGACTGGACCTCGAAGAGGGTGTCGTCCTCGTGGGTGGCCAGCAGCCGCTCCCGCCCGTCCGGGCCCCGGTACCAGCCCTGCGGCAGCAGGTCCTCGCCCACCTTGTAGGTCGGCATGTCGCTCTCCAGCAGCGGCAGGTCTGCCAACGCGGTCGGCGGCTTGAGGAGTCCGGCGATCTCCTCCAGATGCGCCCACCCGCTCCGGGCCGGCCGCATCAGAGCCTGCTGCCACCGCTCGTCGAACCGCGGCCGCCACGGCCACCGGTCCGGCCCGATCCGCACCGGCCCCAACGACCACCCCTGCGACGCCAGACGGGACGGACCCGCATACACGTCCATGGCCGCGTTGATGCGTGCCAGCCGGGCCTGCGCACGGTCGGCCTTGTCGGAGGCGCAGCGCACCAGGATCTGCACCCGGACCAGCCCGGCCCCTTCGGCGAGTTTGCCCAGCACGGTCTCCCGGTCGACACGGCGCGGCTGCGGCGACATCACCAGCTGCCCACGGGGTGCACCCCGCCATTGCGCCGGGTCCAGCAGCTTGCCCACCGTCACGGGCAACGGGTCGGTCGATTCCTGGGTGAGCCAGCGTGCCTCGCGCTGCGCCTCACGTCGGGCTTCCTCCCGGGCCAGGCGCATTCCCTGCGCGCGCCGGACGGCGAGGTGCCAGCGCGAGGCGGGTGACAGGTCGACGCAGACCTCGGCCAGGTCCCCGAGTTCGGCGCGCAGGCCGGCCACGGCGTCGATCAGCGGCTGGAGCGGGTCGGGCTCCAGGGGTACGTTCCGCAGCCGGGAACCGGGCTTGCCGCGCAGAGTCAGGACGGCCCGCACGACGTGCTCGCGGTGCTTGTCGGCGATCGGGCCGACCGGCTTGGCCCGGACCCGGGCGCCGTAGGGGGTGGTGGTCAGCAGCGGGTGCGCGGAGGCCGGTGCCTCGATGCGGTAGGTCAGGGGCCGGGTTCCGTCGGCGCGCAGTCGCAGCCGCACCGTGCGGGCACGGCGCGGAACCCACCACGGGCCGGATCCGGCGGCCCGGATCAGGAGCAGGCCCTGCCGCCAGATCTGCTCGAGACTCGGCTCGAACGTGGCACTGGGCACCAGCTCCACGCAGGCCCGCTCGGCCAGAGCCCGTGTGGCGAGGCGATGTTGCAGCGCCTCCCACCCGATCACGAAGGCGCCGAGGAGGCATGCCAGCCACCAGGAGTTGGCGAGCCCCCACCGGGCGAGATCGCCGAATACGTCGACGATGCTCGCGGCGGTCCCGAGAGCTTCTGCTGTCGTCACGTACGCGTCCATGATCCTTCTCCGTTGCGGATGTAGTGGAGGGCCGCGGTTCGGCCGTCCAGGTAGGTACCGGCCGGGTCCGCGCCGGCCCACACCAGGCGCACCACCGCACCATCACCGTCCTGGTCGGGCGCCCGGCGGGCGGTCGCGGCCTGGATACGCACCTGCGTGTACCGGACGGTCTCGGCCAGCCACGCGGCACGTCCGGCCGTGACCAGGTGCTGCTCGTCGGCGGGCGGCAGGTCGGGCCGGCTGGCCCGGTCGAAAGCCTGCTGGATGAGCGGATCGGCTGCCGGGCCCTCGCCGGGCGGAGGGAGTTGGTCCGCCGGTGCCGCACCGCCCGGCGAACCGGCGGGGCTTGGGGAGGCGGCCGTCGGTGCCGCGATCGCCGGCCGTGAGTCCGATGGGGTCACGACTTCGGGAGTCACGTTCGGGGCGCTTGCACTGGACGCTGCAGGTCGAGCCGGGGCCGCGGGCACAGGACGGTTTGTGGGCGCGACGAACCCCGGTGAGCCGGCGGTCGGCTCGGTGGCGGCGGAGGTGAGCCCGGTCGACAGCATCCAGATTCCGGCGCCGGCGAGGAGGCCGGCCGCAGCCAGGAGGCGGCCGCCGGTCCACCAGGAGGAGGTGTTCACAGCAGTCGTGCCCCTCCCGCGTAGTCGGGCAGGGCCGTGACCGGGTCGATGCGGACGGGCTTCCCGGGCCGGGGCGCGTTGATCATCTGGCCGTCTCCGAGGTAGAGGCCGACGTGGTGGATGGTGGAGTCGTTGGTGGGGCTGTAGCCGTAGAAGACGAGATCGCCCGGCAGCAGCGCACCGACGCCCGCCGAGGCGGGGATGCGGCGCCCGGCGCTGGCCTGGGCGGCCGCGGTACGCGGCAGGTTGATCCCGGCCTGGGCGTAGGCGTAGAGGGTCAGGCCCGAGCAGTCGAAGCCGTTGACGGTGCGGCCGTCCTGCCCGCCGGGGGAGCAGCAGATCCCGGTCGAGCGGCCGCGGGCGTTCCCACCGCCCCAGGAGTACGGGATGCCCTGCTGGGCGAGCGCGGCCTGGATGACAGCCCCGACATTCCCCGAGGGGATCTGCGGGCTTGCGCCGAGGGCGTCGTACCGGTCGATCCCCGAGAGGACGTCGTCGACGTACGCCCACGACCGGTTGTAGGTGTGGATCGCCGCGCGCAGCTGCTCGCGGTCGGTGAGGTCGCGGCCCTTTCCGCACAGGTAGACGGCGGCGGAGGCGGCGGCGTCGTCGGCGTTGTGCGGGTTGGTGATGCCGTCGCGGTTGCCGTCCTTGCCGTAGGCGCGGAACGTTTCGGGCAGGAACTGGAAGGGGCCGACGGCCCGTTCGTATGTGCTGTCGCCGTCCCACTGGCCGTTGTCGGTGTCGCGGATGGCGGTGGTGTTGCCGCCGGCACCGGAGCCGTCCAGGCGGGGGCCGGTGATGGGCGGGGTGATGTCGCCGCCCGCGCTGACGGTGCGGCCGGATGCGTGGTCGGACTCCACCCGGGCGATCCCGGCGAGGATCTGCCAGCGCATCCCGCGGCAGGCGGGGACGTGGGCACTGATCTGGGAGGCGCCGGTGAGGTAGGCGGCCAGCATGCGCGGGGGAATCCCGGCCGCTGCCGCGTCGACACCGGCACCCGCGGCAGGGGCGGTCTGGCTGCGGGCCGCTGCCAGCAGGACGGGGCCGGTGCAGCACACCGCGGCGAGAAGGAGCAGCAGCGTGAGGCAGCCCATCTTCTTCCACCGCTTCACCGGCCATCGTCCTCACGACGTCGGCGGGCGGCGGCCGCCCGCTCGGCGAAGATCCGGCGCAGCCGGGCCGCGTTCGCCTCGGCCTCGGCGCGTACCCGGTCCTCATCAGTCGCCTGACCTGCACCCTGGGGTGCTTGCGGGGCCTCCACCCGGTGTCGGGCCGGACGGCTGCGGCTCGGGCTGGTGCCGCCGACTGCCGGGGCGTGAGCCGCGGACACGGGGGAGGGTCGGCGGCCGGCGGGGGTGCGCGGGGCGGACACGTTGGTGTTCGGACGGCCGGCCGGGGTGCCGGTCAGCGGGGCCGCATGGAGGGCCGCGGCGAGGGCGGTGTCCCGCACGGTGCCGGCCGGGTCGTGGACCTGCCAGGCGGTGGCCAGGGCCTGCCCGGCGTGGTCGACGGGCTGCATCCAGCGGCCTCCGTCCTGGCGGACCCGGTGGACGGCGACCCTCAGCTGGGTGCGGGCATCAGTGGTGAACTCCGAGGCCGCCGCCCGCGTCGCTGACAGGGTGCGAGGCAGCCCCAGAGTCGCGCCGTAGGTGACGCGTGCGGCGCGGGACGCGCCGCGGTAGCCGCGCAGCCGGCTGGCCCGACCATGGATCCGGGATCCCAGCAACGGCCGGTCGGTAGCCGGGTCATACAGGATCTCGCCCGTCCACTCGTCCACCACCATCTCCCCGCCACCCGCACCGCCCCCGGACCGGCCTGTAGCCGCCCCGTTCGCGTACGCGTGCAGCCGGGCCGCGGCCGGATGCCGGCCGGGCGGCGGCCCGATGAGTGCGGTGTGCGCCGCGCGCAGCGCGATGGCCAGCGGTGCAATTCCGCGTCGTCCCTCGGCGACGGCGTCGCCGAGCAGCCGGCCAGGGTTCATTGGCATGCCCGTGGGGTCGGAGAGCGCGGCGAAGCTGCCCAGAGACCGCAGCCGAGCCCCGAACGCACCGTGCGCCGCGGAGGCCCCGCCGCCCAGTCCGCCGGACCCGCTGCCCTGGGTGGAGCCATGCATGGCGAGCGCGGCGCCGAGTTCGGAGTTGTCGCCGGGCAGGTGGCTGCCGCCGACCTTCGCGTAGCGCATGCGGGTCGCCATGCGCTGCCCGAATCCGGCCGTCGCCCGCAGGATCCGCCGGTGCAGCACCAGAAACGCAAGCGCGAGGGCGTCGACGAGGAACAGTCGCTCCATCATCTGATCAGGGCCGCTGTCCGCCAGAATCGCGTCCACAGCGATCCCGAACAGGGGGAGCGCCATGGCGGCCATGAACGACACCAGCGCGGAGATGACGAATACCCCGAGCCACCGCCAGAGCAGCATCCGGGAGGGGCCGGGCAGCATCGCCCACACCCACGCGACCGGCCCGCCGGCCGCTGCGGCTGCGTCGGCGCCCTGGGCGCCGAGCATCACCACCGACATCGAGACGACCATCAGAGCGACCACGATCACAGCGATCAGCAGGGCCAACACCGACCACACTCGATCCCATGACGGCTTCTGCGCGTACGCGGCCGCCGACTTGCCGACGGCGCCGGCACTCTCCAGTTCCTGGATCAATCCCGGAAAGCCGTCCTTGCCGACGACCTGGTCGCGGCACCGCTTCTCGCTCTGCGGGTCCAGGTGTTCGCAGTTCTTGGCCTTCTCCCGCCGCTTCTGTGCGTCCTCGCAGTACGTCTTTGATGGGCCGTCGAGCAGCGCGCACGGGTCGTCCCCGTCGGCCGACGGCTGTGCGGCCGCCTGCCCGGCCGCGTTGCCCTTGACCCACTTCAGGTGCGCCTCGTACGCGGTCTTCTCCCCCTCCTTTTTCGGGTCCAGGATCCGGCCGTACTGCAGGAGCATGTAGGGCTTGACGACGAGGGCGTCGGTGAGTGCGGCCTGGATCGGTGCGGTGACGGTCTTGGCGTCGGCCTGTTCGGCCACGCATGCGTCGTGGGCGGGGCCGACCGCGGTGTCGCAGGGGCGGCCGCCGCGGGCTGGGGTGTCGAAGTAGGAGGCGGTGGTGATGGAGGCGACTTCGATGGCGGCCTGGTGGGTCTGCTGCAGCGGCCCGTCCTTGCCCAGCAGGTAGTCGGGCCGGACGAATGCACTGGCGGCCAGCGCCGTGATCACCAGGGTCAGCACGATCTCGCCCAGCCCCTTGCCGACCTTCCCGCGGACGAAGAGGATCAGGCCGAAGACGAAGGCCCACGCCAGCAGAAGGCCTTCGAGGCCGAGCGCGCCGACGACGTGCCGCTGGTAGGCATCGGCCAGACGCTGCGCCGGATCGGTAAGGAGACGCAGCACGGGGAAGTCGAGGACGGTAGCGCTCGCCCAGCCGGACAGACCGACCAGCAGACGCACGAGGGTGAACAGGCCATTGAGCAGGAGACGCTGGGTTTCACCGATGACGTCGAACGGCATGCTGCCTCCCACGACGACGTCCTCGACACGGTCCCCGACGGTCTGGGAGGCGACGCTGCTCTCCAGCTGGTAGCCGCTGAGCGGCACGCCCTCGCGGGTGATGATGTCCAGCGGCCCGAGCAGGCCACCGCCCGCCCCGGATCCGTCGGCGGCCGCCGCCACCGCAGTGTTGGTCACCAGGAAGACGACGGTCAGCAGCGCCACAAACCCCGCGGACCTCAGGGTGCCCCGGTCGAACCGGCCTCGTACGCGGATCACCGGGTGCTCCCCTCGGCCGGCTTCTTTGGGCGGCCCGGGGTGGTGAAGATGTTCTCCTTCAGGCGGGCGACGGGCGGGACGACGACCTTGATCCGGCCGACCTGCATCCGCGGGTCGCGCAGCAGCATCTCGCCCTCCCGGCCGGCCTGCCCGACGGGGGACAGTCCGGTGGTCACCAGTCGGATCAGGTCCTCGTCCTCGCTGTCCAGTCCGAGGAACTTCAAGCCCCGGGCGGCGCGTGCGCTGTCGGCGGTGCGAGCCAGGAACCGGTAGGCGATCAGCCCGGAGTCCTTCCCGAGCTCCGCCTCGTCGTGGGCGCCGAGGAAGACACCGGCGCCGTGCTTGCGGCCGTCGTGGAGGATCTCGTGGACCAGGGCCGCGCCTTCGGCGGAGGAGGTGAGCCAGTAGCACTCGTCCAGCGCGACCAGGCAGAACCGGCCCGGGTCGGTGAACGCGGCCTGCCGGGCGATGGCCGCGATCAGGTACAGCACGGCGCGTCCGATCAGGGCCTCCAGCGGCTGCTGGCGCAGGACCTCGACGTCGGCGAACGCCTCCCGCGGGGGCAGGGTGAGGCCGGTGGTGGTGACCACCACCATGTCGGCGCCCAGGTCGCCGTCCAGGCTGACCGCGGGCAGGCCTGGGTCGAAGACCATCGCCGCGAGGGGGTTGCCGGCGACGATCCGCAGCAGGTCGGCCATGGTCGCCGCAGCGTCCGCGCGACTGCTGGTGCCGGTCGCGGCCAGCGCGGTCAGGACGTCCAGGACCTTGCCCATGGACGGCTCCGGCCCGTTAGAGACCTCTTCCACCGCGTGGTGCAGGACCGCGCCGGCCGAGGTCATCGCCCCGACTCCCAGTTGGAGGGTCAGGTAGGAGAGGGCGTAGTGGGCGCCGACCGGGCCGCCGAACACCCTTAGCGGGTCGATGGAGATGCGGGCCTGGGCGGCGTCGATGATCTGGCAGCGCTCGCCCACCGCGGCCCGGGCGAAGCTCGCCCACTCGCGGATCGGGGTCCGGTCGATCACGATCGCCCTGCCGCCCCGGTCCACGACCGCGGAGGTGACCAGCTTCTCCAGCACGCTTTTGCCGCTGCCCAGGTCACCGATCACGGCGCTGGACGCGGACGCGTTGACCTGCGGGGCGTCGGCCGGGTTGAGCAGAACGGGACGGATCGTGCCGCTGTCCAGGTCGTGCCCGATGAGCATCCCGGCCGGATCACCCACCCGTGACAGGGTCAGCGCCCCACCGGCAGCCCAGTCCTCCGACAACTGGTGCTGGGTGAACTGGCCCACCTTCGGCGCCCGGACAGCGCCCGGCAGCCCCAGGGCGAAGAGCTCCTCCTGCATCCCGTAGGGGCGCTCCACCCGGTAGTCGCCGCCCGACAGGGCCGCGGACAGCTCCCGCGCCCGCGCATCACAGGTCGCCGCGTCCGGGCCCCACACACTGAGGACCGTGACGGACTGCACCTCGACCTCGACCGAGGTCCGCGCCATCCGCGCGTCCTGCTCGGCCAGGTCCCCGGCCGCCTCCGGCAGCGAATGCGGCATCCCGGTGGGCTGCGCACCGTACTGCTCGGCCTGGTCCAGAAGTTCACGCTTCTTGCGCTGCACCTGCTCCCGCGCCTTCTTCGCCGGAACCACGCGCAGGTCCACCGCGACATCGACCGGGAACGGCAGCCCCTCCAACTGCGCCAGGACGTCCGCGCTCTGCACCGCCACCGCCGGCGGAAGCTCCGCGAGCACCAGGTGCGCCTGGTAGCCGGTGCCGGCGTCGGACTCGACCTGCAGCCACTTACGCCCCAGGGGCGAGGACGCACCAGAGCGCCACCACGGCGTCCTGTCCGCCTTCACGGACTCGCCGAGCCCGCGGCCGCCCTCGGCGAGCCGGATCTGCCCGAGGTCAGCGTAGGAGGGAGAGGACAGCTGCCCGTCGCGGACACGGCTGCCGAACAAGGGGCTGTGCTCGGCGTCGCCCAGCAGCGGCTCCTCCGCCAAGCCCCGGTGGACGGCGTGCTGGAGCATCCACACGATCTCCGCCGGCGACGCCGGGCGCAGGCCGAGCCCACCGCCCAACGACGTCTGCACCCGCCCGGCCTCCTCCACCGCGGCCTGCACCTCCGCCTCCGCTACGGCCACCGGAGGCAGATCCAGCGCCGCCGACAGCTCCGCGTACAGGGCACCGAGCGAGGCACCGGCGGCGGACTTCTTCGCTGCGAGAGGGACGGCGAGCCACAGGGTCCGCTCGTGCATCTCCTGACCGGTCAGCAGATCCACCGCAGCCGCGCAGCTCTGCGCCCACGCGGGCAGGCGCTGCCAGTCGACGCCGGCGACCATGCGCTCGGCGATCTCGCCCGGGTCGGTCCGGGCCGCCAGTACGAACAGGCGCGGCTCCATCCCCGGCATCGAGCGGACCAGGGCGGTGACCCGCCCGAGAAGCTCCTGGTGCACCCGGGCGGGCAGGTAGCCACCGGGCAGGGGCGTCACCCGCCACAGCGCCCACACCTGCGACGTGGTCGACCAGAGCAGATGGCCGTGGATGTGCCTGAACGGAGTCCGCATCACGCCGCCTCCTGTCCCGCGCCGGCCAGCAGCCGCGACAGACCCGAGCCGGCCGCCGCAGCCACCGGCAGCGCAGTCACCGCTGCCGCAGGGGCCGGAACTGGCGCCATGCTCAGGGCCGGGGCCGCGAGCGGCTTGCCGGCCGGCGTGAGGGTGAAGCGGCAGCGCAGGTAGGAAGGACGCCGGTCGCGGGCGATCCGACCGCCCACCCGCCCGGCAGGATGCCGGGTGAGCACAACCAGCACGCCGAGGAACGCGGTGAACGGGTTCTGCCCGGCGATCTGCGCACCGCGCACCGCCCACACCGCCCCGATCCACAGCACCACCGGGACCGGACCCGCCCACGACCACAACGCGTACGACTTGATCAGGGCGAACGCCCCGCCGCCCAGCACCACCAGCTGCGCCGGCGTGTACGGGCCGAACGGCACCGTCCAGTCGCCGAGCTTGCCCAGCACCCACGGGTGCCGGCGCGCACTGGTGTAGACGCGGACAACTGCCTGCCTGCTCACGGCGTACCGCCGTCCGCATCGGCGTGCGGGGTGACCACCACGACGGTCTGGCCGGTGCTTTTGGCCGGGTTCTTGATCTCGTCGGAGAAGATCGACGCGAGCGAATCACGCGAGTTGTAGATGCCCAGGGCGAGCACCATAGCGATGAGCGCGCCGATACCGGCCTTGAGAGAGAACTTCCGCGCGACGGTGATCACGACCACCAGCGTCAGCGCGGCCTTGAGTCCGCTATCGGCCCAGCCGGCCAGGGTCCCGATCAGGGAATCGCCGAGGACGTCCAGCTGTCCGGCCAGCACCACGGAGTTCGGCGTGGTCATCGCCCACCACCCGAGACCGCCGCAGGAGAGGAAGAGCTCGTACCTGCTGGCAGGTCGGTGATACCGGACTCCAGCGCGCTGACTTCCCACCGCCCGGCCCGGGCGGTCACCTCCGCCCGGTACACCAGCGGCCACCGGACGCCCAGCTTGTCCTCACCGCTCACGCGGATCCGCACCCGCGCCTTCGTCCCGTCGGCGGGGACCGCCGCGACGGTGGCGGCCTCGGCGTCGGCGAGGACGTCGGCGACCTCGATGCGCACGTACGGCGCAGTCTTCGGCGCGGACACCCGCAGCCCCGGCGACAGGTACCGCTCCAGTCCACCGCCCTGCCCGCCCCCGAGGTACGCACGGACGAACTCGCCCAGGGACACCTCCAGCGCCCCACCTGCGCGGACCCGGTGGGTGAACTGTGCAGCAGGAACTGCAGCCGCGTCGGGGGCGGCGACCTCGGCCGGTGCGCCGCCGATCGTAACCGGCGCGCCTTCGGTACCGCCGGTCCCGGACACCGCGTAGTACCGGACGAGAGGCGCCACGGTGTCCGGACCGCCTGCGGGGGCCGGATCGGCCTGGTCCCGGAGGGCCGCGACCACCACCGTCCACGTACCCGGCCCGACCACCGTACGGACGGCGACCACCCGCCCCGCGACCGCGACAGGGGCGTTGGTGGAGCGTGGCCGCTTGGGCAGGTCCACTTCGGGAGCAAGCGCCCGCACAGCGGTCGCGATGCTGCTGTCGGTCTTGGCACCGTCGGCACGCAGCCACAGGTCCACGAACAGCTCCGCCGCACCCCGGGGATCAGCGGGCGTTCGTGCCTCGGTGGAGTGCGGTGCGGGTGCAGCCTGCACCACAGCGGTCGGCGGCGCGTAGAGCGTGGCGGCCAGGGCGAGCGGGCCGGCGCCCAGAGCGCTCCACATCGCAAGACGGACCAGCCGGGGCCCGCGGGGCGCCGTGCGGACCGGAACGGTCTCAGGGCAGCGCTTGCGCAACGACGGCAGCACAGACCGATCGGCGACACGGCTGCGGCGCCTGCGAGGAGGAGGAAGTGTGGGAGCCATGGGGTGCCTTCCGGGTGAGGTGTTCTGCTCTGCCCTCACGAAACGGCGGCGTCCTCACCAGGCGGCTCACCAGGACAACCCCCACCGCATCACGACTCGAACCAGCCCGCAGTGGTGACTCCCCAGGACCTCCCCACCGCAGGCCACAGCCTCAAGACGGCCCGACCGGTGCAGTCCAAAGCCTGTGCACGCTGTAAGGACCGAGGCGAAGGCGCAGGAGTAGCTCCCTGGTGGCAGATAGCGAGTGCAGCTGAAGGTGCCCGGTTCCCGTCACAGCGCGGGCGGCCCCATGCCCTGTTCGGCAACTCTCGCAGTGGAGGGCCTTCCGCGCCCGCCACCCCTACCCAGTCCGTCCCTGCAGCCTGCGGGCGCGCCCAGCTGCGGAAACCGGGAGCGGTCGTGGCGTGGGTGGGCTGTGCTGCCGGATCCGGTGGCGGAGGGCTTCTACGGCAGGGATGGGGTGGGGTGGTGGGGTGTGATGAGGGTGGTGAGGTGGCGATGGGTTTCGGGGTCGGTGGAGTGGACGCGGGTGGTGTGGGTCCCGCGGGTGAGGAGGACTCGGTAGATGTTGAGGGCGAGGGGGAGGTACTCCTCGGATGTGAGGTCGCGGAGTTTGGCGTCATGGCTTTTGTCGGGTTGGGCGGTCCAGCGGTTGTCGCGCCAGGTGAGGTCGGGGCCGATGATGACGGCGGAGTGGTGGTACTCGAGGCCTTGGGCGGTGTAGACGCAGCCGACTTGCTGGTGGCCGCCAGTGTGGCTGGCCCAGAGTTGGCTGGGGGGCGCGAGTGGTTCTCCGTCGGCGGTGGTGAGGGCGGTGGAGGCATTCCACGCTGCTTGCCAGACGCTGGTCCCGCCGTTGGGCGAGGTGACGGGGATGCGGATGTCCAGTGGCAGGGTTCGATCGGCCTGGCGGGTGGGGGTCCACGGCCAGCAGAACCCGGCGGTGATTCGCGCGCTGTGTCCGGCGGCGGTGGCGCGTTCGACTTCCTCCTGGAGCGCGAAGGGGCTCTCACACAGCCCGAGATCATAGCCGGCCTGTCCCGTCCAGGGCTCCGGTGAGCCGTAGAGGAGGCCTTCGACCCAGTCGGTGTAGGCCTTCGAGCCCTGGCAGCGGAATGAACCGCTGAGCTGCAGGGCGTGGTGGCGGCGTCCCGTCGCGTGAGCCAGGGCTGCGATCTCGGCGACGGACACGCCTTCGTTGGGCCGGATCACCTGGCGCTCGTCCATGAACACCACCACCAGTGGGACATGCGAGAGGGCCGCGGCGAGTTCGGGCGCCATCCGCCCGCCGGTGCGCGCCATGCGCTGTGCCTCGTCGATGACGACGGCTCTGGCTCGGCTGGCGGTGCTGCGCAGGCTGGAGGCGGCGGGGAACAGCTCGCGGGCTCCGGGGTGGCTGGCGGTGGCATCCAGGAGGTGGGCGCGCAGTGTGCCCGAGGGGGTGACGAATCGAGGGGAGGCGTCGGGGTGGGCACGCATGAAGTGGCTGAGCAGGCGCACGGCCAACGCCGATTTGCCGCTGCCGGGCCCGCCGTGGACTGTGATGATCGCCCCCTGTTGCGGAGGCGGGCTGTCGGAGCCGGCTTCGCCTTGGGGGCGGGGTGCGCTGCGCGGCAGGCTGCGGGCGGCCTTGTCGCGGATCCGGTTGAAGGCGTCCTGCTGGTCGCCTATCAGCGCGAAGGCCGGCTGGCCAGCCAGGACGGACCCGACGTGATTGAGGAGGCCGGCCGACGGCGCCCAGCGAATGCCCTCGAAGACGGCGCTTTGGGTGGGGCTGATCGTGCCCACATCGTCGCAGCGCAGCAGGCGAGCCAAGGCCGCTGGGGGAGCTGTCAGATCGCCGGCGGTCAGGACGGGGATGTCCTCGAAGCCTCCGGCGGCGGAGCTGAGGGCGGCGCCCTGCTCGGCGGTTGCGTTGTGAAGGACCACGGCCGCACGCGACTCCAGGCGCGGTGCCCCCTCGGGCCGCCAGTATTCGAAGAAGCTCCGGTAGGCGGCGACCTGGTGGACGGGATGCGTGGTCACCACCCCGTCGCTGCGCATGACCCGGCCGCCGTCCAGGATCCGGCAGGTCTGCCACTGCTTGAGCTCGACCACCACGAGGGTGAGCCCGCCATCCGGCGCGGTGCCAACCAGCAACGCGTCCAGGCGCCTGCCTCCGCCAGGAGTCCCGTACTCCAGGTACACCCGCAGATCCGACAGCCCAGCCCTCACCATGGCCGCGAAAAGGGGCGGCCAGCTCGCACGCCAGCTTCGCACCTCACCCTCGTCTGGAGTTCCGAACCCCGAGGCTCGGTATCGGTTGACGCACCTTGCGATGAACGCGGGGCTGTGCACCAAGGCGGCGATCTTCCCTACCGTGCCCGCCGCCGCGCATGCGACACCCGCCGACTGCTCCTCGTCGAAGTTCTGAAGCCCTAACCGGACGGGAACGAAGTCCCTCTCATACGGCATCTCCATGTCGCTCATGGTGGTTCCCCCGGCATCCTGTCGACGAGTGCGCTCGCCCGCTGCCGCCGAGCCCACTGGGCGTGCGAGTCAGCTGCCATGCGGTCGCGACGCACTCGCTGATTTGTTGTCAGTGGGTGCCTGCACACTGGGAGTTCGCTCCCCAGCACCCTCGATCATGAGACGAGGAAACACTATCGACCTGTCGATAGCAACCTGCTTATGATGGCCTGCATGAAGATGTCGACGTTCGTCATGGTCCATGTCGGCCAGAGCACCGAATCCCAGCGAAACCTCGAGCACGGCATCGAGACCCTCTCCTGGGGCTTCCCCGAGAAGAAGCCCGAATACGACACCGCACAGCCCCGCTTCGCGATCCTCGCCACCGGAGCCTCTCCCCGCGTACAACTGCCCGACTGGCTCGGCGGCACCGCCACCCTCTACCTCTTCCAGGTCCGCGGCGGCTTCTACGAAGGCCAAGCCTGGCACTGGCCCGACGAGGAAGCCGAACGGCGCCTGAAGTACCCCCAACGCTTCGGCATCGAGCCCCTCGCCAAGCTCGAGAACGTCCCCCTCGGCCCCGAAGGCCCCCTCACCGAGGCCGGCAGCGACGCCATCCGCCGCTCGGGCACCGACCGCGGCATGGGCAAACTCGTCCAGATGCCCGCCCAGCGCCTCCTCGACCTCGCCGGCATCCCCTTCGACCCCGAGGAACCTGAAGACGTCCCCCTGGACCAGTCACCCGGCTTCACCGCCGACCAGGTCGACGGCAAGAAGAAGCCCCAGCGCCGCCGCCGCGGAGCCGGCTACATCTCGGACCCCAAGAAGCGCAAGACCATCGAGGAGCACGCAGAGCGACTGGCCATCGACCACTACGAGAACCAGGGCTGGACCATCGAGAAGCTCGGCAAGCCCTACGACCTGCGCTGCACCCGAGGCACGGAGGAACGCCACGTCGAGGTCAAGGGAACCACAGGCGCCGCAACCAGCGTGGAACTCACCATCAACGAAGTCCTCCACGCCCGGGACAAGGACAACACCGTCGACCTATACGTCGTCAGCGACATCAGGGTCGACACCCACACCGATCCCTACACGGCCAGCGGAGGAACCGTCTCGCACTACACCGACTGGGAGCCCGCCGAGGAAGACCTCCGGCCCCGCAAGTACGAATACCGCCTCCCCGAAGACAC
Source organism: Streptomyces sp. NPDC046349 (assembly GCF_055587885.1). Lineage (NCBI taxonomy): Bacteria > Bacillati > Actinomycetota > Actinomycetes > Kitasatosporales > Streptomycetaceae > Streptomyces > Streptomyces sp. NPDC046349. Next base: position 30,450 of record NZ_JBVJFK010000023.1, read on the forward strand.
AGCGCGAGACGCGCGCGTTATCAGGAAGCGGTTGATGCGCTGAACGCCCGGTCGCCGACCTGCGACCGGTCCGTGTCGGCCGTCGTGGCGGGGCCCGGCCGCGGCCGCCGGGTGACCCGGGGCCGCGATGACCTCGCAGCAGACCGGGGCGGAGCCGCCGCGCGTGGGATTCCGCTCTGCCAGGAGTGCCCGGCCCGGCTTGTGGAGTCACAGCAGACCCCCCGAAGCCTGACGCGGCAGGGCCCACTGGCCGTATGCGCCAGGCGTTGCGCGACGAACTCGAGCTCGTTCACGAATTTACGGCCAGAGCCTGGAGATTCCGCAGGAACCGAGGTGCCGTACCGCAGTGGGGGGAGACTGACGGGGAAGCTGAAGGGGAGACTCGGGTAGGAACCTGAGGGGGAGTCTGAGGGGGACGGCCAGCTGCCAACGTCTGACCGTTCTTGCAGGTGACCACCTGTCCGGCGGATGGTGACTGGGCTGACTCACCCCTGTGCGCGGGAAGAGAAGAGAGATGGGGACGGGTTCGGGGCGTGCTCACTGCCGTGGGTCGCTCTGGGTGCTCCGCACGGCCTCACCGCCGAGGGCTCGTGTCGTGAACTGAGCCGGCTTCTACCGAGCGGCGCGGAGTGGCCCATGGCAGGCCGAGGGCGGCGAGCGCGGAGAGCAGCGCCTGGTCGAGAGCCGACGGCCGGCTGCGCCTGGTCCGCTGCACCGCCTCCCCGGAGGCCTGGCGATGGCCGGCCGTCGTCTGGAAGGGGGGTGTGCTCCGCAACCGAAGGTCAACCCGCCTTTCTCACCGCGGCTCGCAGATCCGGACGCGCCACTCTGTCCGGGTGCGGTTCGCACCCCTGTCAGCGCGTCAACGGTCGGCCTCACCCGGAAGAGGGGTGCAATAGCCACTGCTGGGAGCCGCCCTCGGACGGACTGTTCCCGGCCCCCGTGGCGCTGTCGACCGCGGGCAGGTCCTCGGCTGCCGTCACACGTCGCCGGTCACCGCCCCGGTCGACAGCAACCACACCGGCACCGGCACCGCACAGACCCCGCCACACCGGACCACAGCTTCGGGTGAACCCGCGCAGGACGGTCTGCGGGCCGTCGGCCCCGACTGCTTCACTGCCCGCATGCCCGACGCCCACGAGGACCTGGAGCGAGCCCTCCGGGCGCTCTCCGCCACGGACGCATGCGCGCAGATCGAAGGGGTCCGCACGCTCATCAACATGGCCCTCCACGATGCCGCCCACCGGCGCCAGGCCCTCGACGCGCTGGAGGAGTTCGTCGCCCGTCGCCGGGGCAGGGCCGGCTACCGATCCGCGGCAGTCCAGTACGCGCGTACCGCCTTGTGCGCGTTCGCCCCGGACCGTGCCGTGCGTGGCCTCGTAATTTTGGAGGCCACCGCGGCCGCCATGCTCGCCACGGCGGCCGTGACGGGCCACCTGCTCGGCGACACCGGCCTCACCAGGGTGCTGATTACCGTGACGGTCTGGATGATGCTGTGGGCATCGGTCGCGGGCTTCCGCCGGTTCTGGCGCCCGTACCTGGGCGCGTGGGCGATCCTCTCCCAGTCGGCCCGCTGGTGCCGGACTGCCGGAGTCGTGGTCCTCGCCGTCTTCCCCACCGGCATCATCCGCAACGTACCCACCTCCCCCTCCACCGCCCTCCTGTTCGCAGCGGCAGCCGGCGCGGCGGGATGGCTCCTCTGGCTGCGCAAGCCCCACGCACCCCGTTTCTGACGAGCCCGGCACGGCGGCGCATTCCCCCTCCTGGGGTGACACTTTCACCGGCTGCGGGGCGCGAGACGGGGTGGGTGCGGCACGCTGGGACCCACCGGCGCAGGGGCCCGGCCAGCACGCCGTACGGCGGGAAAGAAGGTGGGGTGCGTGGACCAGACGCTGAGGGACTTGGGGGCTGCGCACGAGGGTGCGGTGGGGGTGCTGCTGGAGGACGGCAGTGAGCCGGGGCCGGTGTACTTCGACGTGGGCAGCGGCGGGCACATGCCGTCGTCGACGCAGTGGCACGCGTACGACGGCCGGTTCGGCTGGCCGAGTACCCGCTCGACTGGACCGTGCTGGACGACCAGCGGCCTCTGTACGAGGCGGATGTCGATCTGGCCGGGCCGATTGCAGCCTTGACCTGTGGTTTTAGGTGAACAGGGCGGCCAGGTCGGTGTTGCACCGTCGTGTTGCAGACTCACGCTGCACTCCTGGGCGTGTGGACAAAACTCCTGCTCACCATGACTGTCGAGGTGGAAGCATGTCCTCATGACGGAGGCTGCGAAGAAGATCCTTGTGGACACTGCGGATCTGGGGGCGGGAGACCTCTCCCGGTTTCAGGCTGTGATGGAGCAGCAAAGCCGTGAGTGGCGTGTGCACTTGGGCCAGCAACTGGCTACTGCTGTAGCGGCAGTTATCCCGGTCTTTCCCCGGATCAGCCTCCCACCGATGGTGGAACTCGATCGCTTCAACAAGGTCCTGGGCCAGCAGCTGGCCGAGCTGACGGTCTTCAACGACAGGCTCCGTCGGGCCTTCGAGCCGGTCATCGAGCCGCTGACTGCGGCCTTCGCCTTCGACGACTGCTGGCGTGATCAGTGGCGCGATCTCTTCGCATCGATCAGCGGGCTGGTCCGCAACCTGTACCCGGAGAACATCCGAGAGGCCCTCCCAAGGTTGCGGGAGCTGCAGTTGCTGGAGGTGCTACTGATCGATGAGGGCATTCCACTGATGTGGGTGCCTGGGCCGCAGACCGTCAGTGCCTTGCTCGACGCCCCGGACGCGGTAACTCGGCGGCGGTTGATCGGGCAGCGCTGGAAGGGCATCGTCACCGACTGCGAAGTGGTCCTCGAAACAGTCGACCACCCACAGCTCAGGGAAGGCCGTGACTTCGCCCTCGGCGCGGTGGCCGCATTGCGTGATGGCCATACCGCAGCGGCTCAGGCCCTGGCCGCGAACCCGACCAGGAACGACTTCAAGGCCAAGGGCATCAGGTTCAAGCTGGACGAGTACAGGGTGACCATGGCCTTGACCTTTGCCCCGGTCTGGCACGCGCACGCCAAGTACTTCCCGAAGAACGGCGACCCCATTCCCAGGGTCTTCGGTCGCCACCCCAGTGCTCATGGAATTTCCCGTATGCAGTACTCCAGGGTGAACACGGTGTACGCGCTCATGCTCGTCACATCCGTCATCAAGTTCTTCGATGTCGAGATGTCCTAGCTGTACGGCCCTGTGGGAACGGAGGCCGCCGGGACGCCCGTCCCGGCGGCCTTGCTGCCCGCGACCGCATCACACCGACGAAGCCATGGGACCGGCGCCCAGCAGCTCGTCCGCAAAGCGCAGCAGCGCTGCGCCCTAGTCGCCTCCTCGATGGCTGGGACACCTCGGATGGGCTCACTAGCAGGTGGACCAGACACCTTCAAGTCGGATGAAAGCGTGATGATCGGTCCGCTAGCGTCACCTCCGGTGGCGCCACGAGGAGCCCCACGACGCGTCAGTTCCAGGGGGCCTGTTTATGGTCATCGACTTCTCCACCTTCGGATCGGGGCCCGCCCCGACACCCACCGACCCGCGGGTGCTGTTCGACGCGCTGCCCGGACGGGCCGGCGCCGCGTCCGGCCTGGCCGTGTCTGCGGAGCCCCTGCCGTGCCCCCGTACCGGCAGGGGCTGAGCCGGCCAGAGTCGCGGGACGGGCGCGGTAGCCCCAGTGGGGCCCGGGTCAGGCGGCCGTAGTGCGCCGGAGCCCGGCCCGGGCCCACACCAGGCGTGGGAACGCAGGAGGGGACCGACGTGCTCGTACGGGACCTCCAGAGCGCCTTTCCGCTGCCGGTTGCCGGTACTGAAGGCAGCCTCCGCTGCGGCGCCGGTCCTGTCGCTCGATGCTGGTCTACGGCCAGTGATGTCGCCTGGCGGCACCGCGAGCATGCCGAGGTCTTCTTCAGGCGCGGCCGGTACCGAGGTTGCGAGCCTGTTGTCAGTGGTGGGTGGAAGGCTGGCCCGGTGATCACCCCACAGCTGGCTGCGACATACCTGGCCGATGAGATGGAGCGCTGCCCCATTCCGATGGCGCCGGGTCGTTTCCGCTACAAATACAACCGGGACGCCAGGCACGACTTCGTCTTCTTCGGACACCAGCCTGTGCGCGCGTACAAGAAGTCCAATCGGTGGATGTTCCACGAGCCAGAGGTCCGGGCCGCCGGGCGTGCCATTGCCGTGCTGCCATGGGACCCGGACGACGTGGTCGACCCGCGTCCAGGCGGCCCGAGCAGGCAGGGCGGCAGTCTTCTCGAGCCCACGGGGTGGCGCGCACAGATTCATGGGTTGGTCGACAGTGCCGCTCGTACCGCACACGATCGGAGCGGCTGCTCGTGCGACACCCGGTGGGGATACAGCCCTGAGAAGAGTTGGGGTTTGAGGTGCGGACTGACCGCGGACACCCTGCGCGGCCAGTACAGCGAGTACGCGATGGCCTGCGTACTACCCGTGCCTGCCCTGGTATGGACCCGCGACACCTGGCTGATCCCCCGAACCCTCGCCCTGATCCTCGACCAGTGGGAAGAGACCGACGAAGCCCTTGGCCGCACTCCCACCCCCTGCAAGGTGTGCGGGGCCACCGTTGCCGAACCCGGCCTACGCGGGGCCACCGCCAGCGGCGGGCAGAGGTTGTGCCCCACCTGCGCGCAGACTGCGCTGCTCAGCTACGCCGGGCAGTTCCAGGGGCGCGCCTACTCCAAGATCCGTGAGAACGGACCCCGGGCCGAGGAATACCTCTGCCTGCTGTGTGACCCCCCGCGCCCGGCTGCTGTCTGGGACCACTGCCACGACCACGGCCTGGTCCGTGGTCCGCTGTGCGGCGGTTGCAACACCATGGAGGGCCACGGCAAGGAGTTCTTGACTCTGAAGGGCGCCACGGCACATCTGCTGCGGTGCGCCCAATGCCGTACCCGCCGGACCCTACCCACGAACCACCGCCTCGCCGTGTTGCGCCGACATCTCCACCGCGAACAGGCAACAGAAGGCCGGGACTGCCCCCTGCACATGTGCGTGCGGATCACTGCAGAGGACGGCGGCGGATACACCTACACCGTCATGTGCGCAGACCGGGCGCAGTCCTTCCACTTGCCCGCCGAAGAAGCATCCCGCATTCAGGCGGAGGCAGTCAGGGAGGGACTCGCCCACCCGTCCCAGCACCCCGAAAGACGTTGAACATCTCGCGGGGACGCTCGCCGCCGGCTGCTCCGGCACCACCAGTGCTCAAGATCAACGAGTATCGGGGGATGTTGGCGGCCGTGTGGGCCGCGCACGCGGAAGGGGACCTGCCCACCGCGGTCGCCCTCGCCTACAAGCTGGAGACCGCCCTGGCCGGCTGGTTCGGCGAGGACGCCGCCACCATCACCGTGTTGACCGCCCGGGCCTGGCTCACCCTCTGCCAGCGCACCGACTGGCACGGGACCACCGAGCTGCTCATCACGACCGCCCTGCGCTGCCAGGCCGCCCGATACCGCCCCGAGGCCGACACGATCCGCACGGCCCGCAACGCGCACGCCTGCTGGCACCTGCTCCGCAAGGAATTCCCGGAGGCGGCTGCCGACCTCGCGGGCCGGCTGGCGGACATGCTGGCCATTCTCGGCGAGGACTACCGCCGCGACGACGTGCTCGCCTGGACCGCGGTGCCCGCTTCCAGCTGACCGGACGTGCGATCGACGCCCGGGCGCCAGGGTCGCTCGTCCGAGTCGGTTTCGGGGCGGGGTCGTGTCGCGGCGGCGGTCCCGGCATTGACCGGGCATGAGCACCATCAAGCGCGCGGCGGTAGCCGCGGTGGCCGTGGTGGCGGTGGCGGCGCCGGCCGCTCCCTCCGCCACGGCGGCCCCGGCCTACAAGTGCGCCAGCAGCACGAAGGACATCGACGACGGCGGCTATGACGGGCCGTGGCCGGACAACTGGAAGGTGACGGTGAAGACGTGCGCGGCCCGGTCCGGGGGCACCGTTTATGCGTACGCCGAAGTGCGCTGGGACGGGGCGAGCTTCTACCCGGTGGACGACCCGACGATTTTCGACGGGGCCAAGCTGCGAGTGCAGATCAAACAATCCCGCGAGGGCACCGACCCCGTGGTGGCCGAGCGCGACTTCCCCCAGCTCGAGGAGTGGCTGGAGGACAGCACGTCCAGCGGGGCGCGCACCGGCACCTACCGGACCGCGACCATCAGCCACCGGGCCGGCGCAGCCGCGCTCGGTGACTCGGTGCTATTCCTGGACTGGCGCCGCGACGGACGGGGGTACCAGCGCCACGACTACACGGCTTCCCCGGCCGTCTGAGCTTGTCGTCGGTCACCACCGACAACGACACGACGTCGCTGGCCCCGACCGGCGCCGGCGACAGACGAGCGAGCGGAGACCGTGCACCGCCCCCGCCGTGCGGGGAGCCGATCAGTCGGCCTCCGGGGTTGGTCGGGGACGGAAGAAGCCCCTGACCGGGGAAGGTCGGGGGCTTCATATCCGTCCTCGCCGGGCGGGGACAGCTCCTCGCGGCAACGAGGAGGGTGCGTCATCTTCCGGACAGGGAGACCACGACCGTGCCCGAGGGCACTGACTCCATTGACGTGCCTGGGAGTCGAGAACGCAAGAGAAACTCGGAATATTACTTTTGTGTAACCACTTGACCGGATCGAACAGTTGAGGTCGATGGACACAGGGCCGTGGCTGAGGTAACCCTAATATTCCGCTTTCTCGGCTTGTCATATCCTTACAACCCTTCTTTGGGGATGCTTATGTGACGACCTCTCGTACAACGGCGCCGGCAAGCGCCGGAGAGGCCCTCTTCCGGACACAGGCCCGACTGCCGATGGAGGTCACACCCCCGTGAACGCGCGTCACCGAATGATCGGTATCTGCATCGCCCTCACCCTTTTCATCGCACTGACGATCACGATGCTCGCCTTGGGCCAGACGGCGGCCGCGGCCATTTCCTTGATCCCCGCGATCGCCTTCGGCGTCCGGGAGGTGGCCCAGGCCTTCGCAGGCGTACGCCCCCACGCTCCGAGCCCCACCGACCCGAAGACGACGCCCGGCGCCAGCGACGAACTCCCCGGCGAGCAGCCCACGTGAGCGAGAAGCCCGGGCCCAAGCCGCACGACATCGCGCCCGGCGTCAAGGACAACCACCGTGCATGGATCACCCCGCTACGCGCCGCCTGGCAGGAGTCCGGACTCAGCCTGATCGCGCTTTCGTTGCAGACCGGCATCCGCGGCCCGCAAAAGGTGCAGTCGTCACGAATTTCCGAAATGCTCAAGGGAGTCGCAGGCTACCCGCGGTGGGAGTCCGTCCTGTCCGTCTACCAGGCGCTCTCCACGAAGCCGACCAATAGCCTTTCCGGCATCACGGAGCGCGAGCTGCGGACCTATTGGACGCTCGGGGCCCAGGACCTGGGCAAGAAGCCCGACTGGATCGAAGGAAACCTGACCGAGGAGCGGGACCGCCTGGCCCGGCAGAGGAAGTGGATGATCGGCGCGGCGGCATCGGTGTGCGGCACCCTCCTGGTCTTCCTGGCCCTCCTCGGTTACTTGGGCACGACCGTCGGCGGCCCGCATCCCTGCGACGGCGGAGCCTGCCTCGTGAGCCCCGGGGGACCCACGAGCACGCCGTATCCGACACCGACCTTTCCGCCGAGCTCACCGGTGCCCGGACCGACCGAGACCCCCTGGTCACCGGAACCCCTGCCGACCGACCTCTATCCCGGGCGCCCGCAGCCAAGCCCCACCGAGAGGCACGCCTTCGTTCTCGGCCCGACAGCGGTATACCGCTACGAAGCGCCCGAGCCACCGGTGGCCCGCTGGCGGTTGCCGGCTGGCGCCTACTACCGCCTGGAATGCGAGGTGTTCATCCAAGGCCACCTCTACGCCCGTATCGCCGGTACATCAAACGACTACGTCAGCATCACCAGGAACCCCGGACTCGGCGTCATCGACGTCGGAATGAACTGGTGCTACGACGTACGCCCCTGAGGCCGAAAGGCCGCCGACTGCCCGGCCTCGACCACTGGCCACATCCGGCGCTCACATCACCACCCTGCGATCTCTCGCTTTCGAGTCAGCACATGACCTGCGCGTCTCTCACTCAATGACAGTGACCCCACGCCCTGAGACAGTCCCCGGGTGGATGGCCGGCCGTCACCCCCGACAGCTTCCCAGGTTTCTTCTTGACCTGATCAGCCGCGGGCGGGTGCGTCGTTCTGACCGTGCGCGAGGGTCGGCAAGAGGGCCTCGGCGGTGTCGCACAGGGTGCAGGGGATGGTGCCGGGCCGCGCGAGCGCGTCGAGTGCTTGCATGGTGCCCAATGGGTGCGCGCGGTCGGTGGCGCCGGAGCAGCCTTCGGCGTGGATGGTGGCGGGCCGGCCGTGGGTGTGGCCGTCGAGCAGCCACGCCCACCGGGCCGGCGCCGGGGTACTGGTACGGGGGTGGGCGGGGATGCGGCCGAGGTCGACCCCGGGCAGCGGGCGCAGCTGTTCGGCGGTGACCCATGTGCTGTACTCGGCCGGTTCGACGCCGCCCCCGCACTGGTGGAGAGGCGGTATTCCGAACCTGCGCTATTCCTGTTGCTGCGACTGGTTCCTTCGGGGCTGGGGCACTGTGTCGGGCCATGGACTGTCCGGCGGCATGGCCCTCGCCGCTGGGCGTCCGGTGGCGATTCTGGTTCCCTCTTGAGCCTGCCGGAACGGGGGAGTGAATTTCTGCGTCGTAGCGCCGGAGCGCCGTGTCACGCCCCACTCCTGTCGGCTCTGTGTGGAATGTGTCGTTACTGTGCTCTCATGTCGTTTGACCCCGCCTCACGCCCCGCCGAATTCGCCTCGATGGACAGGGCGGAGTTCGCCTTTCCTGGTCCACTGCGCGACCGGCTCGTCGCGGCGATCCTTGACGGTTCAAAGACCTCCACGACAACGCTCGTCGTCGACTATGAGCACGAGGGCGAACCCCTGCCGGAAGTCGGGAGTCGTTCGGTGGTCATCGACTCCGACGAGCGTCCGGTCGCGATTATCGAGGTGACCGGAGTGCGCGTCGTCCCGCTGGCACAGGTGGACCTCGCGCACGTCGTGGATGAAGGGGAGGGGGACACCAGCGTGGCCCAATGGCGCGCGGGTCACGAGGAGTTCTGGCACAGCGAAGAGATGCGTGCCGCGTTGGAGGACCCCGAGTTCACCGTGAACGACGCGACGCCGGTGGTTCTGCAACGCTTCCGCCTCATCACCGACCTTCGCCCCGCCCATTGACCATTCTCCTGTCACTCGGTACTCCAAATGATCTTCGAGTGGGGTGGCCTGGACAAAGTGGTGCAGAGGGCGTTCACTCGCCCCGCGCCCAAGGGCGCGGACACGCAACTGGTCGCGCAGCTCAAAGCCACGAAGTCGGCCGCCGAAGCGCTCGGGATCTCCCGGTGGCAGGTGGAGCGGTACGTCGCGGGCCGGGCCAAGAAGCCGCGCGCCGGCCTCGCTGCGTGCCTGGAGCTCAAGGCCGAGCGGCGCCGGCAGCCACAGATCCGGGCCAAGGCCCGGGAGAAGGCGGCGCTCACCGGCGCATCGTCATCGACGCCCGCCTCGGGATTGCGTTCCAGGCCGGGGTAGCCGACGTTGAGTGACGTGGGTTGTTGCCTCTTGCGCAACAGGGCGGCGACGGCGCAGTGGATCTGGCCGCGGTTGGCCGGCAGATCTCGTCGAGGGTCGGTGGTATGGAGTTGGCAGAGCATCGGCTGGGCGCGGCCGGTAGACGCCCGAGGACCTCGCCCAGATCTCTCCGTAAGTCGCGGAGGAACATCCGCCTGTTCGGCGAGTGCGATGGCTTCGCGAACCGCACCTCCTTGAAGGGGTGCCCAGGGCAGCGGCGAGGTGCTCGCTGACCTGTCGCGCGGCGTTGGGGCGTAACGTGACCGTTCGCCTCCGCAGCCGGTCGCCGCGTCGGTGCTGCCGAGATGCGCGTCGAGCGACGTGGTGGGCGTTGTGCCCATTGGTTGCTCGGCTGGTCCACCACGAGGGATGCCGATCTGGTGGCCTGGCTGATGGCGGGGGAACTCGGAGCGTCCGTGAGGTGAGTGACGGACCTTGGCACGGGTCGTGGGGGGCTGGGCGGGGTCTGCGTACGTGGGCCCGGCACCGACCCTCCGGCCGGGGCGCTGATCGCGGGGATGGCGGCCCTGTGTTGCAGGGTTCCTGCGGCGCGAGATGCTCGGCTGCATGGAACGCTGGCGGGCCTACCGCGAGGCGCTCGAGCTGGAGTGACCGGTGCCGTGCCGGTTTGTCTATCTGCAGTACTTGTCGGCCGCTGTGGAAGCTCCCTTATCCCAGGCCTCGTCGTAGGTAGTGCGGCCTTGGGTTCCTGACTGGGTGCGCTGCTTGGCCTGGCACTCCTTCTTGACCCCCTCGTAGCCGTCGACGTAGCCGGTGGCCCTCTCCTCGTTGTCGTTCTTCGGGGCCGGGAAGTTCTGCTTGTGCGTGGTCACCGTGACCGTTCTCTTGATGACCTTGCCAAAGCGGTCCTTCAGGGTCTTGGTGACCACGGTGGTCGTAACGACCTTGACCTTGTTGCCGTGGTGGTCCCTGGTGGTCTTGGTGACCGTGTCGGTCTTCGTGGTTACGGTCTTGCCGTTGGGGTGGTGCCGGGTCGTGGTCCCCGTCTGAAATTTGGTGGTCGTGGTGCTGCCACCCGTGTGCTTCGGCTGCTCATGTACGGTCTGCACCGCTGTGACCTGCGAGGGCGCGGGTGCCGCGAAGGCGCTGGTGGGCAAGAGCGCTCCACCGGCGGCGAGCGCCCCGGAGGCGCCGAGGAGGGCGAGACGCTGGGTCAGCGTGGTACGGGTCATGCTGGTGCTCCTTGACATGCGAGACGACCGGGAGGCCGGGAGTACCGGCCCTGCCCGGCGGGCCCCTGTTGGGCCCGTGAATCCATTGGGCTTCAGCGAGCGCCTGCTGGTCATGACCCTGAAACTCGGGGCTTGACGGGCACCCATCTGCTGGACGGAGGGACCGCGCTGGTGACGACCCCGGCAGCGCCGTGTCGGCGCCGCCGTGCTGGCGGAGGGCGGCGCTCACCGCGTACGGATGGCGTGCCGACCGGTCTGGGTACGGGACCGTAGACCTGGCCCTGAGCCTGCTGGCCGGGGCGGTGGTGCTGGTCGGCACATCCCGCGGCCCGCTCCGCCGGCGCCGGACACCGCGCGCACTGGTGGAGAGGCGGTATTCCGAACCTGCGCTATTCCTGCTGCTGGGACTGATTCCTTCGGGGCTGGGGCACACTGCGTCGGGTCACTGTTCGGCGGCATGGCCCTCGCTGCTGACGTCCGGTCACTCTGTCCTAGTCCTCCTCGGAGGGGAGCGAATCCCATTCCGTCCACGCGCCGTCGCGCGGCACCATGAACAGCGGACGAGATCGCAGGACTTCCCCAACCGGTTGAGCGCGCAAGACGATCCCCGGATCATCCGGCCCTGCGTGGCCCTCGCACGTGTAGCGAAGCTGCACGTCATGCGCCTCGGCATACGCGATCATGTCGCTCTCCAGCTCCCCCATCTCCCTCCCGACCAGCAAGAGGCCGTTGTACGCGACCTGGGGGCCCTGCACAGCGTCGCAGGCGACGCCGAACAGGCCCGCGTCCTGGCTGACGTAGGCCGTGACGGCCGGTGTAGAAGACGCGCCCCTGCGGTGTATGTCGACTGACCGCGCCCGGTACCGGCCCGCTGGCGGTGCCGGGCGAGGTGCGGGTGATCGACCGCTTCCGTTCGGGGTCGGGTGGCCTGCGCCTGACGCTGGCCTGGCCCGCCAGCCTGCGCGGCACCGCCGCCCCGGGGCCGGCGGGCGGGGTGGTCCGCCACGGGGTCGCGTACGCCGGTCCGGGCGAGGCCTGCGTCTGTACGCGGCACGACTGCGGCGGCGTAATCCCGGTGTCCTGGTGCGCCGAGCACGGCGACGCGGTGGCACCCCGGCGGCGGGATCCGCTGCACCGACCTGTCCCGCGCACGCGGCCTCACGGCCGCCGGGGGTCGGGCAGACTGACCGCCCTGCCAGAGATCGAGAAGGCCGACGTCCTGCGCGAGGGCATCGAGGCCTACCTGGGCGAAGTCGACGCCGAGGACCTGGACGCCGACGACCTCGCCTGGACGCTGGTGAACGCCCTGCGCCGCGCGGAACGGCGAAGAGCCCCGCGTGAAAACGCTGCTGCCGGCCACGTCTGCTGCTGCGCCCGCGGCACCGCAGCGGACGGGGTGCCGGGCTGCGCATCCGTCCGAACCTCCCCGGCCTGGGCCACGGCGTTCTAACGTGGCCGGTAGCACCCGCGAGGAGGAGCCGATGAGCGCCCAGCCCGACCACACACCCACCACCCCGTACGCGCCCGCACCCGGCGCCCCGGCCGAGCTCCTGGCCCAGCTCCGGGCGGACCGGCGTGCCGAGCAGTGGGTGCCGGCTTTCGAGCGGGACTGGACGAAGGCACTGGAGGACGCCCGCCACGCCTTCAGCCTCACCCCCCTGCACGAGGTGGTGCGCATCTGGCAGTTGCGCGTGGCCGTGGCCCCGGACGTGGATGCCTTCATGGACTCCGGCCAGGACGACACAGGCTTCGTGGACCTGGACGACGTCTTCGGCGGCCGCCCGTGACCGACGAACACCCGTGGGCGGTGCGCCTGTCCCCGCAGGCCGCGAAGACCCTCACCGAGCTCCCCGACCCGGCCCGGGAGACGGTCCGCGACGTCCTCGACATCGCGGTGCGCTCCCCGTGGGGCTGGCCGCAGTGGAACGCCGGCGATCCCGAGGGCGAGGACGTCCGGGCTGCGGCTGTCGGTCAGCTCTCCGTCGTCTACGTGGTCAACCGCCTCTCCCGGCGGCTCTCCGTGCTGGGCATCGTCTGGCTCGGTTAGGTCTTGGCTGCGCCGGTTCCCCTGGTACCGGGCAGGTGCGGCCCTGGCGCTGGTTGCGCCGTGTGGGGTGGGCTGAGGCAGCGCCGGAGAATCTGTGCGTTCGCCCGACAGGCGGTGCGTCTTCCCGGAGTATGGAACCGCGTTGCAGTGAGGCGGTTCTCGGAGTTCGTGGCTGTGGCGAGGGGTTCGGACGGGGAGGGGGCTTCTGTGTCGAGGAAGCAGCGGATCGCGGTGATGGTGGGCGCGATGGTGGGAATCGTCTCGACTCCTGTCATCTGGTTGCTTGACGGACCGGATACCGCAGGAGTCGTGGGAGCCTCGATTCAGGCCGCCACCGGAGTTGCGGCACTGGTGTGGGCGTGGGCCCAGCCGCGGGCCGACACGGCCGACGCGTCAGGGGACACCGCGACGCAGACAGGCCGGGCCGAGGCCATCGGCGGCGGGCAAGCCCATACAGGCGTACGACGCCGTGGGGACGGCAGCCCTGGCACGGCTCGGGTTCAGGGCACCGGTGACGCCATCGCGCGAGGCACGGGTAGCAGCGCCGGCACCGGCATCGACTACACCGATTAAACGCGGCCATGCAGGTAGAGCCGAGGCCGGACGCGGCATGAGGTGGCGCCGAAGTAAGCAGCGTTCATCCCCTTCGAGGGACGATCTCGCGGCCTCCTCGGTCAGCGAGAGCGGTGACGCCATCGCGGCGGCGGCAGGCGCAGTGGCCGTCAGCGGCCATGTGGATCACTTGACGATCACCCACGCCGGTCCGCAAGGGCCAGTTCAGTGGCCGCTCCGCCTGGGATCGGTTCCCGCACTGGCATCTGCGTTCCAGCACCGGCCTGAAGTGCGCAACGCGATCGACCAGGCCGTCACCGGGCACACCGCGGTGGTGCTGACCCAAGTTCTGTCCGGGGGCGGCGGTGTCGGCAAAACCCAACTCGCCTCCGCGTACGCCCACCAGGCCCTGGTGGACGGCATCGACCTGGTGGTCTGGGTCGACGCCAGCGAAACGGACCAGGTGATCGCCCGCTACGCGGTCGCCGCCCACGTCCTTGATGCCCCCAACGCACTGGCAGGGCAGACCGGAGAGCAAGACGCCAGGGCCTTCCTTCAGTGGCTGGCCACCACCAAACGATCATGGCTCGTCATCCTCGACGACATCACCGACCCGGACGCGATGCAGCCGTGGTGGCCGCCATCATCGGTATGGGGCTGCGGCCGAGTGGTGGCAACCACCCGACGCCAGGATGCCGTCTTGTCCGGCGGTGGCCGTGCGGTTGTAGACGTCGACACCTACAGCCCACAGGAGGCCGACACCTACCTTCGTGCCCGGCTCCGAGCCGCCCGCGCGGAGCATCTGCTGGACACGCAGACACAAGCGCTGGCCGCGGCGCTGGGCAATCTGCCCCTGGCGTTGTCCCACGCGGCCGCCTACATGATCAACGAGGACGTTCCGTGCGCGGAGTACCTCCTCCGCTTCAACAGCAGTGCCGCGAAACTGGACGACCTGCTCCCGCGCCACGCGGACACCGAAGGCTACGGACGCCACGTCGCCGCCGCCCTCCTCCTCTCCCTCAACGTTGCCCAAGCCTGCGAACCCGTGGGCCTCGCCATCCCAGCACTGCGCCTCGCCGCCGTTCTCGACCCGGCCGGGCATCCACGCGACCTCTGGGGAGGACAGGCGGTCACCGACTACCTCACTGCCCACCGAGTACCCACACCGGGGGCAGACACCCTCACTCCGGTCGACGCCACCCAAGCCAGAGCGACGCTGAGGCTCCTGCACAGGTACAGCCTCCTCACCGACGATGCTCAGGCCGGATTCCGCGCTGTGAAGCTGCACGCTCTGACTGCACGCGCCGTGCGTGAACACACGCCGAGCGGAGAACAACGGGAGATCGTAAAGACGGCAGCCGAAGCACTCACAGCGCTGTGGCACAAAGGCGTGGAAAGGGCTGTGCTGCACACGAACGTCGACAGCCTCAACGACTTCGCAGGGGACATGCTGTGGGAGGTCGAAGGCCACCACCTGCTCCGCTGGGTAGGCCACAGCCTGAGCACTCGGGGCCTGGCCACCGTCGCCGTTCCGTACTGGCAGCGGGTAGCAGACACGAGTGAGCGCCTGCTCGGACGGACCGACCGCAAGACCCTGCTGGCCCGACGTGAGCTGGCTACGGCCTACCTGAGCGCGGGACGCACGAAAGATGCCTTCGCCGTGTTCCAGGAGGACTACGCATACGATGCCGAGGTACTCGTTGACACCTGCCTGAAGAAGCGCCCGGCAGGGGTCTCTCCAGACCCCCTAAGCCTGTTGGAAGACACGCTCGCGGTCCGGGAACGCCTCCTCGGCCCCACAGCCCCCGAGACCCTCTCATGCCGAGTACAGCTCAGCTTGGCCTACTGGAATGCGGACAAACAGTCACAGGCCATCAGCATGTTGAAGCTGGTCCTTAAGCACCGGAACGAGGAGTTGGGTAGTCATCATCCCGATTCAAGGGCAACGGCGCTCCGCCTGAACGAATTGCGATCTAAACGCAAAGGGCGGTGGTGGAAGACACCAGCCGGACCCTGACTCCTCGAAGTGCGGGCCAGCACGAGCAGCCGTCATGCGCGGGTGACGGTGGTGGGGTCGGCGTGCCATTCGCGTCCGCGTGCTCTGGGGAGATGAAGGCGACCGGGCGCCGGCCGCGGTCGTACGGCGGATCGGAGGGGTCCTCCCACACGGGGCCGATGTCCCGCAGGATCCCGGCCCTGCCGTAGGCGTCCTGGAGGCGGTGCCCGATGTCGTTGCGGTCGATCAATCCCGCCACCCCCGGTCAGGTGTGGGGATGGTGGCGGATACATGTGCCCCATCCGCACACGGCCCGTCGCGCCGCTGCGCCCCTGGCCAAACGCCAGGGGCTTCGGCATGCCCCAGGGGAGCCAAGAACGGCTGGCTCGGCGGATGGCGGTCTGACCAGCGAAATGTCACAACTCCCTTGATGTTCAGCTCTGTTGGTGCAGGTTCGTTGTGCTACCGATGTGAGCAAGGAGAGACGAGAGTGGATCCGGTTGTGGCAGGGGCGGTGACGACCGTTCTGGTCAGCGCCATCAGCGCCGTGGTGAAGATCGTGCACCGTCGTCTGGGTGCTGACGTGGAACTTGCGCGTATCGCCGACGAGGGGGCGACGGCAAGGGTCCGGTACGCGGCCCCTCGCGGAGCACTGCAGGAGTCGGCCGGAGCGCGCCGCTTCTGGTTCGCACCGGAGTCTCACGGGATTGGGGGTGGCTGCAATGGAGGATGCCGCCAGTCCTGAACTTCTCGTTGACGTCGTGCCCCACGTTCCGCCGCTGGAAGCGCCTACCGAAGCGCTGCCAGGCAGGGAGCTGGCTGAGGCCCTGCATCATGAGCAATATCCGGCGCTGGTTCGATTCCTCCTCATGGCTGGCGCCTCATGGTCGGAGGCTCAGGATGCCGCCCAGGACGCCTTCACAAAGATGTGCACCCCGGGCCTGGCCATCACCTACCCGAAGGCGTGGCTGCGCAAGGTGGCCTGGCGCTCCTGGGTCAGCCAGCAGGTACGCCCGGAAGACGCTTGCGCGGACCTCCCTGAACCCCACCACACCAGCCTGCGCTGGCAAACCCCAGCCCAGGCCGCAGAGATCGGCGAGGAAGAGCGGCAGGTCATCGCGCAGCTCCTCAGACTTCCCTCCAAGCAGCGCGCCGCCCTGGCCTGGACGCTCGATGGCTTCACCACCGAGGAAAGCGCCCGCGCCATGGGTACCACCCAAGCCGCCGTCCGCCAGAACCTGACCCGGGCACGCGCTGCCCTGAAGGCGGGCCTCGATCTGGAGAGCGGGCACCAGCACGAGGAAGCGCCGAAGGGAGAATCATGACCAGCGCCCCGACCCCCAACACCCACAACGACATCGACCAGCTGGAAGACATGCTGGTCTCAGCACACCGGATCCTCGGCCAAGCCGTGCGCGACCGGATTGCTGCCCAGGGAGGTGCTCCCGAACTCCGCGACCCCGATCTCGCGCTGGACCGCCTGCTGACTGCTGCCCACCGGGCTACCGGTTCCGCCGTCGCCGGACGTCTGAACCGCACTGCCGAGCCGGCCGATGAGCGCCAGCCGCTAGCCCCTGATGCATGCTCGCCCTACCAGCCGCTCGTGGGCCGCCGGGCCTCCGTACGGCTGAGGTACCGACGCGAAGCCCTCCACCTCACCCGAATCTACTGGCCACGAGACTTCACCCTGGCCGTCCGCAGCGCCCTGACGACGCTCAGGAAGTTCAGCGAGTTCCTGGAAGCCGGGGCAGTTCCGCCGAACGTCACCTTGTTCATCCAGACTCTCGCCACGCAGCTCACACACCTCGAAGTCCAGACTGCATTCGAGGACCGACCGCAATCCGAGCTGACCGGGGTCGACTATCTCACCGACGTCCGCGCCCTCCTCGAATCGCACCTCGACCAGCTTCTGCGCGACGTGCGCAACGCCCGGCACCTCGTCGAAGACGAACTGCTCCCGCACCTTGATCCTGCGGATGCCGACACGGCCGGCCTTCTGGGCGCTGATGTGATCACGCAGGACCTCGCCGAAGATCTGGAGCAGGCCCATGACAAAGCGCAGGCACTGCACCGTGTGGTGGTTGCCGTGGAACGCGTAAGCAGCGACTTCGTCGGCGAAGACCTGAGCCAGGCCATCCTGGACGACGTGCCGCTCAAGGGCATCCGCTGGGATGCCTCCACGCTGTGGCCGGTGGAATGGGAGACCTTCATCCGGCAGGCTTCCACGCCGGCCAGCGGTGAACAGGGCGTGCTGATCGTCGCCACCGAACCGCATGACACCGTCGTAGCAGCCGACGTCTAGCGCCGTAGGGCAGACGATCACTGACCCGCGGGGCTGGAGTCGATCGGCAGACACACGGGTGCCTGAGGCGCCGCAGCGCGAGCTGCCGAGTCAGAGCTAAAGGGTGTTGCAGAAGGCTCGGTTCCGGGCTCGGCGTCGAAGTCGCCTGCACCGAGCAGGTCAACGCCGCCACCACCCGCCTCAAGGAAGCCAGCCTGGCCACCCTCGAGGAGAACGACACCTCCTGCTGCTACGCCCTCCAGGACAAGGTGTGGGTCACCGGCCCCGGCAAGGAGCCCTGGGAGGTCTACGCCGTCAAGGCCGACGCCGACCAGCTGGGCAAGAGCGCCGTCTCCGGCGGCGACGCCTGCTGCTCCGGGCAGGAGAAGAGTGCCGAGTCCGTGCCGGCGGCCGCCGGATGTGCCTGCGGCAGCTGAGCGGAGCATCCGTCCCGGGTGGCGGCCTGCCCGCGGCGCCACCCAGGGCCGCGCCACCCTTCGACTCGCCCCATCAACGACAACGGGTTGCATGTAGTATGCGGAAATAGTATGCAATCTGCTATTCTTGCATGCATGATGGGTGTTGAGGATCTCCTCAGGCTCACGGTTGCAGCGCTGATGACGCGCACCGGTGAGCGCCAGAACGATCTCGCGGACGGGCTCGGCCTGTCCCAGGCGCAGGTCTCACGCAAGCAGGGCAACCGGCAGCACTGGTCCCTTGAAGATGTCGACCGGCTTGCCGCGCACTTCGGCCTGCACTACCTGGACCTGCTGGCCGGCCCCACCCAC
Source organism: Streptomyces sp. NPDC046349 (assembly GCF_055587885.1). Classification (NCBI taxonomy): domain Bacteria; kingdom Bacillati; phylum Actinomycetota; class Actinomycetes; order Kitasatosporales; family Streptomycetaceae; genus Streptomyces; species Streptomyces sp. NPDC046349. Next base: position 48,949 of record NZ_JBVJFK010000023.1, read on the forward strand.
GCCGTCGGCGTGCTCCACGGCTCGATCCCCGCCCTGCGCCCCGCGGACGCCATGGCGCCCTTGGCCGTCGCGCAGCCGGCCCCCGCCGCCCTGTTCCCCGCCGAGCCCGCTGCGGCTGCCCCCGTTGCGCCTGCTGCCGCGGCGCCGGTGGGGTTGTGCGTGCTGTGCGGGCAGCCGACGAGTGACGAACTCGAAGGGTTCCCGCAGCACTTGAGCGCCGAGGAGTGCGCGGCCGCCGTCGCCGCCGCGACCCCTACCCCGGCTGCGCCGCCCCCGCCCGAGCGCGTCGCGCCGACAGAGCTACTGGTGCTGGCCCGGCCCGAGCCGTCCCCTGCTGCGCATCCTGCGCCGGCTCCGGAGTCCCTGGCTTCGGCACCCGCGCCGGAGCCTGCTGCGAGGACGCGGAGCCCGCGTACGTACGCCTCCGAAGACCTGATCGGCCGGATCACCGACCGCGTCCACGATGTCCTCGCCGAGCACGCCGGCGACGTCGACGCCGCGCAGGCCGCACTGCTGAAGGTGGCGATCCCGGATGTGATGGCCCTGTTGAAGGCCTCCCGGGTCGGCGGCCGCTACGAGCACTCGGAGTTCCCGCCGACCGCGGAGATCCTGCGGAAGCGCTCGCAGAAGGGCGCGGACGAGATCTGGGAGGGCCGTCCGAAGTGGCGCAACGCCGAGCTGGTGGCGGCGGCGAAGGCCGGCGCGGAGCTGGAGGTGACGGCTCTGGACATGAACGCCGCCTACCTCTCCGCGCTCAAGTGCTGGCTCCCGATCGGCCAGCTCCGTGAGGACACCAGCGGCATGCACGACCCGAAGAAGGCCGGCGTCCACCTGATCACCCCAGCCTCCTGGGACCACGCCGACCTCCCGAACCCGCTGGGCAACCGGATGGAGCCGGGGGAGTTGTGGGTCAGCGAATCCACCCTCCGCCTCCTCCTCGACTGCGCCCGGCAAAACCTCGCCGACGCCCCGACCATTCACCGCTCCCTCGTTTCCGGAGCCACCGAGGGACTTTTGGAGAAACTGCGCCGAGCACTGGCAGAGACGAGGAAGACTGCATTGGCTGAGGGGGACGAATTGACCGTCGCCTACGTGAAAGCCATGTATTCTAAATTGGTATCGACGGTCGGTGAGTCGACCGCGAACCGTGAACTGCGCCGCCCGGACTGGATGCACATTATCCGGGCGAAAGCATTCGCGAATCTGTGGATGAAGGCCAATAAGGCACACAAGGCAGGATTGCAGGTCGTGGAGATCTCCGGAACGGACGAACTCCACGTGATCGGTGACTGGCGGCAGGTGTTCGCCGAGGGCCGGGACCTGAACCAGGTGAAGGAAAAGAACACCTACGTGCTGGGGGGTAAGCGCTGATGGCCGGTTCCGAGGACCTGTGGGCCCGCTGGGGCGACTGGGGGAAGCACGACGCCCGGGGCATGAAGGGCGGGGAGGCCCTGATCCTGGAGCTGAACCGGATCGTGCACTCCTCCGGCATCGTCTCGCCCGTCACCTCCCGCCGAGGACTCGCCGCACGCCTGCGCTACCTCAACAGCCCCGCCGGCCGCGAAGCCCTCGCCGAACAGGGCGTCACGCCCCGTTCCCTGCGCTCCTGGACGCGCGGGAAGGCCACGCCCTCGGCGGCGTCCAGGGAGCGGATCGATGCGGCGTACTGGTGGCGGCGCCGGGAGAACCTGATCCGCTCCGGCTGGCTCGTCCGCCACCTCGACAACGACGGCCGCGGCAGCCGGATGGAGATCTACCCGGTCGACCAGAGCCACGTCGACTCCAAGTACAGCCGGCCCCTGAGCGACCGGTCCATCACCGTCCGGTACATCTGGCCGGACCTCGTCCAGGCCTGGGCCGACCGCGCCGAGGCGATGGTGGACGAGATCTGGGACGACGTCATCACCGACCTCGACTCCGACTACGCCGCCTACGCCTACGTCTCCTCCGTCGGCATCGGCGCCTGACCCACACCACCCCACCCACCCCGCTCCGCGACTGCGCCTTCGGCCAACAGGTCTGGGGCGCAGCTGCGTGTGGGCGTCGTGTCGTACCGGCTGTTCCCTCTTCGGTAGTCCGACGGGGTGCGGCGTGCTCTCCCGAGCAAAGCGGAATCCATCCACCCGCCTGTCGACTAGAGATCACAGACGGCCTACTCTGCGTGTCCGGGGAGTAACGAGATGGGGGGGCGGATGGCCGATCCGATCGAGATCGAAGCGCCGGACGACACCGGTTCAGGCGTGGTGCGACGCTTCGAGTACCAGGTACACATCGCCGTGCAAGCCGTCCTGGAGATGCTCGCGGGCGGAACAGTCGTACACGTGACCTGCGAGCACATCGAAGACATCGTCGTGGCACGCGAGGGCGACCCCCGGTGTACCGACGGTGGTGTGTTCTGGGATTTCCAGCAGATCAAGACCAGGGATGCCGTGGAGCCCTGGACGCTCACGGACGTGCTCGCCAAGAAGCCCCTCAAGAGCCTGTGGCGCACGTACGAGGCCGTGGCAGGCAAGGACCTGACCTACCAGCTGACCGCAGGCATCGAGGGCCACCTCGACCCCGCAGACGCCGCAGTCGTGGCCCTGTCCAAGGGACAGGGCCACGACAACGCAGCGTGCCGCAAGCGGGTCGCGACGCACCTGAAAGTCGAAGAGGACGCGCTCAGCGACTTCCTTCCCCTGGTGCGTATCAGGGCTCTGCCGCGACGCGGCGACATCGAGCTGCGCAACACGCGGGTCCTGGCCGATCTCGGCCCGGGACTCACCGTGGCGATGATCGACGCCCTCTACAACGAGCTGCTCCGGCGTACCCGCGATGCCACCCAAGGTCTTCCCGTGGCCCGGTGGACGGAGCTCTTGGTCCTCGACAGCCCGCCTCCGGCTGTGCTCAGCAAACGCGTTACTGCAGCATCCGTTGCCGACGTACGCCAGCGTCTTACTCGTCCCGACCACGTTCTGCTGGAAGACCTTTCCCAGCAACTGCATGGCGCCGAGACCGCGCTCGTTCGCAAGCTCCGGGCAGGTGCAGCCTCCCAGGAGGTCATCGAGGAGGCACAGATGCTGCGTGCCCACGCTGACCGCCACCGGTTCAGAGAGCTGGCCCTGGGCGCCTGGCCGGGAGACCAGGCCATCGAGACCGACCTCGACCAGCGTCTGCTACTGCTCGCCCGCCGCACTGGCCGAGCTCATCGAGGACAGCTCCAACCCGCTGACGTCATCTTCGACGAGCTGCAGCGCCAACTGGATGCCACTCCCGGCACGTACGACCGCCATCCCCTTTATGCCCAGGATGGTGTGCTCCTGATGGGCCGGGCATGCGCGATCTCGGACGAGTGCAAGTTCGACTGGGGGACGGCCCGAGATGCCTCCTAACGCCCCCGCGCCCCCTACCGCCGCGCCGCCCACACAACCACCCTCGGCTGATGCCCAAGCCCGCCTGCTGCTGCTCATCGACGTCTTCTCCGCAACCAAGGCGAGCAAGGGCATCGAGGGGCGCATGAAGCTGGCCAAGCTCGACTTCCTGCTGCGTTACCCGGCCCACTTCAACCGCCTCATGGCTGTCCGGCGGCCCGACGTCGACGCCGGCGAGAACCCGTGGCTGACCGGCACCATCGAGCAGAGCATGATCCGTTACAAGTACGGGCCATGGGACCCCACCTACTACAGCCTGCTCGGTGCCCTAACCGGCAAGGGCCTCATCGAGCCCAGGCACGAAGACGCCATCGCGACCTACTGCACGACCCCGGCCGGGCATGACGTCGCTTCAGCTCTCGCTGAAAGCGAGAGCTGGCGCCCCGTACGCGACCGCGCAGTGCTGCTGCGCCGACACTTCAACCTGACCGGCACCACCCTGAAGAACCTGATCTACGAGACGTTCCCCGACATCGTCGAGGCGGACTGGGGGACCCACCTATGAGACTCCGCATCGAAGAGCTCACCATCGTCGGCACCAGCCGCACGATCCGCTTCGAACCCGGTATGAACGCGATCGTCGGCTCCATGAGCGGCGGCAAAACTGCCACCGTCAGCTGCCTCCGCGCCCTCCTCGGCGCCGACGTGAGCGTCGTGCCGGAACTCCGAGGACGGACCATCGCCGGCACCGTACTGGTCGGAGATCGCCGGTTCCGCATCGTCCGCCCCCTGGTCACCACCTCGAACGCGATGGTGGAGATCGCCGAAGTCGAAGGCCGCGGGGAAGTCTGGCGGCTGCCCGCCAGCCAGCTCCAAGCCGGATACGACGCGACCTTCCGTGACTGGTGGCGCGATGCACTCCAGCTGCCCCGCCTCAAAGTCCCGCGCGCTCCCAACGACGACACGAGCCCCCTCGTACCCGTCACCATCAGCGACTACCTCATGTACTGCGTCCTGAGGCAGAAGGAGATCGACTCCTCCGTCTTCGGAACCCCGGACAACTACTCCAAGAACATCAAGCGCAAGTACGTCTTCGAGATCCTTTACGGCCTCTACGACCCTGAGGCAGCCGGCCTGCGCGACCGCCTGCGTGTAGTCACCACAGAGCTGGCAGCCCTCACCGCAGATGCCAACACCCTCGAACGGATCCTGCAGACCACTGCCTTTGCCTCGCGTGCCCAGTTGGAAGTCGAGCGCCAGGAGACCGAGCGGGAGCTCACCCACGCTCGCCAAACTGACGTCGATCTCGCCGGCAGGATCAAGCTCCCCGGGCCGACCGTCCTACTCCGCGAACGGATCGCCGAGACGGAAGCAGAGATTGCCCGGATCGCCGGTGCAGCAGAAGCCGAAGCCGTATCCGTTGCCAATCTCCGCGAACTGCACGGACAGCTCATCGCCCAGAGCCGCCGACTTACCCGTGCCCTGGTCGCCGAGCGGCTCCTCAACGACTTCGAGTTCCACACCTGTCCCCGCTGCGGGTCTGGCGTACCGGATAGGGGCGACGAGCACACCTGCCGCCTGTGCCTGCAAACCCCGCCCAACCTGCCGGCGCCGTCCTCGCTCGCCGCCGAGCAAGACCGAGTCATCGAGCAGGTGACCGAGACCGAAGAACTCATCGACCGGAGCAACAACCGCCTCACTCAGCTCCAGACCGCGCTGGCTACCCAAACTCAGCACCGGAAGGACCTCGGCGCAGAACTGGACCGAGCGACCTCCACCTACATCACCGACCAGGCAGACCGCATCCGCAGCATTGCCGCTCGGCAAGCCCGACTCGAGGAGCACCTCGCTCGTCTCGACGACGGCCTGGCCCTTCACAACAGGCTGGCAGGGCAGGCCGAACGCGTGGCGCAACTTGAACGCGAGCAAGAAGACCTCAACAGCAAAATCGACGCCACCCGCCACAGCAACGAGGCCGTCACCGCACGTCTACGCAAGCTCGACAAGGCTTTCGAAGCCGCTCTCCGCAGTTTCGACGCACCCCGCTTCGACGATGAGCCAGGCTCCTACATCAACAAGAAGACGTACCTGCCGGTCGTGGACGGCCGCTCCTTCGCCGACCTCCAATCTCAAGGCGTCGAGGTACTGGTCAACGTCGCCCATGTCCTTGCACACCAACACGTTGCCCTCAACGACCACGACATCCCCCTGCCCAACCTCCTGATCATCGACGGCATCAGCAGCAACGTCGGCCACGAAGGCGTCGACCTCGAACGCCTACGCAAGATGTACGCCAGCCTCCTGCGCACAGCTACCGAGCACGTAGACCGCCTGCAGATCATCGTCACCGACAATGACTCCCCTCCCATCAAGGGCATCCACCGGCCGCTGGAGTTGTCCGACACAGACCGCCTGGTCCCCATGCCCCCTGCCGAACCTGGTGACGAGCAGTCTCCAGACGCGCCGGCAGAGCAGACAGGCGCCTGAGGACTGCAGCGGGGCCGGACAGGAACACTGTCCGGCCCCGCTGCACGTCGTGTCGTTCAGCCCCTGACCTTCCGGTTGCTGCCGACCCGGTGGTGGTGGCCCGCTCCCGCTGTGTCTGGGCTCCCGCCCGCCTGCTTCGTGGACGTGAAGTGCCCGTCCCACGCGGTGTCGACTCCGTCGTTTATGGCCCACGTAAGAGCCGGGACGGAGCCGTCGGATGACTCTGCACGGGCGAAGGATCGGCCCTTTACCCCAGCTCGTTGACCCTCCATTGAGCTTCTTTCTACGCGACTACAGAAGCTATGCAGTTTCACCCATCTTGCTCTGACTCCTCTAACACTTCGGCGCACTGTTTTAATTTTTGTTATGAGGAGGGTTTTTGCGGTGGATTGCGGGTTGCACATTTGGTATTCGGCCGAGGGTGTTTTTCGGTTTTGGTATTTGGCGTGTGGTCGGTTTTCGGGGGTCGGGAATTGGGTGTGTTTCCTTTTGTCAGCGATCTTTATGGTGTAGACCAGTGTGGTTTGGTAGCGGGGTGTGGTTGTTACGTTGTGTAGTGGGGTGTGGGTGGGTGGACAGGGTGTGGGCCGGCGGGCATACTGCTACTGAGAGGGAGCGCGCAGCGCGACCGGTTGGTCTCTGGGTGGTCTCGGCCCCGCAGGGGTCGCCCTCTCGAAAACCGCTCCTGACACACCATCAGCAACACCTGATAGTCCATCAAAAACGTTCTGACCTGCTAGAATCGACTACAGCAAAGCCGAAGAGCCCCGCGACAGGCCCCCGCTCCCTAGCCAGCCGGCCACCGCGGACCCGAGGTCCCCGAACAGACCGGGACCACCCCGCAGTCAACCGCAGGTGACTGCCTACCGGCCCACTCCGCCCGGCGTCGCGCAGCGACGCAGCCCCTCTTGGAGTGACGCAGTCACTCCGCGTCGTGTCTCCGCAGGAGACCGCGCGC
>NZ_JBVJFK010000024.1:0-25342 GCF_055587885.1 Streptomyces sp. NPDC046349
CCGGCGGACACACGATCACCGTCCGCGCCACCGACGGCACCGGCCAGGTCCAGACCGAGCAGCGCGCGCGGACGATCCCCGACGGGGCGAGCGGCTGGCACAGCGTTTTCGTCACCGTCCCCTAGACCCCGACCGGCCCGCTTCGGGACCGGCTCGGCAGCACCATCCGCAGAAGACCGACAGACGCTCAAGGGGAGCAACTGATCATGAACAGCCTGAAGATCCGCCGTACCGCAATCGCCGTCGCCGCAGCCGCCGTGCTGCCCCTGTCCCTCGTCGCCTGCTCCGACTCCGGCGACACCAAGGCCGCCCCCGCGGCGGCCGGCGACGAGGCGAAGACGGGCGCGAACAGCCCGAGGGACGACTCGATGACGAGCGACGAGCCCTTCGGCGCGGCCTGTGCCGGTGTCCCGGCGGAAGGCGCCGGCTCGTTCGACGGCATGGCCAAGGACCCGGTCGCCACCGCGGCCTCGAACAACCCGGCTTTGTCCACTCTCGTCGCCGCGGTCAAGCAGGCCGGCCTCGTCGACACCCTCAACAACGCCCAGGACATCACGGTGTTCGCCCCGACGAACGACGCCTTCGCGAAGATCCCGAAGGCCGACCTCGACAAGGTTCTCGCCGACAAGGCGACGCTGACCAAGATCCTCACCTACCACGTGGTCGGCCAGAAGCTCACCCCGAAGCAGTTGGAGAACGGCAGCTTCGAGACCCTGCAGAAGGGCATGGTCGCCACGAAGGGCTCCGGCGAAGCCTACAAGGTCAACGACACCTCGAACGTGGTCTGCGGCAACGTGAAGACCGCCAACGCCAACGTCTACCTCGTCGACACCGTCCTGATGCCGAAGTAGCCGGCGTCGGGCCTCCAGCCCCGGTGGCCGTTCTCCCGTTCAACGGAAGGGGAGAACGGCCACCGGTCGGACCACGGCCGCCCGGCATGACCGTTCGTGTCGGCCCGCCCGGCTTGATCGTTCGGGTCGGCCCGCGCGGCACCCCGCCGCGGGTGGTGTGCACAGGCCGGGCAGCCGAGGGCGACCCGGGACTACTTCTGGTCGATGGGCAGGGCCAGGTCGGTGACCTGGTACTTGTTCGGGAATGCGCCCTTGTCGGTGGCCTTGCCGGTCAGCACGTCGACGGCGTAGAAGCGGTAGGTCCCCGGGGCGCCGATGGCGGCGAAGCCGTGGTTCGTTCCCGCGGCCGGGTTGTAGTAGATGTCGAAGCCGGCGTCGAGGGCGGCGTCAACCCCGAGCTGGCCGGTGGGGGCGAGCGTGCCGGCGTTGGCGGGGGACTGAAGGGAGATGCGGTCGGCCACCGTGTCGAGGTCGAACAGGGTGGTCGCCGTGGTCGCGTTCAGGTCGTTGTTGGTGTAGGCGGCGCCGGTCACCCCCATGGCCGTCGACGGCGGCGTGGTGGGGTTCACCAGGGTGCCGTCGACGGTGGTGCTCAGCGGCGCGGCCGGGTCGTCGATGTTGTGCCGCAGGTTCTGGCCGGTGTTGGAGATCACCCGCAGCCGGTTGGCGGCCGGGTTGAAGTCCACTCCGAACGCCGTCCCGGCGAGTGCCACGGTCAGCTGGGACACCTTCATCGCTTTCGCGTTCTTCGTGTTCAGGGTGTAGATGCCGCCCCGGTCGCCGACGCCGTACAGCTTCTCGTCCTGCGCGCGGAAGTCGATGCCGACCAGCTTCGTGTCGCCGGCCAGACCGGTCACCCTGCCCAGGGCCCAGGTCTTGGCCGGCTGGGCCACGTCGAACTCGACCAGACGCTGCTCGACGGTCAGCCCGATCGCGCTCAAGCCGGCCGTGTGGTCGTGCGCGGGCAGCGTCTGCGGCGGGGTGTCAGCCGCTGCCAGTGCGGGTGCCGCGCACAGGGCGGCCACAACGACCGCGGATGCCGCGATCAGGGTGCGGTTGCGCATGCTCACTCCTTCATCGGTGCCAGGGCCGAGTCGGCCGCCGGCTCGCGAAGGGTTCGGCACCGTCCTGACGGCGGACAGGCCCTCGGGGCGAACGCCACCCGCATGGCGCAAGGAGTGATGCTGCGTGCCGCACCAGGGCAGTCGCCGCACCGCGAACCCGCGCTACGGCGGCAGCCTGGAGCGGCAGCCCGCGGGCCAGGTCCCGGATCGTGCAACGTCCTTGCCGGCTCCCGTTACGGCAGCCCCGTTACGCCACCTCCTGTCACGCCGGCTCCCGTACGCCAGTTCCAGTCACGGGGGGATCTTCCCGCAGCGCGAAACCGGCTTGGGCCTCCAGTACGGCTTCGGCGTAGCGCCCCGCCCACGCACCCATCGCACGGATCGGGCCCAGCAGCGCGAGGCCCGCCTCGGTGAGGGAGTAGTCCACGCGTGGTGGCGCCTCGGCGTACGCCTGGCGCACGACCAGGCCGTTGTACTCGAGGCGGCGCAGAGCTTCGTTGAGGACCTTGGGGCTGAGCCCGCCGATGCGGGTGATCAGCGCGCGCGGCCTCATGGGTCCGCTCTCGCCCAGGACGTAGACGATCACGCTGTCCCAGCGGTTCGACAGCACTTCGAAGGCCACCCGCGCCTGGCAGTCCGCCGCGTACTCGCCGCCGCCCAGGTCCTCGCCCAGGTCCTCGCCCAGGCCCTGGGCGTATGCCTCTACCACTGCGTCGCTCATGCGAGCATCCTGCCCGGCCCGATGCACACCATGTGGTGTGCATCGGCCCGCCTAGCGTCCTTTCCGTCACACCTCGCACATCTCGAGACACGGACGACAGGAGCAAGCACATGCGCATCGGCATTCTGGGTACAGGGGCGATGGCCGCGGCCCTCGGCGCGGCCTGGGTACGCGCCGGCCATCACGTTCGAATGGGCGGTAGGGACACCGAGGCGGCTTCCCGCACCGCCCTGCTCACCGGCGCCCCCGAGCACGGCAGCCTTGCCGAGGCAGCGGCCCACGGGGACGTGGTACTCCTCGCCGTACCGGCCGACGCCGCACCGCAGTTGGCCAAGGAGCTGGCCCCCCTGCTCGCGGGGCGGACGGTGATCGACTGCAGCGTTCCCATGGCGCCGGGCGAGGACGGTCCTGCCCTGACCACGGGCGGCACCACCTCCATCGCCCGGCTCATCTCGGACGCAGCCCCCGGCGCCCATGTGGTGAAGGCGTTCGGGGTGTGCCACGAGAGCATCTGGACCCTGGACCGGCCATCCTTCGAAGGGTCCCCCCTGGCCGTCCCGTTCTGCACCGACCAGCCCGGCGCCGCCACGCGGGTGGCGGAGATCATCACCTCCATGGGCTGCACGCCTCTGCCCTGCGGCGGGCTCGATCGCGCCGCCCTGCTGGAGGCCACTGCCGTCTTCGCCGTCGGCGTCTGGTGGTCGGGCGCCGAGGCCCGCTTCGCGTTCCCGGCCCCGGCCCTGGCCCCGGGGGCCGTGGACGACTAGCCAGGAACTGTCCGGCCGATCCCGCGTGGGACCGTGGACCGAGACACCCACAACGACCCTTGGCCAGGGCCGAATTCCTCGTCGTTCTCGGTCCTGACATGGACGACGAGGCCGAGTGCCACGCAGAAGCCGGTGGGAGCCCAGTGCCGGAAGCGACGCCGGGGCAGAGGTATCGAAGACGAGACGCAGACCGCGCACACTTCGAGTGCGTCTCGGGTGCCGAGCCTCGTCCGGCGGACGTGCTCCCCCCGACCACCGGGGCTTCCGGTCGCCCGCGCCGGCGCTCGCGACTGCGACGTGAAGCGTGCGCGGGCCCGTTGACGAGGCACCGTGCCGCCGCACCTGCGTGCCGGCGCCCGGCCGAGACCGCCGGGAATCACTCGGAGGGCGCGCCCGGACACCCACCGCCCGAGCGGGACGGCGGGGTTCCGTCCGGCCCGGGCGGAACGGAGCCCCGCGCGCGAAGCCGTGCGCTCCTCTACCTGATCGCCACCACACCCCGGCATGCCACAAGATCAATCGTCGGTCACGGCCCGGCTCACACAGGTGAGCGCCCTACGGACCTCACTGACCGGGTCGGTCTCGTGGTACGGCCGCTCGCTGGTCTCGATGTGGTCGAGGAACTCCTGGTACCGCACCGCGTACGCGAGGTGGAACAGCGGCCCGACCAGGTCCAGCGCGCGTTCCGGCGCCGAGCCGGGCACGTGTTCCCGCCACGCTCGCGCCCACACCTCGGCGATCTGCTTCCACCGTTCCCCGTCCACGTACTGACGCGGGCGCAGCCCGTCCAGGGCAGGGTGACCGAGTGCGGAGTCGGCGTAGTCCACGACCACCGCCCGGGTGCCGTCGGAACGCCAGTTGCCGGGGTGGAAGTCGCCGTGGACCAGGGTGTTCGGCAGCCCGCAGGCCGCCAGCTCCTCGGCCAGCGCGGGCAGCCGCGCGGCGAGCGCCCGGGCGGCCGTCATCTCCTCGGCCGTCAGCCGGTCCTCGGGCTCCTCCTCAGCCCCGTCGGGCCATGGACCGGGCGACCCCGCCTGCTCTGCCGCGAGCCGGTCGAGCAGTGCGTCCACCTGGGCGGCCAGCGTGGGCACGGTACGGTCCCGAAGCCCCGCCGCGGCGGCTCGGCCGTCGGCGGCCAAGGCCGCCTGAGCGGCGACCAACCGGGGCACCACGGCGAGGACCTCTTCGGCGGACGGGCACCACAGGTCCTCACCGGGCACGTGGTCGAGCAGGATCCGGCCGTGTTCCGGATCGGAGCCGAGGACGGACGGTACCAGCGTGGGGTCGACGGACCCGAGCAGCGCGATCACCAGGCCCTCAGGGGCGTTGAAGGCGGGGTTGACCGTCTTCAGCCAGGCGTGGCCGCCGTCGGCGGTGCGAAAGCGGAAGAGACCGGACAGGTTCCATGTCCGGACCTGTTCGGGCCGGTCGACGGCAGGCCGACCTGCTCCGTCCAGCGTCTTCTCGGCCCAGGCGACTGCCTCCCCCAGCCCCGAAGTCGTGGCCCAGGCCGCCCGGCGCTCGGCGGGTCCGAGCAACGCGGTGACCTCAGGCGTCACCTGACGCGCTGTCGGGCCGGCCGGCCGCTCCAGCGCCTCCACGTGGTAGAACACGTGGCCGCCGTGCCCGCTGCTGCCATCGCTCGGCGCGCAGGCGAGCCGGAGCACCACCACGGGCACCCCCAGCTCCCGCGACACCCGCTCGACAACCGGCGCGGCGGACGACCACCAACCTCCCTCCACCTCGTACGGGCCCAACAGGCCGAAGTATTCGCCCCCGTGGGTGAGGTGGACGCTGACCGTACGACCGCTCGCCTGCTGCATCCGGGCAAGCTCTCGCATTCCAACCCATCCGCGCGACCCATTTTCCGCCCTCTCGACGAGTCGTAGTCGTCGGCAGGGCGCGCTCGGGAGACGACGCGCCGCGCCACCGCAGCCGACGGCCGTGGTTGAGGACGTTGACCGGCGCCGCGGCGGCGACCGCGTGGATGCTGAGCACGGCGAGCAGCCCGGTGACGGCGTTGCCGCCTGAGGGAGCGCGCCGGGCGTCGCGACCGGCGTGGGCCCGTTCCACGGCGCCGGGCACGGCCCCCTGCCGGAAGGCCGGCAGGCCGGTGGAGGGAGGTCGCCGAAGGCCGCCGCACAAACCGTGCCTCCGACAGGGATCGGGCACCCGAGGGGCGCCCTCCCGGCCGCATCCGGTTACGGGCGCGACGCCTGGGCTTCTGGCAGTGGTTTCGCGCCGCCGCCCGGGGCGCGAGGACCGCCACCGAGCCGACACGGCTGCTGCGCCGCAGGCTGAGCGCGCGGTGGCCGCGGCTCAACCGCCTGGGCGCAGCCGGACGGTCGGTCCGCACCCAGCGGTCGGACCTGCCCCGCGCACACGTCGCGCGTCCTCTGCGGGCTTGACCCGGTTTCAGCGCCCCTTCTCGTCGGGACGTGTCTTCTCGCCGTCCACGCCCTCGTCGTGGGCCGGCTCGGTTTTTTCGCCATCTCTGTCGGCCGGCCGACCGGTGGGATTCAGGCCGGCCCGGCGCGTGCGTTCCTTCTCCTCGCGCTGCGGCTCGGCATCCTGGCGCTTGTCCTGCACGATGCCACCCTCCTCCTGGATCAGGTCTCTTCTTCCACCCTCCCACTCCACGGCCGGTGGGGCGCACCAGCGGCCCGGGGGCCGCGGCGGCGGGAGTACGCCGAATACGATCACGCATCGTGGTCGCAGCCGGGTGGGGGCGGCCGCCTTGGTGGCCACGCCCTCGGCGCGGGCCGACCTGGCCGGAAGGCACGCTCGGAGCCGCGAGGCCGGCCGTTGCGCTGCCGCACGACACCGTGCTTGCGGAGGCGGTATCGCTGCGTCTCTGCTACTGCCGTCACGGCGCGGCGGTACGCGGAAAAATCGGGATCAGCCACGGCTGTGTCGTGCGGCAGCCCCGACGCTGGCCGACGCCATGTGATCCGCGGTGATCGCGTACCCGGCCAGTGATGAGGGCGGCTGGTCCCGCCGCGAGGTACCCGAACACGACCGGACCGGCTGCGCCGCGCGGCCGAGGCTCTGTGAGTGCTCCAGCGGCGTGCTGGTGGGCCCGGCCGACAGGGGAGTCGACGGAGACGGATGAGTAGCACGGGCGTGGCTGATCAGCGCTCCGCGCGTTCTACGGCCTCCACGCCTCACTGAGCAACCGCCTGCGGATGTCTCGCGCCGCATCCAGCAGAACCGTCACGTGCAAGCCTCCCTGGCGGGTCGCGGTCCAGAATTCTCTGCACTCACTTCGCCGAATGCTCCGTGGCACTCGGGTGAATCGGAGACGCATGCCGGAACCGATATCGGAACTGAGTTGTTGAGCGTGGGCAAGCGCCGCATGGCGCCCCTCGGAAAGGAATGCCCATGAGCTCTGTCGTCCGCGCTGTTTCGATCATCGCGCTCGCACTCGGCACTGCCGTATTCGGCCACGGCGCTGCACTTGCAGCGGCGGCCCCGAAGGACAGCCCTGTAATCATCCAATGCAACAACCCGACGAGCCTTTCCCTTGTGGATGCCTCGGGCGGAGATTCGCTGGTGAGCCAACTGATCGAGGTCCTCGGTGGTACCAACGAGGGCAACAATGCTTCCGCGGTCGACACAGGTGCAGGCGGCGAGGCCTCCGGCGGGGACGCCTCCCAGTCGGCGAACAAGAACCGCTGCGGTCTGAGTTCCGACGTCGACGCAAGCACGCGCATCGACAACAGTCAGCGTGTCGACAACAGCCGCAACCTCGACATCGACAACGGCCCCAGCCTGTTCTGACCTGTCCGGGGGTAGGCGCCCTCGGCCTGATTGCGCACAGAGAAGAGACCACCCCGAGCCTGCCGCGCGATCACTGCACCGGAGCGCCTCCCTCGCCGTCTGTACCGGGCACGCTGATGTCCTCCTGAAATCCCCAAGAAAGGAAGTCCGTGAATTCTGCCGTCCGCATCGCATCGGTCATCGTGATCGCCTTCAGTGCCGCGGTATTCGGCCACGGCGCCGCGATCGCTGCGCCTGCCGGGGAGGACCGCCCTGTGGTCATCCAGTGCAACAATCCGACGAGCCTGTCCCTCGCCGACGCCTCCGGTGGGAACTCACTGGTCAGGCAGTTGATCTCGCTCATTTCAGAGGGAGAAGCCACCAACGACGGAAACCTCGCTTCCGGGGTCATCACCGGCGAAGGGGGCGTTGCCAGCAGCGGCGACGCGTCCCAGTCGGCCGACGACAACCGCTGCGGTGCGAGTGCAGACGTCGATACGAGTACGCGCATCGACAACAGCCGGCGTGTCGACAACAGCCGCAACCTCGACATCGACAACGGCCCCAGCCTGCTCTGAACCGCGATCCGGGCGAAGCCGGCCGTGGTGCCGACTCGCAGGACCGGCGCGGCGGCCGCGGTCATCTCCAGGCCCGCGCGTCCCTGCGGGTGTTCCGGCGGCGCGTGGCGTACGTGGGCCCTGGCGAAGGCCGGGGCCCTGCTGGGCGGCAGGGAGCCAGGAACCCCGGTCCGACCTCCGCCTTGCAGTCCACGGCCGGCCGCCCCGGACTGTCTGACCTGATCCTCGCCGCTGTCCTGTGCCAGCGATTCTTGACCAAATGCCGCTGGAGTTTGATCACTGCACGGTTCGTGCCATCGAACCTTGACCGCCCTGGTCAGGGCCTCACCAGGCGGTGTCAGACTCCTGTTGCATGATCGCCTCATGCTGATTGCGACCAACGAGCGCGGCCACGTGGTGAAGCGCGCCACCAAGCCCGCCATCGGGATGATGCTGGCCAGACTACAACGGGGCGATGCCCACATGGTCGTGGAGCGGGTGGACGAGGAGCGGCCAGGAAGCTGGTACATCCAGGTCCTGCTGCGAGAGAACAACACCTACCAGCTCGAATACCGGGACGGCGCCCCCGAGCAGCACTTCCAGACCATGACCGTTTCCCAGGAGAAGGTCCTCGCGGCACTGCTCGGCTGGGCTACCGCGAAGCCGGGCTGGAAGGACGGTTTCATGTGGAACAACATCGGTGAGCAGTTCAGCTCCAGTGACCCCGCAGCTTCGGAGTCCGCCGACGCTGCGGAGCAAACGACGGCCCCGGGACCCCTCTGACCAGGGCGGCAAGGTTCGATGACGCGAACCGTGCAGTGATCAAACCTCAGTGGCGATCGGTCAAGGATCGGTTGCACAGGGCACGCAACGTGTACACCGTCCGGCCATGCGCTGACGCGAACGGCGAATCCGCCGTTCGCCCCGGCAGCATTGGCTGGCCCATATGGGTGATCAGCCGGTTCGGCGAGTACAGCACGCCCGAACTCGGCAGCCCGAGGCGCGCAGGCAGAGGTCTCCGGCGCGTTCGGCGCGGGCGTATCCGGCGAGGGGGCTGTCGCAGCGGCCCTGGAAGACGTGCAGCAGCATGCGTTCGGCGTTCGCGGTGGGTGTCGGGGTGGCCGAGGGCGCTGACGGTGTCGATGAGTTCGGTGGCGTCTTGGCGGCACGGGAGGGCGAGGGTGTCGGCGCCGATGGGCGGCATGAGAGTGTCGACGGAGATGATTTCGGTGAGGGCGTCGGTTCGGCCGATGCGGTGCAGGCCGACGACGGCCAGGAGGAGCGCGCCGGCCTCGCCCCGCTTGGAGGTGTTCCCGGCCGGCAGGGGCCGGTCGGCCGGGACGGCCTTGGCGCAGTGCACGGCGAGATCGGCCTCCCCGGCAATGATCGCCGCGTCGACCTCCTTGGTGAAGGCGCCCTTGCCCTCGACCGCGCTGAGGTCGCCCATCCACTTGTCGTCGGTGGTCTTCACCGGTAGGACGGTGGCCAACGCAGCCGAGCTCGCGCAGAGAGCTGCCAATTCCCCGGCCAACTGCGCAGCAGATTCACAACTCTACGAGGCACCAAGCTCTCCTACGGTGTGCGGATCCCACCCGTCCGGGTGCCGTTCGCAGGACGTCCAGGGGGTGAGCGCCGAGGCCGAGATGACCTCTCGGCCCCTGGGGTATCCCAGGTCGATCCGCGCGGCCTGGGCGAAGGAAAAGTCGACCTCGACAAGCCGCACGGCGGCAGCCAGTGCCGCAGGCAGCTCGGACACCAAAAGCGGCTGCGTCGGCACGCCGTATCGCGTGTAGCGATCGTCGTGCTCCTCGTCCCAGGTGAACAGATACGGCGCCCGTGCCAACTCCACGACGCAGTGCTGAGGACAGTCATCCTCCACGCACCCCGCATCGAACCACTCCGGGTGCCGCGTTTTGGCCCAGGTCGTCGCCTCATCCAGGGTCTGTTCATGGGCGTTTGCCGCCGAGGGCACAGGGCCGAACGCGGAGTAGAACAATCCGACTCGGCCGAACGGATCTACCGCCCACCAGTGGAACTGGAGTCCCCACCGAGGATGCGCAAAGGTGCCCGATATCGTCATGAGATAAGAATATTGGAGGTGCCGTAACTCCTTCTGTGCCACCGGGCCTGACCTACATCGAAGCCTGGCGTTCATTCCGTCCGATCCGGTCGTACCCAGTTTGTCCAATTGGGTACCGCACTCCCCGGTCTCGAACGACGACTGACTGGCCGACTCGGGTGCTGCTATTTCTCAGCAACATCTTGAGCCCGGCACAACCACGACTGATCCTCAGACCCACCCACAAATGCTCGCGGGTTACACCTACGCAGCCAGTGCGCCAAGGGGCCGTTAGACCCCTGCCCCGATCCTAGGAGCGGCCAGGGGGCCGCAGCCCACGACCCGCACCAATCGGTCGTACGGGCTAGGTCCCGCTGAGGCGGGCCACACCGACGGCTTGTCCATGACTCCCAGGCGCCGGGGGAGGGCGGCCTCGATGTGGGACCTCAGCGCGCGGCTGCTGCCCTGCCTCGTACGGCCGCTGATCCGAAACTCTCGGTTCTTCGTCCACCCCCGCACAACGAGCCAGGCGCTGCCTGGGCTGTCGGCCGACCGAGAGGCCAAGCTGCTGGCACGGGACCCGAAGGCGGCAGGCGGATCGGGCGTCTGCTCTCTGCCGTTCGTTCCGCGCTCGGCTGCTCCGCAAACGCTTCGCTCACTTCACTCGCGGGGCCGTCGAAGACCCCGCCCTGGTCCCGTGAGGAGAACTGGCTGTTCCAGAACGCAAGCGAACGCTTGCCCGCTTCTGTGCCGTCGAGTGCCCCGATCGGAAGAGTGGGGTGTTTGAAAACGTTGTCGCGGTGCAGACGATTGCTTTAAGGGCCCTCCTTGCACCCGGCCTTGACCACCGTAAGGAGGCGCCTCCGGCAGGAACATAGGCTGTGGGACATGGACATGAGGACGCTGATCGAGGACCTGGTGGGAGAAGCCGAGGGGCTCCTCCGTGATCAGTTGTGGGTCCTGACACCCCGGCACCGCACGGTCCTCGCGAAGGCCGCCGCCGACCTGCACGCCGCCGTCGGCGCTCCCCAAGTCCAGGAGGCGCTGCCCGTGATTGACCGCCTGGAACACCTGCGGGAAGCGCTCGCCGCTGTGGCCATCGCTCTGGCCCACTGCCACGGGCATACAGCCTGGTTCCTCGGCGCAGCCGCTACCGCTCTTACTCCCGGCCTGCACTGGCGCGCCTTGCCTGCTGAAGACAGCCACACCTTCGGTGCCGTCGCACCGACTCCTCAGGAGTACTCCGAGGCCGAAGACGCAGTCCGCCGGCTCCAGAGCACCCTGGCCTACATGGCCTCCGCCTGACCGATGAGTTGTGGGCGGTCCTGGCGGAGGTCGGCGGGAACGTCGCCGCGTTGTACCGGCGGATGACGGCGGACCGCTATCCAGGCAATACTCGCGGCGACGCGAACGGGATTATCTCATTTCCTGGCAACGGGACCCACCAGTCCAAGCGGCAAACCCGTTCCGAGAGATGCAGTGATCGGCACAGCGCGAGCACGTTCAAAGCGTGTGATTGCACTTCTCCCGTTCAGCGGGTAAGCCCAAGTGGGCGCCGCTCTGGGGCTGCGCGGGCGGCCGATACGTGCCAGAGGGGCAATGGGATGATCTTGAAGTCATGAGAGCTCCGCGGCCGCCACCCCGCCACCCCGCCACCCGTGGCCGGGAGGACCCGGCTGAGGCCGAGCCGACCCGGCGGCTCAAAGCGCCCAAGTAGCGGCAGGCTGCCCGCACCGCATGCCGCTGGCTGCATCGTCTGGCGTTCCCCGGCCGGGGAGCGCCACGGACAGCCGGGGTTCAGCCGCCACTCGAGTTGGCCGAGGCCGAACCGCCGGAGAACCAGGTCGAGTGGGACCGCGGCCGATCGCGCGTGCTGCGCTCGGTGCGCAGCTCCACCACGACCGCGGCCGGGCTGAGTAGGGCCTCCAGTGCGTCGGCGAGCCGCTGCGGGTCGCCGCCGAACGGGAGCGGGGCGAGCCGCTCCCGGCCGCCCCGCAGGACGAGTTCCAGCGCGAGCGTGGAGACGGCCGGCTTGCGGTCCCCCTGGTACGGCTCCACCACCTCGTGCGTCAGCCGCACCTCGCGCAGGGTGTCGACGGGCAGCCAGTCGTCCGGCCCGGCGGCCCGGACCAACCGCAGGGAGGCGGGCACCCCTGTCGGCGCGAACTCCACCCGCAGGATGCGCCGGGCCTGGGAAAAGGCCAGCGCCAGCCAGCCGAGCAGGTACTCCAGCCCGGCGATCACCCCCACCACCACGAACACGGTCGACGCCCGCGCTTCAGCCAGCGCCATCCAGAAGGCGACGAGCAGGGTCGGCACGCCCAGGACGAGCGGAGTCAACAGTGCCGACCCCGCAGAGGTCAGCACGTTCCACGCCGGCCCGGCCGGGCCGGCGCGCAGGACCAGATCCGTCGAGTCGGGGCCTTGTCTCAGCAAGGGATCGATGGCCATGCCTCCAACGTAGGACCGGTCCGCAAGAGCGCCTCGACCCCAGGCGGCCGTTGAGGCAGGACTTCTGACGGCCCGTATCCATCAGTCGGCGGGCGCGGCGGGCTCCCAGGGCTCGAAAACCTCGGGTCGGGCCACTGCTCGGCGACGGCCATCAGCGGCTAGAGCGTGGCGCCGTCCGTGGGTACGCGGTGATCAGCCGCTTGAAACCGCGTATACGCGGTCCGTTCGATGAGGTCACAGCCCACCCCAGGCTCCAGACGATGGTTAACATCACCACCAACGACACTGAGCCGAACGGGTGAGGGGCCGGGAGAGATGTCCCCCACCCGGCTGGGCGGCGGCGACGCAGGGCCATCGGGGGCATCGTCGTGAGCCTGTGGGCCAACCTCCGGCACAAGGGCGCCAGCCCACGCCGTCGCGAAGGCAGCGACGGCCGGGTGGGCTTGTCGATCCGGGGCAACGGCCTGCGCGTGACCGGCGTCGGTGCGCACATGGACAGCCACGGGACAGGCGTCCGCGCCCGTCTGATTCCCGCGGAGAAGAGCCTTCTGCCTCGGTGACGACATTTTCGGCGCTGGTCACCGACCGCCGCGGGGGGATCTGGACCGCCTACGGCGACGAGGGCATCTACGGCGGCCACCCAGGGTCCCCGGCTGTCTGGATACCCGCCTCAGTCCGAGCCGTTCTCCGAAGCGCTGGGGGAGGCGGCGCAGACCGCGGGTGATGGCCACTGGTGCTGGCCTTGTCCGACGTGGTCCGTCGCGCCGGCCAGAGGCGCCTCGCCGGCCGGGAGGAGGAGTTCGGCGAGGACGCCGAGAGGATGGCGTCGGGCTGGTCGGCCGAGCGGCTGCGCGGCCATCTCGGCGAGGACGTCCTGGCCGTGCTGATGCAGGACACGGACTGGCCGCAGGTGGCTTGCCAGCTCCAGGCCGTCACCGCGAACGCCGCCCTATCAAGGCCGAGGGCACCGACCGCTGGGCCGGCCTCCTGAAGACGACGACGCCCGGGGGCCTGGTCCGCGACGCGATCGCTCCTCCCCGGTCTGGCCGGGCATCGCCGCCGCGATGGCACGTCTCGATGGCGCCGGGATCGACGTCGCCCGGATCCTCACCGACGCCCACCGAGCGGGGCCGGGGTGGACCAGGCCGTCGCCGCTGGTCACCGCGGTCACCGCCAAGCCCCCCGCATGGCTGACGGGTATCAGCACCGCAGCGTGCTCGGTGCCCTTGCTGCCGGCCGGTGCCGGTATCGCTCCGGCGGGCGGCGCCCGTATGCGTGTAGCGGCTGCGGAGTGCCGGTGGGGCGTTCATGCTGCGGGTGTGGATACGGGTAGTGCTGTGCCGGAGGGTGAGGCCGGGTCCTTGTGCCGAGCGGGGTTGCCGAGGTGGAGGGGACATGCCACGGGCTGTTGCGTGGCGCTCGGGTTGCTGGTGTCGGCCGCGGTGTTGTTCCGGGCGGGACTGTCCGATGCGCTACGGGCGCTGACGTTCGGCGGCCGTGTCATGGGGGCGTTGTTCCTGGTCGTTGCGCTGGTCGAGGTTGTCGCGGCCGGGGCCGTGCTGGACTTCTGGGGCCGGCGTGCGACGCGGTATTCGGGGCCGGCGGTGCTGTTCGGCGTGGGCACGGTGGCAGTGACGAGCCTGGTGCTGCTGGTGCTCCAGTGGGAGGGCGGCTACCGTGCCGGCTGGTTCTGGCTGTGGGCGGCCCTGGCGGCGTGGGCCGTGTGGGCGATGTGGGTGCTGATCCGGGAGAGGGTGTGGCGGGGCATGCCACACCCTCGGAGTTTCGCCACCGGTGTGGCGGTGTCCGCCCTGATCGGCTCGGCGAGCGTGGCGTACTCGGCGATGTACGTCCCCTACGTGGCCCCGCCCAAAGTGCCGTTCATGGTCTCCTTCGGAAAGCCGGTCCTCCATCCCGACCGCAAGCGGCTCTACGTGCCGGCCCGTTTCACCTTCCGCAACGAGGGATCGGTGAGCATCTTCGTGGTCGGCACCCTGTGGTCGGCGCAGCTGTGGCCGTCCGCCTTCCGCCCGCAGGGAACGGAGCGCACCCGGTGGCGACAGGAGCTCGGGGACGGCTGGGACACCCACCGGCAGGAGCACTTCAACGCCGCCGCTCGGCTGCTGGCCGCCGGACAGATTTCCAACGCGGGGTCCCGGCTCGACCCGGGCGACGACTTCTCCAAGGACGCTGTCATCGAGGTGCCGGTGGCCGCCGGGCAGGGCCGGGTGGAGCTGTTCGCCTCGGTGTCATTCATCCGCGCCGACCGCTGCAAGCTCGCCAACAGCTACACGGGCTCCATCGAGCACTCATGGGATGTCGAGGGCGAGGAGCACAGACACCTGCGTGATGCTCCTTCCTGGCTGGCCCAGCCCGGGGACGACTTCTTCCGCTACCACTCGAGGATCTACCGGTCCAGCGAGGTGATGCGGATGACGCAGGCACCGGACTGGGCCGCGATGTGGTGGGTCATCCCGAAAGGCAACGACGCCGCTCCGTACATGGAGGTGCACATCTCCCGCGATCCCGATGGACGCGAGGTGCTCAGCGAGGACGAGCAGGAGCCGTACGGGATGAAAACCATGAATAAGGGTGTCGACCAGCCCGTCGCGGTGCTGCTGCGGCTGGCCGGAGACGGCGCCTGACGGCCAGCCCCAGCCACGCTGCGCATGGCCTCCGTCCGAGTGGTCGAGAGCGCAAGCGGCCGCACACCTGGCCGGGGCCGAGCGACAGCCCCGGGGGATCGCAGACCCGACAGGCGGGTGTTCCGGTAGGGGCTGCGGTACCCGCCCGACAGCGGGCCGCCTCGGGCGCTGGCTGTGCCGGTGGCCCCCGTGCGGTGTGGGTATGGCGGGTGTGCTGGATTCCATGGTCGTAGGTGGCTGCTGGGGGTGAGGTCCGGCGAGGGGCAGGCCTTGGAGAGGACCGCATGGTTGGGGTGGATGGCGGCATCGTGGTGGATGGCCTCGTGGGGGGAGGGAGGCTCGGTCCATGACGACTGCCCCCCGCCTGCCCCGCCTGGCGGTGGATCCGGATGAAACACGTGAGCTGGAGCGGCTCACACAAAGAGTGGAAGAGGCCTCGGCCACGCTGGACCGGGCACGCGCTGCCCTGAGTGAGGCCGCTGGACGGATTGCTGCCGGCTACGAGCGGCGCGGACCTGCCGCGGTCGCCGCCCAGGTCGGGTGGTTCCGCCAGACGCGTCCACACTCGCGGCAGCTCACCGCCGCCGGGACGCCGATGACCAGCAGGATGCCGCGTGAGTACCGCCCCCGAGCATCCGCACGGCTGGACCCCGCAGCCGTCGGCAACGGTCGAGGACTGCGGGCCACGCTGACCCGCATCGCACCGGACGCGGTGGCCACCTTCGACGCCGAACGAGCAGCCGCAGTCGCTCGCGCCCGCGAACAGGTCAGCTCCGCCCCCATGCACCGCTTCCTACGGCAGTGGGCCCTGCAGATCGCCATCGAGCGGCATCCGGACCTGGCCGCGCGGCTGCGCCACCTCGAAGCCCGCGCCGCGCACGTCACCGACCCCGAGGACGGGCGGATGTCGCGGCCGAAATCGGCCGGATCCTCGACAAGGCCGCCGCCGAGGCCGGCCTGCCCCACGGCGGGGAGTCTTGAGCAGCTGGCAGTGGGAGTACGACCCGGATGCCGAACACGCCGTCAAAGGCCTGCCCCACACCATGTCGTCGCCGAGGTCGAGCGCCTGGCCCAGGAACTCGTCGCACTCGCCGATGTCGGCATGGACGTCACCGACATCGGTGATGGAGCCCGCAAAGGCGTACCCGGAGGGCCTGCGCCGCATCCCCCTCCTGACCGACGGCTGGTTCTTCGCCCTTCCCCTGCCCCGCCTCCACCTCATCGCCATTGTCCGCGTGACCCCCCCGGCTCACCGACATCTGAGGGTGCTCAGACCCAGCCTCGCCGGGGGAAGGGCCGCGTTCGGCCGCATGCTGTGCGCCGCGGGTTGGACCGATGCCGGCCAGGGGAGACCACCGGCAGTCGCACCGGCCCGGCGCCTGGACCGCCTGAGCGCCGACGCTTTCTGGCAGGGGGCCTCCGGCTCGGCCCTGGTGGGTCGTCTCGTGGATGCGGCTCTCGCCTGCCTGACCACCCGCCGGTGCACTTGCCGCTCTCCGGCTCCGGGCCTTCCTTGCAGCGGCCCGCTCCCACCACACCCGCGGCAGCTCTGCGTTGCTGACTGCCTCTTCTCCCGGTAAAGACCTTGGCGTAGATCCCCCGGCGGCGCCGCTGCCTGCGCGACGCTGCTGCCGTGGGGGTGCGGTAGACGGGTCGGTCAATGTTCGAGGTCGGCGCGCATGGCGGCGAAAAGGCGGGCGGCGTCGGCCGGGGTCGTGCGGGGGAAGAGTGCGACGGCGGCGGTGGTGGTGTCGGACCAGCCGCAGATGACGTCGGTGGTGCTGGCGGACTCCGGCAGGCTGAGGCACTCGAGGGACCCGCCGAATGGGCCGGGCTGGTACGGCTTCGCGGTGGTGGGGGTGCCGGTGGAGCCGTTCTGCAGCGCGTAGTCGATCAGCCCGCGCCAAAGGTGCTCGCGACGCTTGTTCGGGTCCTCCGGAACGCTGTCGACGCCGACGAAAAGGATGCGGCGGCCGGAGGTCTGCCCGGCACGGTTGTAGTCAGCGACCACCAGGTGCATGCCGTCACGCATCTCGCCCGGGTCAACCGGGACGTCGGAGACCGCGCCGGCACCGGTGGCCTTGGTGAGCCCGCCGGCGGTGGCGGCCTCGGCCAGCGTGTGCTTGCCCGAACCGGCGGGCGAGGTGGAGGAGGCGGGCGCGGAGACCGCGGCGGAGGCAGGGGGAGGAACGGGAGGGGCTTCGGCTTCGGCTGCGGGGTCGCAGGCGGTCAGCGTCAGCGTGGTTGAGAGAGCAATCGTGGCGAGGAGCGTGCGGGGAACAAGGATGGGCATGGCGGAGTCTCCCGGGGAGTGGTGGTCGGCTGGGCTGCTGGGCCCAATGGCCGCACGCTAGTGGCCGACTGGGCGGGCCGGTGCCCCGAGACCAGTTCCCTTACAGCACCGGGACATGGTGGTGACGCAAGAGCCCGGCGATGACAGGCACGGTGGTGCGAGCGTTGCGGGCCGCGGCCGGTAGGTGCTGGACGGGGAGCAGTGGTGATGACTGCACGAGGGCCAGGCGCCTTCAAAAGCCTTTCCTGGTACACATCTTGGGGAGCGATCCCGGATTGCGACGATGCAAGAAGTGCCGATGTCAGCGGGCCCACGTAGCTTTCGGTTGACCGCCCGGCCGGGTGGCAAGGAGGGAGTGAGACATGGAGTGGGTCAGGGACGCGCGGCTGGCAGCCGGGCCTGAGGCCACCTGGTACTTGGAGGCGGCTTTCACACCCGGTGCTCACCTTGGGACGGTGTACGACGATCCGATGACGCCGGTAGTCGTGACGGGCATCGAGGAGCTGACGACGATCCGCGTACCGAGCGGCCGGCTTGTCGTCGATGCGCCATGGCACGACGACCAGGTTTGGGAGTACCAGAGGGGCCTGCCGACCAGGCCCCCGCGGGAGCTGGCGGTGCGCGTTCCCCCGGGCGTCTACCGGGTAGAGATCGCGTGGACGGCGGGCCCGTACGAGTTCATGGGCGAGCACGTGGACGGTGTTGAGTGCGCCGCGACGCGCCTGTGCATCAGCGACGACCCTGTCGTCGGATGGGAGATGGGCCTGAGTGTCGAGGACGACATCGCCCAGCTGCAGCCGGGCGAGGAGCCCCGCTTCTTCTCCGATGCCAATGTCGGCTGCTTCGCCGATGCAGGCGCGTGGACGACCTTGTCCGCACCGTTTCGCACGTTCATAGACGGGGTCCCTGCCCCGCGCGAATCCGAGCAGCTGGCCGACGGGTGCGAACAGGTACGCGATGAGTCGCGGCAGGCCGATCTGGTCACGTTCGGGGCCGAGTCGGGCGGCGTCGTCTGGTTGGGCCGCACGAAGACCGGCGACGTGGCGGCGATCGTCGTCACCAGCGGCATGCCCGATGCCAAAGCATGACATCGCTGCCGCCTCTCCCATCCTGCAAGTCGCGCAGCCGGACGTGGCTGCCCGCTTTCACCGGGTGCGGTGTAGCCGAAGCGGGCGCGGGTCTCGACGGTGATGCCGGTGCGGGTGGCGACTTCTCACACGTGGGCTTTCGCCTCCCTGAGCGGTCCCACTTGCGCGGACGCCCACTACCGGCGCCGCCGGGCAGGAGGGGACTGGCATATGAGGGCCCTGCGGCGGCGCCTGTTCAACCGCATGCTCGGCCAACTCCACCACCTTCGGACACGAGTTCCCTTCGACGAATCCATCGCCTTCCCCACCGCCTTTGCTGGAAGGGCGGACTGAGCAGGGGAACTCGGTCGTGACTGATGCTGTCGATGGGATACAACGGTTGGTGTGACGGTCTTCTATTGTGCAAAGTGCGGTGCCGAACTCACCCCGGACCTGCAGAAACTTCAGGGCATCCCGGACATCTCGCTGCATGACAAAGACCGCGACGGCAAGACGAGGCTCGCCCCTTCGACAGTGCCGCGAGGCAGCTACGCCATCGATCCCGAACCCTGGGGCGCCCCCTTCGCGACACCAGGCACCCAGGCGGCGCGCGCACTTGTGAGCAGGGCTCTTCTCATGCCGCCCGGCATGACCGACATGGTCTCCGTCGGCCCCCGGGACTCTGTCATCGTGCACCCGGAGGACGTGCCGAGCCTGCAACTGGCCAGCTCTCTGGGTATTCACCACGGTTGCTGCGGACCTCTTGGAACGGGAGGCCCCAACCTGACGTGCATGTGTGGGGTTGCGGTGGGAACCCTTGCCGCGGACTGTATGGGCCCGCACGAGCTACATCTGGATCCGCTGCGGACGTACGCCTTCACGCCTGACACATCCCTGTGATCATGAACTATTCGATCCTTCCAGGCCTGTGTCCCTGCCGGGCACCTTGACGGCTTGACTGCATGAGGTGTCTTTCCACGCGATAGCCGAGGGAGGAGGTCATCCGTATCCCGGGGGCTGGCGGCCGCGCAGAGGGGTACATGTACCGGTATGTCCGCGAGCGTTCATGACCCGACGGCGGCCTGCACTTGGAGCACGCGGGCGTAGGCTCTCGGGGATGCGGATAGGCGAGTTGCCGAAGCGCACGGGCGTGAGTCCGCGCTCACTGCGGTACTACGAAGAGCAGGGCCTGCTGACCAGCTCTCGTGGAACCCACAGACCACCGTCGGCTGGTCCACCTTCCACCTCCTGACCGGCTGCACCCTGCAAGGCCTCGGCGAAGGCATCAGCGCGGCCGCCGCCAGCGCCGTACTCGCCGCCAAGTTCCACCGCTGGCAGACGGACAAAAACATCCTGTGGGCGGTAGCAGCCAGCAGCGCGATCGCCGTCACAGCCTCAGGACTGCTCCTCTCCACCTGGGTATGGCGCATCGCCTTCCAGGTACCACCCGTCATCGCCCTCCTGCTGCTCCTCGCCCTGCCCTTCCTCCGCTCCTACAGATTCCTGCCCTCAGCCCTCTACACGGAGCCAGGCGGCTCCACGGTGATGCTGCGCATGACCGGCGCACACACCCTCTTCGTCTGTGCCATCGCCCTGACCGTCGAAAACGGTTGGTGGTCCCCCTCCGTCGTAGCCCTCCTGGCCCTCGGCATCGCCCTCCTGGCCAACTGCGCGCGTCGGATCGCCGGGAGGCGCGAGGAATTCCCTGAATGGGTCGGCGGGACACCGCTGATCTGGGCCTGGGTGAGCGGGGCCGTGCAGTGCACAGCATGGCTCTACTGCACCCTCGTGCTGCAACAGGTCTTCGGCTACGCCCCATGGACCGCGGCGGGCTTCCTCCTACTCGCTGTGCCCATGGTTGCGTTCCTCGTCCACCCGAAGTCCATCTCCGCCCGCTGGCCGACACCGGCCAGGATCACCGGCCTCCTCGCCACTGCCGGCGGCCTGCTGTGGCTCACCGGCCTGTCGAACCCCGGCACCTTCCCCGCACCCAGCCTGGTGGCGGCGCTGACGCTCGTAGGAGCCGGCACCGCCGTCCTGTGCAGCCCCCGGTCGGCCTCGACGAGGAAGAACACAGGGCGTTCGGTACCCAGCTGAAGTACAGCGGAGCACTCGCCACGGCCCTCACCACCAGCCTGCTCACCGCGTACACCAGCTCCGGGGTCTCCAACATGGCCGCAACAACCCGTGCCGCGAGGGCCGACGCCTACACCGTGATCCTGATCGTCTGCGCCGAAGTAGCCATCGTGGCCGCACTCGCCGGCGCCGTACCCCTGATACGCCGCATCAGAAGCCTCTTCTGAACCCCGACCCGCCTCCCGTAAGCAGGAGATCCTGAGCCCCAAACGGCCGCGAGAGGCGGCCCAGCAGCACAGGGGGAAGTGCGCAACGGTGTGTTGCCCCCTGGTGTCGCCCTGCAGCAGTCGGGCGGTAACCAGGAGCACAAGCGCGCCAGGAGCGCCACGAGGTGGATCTCGCGCGGCTCCTCCCATGACGTGCAGTTCGGTGGGCGGCGATGTCGCTGCGGCGGCACAGATGTGGAGTTCACCGCCGCTTCGTAGGTGCGGCGTAGAAGCTGGCCCGGGCTGACCTCAGGGACAGCCTGCTCCCGGTCGGGGCCGGGCCGATATCGCGTGGCGGCCGCGCCCCCGGTCGGGCAGGGTGCCCGTTGATGAGCGATAACGACGTGATGCCCTATGCCCGCTTCGACTCGGTCGAGGGCCTGCTGCAACGGGGACGTGGCCTGGGCCCCGTACGCGCGCTGCGGAATCCCCTGGAGGCCGCGCCCATCGTCTACGACGGGATCCGGCGGGACTGGCGGTGGAACGGCTTCGACGACCGCGCCTGCTACCTCGCCAGGCTGGTCCGGGACCTGGGAATGTCGCCGGCGCCGGTTGTGGAACTGCTGGCCGGGGACGAGGGTCAGTGCAGGCGGGCTGCCGAGGTGCTGGAACTGCTCGCCCTCGATGATTGCGACGAGGCGCGCGAGGCCCTGCGCAGCCACGTCCGGCAGGGCGCGCACTGGGCCTCCGTGCTGGAGTCCGTCTCCCGCATCTGGCCCCTGGAGTGGTGGGAGGACCTGGGTGAGTCCGCGCGGGCGAGGATCAGCGGTGAGCCGGAGCCGCCGTGGTTCACCGAACCGTGGACCCGCTTCGGGATCAAGGTCCAGCGACCCGATCCGGGCCCGACCCCTGACGATCTGACCGGCCTTACGGACGACGAGCTGCTCGACCTGCTGGCCGAGGCCGGCAGCAGGGTCGACGCCCTGCGCGAGCTGTCCCGCCGGGATCCGGTGGAGGGCCTGATCCCGCTCGTGCCCTCCCTCGTCACCCCGGACGGCCGCCAGCCCCTTCCCCGGCTCAGGCAGGCCGTCGACCGCCTCGGCGCCCTGGCCGTTCCGGCCGCGCGCCGGTGGGTGGGCGACGAGCGGCAGTGGCTGGCCCGGCTCGGCTCTGACGTCCTCGCCGATCAACTCGGCCCCGAGGTGATCCCGGTCCTCGTGGCCGAACTCGCCGACCAGTGGCGAAACCGCGCGTGGTGCGGCCCCGACGCCACGGCGAGGCGGCTGGCCCGATTCGGGCCGGCGGCCGCCGGGGCGGTGGCGGACCTGCGCAGGTTCTGGCTGCGCACCCCGCACTCCTACGAACGGGCCGCCTACCTGGAGGCACTGGCCGCCATCGACCCTGGCGGGCTGGACTACGCCCACACCGAGTCCCTCTGGGACTGCGAGGAACGGGCCCGGCTCCTGGGCATGGCCCACGCGCCGGACCACCCCGAAACCCTGGAGCGGATCACGGCGCTGCGCAACGACCCGATGGAGACCCCTGACGTACGGGCAGGCGCCGAGGCACGGCTGGCCGCCACGCCCACCCCGTGATTGCCCTGACCCGATCTGGACAGTCAAGGGCCGCGGTGCCTCCCGTTCTCGTGAACATCGACCACGGACCGATTCGGACGCCTTCCGAGACGGTGAACAACCGCCGCCAATACCCTGTGTCACCGTCATGCCTCGCGCTGGAACCATGCGGGACGGCCGGACCTCGCGGACTGGGTCGGACGGACCATCTACCAGCCGCCGCAGGGGCCCCAGGCCGTGGAACGGTCCTGCGAGTTCCCCGACTGCCCGCGCTGGACCGACAGCACCAACGCATCGTTGTGTCACACGCACCACAGCCGGTGGCGCAAGCACGGGGTCGCCCTGATCTCAGCGGTTGGTACGACGACCTCGCCCACCGCGGCGACCTGAAGATCCGCCTCGGCCAGCTCGCCCCCGGACTCCGCCTGGAGTTCCAGTTCGGACTCCAGCACCGCCTCGATGAAGAGCTCCGTTTCACCCCCGCCCGAGACGTGCGCCGCGCGGTCGCCTGGGCGTCTCAGGACCGGTCACCAGCCTCGTCGACTGGAGCGAAGCCCACTGGCGGGACCACGTCGCCCCCGCCAACCCCGACGGCCAGCGTTCGACCCACAACGTGGTGGCCTTTCGCTTCATCGCGGACACACGCTTCGCACTGGAACACCTGCTCATCGCCGATGACCCGTGGGCCGACCAGTACCCGCGCGAGACCTGGGACCTGCGCCATCTCGCCCTGGCAGAGGGCGAGTCGCGCTACCTGCGCTTTGAGGGCATCCCCCAGCTTTGGCTTCGCGAGCTGACCAGACGGTGGGGCCGGTGGAGGGTCAGTACGGGCATCAGCGTCCACACCGTGGCGAACAATCTCCGCTCCCTGGTCCACTTCGCCCGGCATCTCCCGCCGAACGCAGCGCCCGCCGACCTGACACGCGCACGGATCGAGACATGGATCGCCGTCCTGAGCATCGACTACCCAGACGTCTACACCCGCCGGACCGCGGTCAACGCCCTGAGCCGGTTGCTCACAGACACCCGGGCCCACGACTGGCAGCCGGACCTCCCGCGCAACGCAGTCGTCTACAACGAGGCCCCGGCCTTGCCGCCGGCCAAGCCGCGCTGGATCTCCGAGCACCTCATGCGCCAGCTGGAAAATCCCTCCAACCTGGCACTGATCCCCAGTGATGATCTCCGCCTCATGATTCCCCTGTTGATCTCCTGCGGCCTGCGCATGAAGGACGCCCGGCGCCTGCGATTCGACTGCGTCACACACGACAACACGGGCGCCCGCCCGTTCTTCCCGATCAGCCAGGACCTGGCAGACGAGATCGCAGAACAGCAACGCCGGGCCGTGGCGAGATTCCCGGCCGGGAGCCGCTTCCTGTTCCCCAGCGGGCAGGCAAACCTCAACGGCAGCAAACCCATCTCGGACACCTGGTGCTGCAGCCTCATGGAGAACTGGCTGCAGCGCATTCGTCTCCTCGACGAACACGGACGTCCCGCGCGGGTCACCTTTCACCAGTTCCGACACACGCTGGGCACCCGGCTGATCAACGCCAACCTCCCCCAGTACATCGTCCAGCAGCTGCTTGACCACATGTCGCCGGAAATGACGGCCGTCTACGCGCGGCTCCACCAGAAGACCCGCGCTGGCACTGGGAGAGGGCCCTCAAAGTCGACGCCGACGGCGAACCTGTCGAACTGCCCACCGACCATCCGCTCGCCGACGCCGCCTGGATGCGTCTGTCCCTCGTTCGCGCCAAGGTCAGTCTCCCCAATGGGTACTGCGGGGCCCCCATCCAGACCGACTGCGAGTACGCCAACCCATGTCTGGACTGCCGGTTCTTCATCACCACCGGCGACTTCCTCGACCAGCACCGACGCCAGCGCGATGAGACCCGCAAGCTCATCGGCGATGCCGAGAGGGCCGGCTCTCCCGGATCGCCGAGAAGAACACCCGCACGCTCGGCAAGCTCGACGCCGTCATCGACGCCCTGGAACAAGCCGGACCTCAGCAGATCGTGGCCGGCGGGAAGTTGACCGATCTCGATGCCGCCGGCTGACAACACCCGCTTCCTCATCGAAGCCTCGAAAGCACGTAGTAAGCAGGCACGCGAGCGAGCCGAGGAAGCGGTCAAGGCCGCTGCCCGTCGCAGCGAGCGACCCACAGTCGTCGGCATCGCGAGCGCCGCCGGTGTCTCCCGGTCCTAATACACGCAGATCGACCTCATCACCGCGATCAACCAGCTCCCACAGCGAGCCCCTGCCCCACGCCGGAATCCACGGCATGGGGCCACGGACGCCTCCCTGCAACGCATGCTGGAGACCGCTCTCGACCGCAACCGGCAACTCCGAGACCAGGTCGCTGATCTCACCCGGAAACTGGAGACCGCCCACGGCGAAATCCGCCGCCTCCGCACCCTGACGGGCGCGCCATCGAATGGACCTGCTGAGCACCGCTGACTCTCGCGGCGTGTCGGCGAGGGTACTGCGCAGACCGGACCTGTCCGGCGTGACTCCGTCCCCCAGATAGGGTCACCAGCATGATCATTTGGCTGAACGGGACCTTCGGCGCCGGCAAGACGACGACCTCGAAGGAACTTGCCGCGCTCCTTCCAGACGCAAGGGTTTTCGACTCCGAGACCGTCGGCTTCATGCTGAGGCATGTCCTCAACTCCGTTCCCGTCAAGGACTTCCAGGAATGGCCGCCATGGCGTGGTCTGGTCGTGGAGACCGCGTCGCAGGTCCTCGACTTCGTCGGCGGAGTGCTCGTAATCCCCCAGTCGGTGCTGGTCGAGCAGTACTGGGGAGAGATCCACGCCGGGTTGGCGAAGGCTGGCATTCCGGTGCGGCACTTCGTGCTGCACACCGATCCAGACACGCTGGCCCAACGCATCGAGAGCGACATGGTCGAAACCGGCGCTCGGCAATGGCGCCTGGACCACCTTCCTCGCTACCAGGACGCCCTGACCTGGCTGCGTCGAGAAGCCGAAGTCATCGACACCACTCACCTCTCGCCCACCCAGGTTGCGCAGACGATCGCGAGCAGCGTTTCCAGCTGAGCGACTGGAGACGGTTCGAGCACCCGACATCGACATGTCCGTCTCGCAAACCACCAGGTCACAGGCTTCAGAGACCACAGAGATCGACATAACCTCGAAGAGCGGCAAGCCGTTGCAGAGCAGGCTCCAGCCCTGTTCAGGATGGTGAGCTACTGGTCGGGCAGCCTCTTTGTCGGAAGCATCTGAGCTGGGGCAACAC
>NZ_JBVJFK010000025.1:0-10275 GCF_055587885.1 Streptomyces sp. NPDC046349
CACCAGCACCAGCTTCAAACGCCCGTCCAACCGGGCCGGCACCTCCCCCGCACCCGAATCAACCCGCGCACCCTCGACAACCGACATCGCCAGACTCCCTCTCCATGACGCAACGGTGTGTTGCGTCATCGACTCTGGACCGGTCCGAAGGGGTTACCCAGCCCTCTGGTTGTGCTGGCGCCGCGCAAGCTAGCACTCCCAGGGCCACCTTCCGGGGCGGCGTCCGGCGCCCTCCCCCGGCACACTGGAACGCATGGACACACCGACCGCTCTGGGCGAGTTCCTCCGTACCCGTCGCGCGCAGCTCCAGCCCGAGGACGTCGGGCTCCCGTCCCACGGCACCCGGCGGCGCGTGCCCGGGCTGCGGCGCGAGGAGCTCGCCCTGCTGGCCGGGGTGAGCATCACGTACTACACGCACCTGGAGCAGGGGCAGAGCACGAACGCCTCGGACAGCGTCCTCGACGCATTGGCCCGGGCGCTGCGCCTGACTCCGGACGAGCACGCGCACCTGCACAACCTGGCCCGTCCGCCCCGCGCCAAGCGGGCCCCGTCGCCCCGCCCCGAGTACGCCCGCGACACCACGCGCCGGCTGATCGGTGCGATGCCGCAGGTCCCCGCCGTGGTGCTGGACGGCCGTAACAACGTGCTCGCCTGGAATGCGCTGGGGCACGCCCTGCTCGCCGGGCACCTGGACTTCGCGAGCCCCGACGATCCCGCCGTGCGTCCGAACCTCACGCGGATGCTGTTCCTCGACCCGCACACCCGGGAGCTGTACACGGACTGGAAGAGCGAGGCCCGGGTCGCGCTGGCGGCGCTGCGCCTGGTGGCGGGCCGCAATCCCGAGGACCGTGCGCTGGCCGAGCTGATCGGCTCGCTCATGCTGCAGAGCCCGGATTTCGCCTCGCTGTGGTCGAAGCACCCGGTGCGGGACTGCACGGTCGGTACGAAGACCCTGCACCATCCGGTGGTGGGCCCGCTGACCCTCGACTTCGAGAACCTGCACCTCACCGACGGCACCAACCACCGGATGCTGCTCTACAGCGCTCCCGAGTCCTCCCCCTCCGACGCGGCGCTGCGCATGCTGTCGAGCCTGACCGCCGGACCGGCGGGTACGGGCCGGGGTACGCCGCAGCCCGCGTCGGCTGATGCCGACGCGGGCGGTGAGCGGTAGGGCGGTGTTCGGGCGGGTCAGTCGCGGGCGGACGCACTGACCGGGGTCCGGTCCCCGGACGGCTCGGGGGCCGGTGCCGGGGCCGGGGCGGACGGCGTACGGGGCCTGCCGCGGCCGAAGCGGCGCATGGCGGGCATCTCGACGAAGCGGAAGAGGAGCCAGCCGCCGAGCAGTGAGGCGGCGAAGAAGCCGGCGATCACCAGCAGGGCGACGGGAACGCTGTAGGTGTGCTCGCCCAGCAGCGAGCGGAGGTAGAAGATCGTGACGCCCTGCACGAGGTAGAAGCCGAAGGAGACCTCGCCGAGCCAGACCATGGGCCTGCTGCGCAGGAAGGTGGTGCGGCCCTCGACGTCGGCGTTGGCGGTGGCCCCGATGAGCGCGGCGACCGGGATGATCGTGGCGACGACGAACCCGTACTGGAACGGGGCGACGAGCGCGGCGGCGTAGCCGAGGACGGTCAGGGCCAGCGAGACGCCGAACCCGACGCGGCGCGGCCACAGTCCGGCGAGGACGATGCGGGCGAGCAGGATGCCGAGGACGAACTCGAAGAGGCGCCCGGCGGGCAGCAGGTATCCGAACCAGAACTGCATTCCGGAGATCGGCGTGATGGTGGACTTGGGGGTGTCGGGGACGAAGTGGGTGGCGATGAGCTGGACGGCGACCATCCCTGCGATCATCGCGGCGCTCCAGCCCCACAGGGCGGTCCGGCCGCGGAGCCCCCGGATCGGGGCGATGAGCACGGGGAAGAGCATGTAGAAGAGCAGCTCGCTGCCGAGGGACCAGCTGGGCGGGTTGACACTGAGGTTGACGGTGGGCTGCGGCCACCAGGTGTGGATGAGCAGGAGGTTCGGGAGCCAGTCGGCGACGCCGGTGACGGCCGAGCCGGCGAAGAGGACCATCGCGGCGGCGAAGACGACGATGTGGTTGGGGAAGATCTTCAGCAGTCGACGGCGCAGGAACGCGGTGACGGGCTCTCCGGGCTTGGCGGCCCAGGCGAGGACGAAGCCGGAGAGGACGAAGAAGAAGGAGACGCCCAGGTAGCCGGCCTTGCCGAAGGCGGTGGAGAACCAGTCGGCGATGCCGGCGTCGGCGAAGGGGTTGATGGGGGCGTTGGGCGGGATCGGGGAGTCGGTCAGGGACGAGTGGAAGAAGAACACGGAGAGAGCGGCGAAGAACCGCAGGCCGGTCAGTGAGGGCAGCTTCGCCCGCTTCGCGGCGTCGGAGGACGTCGTGGAGGCCACAGGGAATCGCTCTTTCGGAAGAGGTGCGGAAGAGGTTTCGTGAGGGACGGCCCCCGGGGCCGTGGTCCCGCCGTGCGGCGGGGGCACGGTCCCGGGCGGCGCGCGCAGGGGCGTCGCGGAAGGCGGGACTGCCCGTCGGGGGCTCAGGGCTGCGGGGGGGCGGCGTCCGGTCCCGGGGAGCGGGCGCCGGCGCGGTCTCCCCTACTGCTCGATCCGGTTGCGGTAGAGCATGAGCTTGGCGTCCTTGGCCACGTAGTAGTTCTGCACGGAGTACGCGATGGTGGCGAAGTCCAGGCGGCCGTCGCCGTTGAAGTCGGCCGTCGCGATGCGGGCGACGGACTCGTCGGAGACCCGCCACTTGGCCCAGATGCCGTTGGCGGCGTCGATCGCCTTGTAGTACATGACGCCCTGCCACGGCCACGGGCCGCGGAGCGCCACGAGGAACTCGTCGTCGCCGTCGCCGTCGAAGTCGGCGCAGACGATCTGGTGGCCGGGACCCTCGCCGTTCTCGTTGGGGTCGCCGTACACGTCGAGCAGGACGCGGTTCCAGCCCTCGCCGTCGCCGGCCCTGGTGTAGACGGCCACCGTGTTGCCGTGGAAGGGCTCGATGGCGGCGACGTAGGCCATCGGGTCGTCGCCGAGGCGGCCGGCGTTGAGGTCGCCGCTGCCGCGGAATCCGGTCTGCTCGAACTGCGTGAGCTCGCCCGTGCCGATCAGCTCGCGGATCCACTCCCGGCGGGTCTCGTCGTAGTGGAGCCAGGTGACGCCCTCGTCGGAGGCCAGCAGCAGGGACTCGAGGTCTGAGCCGGGGATCAGGCCCTTCTTCTTCTCGGCTCCGTGGATCATCCGGAAGTGGCTGTCGTCGATGACGGTCATCTCCCACTCCTGCGCCGTGTGCACGTCGTCGGGCTGGGTGAACAGCACGACGGGCAGTACCGCGTGGACGTCCTCCTTGGCGACGATCGGGAGGCCGATGATCTGCAGCCGGTCGGTGCGGGTGAAGTGGCCGGCGCGTAGGCGGTGCATGCCGGTGGCGCGGCCGACGTAGTGGCGCTTCCAGCGGGACTCGTCCTTGTCCGGGGTGCCGGGGTTCTCCAGCCAGTCGATCTTTCCGCCTTCGGTGTTGGCGTCGTGGATCGTGCCGATCGGGCCGTACAGGTCGTAGCAGACGATGACGTCGGGGTGGCCGTTGCCGGTGACGTCTGCGTAGTCGGCGCCGACGGGCATCTTGATCCGGTCGGCTATCAGGCGGCGGGTCCAGTCGCCGTCGTTGGCGTACCAGTAGATCTCGCCGAGGCGGAGCCCGTAGCCGAAGAGGTCGGGCCTGCCGTCGCCGTCGATGTCCGGGGCCTCCAGCCAGTAGCCGTCGCGGAGCTGGTCGGCGACGACCTCGGCGGTGAACTTCGGGGCACGCAGGGCGGTCTCGTTGGTGCTGCCGGTGGTGGTCACGACTGGTTCTCCAGAGGGTTCGGGGTGGTCACGGGGAAGAGGGTGCGCAGCGCGCGGGGTACGGGGTGGTACTCGATGGCGAGCCAGATGCAGTCGGTGTCGGCCCGGTACTGGTGCCAGGGGTAGTGGTAGGTGCACTGGGGGCCGGTGGCGCAGAACGGGTCCGGGGTGGTGTAGCCGGGGCTCATCAGGACGTCCTGGTAGAGGGAGGCGTGGTCGCGGTCCCGGAAGCGCTGCATCCGGCCGAGGCCGTGGACCTGGGTGTGGACCTCGATGAAGTCGTGCTGGTTGTGGACGGCGCAGTCGGTGCCGGCGGGTGAGAACCAGAGGTTGGCCCGGACGTTGAACTCGCGCAGGTCCGTGGGGGTCTCGCGCTCGCCGAGGACGTGGGCAGGGTCGAACAGGACGGTGTTGATGTCGTCCTGGGGGCTGCGGTGGAGGGCGGTCTCGCGGGGGAACTCGCCGGGGCCGAGGAGATCGGCGAGGTGGGACCAGCCGGGTTCCTCGTTGATGCCGGTGATGTCGGTGCCGTCGGGGGCGGAGCGCAGGAGGAGGAGCGCGTCGGCCTTCTCGATGCGGGTGTCGGCGAGGACGGTGGAGGAGAGCGGGGGGATGGTCTTGCGGGGTTCCTCGGCAATGGTCACGGGTGTCACACCGGGATTGACGACGATGGTGCGGCCTTCGACGGTGTAGTCCACGGCGTCGCGCACGAGGTCGGCCCTCAGGTACGGGGTGCTGAAGTTCAGCGGGCGTTCGACGGCGGACGGGGTGGCGCTCATGGGTGCTCCTCTCGATGGGGTGCGGGGCCCGGGTGCGGGGCCCGGGTGCGGGCTCAGGTGCGGGCTCAGGTGCGGGCTCAGGTGCGGGCGAAGTCGGCGGTGCGGGCGAGCTCGACGCTGAGCTCGTCGACGGCGTCGTCGGGGACGAAGGGTTCGGGTGCGGGGCCCAGGCCGAAGAAGTGGGCGAGGGCGGCGACGGTGCGCGCGGTGGCCTGTCCGTCGCCGTACGGGTTGGCGGCGTTGGCCATCCGGTCGTAGGCGGCCCGGTCGCGCAGCAGCTCCAGGGTGTGGGCGACGATGCCCTCGGTGGCGGTGCCGACGAGGCAGGCGGTGCCGGCGACGATGGCCTCGGAGCGTTCGGTGACGTCGCCGAGGACGAGCGTGGGCTTGCCGAGGGCGGGGCCCTCCTCCTGGCTGCCGCTGCTGTCCGAGACGATGATGTCGGCGCGGCGCATGAGCTTGCAGAAGCTGAGGTAGGGCAGCGGGTCCGTGACGGTGATGCCCGGGTGGCTGCCGATGTGCGGCAGGAGCGCCTCGCGGACGACCGGGTTGCGGTGGAGCGGGACGACGACGCGCACTCCGGGCTCGTCGGCGATGCGGGCGAGGGCCCGGCCGATCTGCGGCAGGTGCGGCCAGGCCTCCCGGCGGTGGGCGGAGGCCAGGACGACCCGGCGCGGATCGCTGTCGAGGTCCGCCAGGGCCGGGTCGCTGTAGCTCTCCGCGCGGCCGCTGGCCCAGCGCAGGGCGTCGATGACGGTGTTGCCGGTGACGGTGACGGTGTCGGCGGCGATGCCCTCGCGCAGCAGGTTCGCCAGGTTGCCGGGGGTGGGGGCCAGGTGCAGGGCGGCGACCTGCGCGACGAGCCGTCTGTTGCCCTCCTCGGGGAAGGGCGAGCCGAGCCGGCCGCTGCGCAGTCCGGCCTCGACGTGGACGACGGGGATCCGCAGGTGGAATCCGGCCAGGGCGCCGGTGAGGGTGGTGGCGGTGTCTCCGTGGACCAGGACCGCGTCGGCGGGAGAAGCGGCGAAGTAGTCCTCCAGGCCGCGCAGCGAGCGGTAGGTGACCTGGGAGAGGGTCTGCTTGGGCGCCATCACTTTCAGGTCGACGTCGGCGGTGAGGCCGAAGGCCTCGAGCGTCTCGTCCAGCATCTGGCGGTGCTGGCCGGTGGAGATCACGACGGGCTCGAAGCGCGGGTCGTCCTGGAGGGCGCGGATGACCGGCGCGAACTTGATGGCTTCCGGCCGGGTGCCGAGGACTACGGCGACGGAACGCATGGCTTCCTCTTTCTTTCTGGCGCGGTGGGAATCGGGCCGTGGCATGGCGGGGAAGGGGCGCGGCACGGCGGTGCCGCGGGCGCCGTCCGGGGGTGTGCCCGGGGATGTGGCTGCGGGTGTGGGCCAGGGGATCGGATCGCTCTGCGAGGGGCCCTTTTCGGCTGCCCTCTTCCGGCCTGTAATCAGCTTTCCCGGAGCCGCCCGGACAGTCAACGAACTACCCCGGCCACTCGAACAGTCGGCCGGGAACGCCAGAAGCCCCGCACTCCGGGACACGGAGTACGGGGCTTCTGAGCAGGGACGACGGTCGCGGAACCGCGGGCAGGGTCGCGTGGGGGACGCCGGACCGCCGGCGGTGGCCCGCCTGCCGTCATCCGTTCGGGATCAGCCTCGGGCAGGCTTGATCGACATGGAGTGGCGGAAGAAGTCGGACGGGTCGTAGCGCTTCTTGACCTGCTGGAGGCGGGGGTAGTTGTCCTTGTAGTAGAGGGTCTGCCAGGGCACGCCGGAGCGGTTGCGGCGGGGGTCGGTGATGTCGCGGTCGGGGTAGTTGATGTAGCAGCCGTCGGTGTTGTCGTCGATCAGGGGGACGCCGCCGGTCGCGGAGAAGAAGTCCTCGTACAGGTCGCGCAGCCAGCCCAGGTAGAAGGCGTCCTCGCTCTCCTCCTGCCAGAAGGTCTGGAAGCACATCTTGAAGACGGAGGACCGCTGGGCGTTGGCCGTCGCGTCGGGTGCGACGGCGTTGACCTGGCCGCCGAAGGAGAACAGCACCAGCATGGTGTCGGGGTTCTTGAAGTCCGGCCGGCTCATGTACCGGTAGAGCGCGGAGATCTGGTGGTCGGTGAAGTTCTTGCGCATGTAGGCGGACTTGTGCGCCCCGCGTGAGGTCGGGTCGGTGATGGTCGGGTTGTTGGTGCCGACGAGCCGGGTCGCCTGGAGCCAGGGCAGCGTCCTGGGTTCCGCGAACTGCGGCATGGCGGGGAGTTCGCCGGTGGGCCGGGTCAGCGCCCGGGGGGTGACCCCGGTACCGGCGGTGATGGCCGCCACGTAGTCGTCGAGGAGCTTGCGGGCGTTCGGTACGGTCGCGTCGACCTGGGTGAACATGCCCAGGCCGCCATGGGCCTTGGAGCTGACGTTGAAGAGGCTGGACAGGTTGCGGTAGGGGCTGTCGGGGGCGCTGTTGGCGGCGT
Source organism: Streptomyces sp. NPDC046349 (assembly GCF_055587885.1). Classification (NCBI taxonomy): domain Bacteria; kingdom Bacillati; phylum Actinomycetota; class Actinomycetes; order Kitasatosporales; family Streptomycetaceae; genus Streptomyces; species Streptomyces sp. NPDC046349. Next base: position 7,105 of record NZ_JBVJFK010000025.1, read on the forward strand.
GCCAGGCGCCGAAGTTCTTGAGGAGGCGGGCGAATCCGGCCTCCGTCAGCTGCTCCCAGGGGAAGTCGAGGGCGCTGACGAGGACCTTCGACGGCGGCGATATCAGCTGCCCGGAGGGTTCGGAGCCCTTCGCGCCCGGGGAGCGGAACCAGTAGCGGGTCACCAGGCCGAAGTTGCCGCCTCCCCCGCCGGTGTGCGCCCACCACAGGTCGCGGTGGGGGTCGTTCTTCTCGCGGGTGGCGACGACGGTGCGGACGCCTCCCTTGCCGTCCGTGACGACGACCTCCACGGCGTACAGGTGGTCGACGACCAGGCCGTGGGCCCGGGAGAGGAGCCCGTAGCCGCCGCCCACGATGTGGCCGCCGGCTCCGACGCTGTAGCAGATGCCGCCGGGGATGGTGACGCCCCAGCCCTTGTAGAGGGCTTCGTACACGTTGATCAGGCGGGCGCCCGCCTCGACGACGAAGGCGCGGCGCGCGGGGTCGTATCCGACGTGGGTCATCTCGGAGAAGTCGATGATGACCTCGGTCTCCGGGTGGGCTGCGAAGTCGGCGAAGCAGTGGCCGCCGCTGCGCACGGAGACCCGCTTGCCGGCCCGGACGGCGTCTTTGAGGGCCCGTTCGGCATCCGCGGTCGAGCGGACCATCTTGACGTAGTCGGGGCGGGCGACGAAGCGCTGGTTGTTGCCGGTGGTGAGCATCTCGTAGCGCGGGTCGCCCGGGCGTACGACGGCTCCGGTTCCGGCGGCCGCGCCGGGCGCCGCGGAGGCCGCGGGGTCCGTGGCCGCTGCCGCGGGGCCGGCGAGCGCGCCGGCCACTGCCGCGCCTCCGACGACGGCAGCACTGCGGGTGAGCATGGTCCGGCGGTCGACACCGTTCATGGGGCTACCTCGACTTCTGTTCGACGATGGGGTGGGTGCCGTGCCCGGCACCGGCGCAGTGGTGTTGTGCGGGGAGTGGTGCGGGAGGCGACGGCTCCGCGGGAAGCGGAAGCGGCTTTCGGCTCTTTCGGTCGAGGTGGCCGGAGAAGGCCGCGGTGCCGAGGCCGGCGGCGGCGAGTCCGGCGCCGATCCAGGTCGGCGAGGTCCATCCCAGGCCGTGGGAGACGGCGAGGCCGCCGAGCCAGGCGCCGAGGGCGTTGCCGAGGTTGAAGGCTGCGATGTTCGCGGCGGAGGCGAGGGCCGGGGCCCCGGCCGCCTGCTGCATCACGCGTGCCTGGAGGGGCGGCACCGTGGCGAAGCCGATCGCCCCGAAGGCGGCCAGGGTGACCGCGGCGGGCAGGGCGGCCCTCGAGGTGTAGGTGAAGACCACCAGCACCAGGCAGAGGCCGCCGAGGATGAGGTACAGGCTGGGCATGAGGGCCCGGTCGGCGGCCCGGCCGCCGAGGACGTTGCCCACGCACAGCCCGATGCCGAAGAGGACGAGGAGCCAGGCGACCGCGCCGTCGGAGAAGCCGGCCAGTTCCGTCATCATCGGGGCGAGGTAGGTGAAGGAGGCGAAGACGCCGCCGAATCCGAGGACCGTCGTGGTGAGGGCCAGCCACACCTGAGGTCTGCGGAAGACGGCGAGTTCGCCGCGCAGGGCCCCGCTCTGCGGCGCGGGCTGCGCCGGGACGAGTGTGATGAGGGCGAGCAGTCCCACGATCCCGATGCCGGTGACCGCCCAGAAGGTCGAGCGCCAGCCGAACTCCTGGCCCAGGAAGGTCCCCAGGGGCACGCCGAGCACATTGGCCAGGGTGAGGCCGGTGAACATCAGGGCGATGGCGCTGGCCCGCCGGTCGGGGGCCACGAGGTCGGCGGCGACGACGGAGCCTATCCCGAAGAACGCGCCGTGGGTGAGGGCCGCGATCAGCCGACCTCCCATGAGGGCGGCGTAGCCTCCGGCGAGGGCGCAGAGCAGGTTGCCGGCGACAAAGATTGCCATGAGCACGACAAGCATGGTCTTGCGGGGAAGCCGGGCGCCGGCCGCGGTCATCAGCGGTGCGCCGACAACCACGCCCAGGGCGTATCCGGTGACCAGCATGCCGGCGGAGGGGATGGACACGGACAGGTCGTCGGCCACCTCGGGAAGCAGGCCGACGATGACGAACTCGGTCGTCCCGATCCCGAAGGCGCCGGCCGCGAGGGCGAGGAGGGAAGCACGCATCGGCCTGGTCAGATCTGCCGCAGGGCGCCGCCGTCGACGCTCCATTCGGCGCCGGTGACCTGGCCCGCCAGCGGCGAGAGCAGGTACGCGATCACGCCCGCGACGTCTTCGGGGGTGCCGATGCGGCCGCTGGGGAGTCGGCGCACCTCGCGGATGAAGTGGTCGACGGCCTCGTCGGCGGGGAGGCCGAACCGCTCGCCGAGCTGGTCGGCGAAGCCTCCTGGCGCGTCGAAGAGCGCGGTCCGGGTGGGTCCCGGGGAGACCACGTTGGAACGCACCGCCCGTTCGCCGTACTCCGCGGCGAGGGACTTGGAGAGGGACAGCAGGGCCGTCTTCGAGGCGGCGTAGTCGACGATGCCGGGGTCGGGGTAGCGGGCGGCCTCGCTCGCCACGTGGACGACGGATCCGGCTCCCGACTCCAGGAGCGCGGGCAGTGCCGCGCGGGTCATGCGGACGGCGGAGTGGAAGTTGACCTCGAAGGTGTTCTTCCACTGCTCGTCGGTCACGTCGAGGAAGCCGGAACGGGATTCGAGCGCGCCGACGTTGTTGACGAGGCCGTCGAGCCGGCCGTGGCGCGCGGCCACGGCGTCGGCGACCTGCCGGGCCGCGGCGGGGTCGGTGAGGTCGGCGGCGAGGGTGCCGACCCGGTCGCCGAGCCCTTCGGTGCTCCATGGCTTGCGGGCGACGCCGACGACGGTGGCGCCCTCGGCGGCGAGGAGGCGGACGGTCGCCTCGCCGATACCGGACGACGCGCCGGTGACGAGGTACACGCGGTCTTCGATATGGAGGTCCATCACGTTCCTTGGGAAGGAGGGAGGCGGCCCCGGCAGGGCCGACGGGAGCGGTCGGGCGACCGTGCCGGGGGCGCTTCCCGGAGGGAGGGGATCTCTTCGGCCGGGGAATCAGCCGGCGGCGGCGACGTCCTTCGCGGCCTTGTTGCGGAGGAAGAGGACGGTGGTGAGGATGCCCAGGACGACGACGGCGGTGTTGACGACGACCGCGGTGGTGATCCCGGCATGGATGTCGG
>NZ_JBVJFK010000026.1:0-10013 GCF_055587885.1 Streptomyces sp. NPDC046349
CCGACTCTATCAGACTCTTTCGTGTCCGACTTCCTCGGCGCTTTCCAGGTTTTCGCTTTCGCGTTTCCCTTTCCGGCGGTTCCGACTCTATCAGAAGATTTCCACCGGATTTCTCCGGCTTCGAATTCCTGAAATGGAAAGTCGGGTGTACCCCGAGCGGATCTTGATGTCCATGTGGGGTGAGTGAGAGTTTAAACCATCGCTGCCGAACTTGTCCAGTTCGAGGCAACCGTTCGAATCTACCTCCCCGCTCGCTCCGTGTCAACGGCGCTTGCGGGACGACGAGGAGACTAGCAGCTCAGCAGGCTCGTGCGCACATCAGGCCGCTGTCGGGAGCGTTGCCGTCCGGTCCGCGGCCTCCACGTCGCCGAGTTCACCGGCGCGGGCGGCCCTGCGGCCCAGGACGAAGACGTAGAGGAGGAAGGCGGCCTCGGCGACCAGGCCGATCGTGATGCGTGCCCAGGTGGGGAGGCCGGAGGGGGTGACGAAGCCTTCGATGAGGCCGGAGACGAACAGGACCACCGCGAGGCCGATGGCCATGCCGAGGGCTGCCCGGCCCTGCTCGGCGAGGGCCGTCCGGCGGGTGCGCGGGCCGGGGTCGATGACCGTCCAGCCCAGGCGCAGACCGGTGCCCGCCGCCACGAAGACGGCCGTCAGTTCGAGCAGGCCGTGCGGGATGATCAGGCCGAGGAAGACGTCGAGCCGGCCCGCGGAGGCCATCAGGCCGAGGCCCACCCCGAGGTTGGCCATGTTCAGGAAGAGGATCCACAGCACCGGGATCCCGAGGAAGGCACCGAGGACGAGGCAGATCGCGGCCGCCTGGGCGTTGTTCGTCCAGACCTGGGCGGCGAAGGAGCCCGCCGGGTTGCTGGAGTAGTACGTCTCGTACTCGCCGCCCGGCTTCGTGAGCTCCTTCAGGTGCTCCGGGGCGGCGATGGCTCCCTGGACCTCGGGGTGCGTCGCTATCCACCAGCCGATGAGCACGCCGAGCGCCGTGGAGAGCAGCGCCGTCGGTATCCACCAGCGGCGGCTGCGGTACACCGCTGCCGGGAAGCCGACGGTGAAGAAGAGCGCGGCGTCGCGCCAGCCCGCGCGGCGGGTGCCCGTCACCGTGGCGCGGGCACGTGCGACGAGCTGGGTCAGCCGCCCGGTGAGCGTGGGGTCGGGGGCGCTGGACTGGATGAGGGAGAGGTGGGTCGAGGTGCGCTGGTAGAGCGCGACGAGTTCGTCGGCCTCCTCGCCCGTCAGCTTGCGGCCACGGCCGAGGAGCTGCTCCAGGCGGTCCCATTCCGCGCGGTGTGCCGTGACGAAGACGTCGAGATCCATCCGGTGCGCTCCCCTGCCCAGGTCCCCTGGCCGCTGCCTATTCCTAGTGTGGTCAGCTTGGCAGACTTGATGCGGTAGGGGCGGAGCAGGTCACATGAGAGGTGCTGCGGTGAGCGATCTGGTGACGGGGGACGCGGTCGTCCTGGGGCTGCGGCCGGCGAGACTGCCGAGCCGTGCGCTGGCGATCCTCCTGGACCTGGCGGTCTACGTCACCGCGTACGTGCTCATCGGGGTCGGGCTGACGTTCGCGACGGCCTCGCTGGATCCGGCCGCCCAGGCCGCCATCGCGGTGGCGAGCTTCCTGTTGCTGCTGGTCGGTGTCCCGATCGCGGTGGAAACCCTGTCCCACGGCCGCTCCCTGGGCAAGCTCGCCTGCGGGCTGCGGGTGGTGCGCGACGACGGCGGGCCGATCCGGTTCCGGCACGCCCTGGTGCGCGGTGCCCTTGGAGTCGTGGAGCTGCTGCTGACCTTCGGCACGGTCGCGGCCATCGCGTCGCTGGTGTCGGTGCGCGGGCGGCGGCTCGGAGATGTCTTCGCGGGGACCCTGGTGGTCCGGGAGCGGGTGCCGGGGGCGCGGGTCATGCCCGTGCCGGCGCCGCCGCCCTGGCTGGCCGGGCGGTTCACGCAGTTGGACCTGTCGGCCGTGCCGGACGGGCTGTGGCTGGCGATCCGCCAGTACCTGACGCGCATGAACCAGCTGGATCCGCAGGTGGGTGCGGCGATGGCGGCGCGGCTCGCGGACGATCTCGTGGCGCGCACGGGGGCGCCGCCCCCGGCGGGGGTGCCGGCCGCGGCCTACCTGATGGCCGTGGTCCACGAGCGCCAGTCGCGCGATGCCGCCCGCGCCTTCCACACGGCCCCGGCGGCCACGGGCGCTCCCGTCCCGCCGGTCGCACCCTTCCCGTCCATCCCGCCCGCCACGTCCCGCTTCGGACCGGTGCCGACTGCGGCGCCTGCCCCTTCCCCTGCCGCGTACGTCGCCCCCGCGCCCGTGGCGCCGGCCGCCCCCGCGCAGGCTCCGCGCGCCGGCGGGTTCGCTCCGCCGGCCTGAGGGCGAGGGGTCACTGCTCCTCGAAGGCCGAGGGCGGGGTCTCCAGGTGTTCCAGTTCGATGCCGGGGGCGGAGAGGACCACGTCGCCGGCGATGTGGAGGGTGTGGACCTCGCCCGTGTCCAGGGCGGTGACCCGGTACTCGTCCACCAGGAGCGGGCCGCTGTCCGTGGGGTGTTCCTCGCGGGCCACCAGTGCCCAGGCCTGGTCGACCGTACGGGGGGCCAGCACCGGGTCGGTGAGGGCGAGCAGGCGGACGCGGGTGGCGGGTGCGCCGGGGGTCGGGCGCAGCAGGCGGGCCGTGGCGATCAGGAAGGCCGGCGAGGTGCCGGTGAAGCCGGGGGCGGCGATGTTGCCCTCGGTGGCCTCGGTGCCCGTGGGGTCGGTGCGCACCCAGGTGACGCCGTCGAGGGCGGCTCCGCGGACCTGCCAGCTGGCGGCGTTGACCTCCAGGCGGATGGGTCGGCCGAGTTCGTCGATGGCGAGGTCGACGGAGCCGCGGTGGTCGCCGGCCGGGGTGGTCAGCTGTGAGACGTAGCGCCAGCCGGAGGGGCCGGGGGCGCAGTGGAAGTGCTCCTCGCCGAGGGGGGTGTGGTCGTGCGGGTCGTGGAGCGAGTATCGGCCGCGGGGCATGGTGCGCACACTTCTTCGGATGGGGGGATACGGGGCAGGCCCCCGGCACGTGTGCCGGGGGCCTGCTTCAGGTCCGTCCGCAGTTGATCAGGGGGTGATCAGTAGCGGTAGTGGTCCGGCTTGTACGGGCCCTCGACCTTGACGCCGATGTAGGCGGCCTGCTCCGGGCGGAGGGTGGTGAGCTTGACGCCGAGGGCGTCGAGGTGGAGGCGGGCGACCTTCTCGTCGAGGTGCTTGGGCAGCACGTAGACGTCGGTCGGGTACTCCTCCGGCTTGGTGAAGAGCTCGATCTGGGCCAGGGTCTGGTCCGCGAAGGAGTTCGACATGACGAAGGAGGGGTGGCCGGTCGCGTTGCCGAGGTTGAGCAGGCGGCCCTCGGAGAGCACGATCAGGACCTTGCCGTCGGGGAACGTCCAGGTGTGGACCTGCGGCTTGACCTCGTCCTTGACGATGCCCTCGACCTTGGCCAGGCCGGCCATGTCGATCTCGTTGTCGAAGTGGCCGATGTTGCCCACGATGGCCTGGTGCTTCATCTTGGCCATGTCGGCGGCCATGATGATGTCCTTGTTGCCGGTGGTGGTGATGAAGATGTCGGCGGTCTCGACGACGTCGTCCAGCGTGGCGACCTGGTAGCCGTCCATCGCCGCCTGCAGGGCGCAGATCGGGTCGATCTCGGTGACGATGACGCGCGCGCCCTGGCCGCGGAGGGACTCGGCGCAGCCCTTGCCGACGTCGCCGTAGCCGAAGACGACGGCGACCTTGCCGCCGATGAGGACGTCGGTGGCGCGGTTGATGCCGTCGATGAGGGAGTGGCGGCAGCCGTACTTGTTGTCGAACTTCGACTTGGTGACGGCGTCGTTCACGTTGATCGCCGGGAACAGCAGGGTGCCCTCGGACATCATTTCGTAGAGACGGTGCACACCGGTGGTGGTCTCCTCGGTCACGCCGCGGATCTCGGACGCGAGCTGGGTCCACTTCTGCGGGTTCTCGCCGAGGGTGCGGTTGAGGAGCGTGAGGATGTACGCGTACTCCTCGGAGTCCGCGGTGGAGGGGTCCGGGGCCTCTCCGGCCTTCTCGAACTCGACGCCCTTGTGGACGAGGAGGGTGGCGTCACCACCGTCGTCGAGGATCATGTTCGGGCCGCCGGTGGGGGTGTTCGGCCAGGTCAGCGCCTGCTCCGTGCACCACCAGTACTCCTCCAGCGTCTCGCCCTTCCAGGCGAAGACCGGTACGCCCTGCGGGTTCTCCGGGGTGCCGTTCGGGCCCACCGCGATGGCGGCGGCAGCGTGATCCTGGGTGGAGAAGATGTTGCAGGAGGCCCAGCGGACGTCGGCGCCGAGGGCGACGAGGGTCTCGATGAGCACGGCCGTCTGCACGGTCATGTGCAGCGAGCCGGTGATGCGGGCGCCGGCGAGGGGCTGGGCCTCCGCGTACTCGCGGCGGATCGACATCAGACCCGGCATCTCGTGCTCCGCCAGGGTGATCTCCTTGCGGCCGAAGGCGGCGAGGGAGAGGTCTGCGACCTTGAAGTCCATGGGTGCTGCTCCTCATGGTTCGAGAGGTGGGTACGGCTGGTCCGTGCGCCGTCCTGGGGACGGGACACCGAGCACAGTCCGTCGGGGGTCCTCTCTCCCCTCGGCCGGTCGCAGGGACCGCCCGACCCGCCATCAGCAGCGACGCCTGACACTGCCCACGAATCTACACCGATCGGCGGCGGCGGCCCCAGTCGGACGAAGAACTGGCGGGGTTCGGGTTTCCGGCCGTCCGGCGGAACCCCCGCCCGCTGCGGTTTTTCGGCCAGACCATAGTCTTCCGGCCATTCGCACTGGTGGGAGGGGTTGGGGATTCATGGCACGCAGGCCTGGACGACGTCGGGGGATCTGGGGGATCGCCCTGCTGGTGCTCGGCGTCGCGTTGGCCGTCGGACCACTGGTCTACATGTTCGGCCGGTTCGCCCCGGTGAAGCAGTTCAGCGAGAACATGCTGCCCACGCTCCCCGTGGGGGACGTGCTCGCGATGGAGAAGGATCCGGGAGAGGTCCGGCACGGTGACGTGATCACCTACGACCCGGCCGAATGGGGATTCGACGGCCCGTTCATCGGACGGGTCGTGGCGTTGGGCGGGGACCACATCGCCTACGCGGCGGGCGACGCGACGCTGACCCTCAACGGGAAGCCGCTCGACGAGCCGTACGTGCGCGACGGCGACGCCGGGGCGGGCGGGGTGAGCTTCGCCGTCTCGGTGCCGCAGGGCCGGATGTTCGTGCTGGGCGACAACCGCGGCAATTCGGCGGACTCCCGGTTCCACCAGGAGGTCCACGCGGGAACGCTGCCGGTGTCCGCGGTGACCGGGGTCGACTCCGGGCTCGACCAGGAGGCCCCGCTGATCGCGGCCCTCGGTCTGGTCTCGTTCGCGGGTACCTGCCTCCTGCTCCCGGGACTCGGGCTGGGGATCGCCTCGCTCGTGGCGCGGCGCCGCAGGCCGGTCGAAGCGCAGGGGCCCGTCTGGGGAGTCACACGGGTGGACGCGCCGTAGGTCCCGTCCGTACGCCGAAGGCCCCCGCGGGCTGCTGCTCGCGGGGGCCTTCGGCACGTACGTGCGGGGCGTACGGGACTACTTGCCGGCTTCGGGACGGTAGATGTCCGGCTCCAGGTAGATCACGCGGGCGATCGGTACGGCCTCCCGGATGCGGGCCTCGGCGGCGTTGATCGCGTCCGCCACCGCGGTCGCGGTGTCGTTGCCCTCGACGGCGATCTTGGCGGCGACGAGGAGCTCCTCGGGTCCGAGGTGCAGGGTGCGCATGTGGATGACGCGGGTGACGACGTCCCCGTCGACGACTGCGGCCTTGATCTTCTCGACCTCTTCGGCGCCGGCGGCCTCACCGAGCAGCAGAGACTTGGTCTCCGCGGCCAGGACGATCGCGATGGCGATGAGCAGGACGCCGATGCACAGGGTGCCGATGCCGTCCCAGACGCCGTCGCCGGTCAGCAGGGCGAGGCCGACACCGCCGAGTGCGAGGACCAGGCCGACGAGCGCGCCGAGGTCTTCGAGCAGCACGACGGGCAGTTCGGGGGCCTTGGCCCGCTTCACGAACTGGGTCCACGACAGCTTGCCGCGGATCTCGTTCGACTCCTTGATCGCGGTGCGGAAGGAGAAGGACTCGGCGATGATCGCGAAGACCAGGACGCCGACCGGCCAGTACCAGGCCTCGATCGGGTGCGGGTCGTGGATCTTCTCGTAGCCCTCGTAGATGGCGAACATGCCACCGACGGTGAACAGCACGATGGAGACGAGGAAGGCGTAGATGTACCGCTCGCGCCCGTATCCGAAGGGGTGTTGCGGCGTCGCCTCCCGCTGGGCCTTCTTCCCCCCGAGGAGAAGCAGGCCCTGGTTCCCGGAGTCGGCGACCGAGTGGACGCTTTCCGCGAGCATCGACGACGAACCGCTGAAGAGGAACGCCACGAATTTGGCAACAGCGATGGCGAGGTTGGCGGCGAGAGCCGCCACGATCGCCTTGGTACCGCCCGACGCGCTCATGGGTGCAGGGTGTCCTTCCTGGGGCCAGTGACTACGGCCGCACATTGTTGCAGCCCCTGGGCCGGACGCCGCGTCAGACGACGACGGTGGCCCGGAAGGCCATGCCGTTTCCGGATAGTTCGACCTTTTCGCCCGCCGGTACGAAGGCCGAGCCGCCGGGCGAGAGCGCCAGGTCGCCGGCCTGTACGGAGCCGGCCGTGCAGAGCAGGATCTGCGGGGCGCCGTCCGGGAGGACGTGGGGGGCGCCGCCGGGTGCGAGGAGGAAGCGGGAGAGCCGGAACTCGTCGATGGGGGTCTCGTAGACCTCTTCGCCGCCGTCGCTCTCGGGCCGCATGACGCTCGGGTCGCTCGGCTCGAACCGCACGATCTTCAGCAGCTCGGGGACGTCCACGTGCTTGGGGGTGAGTCCGGCGCGCAACACGTTGTCCGAGTTGGCCAGCAGCTCGACGCCGAGGCCGTCGAAGTAGGCGTGCGGGACCCCCGCGCCGAGGAACAGCGCCTCGCCGGGCTGGAGTCGGACGTGGTTGAGCAGCATGGCCGCGAGCACGCCGGGGTCCCCCGGGTACTCGTGGGCCAGGGCGGCGTACGTGGCGTACTCGCCGCCCAGGTGTGCGGCGGCGGCAGCGGTCTCGGCGACCGTTCGGGCCATCTCCGCGCGGTCCGCGGTCAGTACGGCGGTCAGCACCTCGCGGAGCGCCGCCTCCTCGGGGTGGGCGCGCAGCAGGTCGGCGTACGGCTTCAGGGAGTCCACGCCCAGGCCTTCGAAGAGATCCGCGGACGTCTGCGGGGAGCGGAAGCCGCACAGCCCGTCGAACGTCGTGATCGCGCAGATCATCTCGGGCTTGTGGTTGGGGTCCTTGTAGTTGCGGTGCCCCGCGTCGATCGGGATGCCGCGCCGCTCCTCGTCCTCGAACCCCGCCTTCGCCTGGGCGAGGTCGGGGTGGACCTGGAGGGAGAGCGGGGCGCCGGCGGCGAGGATCTTGAAGAGGAAGGGCAGCCCGGGCCCGAACTTGGCCACGGTGGCGGCGCCGAGCTCCCCTTCGGGGTCGGCGGCGATGACCTCCGCGAGCGACCTCTCGCCGGCGCCGCGGTCGACGCGGGACGGCGCGCCCGGGTGGGCTCCCATCCACAGCTCGGCCTGGGGCTCACCGGTGGGTTCGACACCGAGGAGCGCGGGGAGGGCCGTGGTGGATCCCCAGGCGTAGGGGCGGATCGTGTTGGTGAGGCGGTCCATCGTCGTCTTCCTGGATAGATCCGGGTGCGTGCGCGAGCTTCAGCTGTGTCCCCCGGACGCCAACGCCAGGTAGGCGGTGGCGAAATCCGTGACGGCGAGCAGTTCGGCGAGCTGCTCCAGCTCGGCGCCCTCCTCCGGTTCGAGCTCGCTGATCGCCGTGTCGTGGCTGAGGGCGAGTTCGCGTGCGGCGGGGGCGGCGCTGAGACCGCCCGCCGGCCGGTCGCGGAGCAGGACGACGCGGGCGCGGAGGGCCTGGGGCTCTTCGACCCGGTCGCGGAAGAAGTCGTCGGGGTCGGCGCCGGCGGCGAAGCCACCGGCGAGCAGGACGCCGTGGGCGGGCAGTGCCTCCGGGAGCGCGGCGGCCAGTGCGGGGCGGCCGGCGAGCTCGGCGAGGGTGGCGGCGAAGCGGCGGCCGACGGGGCCGGCGCCGGTGCCCTCGCTCCAGATGAGCGGCAGTGAGTCCGCCAGCTCGGCGGCGAGGGTCTTGGCCGGGTTGGAGTAGGTGGCGATGGCGGGCCCGCAGCGTTCGGCCGTCCGGTCGAGCCGGTCGGCGACGAGCTGGAGGGTGTCGGGGGCCGCGGTGATCAGGCCGACCTTGTCGAGGAGCAGCAGCAGCGGCGTCAGCAGGGCCCACAGGGCGCCCGGGCCGGCGGCTGCGGACTCGTCGAAGTCCTGGTACGGCGCCTTGGCCATCGGTACGAGGAGCCCGTGCGCGCCGTCCACCGCCTCGCTCAGCGGTGAGCGTTCGGGCGCGACGGCGACGACGGTGCAGCCGCGCCGGTAGGCCTGCTCGGCGAGCACGGCGAGGCCTGGCTCGGCGCCGTCGGTGGTGGCCACGAGCAGCAGGTCGACGGATCCGGCCCAGCCGGGCAGGGCCCAGCGCAGTGCCCCGGAGGCGTGGGCGACCCCGGTGGGGTCGAGCCGGATCACCGGCGCGGAGGCGCCCGCGAGGGCGCCGAGCAGGTCGGCGACGCCGGTGGCGGCGGTGCCGGACCCGGCGATCAGGACCGCGCGCGGGCGGCCGTCGGGGCGCAGGGTGGCGATGCCCGCCTCGCTCGCGTGCCGGACCGCGGTACGGACTCTGGCACCGGCCTCGGCCGCGCCGCGGAGCAGGCCCCGTCGGTCGACGCGGGCGAGATCGTCCGGTGCGTCGAGGAGCGACTCGTCGAGCATGGCGGCCTCCGGCTGTCGGGTGACGGGAACCTGTCTGCGCGTGATGCGGTGCGGTGCGGGTGTGCTGCGGGTGGGTCAGGCGGGGCGGCGGGCCTCGTCCACGAGGAGGACCGGGATGCCGTCGCGGACCGGGTAGGCGAGACCGCAGTCCTGGCCGGTGCAGAGCAGCTCGGGGGTCTCGTCGGCAGACTTGTCCTCGAGGGGCGCGTGGCAGGCGGGGCAGGCGAGGATCTGCAGGAGGCCGGCTTCGAGCGGCATGGGGCGGGTTCCCTTCGGGGATGCGGGTGGGGCGTGGTCAGCGTACCCCTGGGGCTCCGCCGGTGCGGCCCGGGGCGGGGCGGGGGTGGGATCCCGGCTCCGCCGGGGCGCCGGGTCCGCTGGGCCGGGCGCGGGGGCGACCCGGCTCCGCCGCATCGGGCTCTGCCCGGCTGGGCGCCTCGCGCGCCGGCGAGGCTGGAACTGCGGGCCCGCGCCGGAGAGCGCGGGCCCGGCTCGACGCGTCAGGCGCGGATGAGCTGGAGGGCCTCGTCGCGGATCCGGGACAGGGTGTCCGCGTCACGGGCCTCGACGTTCAGCCGCAGCAGCGGCTCGGTGTTGGAGGCCCGCACGTTGAACCACCAGTGCGCGCCCGTCACCGTCAGACCGTCCAGCTCGTCCAGCGTCACACCCTCACGGCCGGCGAAGGCCTCCTTCACCGCCGCCAGCCGGCCCGCCTGGTCCGCGACCGTGGAGTTGATCTCCCCCGAACCCTCGTAACGGTCGTAGGAGGCCACCAGCTCCGACAACGGACCGTCCTGACCGCCCAGGGCCGCCAGCACGTGCAACGCCGCCAACATGCCCGTGTCCGCGTTCCAGAAATCCTTGAAGTAGTAGTGCGCCGAATGCTCACCACCGAAGATCGCACCCGTCCTCGCCATCTCCTCCTTGATGAAGGAATGACCCACCCGCGTACGGACCGGCGTGCCGCCGTTCTCCCGCACCACCTCCGGCACCGACCACGACGTGATCAGATTGTGGATCACCGTGCCCGACCCCCCGTTGCGGGCCAGCTCACGCGCCGC
>NZ_JBVJFK010000027.1:0-6720 GCF_055587885.1 Streptomyces sp. NPDC046349
AGGGTGTGACGCTGGACGAGCTGGACGGTCTGACGGTGACGGGCGCGCACTGGTGGTTCAACGTGCGGGCCTCCAACACCGAGCCGCTGCTGCGGTTGAACGTCGAGGCCCGTGACGCGGACACCCTGTCCCGGATCCGCGACGAGGCCCTCCAGCTCATCCGCGCCTGACACCTCTGACCCCCGGCCGGGTCCGGCCTCGTGGGCCCCCCGGCCCGCGTTTGGAGGTACTGAGTAGCGGGTCGTGGCGCCGCTGATCCTCCGATCCGCGACTGATCGCCGATCCCGCGACGGACCGCGCTGCGTTGACGGACGCGGGATGGGAGCGGACGGGGCCCGGCGCGCCGCCGGGCCCCTTTCGGTCCGGCCCCGGCGGCGCGATTGCGGCACGGACGATCGCCTGGGCCGGGCTCGGGCCGCAGACGCCCGAGCGCCCGCACGAAACCGGGTGGCCCGGGGACCACAGGCGGGGTCGCGCTCACGGGCAGGAGGCCGTCAGACTGCGGTCAGGGTGTACGTACCCGTACCGTCCTGCCTGCCGCTGGAGTACTGCCGGATCAACTCCCCGTCCGCGTACCGGTCGTGGCCCATCATGGAGCCGGTGTACTTGTTCTGCAGGCCGATCTTCGTGCTGCCGGGTACGTCGCGGTAGATGTAGAACCGCTGGAGGTCGTCCTCCCCGCAGGTGGCTGTCGTCAGGTGGGCCTGCTCCTGGTGGGCGATGCCCGCCGGGATGGTCGCGCAACCGCCGTTGCCCCAGTTCCACAGGGACGCCTCGAGGACTCCGTTGTTCTCCGTGACGTTGCACAGGCGCCAGTTGTCCAGGTGGGCGCTGAAGAAGGTGGATTCGCGCAGACGGATGCCGTCGTTGGCCAGGAGCGGTGCGCTCCAGTTCAGGGGCTTGCCGGGGACGTCGATCCGGTAGACGGCGGGTTGGCAGTTCAGCGCGGCCTGCGCGATCCGCCCGGTGATCTTGGGCTGTTCGGCGGACGTGGCGCTGGTGGGAGCCGGTCGCTGCACGAGGCGGTCCTGTGCCTGCTGCTCTGTCGGGGCCACCGCACCTGCCGGGTGCTCGGCCTTCGCGGCGGGCGAACCGCAGTCGAGGAGAACCTTTGCCTTGGCCATGATGCTGTTGGCCGGCACCGTGTCCTCGCAGCGCACCGCGCCTTGCTCAAGGGTGGTGTAGGTGGTGAAGCTGCCGCTGCCGGGGCCCTCGATCCACCTCAACGCCCAAGCGCCGTTGCTCTGTTGGGCCCGACTGCAGTTGAGGCTTCCGTACGTGCCGGTGACCTTCTTCGTGCCCTTGTAGACGCCGTAATAGCCGGGCCGGGAGAAATTCCACGTGACCGTGTCCGACTCGCTGCTGGTGGAGGAGTAGTTGACCTGAACGTTCAGGCCCAGGCTCGCGCCGACGGTGGTGAGGGTCTCGACGGCGAAGCCGCCCTGGACGTTGCCATTGAGACCGACGGAGACCGAGATGGTGGTCTGGGTGCTGGTGGTGACGCTCTGGTTGCCGGTGCTGCCCTCGGTGACGTACCAGCCCTTGAAGTGGGTTATCTCCGGATTGACTTCGGTCGTCTTGATGTACGGGTGGCGTGTGCCGAGGTCGGCCGCCGTGCAGGCGTCACCGGGCTTGACCTGCGCGGCCGTGGCGGACGTGGCAGGTGCGGCCGAGGCCGGTGGGACGGCGAGGCCCACGGTGGCTGCAGCAGCCGAGGCAGCACAGGCCATGAGCGCTTTTCCTGTGCGACTGACGGGTTTGGTGGAGCGCATCGTTGCCCTTTCCCCCTGGTCGTATATGTCCGGTCAAGGGGTGAACGTAGCGGCCGCGTGGGTGGCGGCGTGAGCCCGCAATGGGCCAAAAGTGATCAGTGGGGGCCTGTTTCGCCCAACCGGGACCTGTCGGGCGGCACCACGGCTCCATGTGCGCAGGGATCACCCCCTTCCACGTGGGCGGCGGCCCATGGCGGGTGGATGCCGTACAGGACGAACACGAGGGGGACGTCGGCCGCCTGCACCGGCCAGACGGATCTCGGAGGTCAGTCCGCCACAGGAGCGGCCCGGCCCTCGCCGAAGGATGGTGAGCAGGCGGCTCCGCGGTCCGGGGAGACGCGCCGCGCCAGTGCGGGCGCCCGCAGCATGCTGATGGGCACGGCAAGAGGTCTCCACACCGGCCATGCTCCAGTTGCTCCGGCCTTTCGCGTCGGCGTCGGCCCGGACGGCACGCAGCATCCCGACCCTCGTGCCGTCCGCCGTCCGCCTTCGGTGCCCGTCGTGCATGCACCGTCTCACACGTGCCACCGGACAGGTCCTAGGCGGAATGGCGGATGCCCGACGGCGCGTGGCGCTCCCGCAGGGCCGGCAGGCCCTTGAACGCGTACGCGGCGGACATCAAGGTCATGTGGTGGTGCCAGCCGGGGAAGGAGCGCCCCTCGAAGTCGAGGAGCCCGAAGTCGTCGGCCAGGGCGGCCGACGTGGCGGCTGCCCGGCCCGACTGCCGGACCAGCCGGAGCAGGTCGTCCATCCGGTGGCGGCTCATGTTGGTGAGCCAGACCGCACCGCTCGCGCCCCGGCCCCCGGGCCCCGGTCGCCGTTCGCCGAACAGGCGGTACCTCTGCTGCCCGCCCGGGGCCGCCAGGCCGGCGCCCGGCACCCGGACCAGGGCAGATTGGATGCGCAGCGGCTGGGGGCGCGCGGCGGGGCCGGTGAGCGGCGTCGTGTACGGATGGCTGGTGCTGCCCCGACGGGCGAGGTCGCCCGCGCAGGTGGTGTGCGCGGCCGCCCGGGCCGGCTCGGCCACGTGGCCCGGTCCGGCCGCGCAGACGGGGAGGGCCGGCGGGACGGACACCAGGAAGTCGTGGCCGCGCCGGCCGAGCATGCCGATCAGCGCCGAGGCGGCGCCGAGGCGGCTCAGGTCGGCGACGACGGGTGCGCGTGCCCCCGAGGTGCGGGCGGCGATCGAGTCGACGAGCTCCAGGACCAGTGACTCCGGGGTCTGGTGCGACACGCCGGGAGAGATCCGCGCCCGGCGGCGCAGGGCGGGGTCCACCGACCAGGACTCGGGAAGCACCAGCCGCCAGTCGACGGGCACGCTCATGCCGTCCAGGGACAGGAAGAGGCCGAAGCCGAACTGGCAGTTGACGATGCGCCCGGCGGCGGGGTCGAAGCGGCGGTGCACGCCGACCGAGTGCTCGCCGCGCTTGGGGAAGCAGACCTGCCCGATCGTCCAGGCGAGCACCGGGTGGCGTTCCTCAACCCAGCGCAGCAGCTCGGCGCGGGCCGGATCCCACTCCCAGGGGCTGGCGTTGATGAACTGCTGCAGCGACTGCGACGCGGTGGGTGACGCGGTCACGGAAGCCGCCAGCCTGCGGACGGACTTCTTGCCCGGGGTGGTGAGCAGGCCCTGTAAGTAGACCCGGGCCCATCTGCGCTGGTCGGCCCTCGGCAAGTGGCCGAAGAGGCGTTCCGTGAAATCGTCCAGGGCGGTACCGCCGGCAGCCGGGGCTCTGGTCCTCATGTGCGCCGTCATCTGTCGTCTCCCCTCCAGTGCTGACATCGGTCTGCGCCATGACCCCCAGAGAATACAGAACGTTCGTTTTGTTTTCCAGCCGAAGTATGGCGCCCCCGCCGCGACTTGGGCACGTTGGACGTACGACGCCGCCGGCCTTCCGACGCGGGCGGTGCGGGACGGCGGGGCATGGTCGCTTCTTCGTCAAGTAGCCGTTGTGCGCGGCCGGTGCCGGGGTGACGCTGGAGGTCGCCCCCGTGCCGGGCGCGGGGGCGAGTGAGGAACGAACCGGATGGCAGTGGTAGTGAAGTGGTGAAGCAAGAGCGCGGCGTGCGCACCCGTAATAATCTGATCTCGGTGGCCGCCGCCGAATTCGATCGCAATGGATACGAGGGGACGTCGCTTTCCCGGCTGAGCAGATCGGCCGGCATTTCGATCGGAGCCGTCACCTTTCACTTCTCGGCGAAGGGAGAACTGGCCTCCGCCGTCGAGGATTCCGGTCGGGCCGCCACCCGGAAGGTGGTCGAGTGCGTGACGGCCCGCGGAGGACCGGCGCTGGACACCGTCTCCTCGCTCGTCCTGGCCCTCGGCCGGCTGATCGAGACCGACGCGGCCGTGCGCGCCGCGGCCCGGCTCACCCAGGAACGCGCCGGCGCCGGACCCGAGTGGTGCGGCTGCTGGCTCCCTGACGTGGAGGAACTGCTGGAACAGGCCGCGCAGGAGGGTCAGCTCCATCCGGAGGTCGACCCGCGCCCGCTCACGCAGCTGACGGGTCATCTGGTCGGCGGAGTCATCGCGCGGGCACGCCGGGAACGGCAGGAGCGTCCCGGCGCGGCCGTCGGCGAGCTCGGCGAGCTGTGGTGCCTCGTCCGGCGGCGCGTCGCGGCCCGCCCGGAAGTCGAAATGCCCAAGTAGGCGGAAAGGCGCGGAAATTCTGGCCGTCGGCGTGAGACGCCGTCTAGCGTCAGCGCCATGAATTCCACGCCTCCGCAGATAACCAAGGCAGTGATCCCCGCCGCGGGACTCGGAACCCGATTCCTCCCGCTGACGAAGGCCACCCCGAAGGAAATGCTCCCGGTGGTAGACAAGCCCGCCATCCAGTACGTGGTGGAAGAGGCGGTCGCGGCGGGGATGTCGGACATCCTCATGGTCACCGGACGCAACAAGCGGCCGCTCGAGGACCACTTCGACCGCAACTACGAGCTGGAGGAGGCCCTCCAGCGCCGTGGTGATCAGGACAAACTCGACAGCGTCTGCGCCTCCACCGAACTCGCGGACATCCACTACGTGCGCCAGCGGGACCCCAAGGGCCTGGGGCACGCCGTCCTGTGCGCCGCACCGCACGTCGGCCGGGAGCCCTTCGCCGTCCTCCTGGCCGACGACCTGATCGACCCCAGGGACCCCCTGCTGGCCCGAATGGCCGAGGTGCGCGCCCGGCTCGGCGGCAGCGTCGTGGCCCTCATGGAGGTGGACCCGGAATCCATCCACCTGTACGGATGCGCCGCGGTCGAACCGCCTGCGGCCGCCGGCGACGGCGTGCGCATCACCGAGCTGGTGGAGAAGCCGGAGCCGGGTACCGCCCCCGGCAACCTCGCCGTCATCGGCCGCTACCTCCTGGACCCCGAGATCTTCGACGTGCTGCGGGAGACCGCCCCCGGGCGTGGCGGCGAGATCCAGCTCACGGACGCGCTGCGCACCCTGGTGCGCGCCGGACGCCCCGTGCACGGCGTGGTCTTCTCCGGCCGCCGCTACGACACGGGGGACCGTGCCGAGTACCTGCGCGCGACCGTCCGACTCGCCTGCGAGCGCGAGGACCTCGGACCCGAGTTCCTGTTCTGGCTGCGGGAGTTCGTACGTGCCGGGGAGCCGGTGCCGGTCTGATCCGCCGCCCGGTGGGCGACCGGGGAACTTCCGCGGTCGCCCACCTGACCGGCCCCGACTCCGCCAACTTGCCCAAATCTCAACGGGGTTCGACTTCCCGGTTGGTTACCGAACGGTAATTACGTAATTTCGTCTCCGGGCCCGGCGATAGGCGCGGCGCCCCGGGCGTCGAGTGCACGAAGGGAGGTGAACCATGGACGACCCGAACGCAGGACACCCGGCCGAGCAGACCCCCCACCCGGCCGCAGAGGTACCGGTCGGCTTCCTGCTCGCCGCGGATTCCCCCCGTACCGTCCCCGTGGACGAGAGCCACGCACAGGCCCTCGCGAACTCCGGCCGCACACTGCCGCCGCTGCTCGTGCACCGCCCCACGATGCGGATCATCGACGGGACGCACCGCCTGCGGGCGGCAGTGCTGAGGGGTCGCGACACCGTCGGAGTGACCTACTTCGACGGCAGTGCCGAGGACGCGTTCGTCCTCTCGGTCGAGGCCAACATCAGCCACGGACTCCCGCTGACCCGGGCGGAGCGGACGGGTGCGGCGCTTCGGATCCTGCGGTCCCACCCGGACTGGTCCGACCGGGGCATCGCGCAGCGGACCGGACTCGCGGCCAAGACCGTCGCAGCGCTGCGCCGCCGGGAGGCGCCGGAGCACGAACCACCGGGCCGCGTCGGCCGGGACGGGCGCATACGCCCGGCCGATCCGGCCCGAGGCCGGGAGGCGGCGGCCCGCCTGCTCGCGGGCCGACCCACCGCCTCCCTGCGGCAGATCGCACGGGAGGCGGGCATCGCGCCCTCGACCGTACGGGACGTACGCCGCCGGATCGGCGTGGGCGAGGACCCCGTGCCGGCGGGTCAGCGGCGCTCCGGCAGCGCGCCGTCCCCGCCACGCCGGCCGGCGGACCGGGGACGGGCCCGCGGGCAACCACTGCCCGCGCTGGTCACCGGCCTGTGCAAGGACCCCCTGCTCAGACTCAGCGAGGCGGGCAGGCTGCTGCTGCGCATGCTCGACCTCCAGGTGAGCGCTCTGCGCCAGCGGGAGCGGATCGTCGCCGCGGTACCCCCGTACCGCGCCGAGACCGCTGCCGCCGCTGCCGCGCAGTGCGCCCGCGACTGGCAGGAACTCTCGGAGGAACTGGGCCGCCGTGCCTCGGCGCAGGCGCGCTCCTGAGTGGCCCTCCCCCCATACCGGCCTTCCCTGCCGGAAGGCCCCGTTCATGTGTGTGTCGGAAAGGATGTCTGGCGATGTCGGTTGTCGAGGGTGCGCGGGTTGATTCGGGTGCGGGGGAGGTGCCGGCCCGGTTGGACGGGCGTTTGAAGCTGGTGCTGGTG
>NZ_JBVJFK010000028.1:0-5022 GCF_055587885.1 Streptomyces sp. NPDC046349
AACATCGGCCACTCCCAAGCCGCCGCCGGCGTCGGCGGCGTCATCAAAATGGTCATGGCCATGCGCCACGGCCTCCTCCCCCGGACCCTGCACGTGGACCGGCCGACCTCGCACGTGGACTGGAGCAGGGGGGCGGTGTCCCTGCTGACGGAGGCGACCCCCTGGCCGGAGACGGACCGGCCGCGCCGGGCGGGTGTGTCCTCCTTCGGCATCAGCGGCACCAACGCCCACGTCGTCCTCGAACAGGCCCCCGCAACCGAGCCCGAGCCCGCCGCCGAGGCCCCCGAAGCCGTGCCGATGGCTCCCTGGCTGCTGTCGGGCCACACGGAGGCGGCCCTGCGGGCCCAGGCGGGGCGGCTGCTGGCCTTCGTCTCCGAGCGCACGGCGCAGCCCGATCGGGTGCTGGGTCAGGAGGAGAGCCCGGTCGCGCTCGCGGACATCGGCCGGTCACTGGCAGAGGTGCCCGCCCTCCCGGCCCATGCGGCGGCGGTGGTGGCGGAGGACCGGGACGGGTACCTTCGTGCGCTCGGCGCGCTGGCCGCCGGCGAGGAGTCCCCGGACGTGATCGTCGGCCCGCGGGGCGGACGCGACGGAGGCAGGACGGCGTTCCTGTTCACGGGGCAGGGCAGTCAGCGGCCCGGCATGGGCCGGGAGCTGTACGAGACGCACCCCGTCTACGCCCGCGCCCTCGACGAGGTCTGCGCCCACCTGGACCGGCACCTCCAGGAGTCCACCCCTCTCAAGGACCTGCTCTTCGGCGACGAGGACCCGGCGTCACCCCTGCACCAGACCATGTGGACCCAGGCGGCGCTCTTCGCCACGGAAGTCGCCCTGTTCCGGCTGGTGGAGCACTACGGACTGACCCCCGACCACCTGGTCGGACACTCCCTCGGCGAACTCACCGCGGCGCACGTCGCGGGGGTGCTCTCCCTCGACGACGCCTGCAAACTCGTCGCCACCCGCGGCCGCCTGATGCAGTCCGCACCCGCCGGCGGCGCCATGATCGCCATCGAAGCCACCGAAACCGAAATACGCGACACCCTCCCCACCCACCACGGACACCTCGACATCGCCGCCGTCAACACCCCCCACTCCACCGTCATCACCGGCGACCACGACGCAGCCCACCAACTCGCCACCACCTGGCGCAACAACGGCCGACGCACCAAACAACTCAACGTCAGCCACGCCTTCCACTCACCCCACATGGACGGCATCCTCGACGAATTCCGCACCACCGCAGCCACCCTCACCTACCACGCCCCCACCATCCCGATCATCTCCAACCTCACCGGCAAACCCGCCACCACCGAACAACTCACCAACCCCGACTACTGGGTCCAACACCTCCGCCACACCGTCCGCTTCAACGACGCCGTCCAACACCTCCACCACCACAACGTCACCACATACCTCGAACTCGGACCCGACGCCGTACTCACCGCGATGACCCGGGCCTGCCTGGGCGAGGAGGCGCAGGGAGCGGTGACGGCCGTCGCCGCCCTGCGCAAGGGGCGCTCCGAGGTGCGGACGCTCGCCGTCGCCCTCGGCGAGGCGGCCGTACGGGGTGCGGCACTGGACGCCGAGGGCCTCTTCCCGGGTGCGCGTCGGGTGCTGCTGCCGACGTACGCCTTCCAGGGCACCCGGTACTGGCTCAACAGCCCGGCCACGGCCGAGGACGTGGCGAGTCTGGGGCTCACCCCGGCGGAGCACCCGCTGCTGGGTGCGGTGACCAGCCTCGCCGGCGGGGAAGGACTGCTGTTCACGGGCCGCGTCTCGCGCGGCACCCACCCGTGGGTGGCCGATCACGCGGTCGCCGGAACCGTTCTGCTGCCCGGTACCGCTTTGGTCGAGATGGCTCTCGCGGCGGGCGAGCGCTGCGGCTACGACCGGCTCCAGGAGCTGGTCCTGGAAGCACCGCTGGCCATTGCAGAGGAAGGCCGTGTCCACCTCCAGGTCGCGCTCGGCGCAGAGGAGTCGGGCTCCCGGTCCGTCACCGTCCACTCCCGCCCCGAGAGGGCGACCGACGCGGAATGGACCCGGCACGCCTCGGGTGTTCTCTGCGAGGCCGGCCCGGTCCCGGCACCGGACGCCGTCGTCTGGCCGCCGGAGGGCGCGACCGAGCTGGCGGTCGGCGACCTCTACGCCCGGCTCGCCGAACGCGGATACACCTACGGCCCCGCCTTCCAGGGGCTGCGGCGCGCATGGAGACGCGGCACGGAGACATATGCCGAGGTCGTGGTGCAGGAGGGCATCGACGACGCCGCGTTCGCCCTGCACCCCGCGGTGCTGGACGCCGCACTCCACGGCCTGCTGATCGAGGACTCCGACGAGGTGAACGTCCCGTTCTCGTTCAACGGGGTCACGCTGCACACGGCGGGCGCGACCGCGCTGCGGGTGCGCCTGGTGCCGAACGGCACGAGCGCCGCCTCGCTGACGGCCACGGACACCGACGGCCGGCGTGTCCTGACCGTCGACGAGATCACCCTGCGGCCGGCCGGTGACCTGCAGGACCCGGGTGGCAAGCAGGACGGGCTCTACCGCATGGCGTGGAAGCCGTTCGCGGCGGCCTCGGGCGGCGCCGCCGGTTCCTGGGCGGTGCTGGGGTCCGATCCGCACGGGCTGGCCGCGGCCGTCTCGGGCGACACGTACGCCGACGTCGCCGAACTACGGACGGCTTTGGGCGACGGCGCGCAACTTCCGTCCTTCATAGCCCTGTCGGAGAGCTTCACCGATGTACACGGAGCAGTCCAGGACACCCTGGCCGTACTCCGGGAACTCCTCACCGACGCCGCACTCGACTCCACCCGGATCATCGTCCTCACCCGCGGCGCCACCGCCCTCACCACCGACGAGGACATCCTCGACCTGCCCGCCTCGGCCCTCACCGGCCTCGTCCGCACCGCACAGAACGAGTACCCGGGCCGCATCACCCTCCTCGACATCGACGACACCGACAGCCTCACCACAGCGGCACACACCGCGGCCGACGCTCCCGACACCCAACTCGTCCTCCGCAACAACCGGCTTCACACCCCCCGCCTCGAAACCGCCCCCGCCCCCACCGTCCCGGCCACCCCCCTGGACCCGGAAGGCACCGTCCTGATCACCGGCGGCACCGGCGGACTCGGCCACATCCTCGCCCGCCACCTCGTCACCCACCACGGCGCCAAACACCTCCTCCTCACCAGCCGCACCGGACCCGACGCCCCCGGAGCCCGACAACTCCACGACGAACTCACCGCAGCCGGCGCCCACATCACCATCACCGCCTGCGACACCGCCGACCGAACCCAACTCGCCCAACTCCTCGACACCATCCCCACCGACCACCCCCTCACCACCGTCATCCACGCCGCCGGCACCCTCAACGACGCCACCCTCGACAACCTCACCCCCCACCACGTCACCCACGTCCTCCACCCCAAAACCGACGCCGCCCACCACCTCCACGAACTCACCACCCACCACAACCTCACCCACTTCATCCTCTTCTCCTCCATCGCCGGACTCATCGGAAACCCCGGCCAAGCCAACTACGCCGCCGCCAACACCTACCTCGACGCCCTCGCCCACCACCGCCACCACCACAACCTCCCCGCCACCAGCCTCGCCTGGGGACTCTGGGACACGAGCACCGGCAGCATGGCCGCCCAGTTCTCGGACTCCGACATGAGGAGGTGGGCCGACAAGGGCATCCTCGCGCTGACCCCCGAACGCGGCATGGAGCTGTTCGACGCCGCTCTCGGCGCCGGTCAACCGGAACTGGTGCCGATCGAGTTGGACCTCCGGGCGCTGCGCGACCCGGCGGCGACGGCCCCGGCCCTGCTGCGCACCCTGGTCCGCGCGCCGCGCCGCCGGGCCGCCGCGGCCGCCGGTTCCTCCTGGGCGGAGCGCACCGCCGCGCTCGCCCCGGCCGAGCGCCGCCGGGCCGCGCTGGACCTCGTACGGACCACGGTCGCCGCCGTCCTCGGCCTCGCGGGACCCTCCGCGGTCAACGACAGCGGGCCGTTCATCCAGCTGGGCATGGACTCCCTGACCGGCATGGAGCTGCGGCGCAGGCTGGCCTCGGACAGCGGTGTCGCCGTTCCCGCGACCGCCGTCTTCGACCACCCCACGCCCGGCGCGCTCACGGACTTCCTCGTCGCCGAACTCGGCAGGATCGCCGGGGAGGCCGCGGCCCGGTCCGTGCAGCCGGCCGCGCACGGATCCGCGGCCGGCTCCGGCGGCGGCCAGGACGACCCGGTCGTCATCGTCGGCATGGCCTGCCGCTACCCGGGCGACACCCGCTCCCCCGACGACCTGTGGCAGCTCGTCGCCGACGGCACCGACGCCATCGGCCCCTTCCCCACCAACCGCGACTGGGACGTCGACGGCCTCTATGATCCGGACCCCGCCCGCGCAGGCAAGAGCTACACCCGGCACGGCGGCTTCCTCTACGATGCCGACCGCTTCGACGCCGAGTTCTTCGGGGTTTCGCCGCGCGAGGCGTACGCGATCGACCCGCAGCAGCGCCTGCTCCTGGAGACCGCCTGGGAGAGCTTCGAACACGCCGGCATCGACCCGGCCACTCTGCGCGGGAGCCGGACCGGGGTGTTCGTCGGCTCCATGTACGACGACTACGCCTCGCGGCTGTCCGCGGTACCGGTCGAGTACGAGGGCTACCTCAGCACGGGCAGCGCCGGCAGTGTCGCCTCCGGACGGCTGTCCTACACCTTCGGGCTGGAGGGCCCGGCCATCACGGTCGACACGGCCTGCTCGTCCTCGCTCGTGGCCCTGCACCTGGCCGCCCAGGCCCTGCGCCAGGGCGAGTGCAGCCTGGCTCTCGCGGGCGGTGCCACGGTGATGGCCACACCGCGGCCCTTCGTGGAGTTCAGCCGGCAGCGCGGCCTCGCGCCCGACGGCCGCGTGAAGTCGTTCTCCGCCTCGGCGGACGGCACCGCGTGGAGCGAGGGCGTGGGCGTGCTGCTTCTGGAGCGGCTCTCCGACGCCCGCCGCAACGGACACCCCGTACTGGCCGTC
>NZ_JBVJFK010000029.1:0-4604 GCF_055587885.1 Streptomyces sp. NPDC046349
TTGCCGCTGAACCGCGACCACAGGACGGCGACCTGGTCGCCGTCGCTCAGGGTGACGCCCTTGCTCTCCAGCCAGGTGGTGATGGCCGCGTCCCGCTCCGCGTCGGGGCCGACCTTCCAGGCCTTGCGGACGTCCTCGCGCAGATCGGTGCTGAACTGCTTGCCGACGCGCTTCGTCGCGTCTCCGACACCGAGCTGGTTCTTCTTGTTGAGCTTGACCAGGAGCGGACCGTCCTCTGTCTGCACGGTGATTTCCTTCAGCCGCCCGGCCGTCTCGACGACGTGGATGCGGTCATCCGGAATGCCGGAAGCGGCGTAGAAAGCGGCCATGCCTTCGGCGGCCGCTCTGTGCGCCGGATTTCCACTCCCATGCGTCAGGATCACCGAGAGGTTCTCGTCGGCGAGGAGGGCGGCCGCGATGCCGAACTGGTCGCCGGACGCGTAGTGGGGCTGGGTGAGGAACACCGGCTTTCCGGCCGGAGCCTGGTTCGGAGGCTGGTGGGGGGTGTGGTCAGGGGGGAGGTAGGTGCTGTCGCCGCTGGTGGTGGCCGGGCGTGTGGGGGTGGCGGGGGCGGCCGGGGTGGCCTGGGCGGCCGGGGTGGTGGTGTGAAGGGGGATGACGGCGTTGTTGCTGACACGCTCGATGGTGGCGAGGTAGTCGTGGGGGAGGTGCTGGAGGTTCTGCCGCAGGGTGTTCGCCATGAGCCCCTCGGTACGGACTCCACTGGCCTGGTCGTTGCGGCGGAAGAGGTGGGGGTCGGCCTCGTGGGTGTCGGCGTACTCGTCGGCGAGGCCGAGGTAGTGGAGGAGTTCGTGGGTGAGGGTGGCGTCGCTGTGGTTGACGTCCCAGTGGAGCTGGTCGGCCCGGCCGGGGTTCGCGCTCTGGGTGAGGGTGACGGCCTCGCCGTGCTGGGGGGCGTGGATGAACTCGGCGGTGATGCGGAGCTGGTCGCCGCTCTCGGGCAGGCGGTAGCCGGAGTTGGTGTGGGTGTCGAGGATCTGCTGGACCTGCTGCTGGTGCCGGGCGAGGTCGGTCGCGGTGAGACCGTCGGTGAGCTTGAAGGGGAGCGTGATGAAGAAGTGGCGGACCGTGCGGCCGTCGGCGAGCTGCGCACGCCGTACGTGGTTGCGGATGAGGGTGACGGACCCGTCGAGGTGACCGGGGCGGGGGTTCAGCTGGCGGAGCTTCGGATCGAAGCGCTCGGTGTGGACCGCGGCGGTCTTCGCGCCGTGGAAGGCACGCAGTTCCTGCGCGGCGACCACCCGGCTGACGAACTCGCCCCGCTTGCGCCCACTCGGCGTACCGGTGACGGGCCGCGCGGGGTCCGTGCTCGTGTCGGGAGCCGCTGCCGTAGGCGTGTTTCCACCGCGGCGGCCCTTCCGGTCCTGCCCGCTCGGAGCGGACTTCGTACCGGACTTCGGACCGGCTGATCCCCCGCCCTTCGTACCGGGCTTCGCGGACGGGCCCGGGGCCCCGTCGTCCGTGGAGGCCGTCCGCACACCGGCTTCCGCGACCCAACCCGCGCCGCTCTGCCAGCGGACGTGGACGGGAGCCCCGGTGGACGCCGGGGGAGCGAAGCGGTGGGTCGTGCCGTCGGGTCCGGTGACGTCCAGGGGGCGCGCGAGCGCACCCGCGTACAGGTCGAGCAGGAAGGTCGCGGCGGCGTCGAGCTCGAAGGTGCCCTCGGTCGAGCTGCTCGCTCCGGGGTTCCGGGGCGGGGCGATGTAATGGTCGAGGGTGTGGGTCATCGGGTGGACGCGGCCGGTGAAGAGCCGGGTGGACAGGTCCTCCACCGTCAGGCCGTGCTCAGCCGCCCGCGTGATCAGATCGCGGGCGGCCGGGGTGTCCTGGTGCTGCTCCTGAAGGTGCAGGAGCATCCGCCTGACGTCGGGGTGGACATCGGTGCCGGTGTCCCCGGGGGCACGGGTGAGCGCGGTCGTGAGCGCTCCGAAGAAGGACTCCGGCCGGGCGGCCAGCACCTGGGGCGCGGTGTCGGCGAGGTAAGTGGCGGCCACTTCGTGGAAGTTGCGCTGGAGGACACCCTCGTCCGTGGTGTACAGCAGGTTCATCGTGTGCAGTCGGCGCAGATCGCGCGGGAGCCCGAACTCGACGTCGCCATCGCGTCCGGTGCTCCCGGTGGGCGGCAACGACAGCGTGGTCTGGAGGGTCAACGCCTCGAAGGCGTCGAGGGCCGTGACGGTGTTGAGCGAGTCCGTGCGGAGAAGCTCCCCGGAGTCGCGCAGAGCGGAGAGCCGGCCGTACTTCGCATTCTTGGTGGCGGGAGCCGACTCGTGGAAGAGCCTCGTGTACGGGGTGGGGTTGAGGTGGCTCTGCTGGACTCTGAGCGTGTGCCGGGGCACCGCCGCATCGGAGGGGAAACCCTCCTTGAGCGCCGTCTGGCGACGGGACTTGAGCATGCTGAAGTAGAGGCGGGACAGGTCGGTCTGCGTGGCGGCGTCGTTGACGTCGATGACGAACGCCGTGCCCCGCACCGAGGGGCGCAGGCTCTCGGCGGCGATCTGCAGGCGGCTCGCCGGCGGAGGGGTGGGGCGGGGGGCGTCGGTGGTCTGCTGGGCGGCCGTGTTCGGGCCGGCGGTGTTCGGGCCGGCCGGGGCGGGGAGGGAGACGTCCGGTCCGGCGGACGTGTCGTTCGCCCGGATCTCCCAGGCCGCCAGGCGCATCAGGCTGTTCGCCAGCCCGTTGAACTCCGCCGCTCCAGGACTGAACCGGATGTCGTCGAACTCGCCTGCCTCGCCCCTGACCAGGGTCGCCGGCCCGTCGACGAAGAGGTTCGGCTCGGGGGAGTAGGGCATGAACGGTGCCAGGGCGGCCATCCTGTTCCGCGCCCGCATGTCGTGCCGGATCGCCCGGTCGAAGTCCTCGATCCTCGCGTCGACGTCGGTGGGGGCCGCCCCCAGCTGACCGACCTCCTTCGGATTGTTCCACCGGTCGCGCGTCTCGTTGGCCAGCCGGGTGCGCCCGTCGGCGTCGCCGGCGGGCGGAATCCGGTAGCCGCCGGACATGAGCAGGGGCCGCAGGGGCGGCAGGAGGCCCTGGGACTCGGAGCCCGTCACCGCCCGCCCGAAGCCGAGCCGCGCCTCGAAGTGGTCGAAGACGTGACGCCCGGAGTCGGTGGTGTGCGGATAGGCGTCGAAGTCCATGAACGACACGTACGGGTGGGTGTCGCGGGCGAGGAGTCCGTGCAGCGCCTCTCGCGTGGCCGTACTCGTCAGCGTGACGTTCCGGGCGGTGCCGTAGGGGAAGCTCGACGACCAGGGTGCGAGCGGCGTGGCGACGACGGCGAGCGGCACCGGGCAGTCGACGCCGTTCGTACCCGTGGTGATCGCGTCTCGGATCGACTGGGCGGCGGCGGCATCGCCCTCGCTCACCGCACCGTTGACGCCGACGACGATCGCGACCCGCCCGCTCATCTCCGGGGACAGGCCTTCGAGGACGGAGTCGACGAACTGCTGGAGCCTGCCCGGCTTCGCCACCGTCTCGTGGTCGACGACCGCGTTGACGACGTACGACGTCGGGTGTGCCCCCGAGACGCTCCGGAGAACGCGGGCGTGGTACTCCGAGGCCGACAGGGTGCCCCGGCCCTGGCCTTGGCCCTGCCCGCCGATGAGAGCGGTGAAGAGGGGATTGCCGTACGCGATCGAGGTCACCGCGGGGGCCGGAACCGTGGCGGGCGCGGCCGGGCGGGGCGCGCGGCCGCCACGGACCGAGGGCGTGCCGCTGCCGCGGGACGCGGTCGTGGAGCCGCCCCGGGCGGGGTTCGTGCCGTTCGTGCCCCCGTGGCCGCCGCGTGGGGGCCGGCCGCCACGAACGGGCGTGCTTGCGCTGCTGCCGTTGCCGCTGCTGCTGGTGACCGGGTGCGGAGTGCCGCCGCGGTGGCTCCCGCCTCGTCCTCGGCCGTTCGCACTCCCGCCCCGGCCGGTGTCCTGGCCGCGGTGGGAACCGGAGCCCCGGGACCCGCCGCGCTGCGGCCGGTCCCCCGGCGCCTGGTTGCTCGTCCAGTCGGGGGCGTTGTCCGGGGCGAGACGGGACTCGGCGGTTTCGGCGGTTTCGGCGGTGTCCGCCGGGGTCGACTCCTGCTGCGGTTCGTTGAGGAGGTGGGTCGCGGACTGGGCGTGGACGTTGCGGGCGCGCAGGACGGACAGGCGGTCGTGGCCCGCCTCGGACGAGAAGAGGCCGGCGAACTCGGCTTGACGTCGCAGCAGTCTGTCCTGGCTCTGGGTGAGCTGTTGCTGGAACGCCGCCTTCTTGCGCTCGTGCTGCGCCACGATTCTCGCGTTCGCGTTCGTCGTTGTCGTGGTCGTTGTCGACGACGAGGTCGTGGCGACCGGTGGCGTGCTCTGCGAGGTTCCCGGAGTGCCGTCGGTGATGCCGCGCGCCTTGAGGATGCCCCTGTCGGCGACCGCGATCTCCTTCGTGAGGTCGTCGATCTTCTTCACCTGCGCCGCGACGTCGGCCGCGATCTCCGCGACTCGCGCTCTCAGCTCGGGATTCAGTCCGTTGCCGGGGTCGCCGTGGCGGAAGTAGGCGTCGATGTTGGCGAGGTCTTCGTCGGTGAAGCCCTTGGGTCGGGAGCGTGTGGCTTC
>NZ_JBVJFK010000030.1:0-2505 GCF_055587885.1 Streptomyces sp. NPDC046349
TTCAGAACTAACACAGTGGACGCGAGCAACTGAGGACAAGCCCTCGGCCTATTAGTACCAGTCAGCTTCACCCGTTACCGGGCTTCCACATCTGGCCTATCAACCCAGTCGTCTACTGGGAGCCTTACCCTCTCAAGGAGGTGGGAATACTCATCTTGAAGCAGGCTTCCCGCTTAGATGCTTTCAGCGGTTATCCCTCCCGAACGTAGCCAACCAGCCATGCCCTTGGCAGGACAACTGGCACACCAGAGGTTCGTCCGTCCCGGTCCTCTCGTACTAGGGACAGCCCTTCTCAATATTCCTACGCGCACAGCGGATAGGGACCGAACTGTCTCACGACGTTCTAAACCCAGCTCGCGTACCGCTTTAATGGGCGAACAGCCCAACCCTTGGGACCGACTCCAGCCCCAGGATGCGACGAGCCGACATCGAGGTGCCAAACCATCCCGTCGATATGGACTCTTGGGGAAGATCAGCCTGTTATCCCCGGGGTACCTTTTATCCGTTGAGCGACGGCGCTTCCACAAGCCACCGCCGGATCACTAGTCCCGACTTTCGTCCCTGCTCGACCCGTCGGTCTCACAGTCAAGCTCCCTTGTGCACTTACACTCAACACCTGATTGCCAACCAGGCTGAGGGAACCTTTGGGCGCCTCCGTTACCCTTTGGGAGGCAACCGCCCCAGTTAAACTACCCATCAGACACTGTCCCTGATCCGGATCACGGACCGAGGTTAGACATCCAGCACGACCAGAGTGGTATTTCAACGGCGACTCCACACCAACTGGCGTTGATGCTTCAAAGTCTCCCACCTATCCTACACAAGCCGAACCGAACACCAATATCAAACTGTAGTAAAGGTCCCGGGGTCTTTCCGTCCTGCTGCGCGAAACGAGCATCTTTACTCGTAGTGCAATTTCACCGGGCCTATGGTTGAGACAGTCGAGAAGTCGTTACGCCATTCGTGCAGGTCGGAACTTACCCGACAAGGAATTTCGCTACCTTAGGATGGTTATAGTTACCACCGCCGTTTACTGGCGCTTAAGTTCTCAGCTTCGCAACCCCGAAAGGTCACTAACCGGTCCCCTTAACGTTCCAGCACCGGGCAGGCGTCAGTCCGTATACATCGCCTTACGGCTTCGCACGGACCTGTGTTTTTAGTAAACAGTCGCTTCTCGCTGGTCTCTGCGGCCACCCCCAGCTCACGGAGCAAGTCCGATCACCAGTGATGGCCCCCCTTCTCCCGAAGTTACGGGGGCATTTTGCCGAGTTCCTTAACCATAGTTCACCCGAACGCCTCGGTATTCTCTACCTGACCACCTGAGTCGGTTTAGGGTACGGGCCGCCATGAAACTCGCTAGAGGCTTTTCTCGACAGCATAGGATCATCCACTTCACCACAATCGGCTCGGCATCAGGTCTCAGCCTTGTATGAGGGACGGATTTACCTACCCCTCGGCCTACACCCTTACCCCGGGACAACCACCGCCCGGGCTGGACTACCTTCCTGCGTCACCCCATCGCTTACCTACTACAAGTCTGGTTCGTCGGCTCCACCACTTTCCTTTCCCCGAAGGGTCCGGAACGGCTTCACGGACTTAGCATCGCCTGATTCGATATTGGGCGTTTCAAAGCGGGTACCGGAATATCAACCGGTTGTCCATCGACTACGCCTGTCGGCCTCGCCTTAGGTCCCGACTTACCCTGGGCAGATCAGCTTGACCCAGGAACCCTTAGTCAATCGGCGCACACGTTTCTCACGTGTGTATCGCTACTCATGCCTGCATTCTCACTCGTGAACCGTCCACAACTAGCTTCCGCTGCTGCTTCACCCGGCACACGACGCTCCCCTACCCATCACAGCGGGCGTTGGCCCTATAGCTGCAATGACACGACTTCGGCGGTACGCTTGAGCCCCGCTACATTGTCGGCGCGGAATCACTTGACCAGTGAGCTATTACGCACTCTTTCAAGGGTGGCTGCTTCTAAGCCAACCTCCTGGTTGTCTCTGCGACTCCACATCCTTTCCCACTTAGCGTACGCTTAGGGGCCTTAGTCGATGCTCTGGGCTGTTTCCCTCTCGACCATGGAGCTTATCCCCCACAGTCTCACTGCCGTGCTCTCACTTACCGGCATTCGGAGTTTGGCTAAGGTCAGTAACCCGGTAGGGCCCATCGCCTATCCAGTGCTCTACCTCCGGCAAGAAACACACGACGCTGCACCTAAATGCATTTCGGGGAGAACCAGCTATCACGGAGTTTGATTGGCCTTTCACCCCTAACCACAGGTCATCCCCCAGGTTTTCAACCCTGGTGGGTTCGGTCCTCCACGAAGTCTTACCTCCGCTTCAACCTGCCCATGGCTAGATCACTCCGCTTCGGGTCTAGAGCGTGCAACTCAATCGCCCTATTCGGACTCGCTTTCGCTACGGCTTCCCCACACGGGTTAACCTCGCTACACACCGCTAACTCGCAGGCTCATTCTTCAAAAGGCACGCAGTCACGAGA
>NZ_JBVJFK010000031.1:0-3841 GCF_055587885.1 Streptomyces sp. NPDC046349
TACTGCAGGGGGGACCCTGTGGGAGAGTAGGACGCCGCCGAACAATCATTGTGGGAAAGCCCCGCACCTTCTGGTGCGGGGCTTTTCTGCGTTCAGGGGCTGGTGCCGGGGCTCCGCTCGGTATCCTGGCCAGCGTTCCCCTGGAGGACACGATGACAGCACAGCAGGTGGAAGACGGCGGGCCTCTCATCCCTCAGCCGGCGATGACACGGGAAGCCCTGCGGGACGCCGTGCGCCGGATCGACATGGCCAACCTGGCCGTGCTCGACAAGGAATGCAACGAGGCCTTCGACCGTGCCGCGGAGACGGGCGCCATCAACCCGCTGCGGTTCTTCCTGATCAAGTGGGCAACGCACGTGGCCATCCACCGCTGGCCCGCACGCGTGGCCGCGCTGCACGAGGCAGAACGCGTCGCGGGTGACCCCGACGCCACAGAGGAACAGTTCCGCGCCGCCATGGAGACCAGCAGCCGCATCCTCGCCGAGGCCCAGCGCGAGATCGGTCAGTGACCCCGCGCGGCGAAGGCGTCGAGAACGACAGCGGCTGGGCGTGGGAGTGCGACCCCGGCCGCGTGTGGGTCCTCGGCGACATGCCCGCGGCACAGCAGGAACTGGTCGGAGCGGTCATGGACGGCCTGGTCGACCTCGCCGCGATGGCCATCGACCCCAAGGACGGCAGTCTCTACGAGGACCCCCATCCGATGCGGCTGCGTACGTACGAGGACGAACGCCTCATGGTCTGGTACCAGACCATCCCGCACCGCAGCCGGGTCTACCTCAAGCGCGTCAACCTCTGACCTTCAGCGGACCACCTCACCTCGAGAGGCCTCTCGCAGAGGACGGGAACGAACGCGCAGGCATCCAACTCCCCGCAGCGATGTCCACGTCTTCGGCGAAACCGCCCCGAGCGAGCCCCATGGCTTCGGATGCGGCGAGGGCGGCGACTGCTTCGGGCACGGAGGGGGACACCGTGCCCCTGTAGTGCGCCGCTGATCCCCCCGATCCCCCGATCGCCGCAGATCCTCGAGGGCCGGGCGCACTGCCGTCCGGCCCCCGCTCGCCCCGCGATCACAGCGAACGGGAGCTGGAGTGCGGAGGCCCTGCACAGACGTCCCGCGACGACCGTCGCCGGGCCGTCGCGGCGGCCCATCAGGACTCGTCGGGTGACGGCAGCACTCGCACGGCAGTGAACGGAGCCGCCGGAGTGCCGTCGGCGGCAGCGACCAGGGCGAGCCGGACGTGGCCAAGCCCGCCGGCCCTCCGCGCGGGCTGCCGCTCTCTCCGGAGCGAGGACGTAGGCCGTAGCGGCGGCCTGGACACCGTCGAAGTCGTCTTCCGCGGCGCCTACCCGGCGAGGATGTCCGCCCTTGCGGAGGGATGCGCGCACCCCGGCTGGCGGGGCGAGGGCACCGCAAGAAGATGCTGCTCCGGATCGCCATGATCAGAAGCGGCTGCTGCTGGGGGCCGTATGGCGCCCTGGGCTGGTGGTCGGTCTGCGTTCGCGTCGGTGGGCTGTCTGGGCGGCGGGGCGGCGGGCCTTCTGGTTTCGCGAGTACAGGGGGCTGGTTCGGGTGTCGGGAGTCGTCAGGGGTGAACTGCCACAGTGGGCCTCGATGCGATTGGCCCAGGGCGCGTAGATGGGGGGTGAAGCACAGATGCATCTTCTTCGCGGTCCACATCCTCTCGGCCCAGGTGGACCAGCGCCGTCAGGGCGGCGCGAATCGTGCGGAAGGCAGCCCAGGTCGTCGATGAGTCCACGGCCGCCCTGCCGTGGGTCCTCCACTCCCGGCCGTCACGGACCAGCGCGACAGTGCCGGACACCTGAGACGGCCGCCTGGATTAGGAAGGGCTGCGGCTCCTACCGGCCAGCAACAGGCGTTTTGGCAGGTGGCTGGATCACCGCCTGGTGATCGACGGGTTTCACCGGGTGCGGACCGGGTGCAGTGGTGTGATCTGCTCGAATGGTTCGGGGGGTGGAAGACGTCTGCGAGCACGCCCCCTGTCTTGGATCGGCCGACGGCACCTGGGAACGCTTGCTCCAGCAGGTCAAGAGGCCGCAGCCAGCGTCGCCGGCGAGATCGACTGGGCCATCTCGGTCACCTCCACCATCATCCGCGTGCATCAGCACGCGCCTTGCCCGTACCGATCCGCTTCCGGAACCGGATCAAACGGGACCGCAGGGGCGGGACACCAGGACGGGACGCCGTGGCAGAGTCTCGTCGCCCCCGCCTAATGGAGGGTGATGTGGGAAGCGAGGGCATGGAGCGCTCGCGCGGCGGGTTCCCCAGCGAGCTCCACCCGCGTCAAGCCGGTCTTGGCACGATCCGTGTTGCCGGACCTGGCCCCGGGGCCGGCCACGCCAGAAGCCCGGCAGCCTCGCGGTCGACAAGGCTTACGGCCCCATCCGCGACTACCTGCGGCGACCGGGCATCCGCCACGCCCTCCCGGAAAGACCGACAGCCAGGCAGCCCCCATACGCAAGGGCTCACGCGGTGGATGGCCGCCCCGCTTCGATGAGGACCGCTACAAGAAGCGCAGCACGGTCGCACGGGCGATCAACCCCTGAAGCAGTCCCGGGCGATCGCCTCCGCGATCTCCCTGTCGAGGGCCTCGCCGTCCTCGGCACGCACCCGAGCCCACGCGGCAGCCACGTCATTCGACCCGGGTGCCCCGCGTGCGCGAGTGCAGCAGACAGGCGAGGTGACATCGCGAAGACGACGCGCCCGTCATTGGGCGACGATGCGAGGCTCACCGGCTTCGACGAGTTCCGCGCACTGCCGCCGACCAGAAGCGATTCCCGCTCGACCACAGCCCCCAACAACCATGATCCGCCGGACAGGTCCTGATGGGTTGAACACTTCACGGACGGTGTCCTCGACCACCTGGACCAAACGCGCGATCACCGGATCGGTGCTGGCGCCGGCCGAGGCCGGCAGCAGCATCGTCCGCCGAAACCACACCGAACAGGTAGGGCGCCGCCGAACGATCTGCTTGGAGCTGCTGCCTCTCCTGCTCCGTCAGCCTCCGGACGATGAGCGGTTGTGCTCCCACCAGGACGACGAGCCGCCCGTGCACCTCTGCGGTCACAGCGCTGGATGGTGCCTGGCGGTGGTGATCCGGGAGCGGGTCCTACGCGACCCAGCAGCAGACGCCGTGGCTTCTGGTGTCGGCGCTGACGGCGCGAGTCGCCAGATCACTCAAGATCGCAGCAGTGATCTCTGCGCCAAGGCCCCCGCCCCCGTCCGCACGGAGCCGCACCCACCACGCAGCCATGTCACGCGACCCGGCCTTGACGACGCTGCTCACGCGCACATCATCTCCCTCTGCCCACCAGCTCCCGCGGCCGACGGGTCAAGGCGCCAGAAGGTGATCCGTGGGCTGTAGCCGATCTCAAGGGGGTAGGCCGCACGGAAGCGGTCCGCGACGCACCGCATGCCGACCGCGTCCCAGCGGACCGGTCCGTCGTCGCCGACGAGAACGCCCCGGCCGCCCCGCAGCCTGCCGGCGCCGATCCATGCGTGCTTGGCGCGAGGCCGGGCGAGCGCGTCTCGGTGCTGCGGCGGGGGTGGGGACGAGGCCGCGGGGTGGGGCTGCAGGCGGCGTTTTGACTCCTACCGGACACGGTTGTAGAGTTGAGCAGTTGCCTGGAGCGGAAACGTTCGGCAGCAGCCCCCACAAGGATCGCTTTCATGTGGGGACAGTCGACTCTTCATTCGGGAATCGAAGCCGGGGAAATCCGGTGGAAAACTTCTGATAGAGTCGGAACCGCCGGAAAGGGAAACGCGAAAGCGAAAACCTGGAAAGCACCGAGGAAGTCGGACACGAAAGAGTCTGATAGAGTC
>NZ_JBVJFK010000032.1:0-1540 GCF_055587885.1 Streptomyces sp. NPDC046349
CCCCCGTTATGTTTTTCGCGGTCCTGCAATGGGACCGCTGGCCTCCGGGCCCGGTATGACTGTGTCCCCTCTGTCGAACGGATGACCTGGGGGGTGGTGTCGCCGGGCCCGAGGGGTGCCGTCGGAGACGCTGATGAGAGACCCGGCCACCGCCCGGTCCGGCGCAATGCCGGACAGTTCGCGGGCGGTAGGTCTGCATAACGTGGATGCGCGAGCACGGTTCCCCGCCGAGGCCGGTACGGTCAACACCTGCGGAAGGGTGCGATGTTAGACACCGAAGGCATAGGCGTTTTCCTCGGAGTGGACGTGGGCAAGACCGCCCACCACGGCCACGGGCTCACCCCGGCCGGGAAGAAGGTCTTCGACAAGCCGATGCCCAACAGCGAACCGAAGCTGCGGGCCGTCTTCGACAAGCTCAAGACCAAGTTCGGCACCGTCCTGGTCATCGTGGACCAGCCCGCCTCCATCGGCGCCCTGCCCCTGACCGTCGCCCGCGACGCCGGCTGCAAGGTCGCCTACCTGCCCGGACTCGCGATGCGGCGGATCGCCGACCTCTACCCGGGCGAGGCGAAGACCGACGCGAAGGACGCGGCAGTCATCGCGGACGCCGCCCGGACGATGCCTCACACCCTGCGTTCCCTGGAACTGACCGACGAGATCACCGCCGAGCTCACGGTGCTGACCGGCTTCGACCAGGACCTCGCGGCCGAAGCCACCCGCACCAGCAACCGGATACGCGGCCTGCTCACCCAGTTCCACCCCAGCCTCGAGCGCGTGCTCGGGCCCCGGCTCGACCACCCCGCCGTCACCTGGCTCCTCGAGCGCTACGGATCCCCGGCCGCCCTGCGCAAGGCCGGCCGACGCAGGCTCGTCGAACTCATCCGACCCAAGGCCCCGCGCATGGCCGCCCGTCTGATCGACGACGTCTTCGACGCCCTCAACGAACAGACCGTCGTGGTTCCCGGCACCGGCACCCTCGACATCGTGATCCCGTCCCTGGCCGCCTCGCTCGCGGCGGTTCACGAACAGCGCCGGGCACTGGAAGCGCAGATCAGCACCCTTCTGGAGGCCCACCCTCTTCACCCGGTCCTGACTTCGATGCCCGGAGTCGGAGTCAGGACCGCCGCCGTCCTGCTGGTCACCGTCGGCGACGGCACCGGATTCCCCAGTGCCAGCCACCTCGCCTCCTACGCCGGCCTCGCCCCCACCACGAGATCCTCAGGGACCTCGATCCATGGCGAACACGCACCCCGCGGCGGAAACCGGCAGCTCAAACGGGCGATGTTCCTCTCCGCTTTCGCCTGCATGAACGCCGACCCGGCTTCACGCACCTACTACGACCGGCAACGCGCACGCGGCAAAACCCACACCCAAGCCCTCCTCCGGCTCGCCCGCCAACGCATCAGCGTCCTGTTCGCCATGCTCCGAGACGGCACCTTTTACGAGTCCCGAACCCCCACCGTCACCCTGGCAGCATGACCACCCCAAACAACCCCATACCCGGCACCACGTCCTTGACGGAGGACATAGAGACACCCCC